>NZ_MWPH01000003.1:0-600000 GCF_002177135.1 Natronolimnobius baerhuensis
CTTAACCCCTTCGGACCATCAGTCCGAGTCGACCTCGAGGCCGATGACCGATCCCCGGTCGTCGGTGAGGTCGAACACATCACATCCGAGTGCCCTTATACACTTAAGGGCATCGGATCGGTCGCCCACCGGAAATCGCAACCGGGGAGCGCCGTTGCGTACTCAACCAGACGCACCCTGATTACTTAAGGGCAACGTCTTGGAGTCGCGTCCGATCCGCGTTGTGGATGTGAGTTCCTACCTCCGCGCCGGGAACCGGCCGGAGGGAACGTGGCGGCGTGCGCCACGTCGTTCGCATTCAATACGAGTGCCGGGTCAATATATAAGGCCGTCGGACTGTCGGGACTTCGGAAACCGGTACCATGAGACGGGGTTCCACCACGCTATCGATGAGAATTGAATGACATTCTTGTTGACTCTGACTGTTCGTCAGGGCAGACTCTCCAGCGGCCTGTTTCAGTATTGCACTGCTCTAAACGCCTCTCAAATCGCACTGAGAGCCAGAGATAGAGTGGGCCAGATATGACACGGCGATGGTCCAGAATGTGTGAGAGTGAGTTGGGTGGGCAGAGGGCAACAAGGAGACGTCTCTCGAGTAGACTGAGATATTGCGCGGGCGGAGGTCGGTTGGTCATTCCGTCCTTGCAGACGCGGTCGAACCGAATGATACCCGCGCGTTCGCACAGGAATTGGTACATGCGCATGAAGGCTTCGGGTTCGCGCTTGCAGTTTGAGTCTCGTGTGCTCGGCGGCGTAACGAACACGTTCGGAAATCAGTGTCTAACGGCGTCACAGGGCGACGTGCATCGATGCGAATAAACCGCATGCGTTGTAAGGGACGAACGAATGGTCCGGGACCCGACCGTATCGGAGTCGGAACCATCGGCGACCGAGATCTGTGCCGCGCTTGATGATCCCGATTGTCTCGAGATTATCCGGACTCTCGAGGAGCCGATGACGGCCTCTGAGCTCGTCGATCAGTGCGAGATCCCACAGTCCACACTGTACCGGAAACTCGAGTTGCTGACTGAGGCCACGTTACTCGAGGAGTCGACCGAGATCAGGCGGGATGGACATCACGCGAGCAAATATACGGTCGCGTTCGAGGATATCACGCTGTCATTGGACGAGAATCGCGAGTTGGCAGTGGAGATTGATCGACCGGCCCGGACGGCGGATGAACGACTTGCGGAACTGTGGTCGGAGGTGCGAAAGGAGACATGAGCCCCCTCACAACAATCGGAGAGATGGAGGTAACGCTTGCGCTGGCGGTGGTCAAGACGCTTGTGCTCGTCGTAGGCGGAGTGATTACCTACTTCGCGTTCAAGGCCTATCGACGCACGCGCCAGCGAGCGCTTGGCTATCTCGCAATCGGATTTGGGTTGGTGACGCTCGGGTTCGTGCTGGCAGGCATGCTCTATGAGATTCTCAACGTCACGCTCGCGCTTGGCGTCTTACTCGAGAGTCTGCTCGTCCTGGCGGGCTTTCTGGTGATTGCGTATTCGCTGTACGTGCAGTAGGGCAGGTCTTATCCTTCGAAGCCGGCGTCGTCCATAATTTCGGCGAACTCGTCGGTTTCCATCGCCTGTTCGTAGACGATAGCCGTCGCCATCCCACCGGGATAGCGGCCCTCGGTCGTCACGTGGTGGACTTTGTGACAGTGAGCCGGGTAGATACCCGGATCGGCGGTCGCTTCGAACTCGAGAGTGTAGCGCTCAGCGGGGGCGATGTTGATGACGTCTTCTTCATACTGTGCGGCTTCGGGGATCGGTGAGCCGTCTTTTTCGATGACGGTGAATCGGTGGCCGTGGGTGTGGAACGGATGGGTTTCGTAGCCGTTGTTCGCGATGTTGAGGTGGACAGTGTCGCCTTCGGAAACGATCAGTGGCGTGCCCTCCTCTGGGTGGAACGTCGTTGGCGCGCTGCGGCCGTTGATCGTGTAGGCGTCGGAGGATCGGTCGGTTGGACTGTAGTCGGCATCGCCTCCGGCGTACATGTCGTGAAGGTTGGTGTCCCAGTCTCGGAGCGTAAAGAAGTACTCGCGGTCCGGTGGCTCGTAGTCCTCGGGATCGACACGGAGAATGCCGTACATCCCCATATCGAGGTGATTGTGCGTCTGGTAGTGACAGTGATAGACGTGCGTTCCCGGCACGTCGCCCTCGAGGACGTAGGTTTCGCTCTCACCGCTATCGACACGGTCGCGGTTGGTCACCGGGGCGCCGTCGTCCTCCCAGGATTTGCCGACGGCGTGGACGTGGACGGTGTGTGGTCGGCCGTGATTGTTCTCGTAGGTGAGTTCGAACGTCTCGCCCTCGCGCATGCGATAGATCGGGCCGGGAACGGACGGCGCGTAGTCGTCTGCCTGCCAGGCCCAGACCTCTGGGAGTTCGACGGGACCACCGGCTGCCTCGTCAGTGACGAGTTGATGGCGAGCGGAAACCGTCCGAAGCGTCGATTCGTGGTTTTGTTCGGCGAGGTCGATGATCTGCGGTGACTCAGTGTAGTCGTAATCCGTCAGTGGCACGTCTGCCGAGTCGTCATCGCTTGTCTCGCTCGAGTCCGCGTCCTCGGTCGGCTCGTCGGAGTCACCGGTGAACGTCGAGAGACACCCTGCAAGCGTACCGAGTGTGCCAACACCGGCAAGTGAGAGGACGGCACGGCGACGCATTCCTGGCGACGAAGAGTCTGTCATTGGTCTAGGTGGACCATTGGACTCCTCCAAAAGAGGTTGCTCGGTAATTCCTACGGACCGGGAACAAAACCGAATACAGCGGCAGTGTACGACGTATTATTCCACGAATACCAACGCTCGAGTTAGCGATTGAGCGTATGGATCGCCTGTCCGAGCGCATTTTCGGCGGCCTCCATCACGGATTCGGAGAGCGTCGGATGAGCGTGAATCGTCGAGGCAACATCCTCGAGCGTCGCACCGAGTTCGATAGCGAGGCCGAGTTCGGCGATCAGCTCGGAGGCTTCGGGACCGACAATTGCTGCCCCAAGAACGTACTCCTCCTCGGCGTCAGCAACGATCTTGACGAAGCCATCGCTCTCGCCGGTCGTCAGCGCACGCCCGCTGGCGCGGAACGGGAACTGTCCGACGAGTGGCTCGAAGCCGGCGTCCTCGGCGTCCGTCTCGGTCATCCCGACGGTCGCAATCTCGGGGTCGGTAAAGACGACCGCGGGCATCGCCTGGTGATCGAGCGCGGCGGGTTCGCTGGCGATCACTTCGGCTGCGACTTGTCCCTCCGCGCTGCCCTTGTGTGCGAGCATCGGCTCGCCGGCTACGTCGCCGACCGCGAAGATATGATCGACGCTCGTTCGTGCGCGCGAATCAGTTTCGATGAAGCCGCGGTCGTCCGTCTCGAGGCCGACGTTTTCAATCTCGAGCGTGTCGGAGACGGGTTCCCGGCCGACGGCGACGAGGACCTTCTCGACGTCGAGTTCGAGGCGTTCTTCCTCGATGGCGGCCTCGCTCCCCCCATTCGCCGCGGCACCGTCGACTGGCTCGGCGACAACGCGGATGCCGTCGCCGGGTTCGTACCACTCCGAGGCGGTGTGTTCGAAGTGAAAGTCGATGCCGAGATCGTTCGCGCGCTGTTTGACCGGCCGTTTGAGGTCGTCGTCGTAGCCCGGCAGGGTGGACTCGAGCATTTCGATGACGGTGACGTCCGTCCCGAGTTTCGCGAAGACGCTGGCGAGTTCCATCCCGATGTAGCCCGCGCCGACAACGGCCAACGAGTCGGGGACCGAGTCAAGCGAGAGTGCTTGTCTGGAATTCAGTACGGGCGGATTCTCGAACGAGAAGTCGGGGATCGAGATGGGGCGGGAGCCGGTTGCGATGATCGCGTGTTCGAACTCGATAGTTTCGGAGCCTTGGCCCTCGCCGCCGTGGGAAATGCGGGCGGTGTGCTCGTCGACGAACGTCGCGGTGCCCTCCATCAAATTGACCTGGTTCGCTTTGCAGAGCTTTTCGACGCCGCTGGTGAGTTGGTCCACCACATCATCTTTCCACCCGACCATCCCAGCGAGGTCGATTGCGGGGTCGGCGTGGATGCCCATTTCCTCGGCGTGGCGGGCGTCATGCGCGATATCGGTGGCAGTGATCATCGCCTTCGAAGGGATGCAGCCGTGATTCAGGCAGGTGCCGCCGTAGGCCTCCTTCTCGACGAGCGTCACGTCGAGGTCGAGTTGCCCGGCGCGGATCGCAGCCACGTAGCCTGCGGGACCCGCACCGATGATCAATACGTCCGTTCCCGTGGTGACGTCTCCGACGACCATTAGATCGATCCTCCCTGCGAAGTCGTAGCGGCAGTGATGACGTGCTTCATGCGTTGGTAGGTTGCTGTAGGCTCACTCGAGCAATAGTAGCTGTGGGTTCTCGAGGTACTCCATGACGGTGTTGGTAAATCGCGCGCCGACCGCGCCGTCGATGAGTCGGTGGTCGAACGACAGCGACAGCGTCAGGATGGAACGGGGTTCAATCGACTCCCCTCCGTCTCGTTCGATGACACGCGGTTTGCGCTTGATCTCGCCAATCGCCAGAATGCCCGACTCGGGGTAGTTCAAGATCGGCGTCGCGTACTCCCCGCCGATGCCGCCAACGTTAGTGATCGTAAACGTCGAGCCCTGCAGTTCGCCGGGCGATATCGTGCGCTCGCGGGCTTTTTGGACCAGTTCGTTCATCTCCGAGGAGAGTTGAAGCAGGCCCTTCTCGTCGGCGTTCTCGAGAACGGGAACCATCAACCCGGCGTCCGTCGCGGTGGCGACGCCGATGTTGTAGTAATCGCGGTAGACGATTTCCTGGTGTTCGTCGTCGAGGACCGCGTTCATCTCAGGGAAATCTTTCAGGGCGGCGACGACGGCTTTCATGATGAACGGCATGTAGGTCAGTCGAATGCCCCGCTCTTCGGCGCGCGGTTTGAGTGCCTCGCGCGCTTCGACGAGTTCCGTGACATCCACTTCGTCGTGGTGGGTGACGTGGGGCGCGCTCTCTTTCGACTCGACCATCGCCTCGGCGATGCGCTTGCGGACACCGCCGAAGGGTTCGCGTCGCTCGCGCTCGTCGGGGTCGAACTCGGTTCCCTTACTTGTGCTCGCGTCGCCAGCCTCGAGCGCCGCTGCATCTGCTTGTTGAGCCTGTTTCTGTGCCTCAGCGTACTCCTGAACCGCTTCAGGCGTGACAAACGCCCCGCCATCGCGGTCCTCAGTTGCGGGCACAGAATTGATATCGACGCCTTCCTCCTCTGCGAGCCGGCGGGTTGCAGGCGCGGCGAGCGTCCGGTCGCGGTCGGCGGACTCGAGCGACGAGGGCGCGTCCGGAGCGTCCGTGCCCGTGGCCTTCCCGACGCCTGTGGATTCGCTCCCAGTCGATTCGTCGTCGGCATCGCTCGAGGTCGTTGTGTCAGCCGAGTCAGCAGCGACGTCTTCCGCCTCCCCCTCCGCTTCCGTTCCACTGGAAACAGGGGGATCGCCGCCTGCAGCAGCCTTGATATCTGCAGTCGTAAGCCGTCCGCCGGGGCCGCTGCCCGCGACACTCGAGAGGTCGACCCCTTCTTCGCGGGCTAACCGGCGCACTCGAGGCGGGGCGAAGACCCGATCCTGTGGCGTGTCGACGGTCGCGGTTTCGCTGCCGGTTGCCCCTGCGTCACCAGCGCCAGCGGCGTCGGGTTCGCCATCGTCAGGTTCCGTATCGTCGGAATCCGACGCATCAGCAGTACCTGAGTCGGCTTCAGACGTGGGTGACTCCTCGCCCGCCACGTCGAAAGAGATGATGACCGTGCCAACAGGGACGACCTCGCCAGCCTCAACGTGCAACTCCCGAACGGAGCCGTTGACGGGCGCAGGCACCTCCACAAGCGCCTTGTCCGTCTCGACCTCCGCAACTGGCTGGTCTTCGCTCACCTCATCGCCCGCGTCGACGAGCCACGAGACCAACTCGCCCTCTGCAACGCCCTCGCCGACATCGGGAAGTTCAAACTCGCGAACCATCTTAGAACCCCATCGCGTTGCGGATGCCCGTCTCGATTCGTGCCGCCTCAGGCAGGTAGTAGTCCTCGAGTGCGTACAGCGGGAACGGCGTGTCAAAGCCAGTAATGCGCTCGACCGGTGCTTCCTGATAGAGGAGTGCCTCCTCCTGTAGCGTCGCGGTGATCTCCGCGCCCAACCCGCTCGTCTTCGGCGCTTCGTGGACGACCGCGGCGCGCCCGGTCTTTTTGAATGAGTCGACGATGGTCTCTTCGTCCAGCGGCGAGAGCGTTCGCAGGTCGATCACCTCCACGTCGATCTCACCCTCGAGGTTCTGGGCGGCCTCGAGCGTCGGCCTCGTCATCGCGCCCCAGGTGTAGACCGAAATGTCGCTGCCCTCGCGGCGAACGGCGGCTTCGCCGAGCGGGACTTCGTACGATTCCGTGGGCACGTCCTCGCGGAAGGCCCGGTAGATGAGCTTTGGCTCGAGGAAAATCACGGGGTCGGGGGAGCGGATCGCACTGGTCAGTAGCCCCTTCGTATCGTAGGGTGTCGAAGGCATTACGACTTTGAGGCCGGGCTGGTGAACGAACATCGCCTCGCTCGATTCGGAGTGGTGTTCGGGGGCGCGAATGCCGCCGCCGTAGGGCGCGCGGACCACCAGCGGACAGGTGTATCGCCCGCGCGAGCGCGTCCGCAAGCGCGCGGCGTGGGAGACGATCTGGTCGAATGCGGGATAGATGAATCCGAGAAACTGCATCTCGGCAACCGGCCGGAGGCCGTAGGCGGCCATCCCGATTGCCGTCCCAACGATGCCCGATTCCGCGAGCGGGGTGTCGATAACGCGGTCTTCGCCGAACTCGTCGTACAGCCCCTCGGTCGCCCGGAAAACGCCGCCGTTCTTGCCCACGTCCTCGCCCATGACGAGCACGTCCTCGTCGCGGCTCATCTCGGTCTGCAGGCCGTCTTGGACAGCCTGAACGAGGGTGAGACTCTCCGTTTCGGTCGTCGATTCGCCGTCCGTCTCAGTGCGTGCGTCCGTCGCCATTGTTAGCCCTCCAGAAGTGTGTCGTCGCCGTGCGTTTCGCGGATCGATTCGAAGTACTCGAGTTGCTGTTGGAGTCGCCGGGGCATTCCCTCGTAGACGTGTGCAAAGATTTCCTCAGGATCGGGTTGTGCGACCGACTCGGCGCTCTCGATGGCGTCGGCGACGTCCTCGCGGATGCGCGCCTCGATTGCGTCGACGCGTTCGTCGTCGAGCAGGCCGTTGTCCCGCAGGAACGTCTCGAGACGCGGAATCGGATCCTTGGCCTTCCAGCGTTCGACTTCGTCGTCGTCGCGGTAGACCGACGGGTCGTCGGCGGTCGTGTGCGCGCCAAAGCGGTACTGGACGGCCTCGATGAGCGTCGGCCGCAGTTCGTCGTCTTCGGGGCTCTTCGACTTCTCGACGGCGTCTCGAGTGACGTTGTAGACCGCCAGCGGGTCCATTCCGTCGACTTGCACGCCCTCGAAGCCGTATGCTTTTGCTTTCTGTGCTAAGGTGGCGCTTGCGGTCTGGCGCTCTCGAGGAACCGAAATCGCCCACTGGTTGTTGTTACAGAAGAAGACCGTCGGTGTGTCGAAGACGCCGGCGAAGTTCAGCCCTTCGTGGAAATCGCCCTCCGAGGTCGCGCCGTCACCGAAGTAGCAGACAAACGTTTTCTCCTCGCCTTTCAGTTTCGACGCCCAGGCAGCACCCGTTGCGTGTGGGATCTGGGTTGCAATCGGCACCGCGACGGTGAAGATGTTGGCATCCTCAGGGATGTAGTTGCCCTGCTCGTGACCCATCCAGTAGAGGAGGGTGCGCTCGAGTGAGAGGCCACGAACCAGCCCGACGCCGTGTTCGCGGTAGCTTGGAAATACCCAGTCGCTATCATCTAAGGCGTGGGCGCTCCCAATCTGTGCGCCTTCCTGTCCAGAAAGCGGCGGGTAGGTCCCCATCCGCCCCTGGCGCTGCAGGCTCACCGCCCGCTCGTCGAAATGGCGAACCAACCGCATCTGCTCGTACATCTCGACGAACGCCTCGTCGGAGAGGTCGGGGACCCTGGCACCCTCGAGGACCTGCCCGTCCTCGTCGAGGACCTGTACTCGGTCTCGGGGGTCGCGCTGTATCGTACTCACGGGTGAACCCACCTGAACATAGGTAATGATTGTATCGCACAGGATAAAGGGGTTTTCCCGATCTGCAGTACGACCCACGAGACAGACACTACACGAGCGTAATGATTCCGGCCATCAGTAGACAAACATGGACATCGGGACGATATCGTACAGTGTTCGGTCGCAGAGGGTAACAAGAAATTAAGCGCTCTCGCGGTTGATGTGATGGACCAGTTCAGAGATTGTACGCCCACCAGAACACGCCACAACCGAACGCGATACTTGCGATACCGAAAACAACGTCAGCCGTTCCTGACGATTCGACGGTCGATTGGCTACCAGCGATCACGAAAACCGCAGTGAATACGAATCCGAGACACAAGGCTGCAATACGCAAAAGCGCGTTTTCGACGGCATCTTGGACTGCTGTCTGAAACTCATCAGCATCCATCTCAAGGGAAACAGTCCCTGGGTCAGCGGTTTCATCTGTCATTGATACGCTACGTTTCGGTCAAGCTACAATAAAACCGGGATATCGACCGATGCGATCCGAGGTCACTCGGCGCGCGCTACCGTCCGCGCCTCTGTGACGCTTTTGCCCTCGCGCAAGACGGCATCGACGAACAGTTCGCCCGCTTTGTAGGACGACCGAACCATCGGGCCGCTGGCGCAGTACAGAAATCCTAACTCGTCCTCGGCCACCCGTCGCCACGTCTCGTACTTGTCCGGATGATCGTACCGGCGGACCTCGAGGTGGCTTCTCGAGGGCTGGAGGTACTGCCCGAGCGTGACGATGTCGACGCCGCGCTCGCGACAGTCCGCCAACGTCTGGTAGACCTCGTGGTCGTACTCGCCGTGGCCGAGCATGATCGACGTTTTCGTGTAAATGTCGGATTCGCGTTCGACCTGCTCGAGCACCCCGAGACTTTGATCGTACCCCGCACGTCGGTCTCGAACCGGGAACTGCAGGCGTTCGACGGTCTCGACATTGTGCGCGATGACGTCCGGGTCGGCGTCGATGATTTTTCGGACGAGGCGCTCCTCACCCTGGAAGTCCGGGATGAGTACCTCGACGAGAATCCCCGGATGTCTGGCTTTGATCTCGCGGATCGTCTCGGCGAAGTGACCAGCCCCCTGATCCGGCAGGTCGTCCCGGTCGACCGACGTCAGAACGACGTAATCGAGTCCGATTTCGGCGACCGCCTCGGCGACGTTTGCGGGTTCATCCGGGTCCAACGGCTCCATTCCGCCCGTTTCGACGTCACAGAAGTTACAGCCTCGAGAGCACCGATCACCCATAAGCATGAACGTCGCGGTGCCGCCGTCGCCGTCGCCGGTTCCGTCGCCACCGGACCAACACTCGCCCAAATTCGGGCAGTTGGCTTCCTCACAGACGGTGTGGAGATTCCGCTCGCGCAGCGTCTCACGAATGTCGGCGAACTCTCGGCCCGACGGTGGGCGCATCTTCAGCCACTCGGGCTTTCGAGCGCTGCTCATATCTTTCCTGTCGGGGCGGGACGGAAAAGTCGTTTCGTCACCGCACGCACGCGGGCAGCACTCATATGACGTATTCACAATAAGTCAGGTAAATTTATATCTATCAGCCATACTTGTGGTTAGGAATGTTCGATCTCGAGCGCGACGAGATCACCAGCGGGTCGATTCCACGGACGCTCGCCGTGCTTGCCGCGCCACTGTTCGTCCAGAACCTCGTGCAAGTCCTCCAGCAGGTCATCGACACCCTCTGGCTCGGCCGCCACAGCCTCGAGGCCGTCGCGGCTGTCGGGTTGATCTTCCCGATTGCAGGATTGCTCGCTGCCGTTGCAGTTGGTGTCAGCGTCGGGACGCAGGTGCTCGTCTCCCAGCGCGTCGGCGCGGACGAGTCGAGGGCTGGTCGCCGGGCCGCGTTCAACGGCACGCTCGTTGGCCTGCTCGCGGGCGGTGTGACTGGCCTCGTTATCTTCGTCTTCGCCTACGAAATCGTCTCCATCTTCGGTGCAGACGAGACAGTAACTGATCTGGCAGCCTCGTATCTCGCCGTCTACGCCCTGTTGTTTTTCGTCCTGACCGCGAGTGATACCCTCGAGTCGGGCTTCGTCGGCTGGGGCGATACGCGGGCCGCGCTGTACATTAACGTGGTCGCGGTCGCGGTGAACATCGTCCTCGATCCGTTCTTGATCTTCGGCTGGTGGGCGTTCCCCGAACTCGGCGTCGCGGGCGCAGCGCTGGCGACCGGGATCGGCTACGGGTTCGGCCTGTCGCTTGGCGTCGCCATGGCGACGCACGGACGCGATGGGTTCGTCTTTACGCGCGAAAGTTGTCGTCTCTCGCTCGAGGACTGGCGCGAGATCGTCGACATCGGCTGGCCGACGGCTGGCCAACATGTCTCGAGTCAGTCGGCCCGCGTCGGAATGATATGGCTCGTCACGCTCGTCGGCGGCACGGCGGGGCTGGCGGCATTTACCATCGGCGCGCGCGCGTGGCGACGATTGCGTTCGTGCCGGCGATTGGCCTCCAGCAGGCCGCACAGAGTATGGTCGGCCAGAATCTCGGTGCAGAACTGCCAGAACGAGCGCGCCGGACGACGTGGGTCGGCGTCGCCATCGCGAGTGGCGGGCTCTGTCTCGTCGGCGCAGTTCAGTGGTTCATCCCCGAAACGCTGTCGGTGGTGTTCGTCCCCGACGCAACGCCCGCAGAGGTCGCCCTCGCCGCAGAGTACCTGCGGATTCTCGCCTATGGCTACTGGGCAATCGGCGCGACCTACCTCCTGCAGGCCGGATTCAACGGTGCCCGGCGCACCCGAACGAGTCTCATCGCGACGCTGTTGCAGTACTGGATCATCCGCCTGCCAGTTGCCGCCGCGTTCGGCTACCTCCTCGAGCCAAGCGTTATCGGCGTCTTCTGGGGCGTGACGATTTCGAACATCGTCGCCGCACTTGGACTCGGCTGGTACTACTGGTACGAGACCTCGAACGGCATGAACGCTCGAGCGGCCGAGACGGCAGCCACAGAGGCAGCAGACTGACGAGTCTACTCGCTCGAGAAACCACCCCCTACCACGGGTAGTTTTACAGTCGTGAACGGAATAGCGCCAGCGTATGAGTCGTTCGACGCCGGACTGGCTGCATCTCTCCGACGACGAGGACATCGTCTGGGAGAGTCGGCCGCACCCGATTACGATGGGACCGCGAGTACCGCTCGCGCTGGCAATTGTCCTCGTCGGCGTCGTCCTCGCCGGGTGGGGCGTCACCGACGGCGGCATTGCAATCGTCGCGCTGTTCGGCGTCGTCTTGATGGCTGCTGGCCTCATCGTCGCGAGCGTCCAGTACATCATCTGGACGAACACACGCTATGTGATCACCTCCGACGAGTTGTACAAAAAGTACGGCATCATCTCGAGAGACGTGACCCAGTTTCGCCTCGACCGCGTCCAGAACACGAGTCTGCAGCAGTCAACCGTGGGGCGCGTGCTCGGCTACGGGAACCTGACGGTGTACACCGCCGGCTCCGGCGAACCCGAACTCACCTTCGAGCGCGTCTCGAGTCCGGAGCGGGCCGCGAGCGTCCTGAACGAGTACCTTGGGACCGTGAGTGCGCCGAACGATCAGACGGTGTGAGACTGACTCTTGTCAGTCACTACTACCCCGACGGTAAGCGCTCCTGTATGTTATCAGACATACAGGTGTAGCAGGTCGTATGAGACGGATTTCGATTTCCAGGTGCTGAGATGGCTATAATCCTCATCGACAGGTGGCATTATATATTTCCTAACTGAACAGACGGAACACAAAGCTCATATGTGAGAGTAGATTCTGCCAACGACACTATGGCATCTCAGCCTGTGCTGTCGAACGACCAGAGTGAGTCGAACCGGACGAGTGTCGCCGCGAGTGCCGGACTCGGAGTGGTGACCGCAGCGATTGGCTACCTGCTCACGGCGGTCCTGATCGCAGGGGAGGCTGGCCACGCAGTCGGTGAGGAGATTGCCGACTGGAAGGGCATCGCCTGGCACTACTACAACGGCCACATGGTCGATATCGGCGGCTCCGGGTCGATTGGCGGATTCAGCAGCAGCGACGCCGTCAATTTCCTCGCTGAGTCGAGTTCGACGAGTGCCACACTCGTGTACGTCATCCCACCAGTTGTCCTTCTCGCGACCGGGGCAGCCCTCGCGTACCACTTCGGTGCGCGAGACATTGGCTCCGCCGTCCTGATCGGCGCACCGGTCACGATTGGCTACGCCGTCGTGATGGGCCTCGGTGCGGTCGTCACGGAAGCAAGCGGCGAGTGGTCGGCGTTCGGCATCGACGCGACGGTCTCGATGGCACCCGAACTGATGCCCGCAATCGTCCTCGCGGGCCTCCTCTACCCGCTCGTGTTCGCTACGGCTGGAGCTGTCCTGACCGCAGTGCTTCGTTCCTAAGAAGCGCCGCTCGACACTCGGCACTCGCCACTCGAGGGCGGCCGTGCCGACTCGAAGGAAACGCCTTTCACTGCTGACTCCCCGTGTTCGCCTGATGGAGGTCGCCGAGGTTCTCCCAGAGTTCGCCGACGCCTTTGCCTTTGAGGAGTTCAATCGAATGCAACGCGAGGCCGTGCCCGCCTTACTCGAGTCCGATGACAACGTCGTCGCGAGCGCGCCGACGGCTGCGGGCAAGACCGCCCTCGCGGAACTCGCGATCTGTAAGGCACTCGCGGATGGCGGAACCGCACTGTTTATCGCGCCGATGCGAGCCCTGACGAACGAGAAAGAAGACGACTGGGACCGATTTGAGGACCTCGAGTACTCGGTGTACGTCGTCACGGGCGAACGGGATCTGAACCCGCGGCGCGCGCGACGCGCGGACATCCTCGTGATGACACCCGAGAAACTCGACTCGGCGACCCGCAAACACGATTCGCGACGCTATGACTTCGTCACCGACGTCGACGTCTGCGTTATCGACGAAGTCCACTTACTCGACGCCGACCGACGGGGATCGGTGCTCGAGGTGACGATTTCCCGACTGCGGCGACTCTGTGCGCCACGCGTCGTGGCGCTGTCGGCGACGATGCCGAACATCGACGACGTAGCGGCCTGGCTCGACGCGCCCGCGGAGACCACCTTCGAGTTCGGCGACGAGTACCGGCCGGTCGAGCTGAACGCGGGCGTCAAGACTTACACGCACGGCGAGAACTCCTTTGCCGACAAGTATCGTCGCCTCTATCGCGCACTCGACCTTGCTGAACCGCACCTCAGGGAGGACGGCCAATCACTCGTGTTCGTCTCCTCGAGACAGGATACCGTCCGCGCGGCCGAGAAAGCCCGCGACGAGATCGCCGAACGCGACATTCCAATGGGTGCACGCGGCAACTACGATTTCCATACTGACTCGAAAGCACTCGAGAACGAGACGCTCCGAAACTCCGTCCTCGACGGCGTCGCCTTCCACCATGCCGGCCTCTCGAAGAACGACCGCGACCTCGTCGAGGAGTGGTTCAAGGAGGGCATCGTCGAATTGCTCTTTTCAACCTCAACGCTGGCCTGGGGTGTGAACCTGCCCGCCCGCTGTGTCGTGATCCGGGATACGAAACTCCACGACCCGCTCGAGGGCGAAGTCGACATGAGTCCCCTCGACGTGCTCCAGATGCTCGGGCGGGCGGGTCGGCCGGGCTACGACGACGTGGGCTACGGCTGGGTCGTCTGCGACACGGCGGAGGCGGACAAGTACCGCCGCCTGCTGCGCGATGGCAAAGAGATCGAATCCCGCCTCGCAGACAGCCTCGAGACCCACCTGAACGCCGAAATTGCAATGGGGACGATTACCGACCTTGACGATGTAATGGACTGGCTCGAGACGACCTTTTACTACGTCCGCGGGCAGTCCAAACCCGAGGCATACGAGTTCCCGAACCTCCGCGAGCGCGTCCG
Organism: Natronolimnobius baerhuensis; assembly: GCF_002177135.1. Taxonomy (NCBI): domain Archaea; kingdom Methanobacteriati; phylum Methanobacteriota; class Halobacteria; order Halobacteriales; family Natrialbaceae; genus Natronolimnobius; species Natronolimnobius baerhuensis. Next base: position 14,015 of record NZ_MWPH01000003.1, read on the forward strand.
TGATTGCCTCGAGGACCTCGTTTCCCACGGCTTCGTCGAGACCGGCGAGGACCTCTCCATCGAGGCGACGCAACGAGGCGTCCTCGCCTCGAAGTACTACCTGCGCCTCGAGACGGCGGCGACGTTCGCCCGACTCTGTGACCGGATCGACGACGGCGACGATCTCGAGACGAACGACATTCTCGAGGCGGTCGCGACGGCCGGCGAGTTCGACTCCGTCTCGTCCAGACAGGACGAACGCGACGCCATCGACGCCGTGTTAGTTGGCCAGGAGTACGGCGACCTCGAGGCCGGCCAGCGGAAAGTGCTCGCTATCTTGCGGGGTGCAGCCAGCGGGACAACCCCGACGGAACTCGCGAGCGATTCGTGGGTGATCCGCCAGAACGCGACCCGCCTGCTGTCGGCGCTGGGTGCGTTTCTCGACCGCTTTGTCGGCCCGCACGCGGCAAATCGCTCGCGACGTGTCGAGGCACGCATCGAAAACGGCGTCTCGGCGGATGCCGTCGGGCTAACCGCCATCGACGGCGTTGGTGCTGGCCGCGCGAGCAAACTCGCAACAGAAGGGCTGGCGACGCCCGGTGACGTCGTCGGGGCCGGCATTTCCGGGTTGACCGAAGCCGGACTTTCGGAAGGCGTCGCCGAACGCGTCTACGAAGGCGCACAGTCGCTCCCCTCGCTCGAACTCGAGTGGGGCGACTTCCCCGAACAGATTGAAACGGGCGAGAACGAGGTCTGTGAGGTAACCGTTCGAAACGTCGGCGAACCCGAACGCGCCGGTATCCGCGTCACCGTCAACGGCCGCGAGATGACGAGTACGAACACCTATCTTCGCGATACCGAAACCGTCCCCGTCGGCGTCTTCGGCGCAGATGCGGACGAACTCGAGTATACGGTGAGTGTTGCGTTTCCCGAGGAGCCACTGGTGCCGGTCGAGCAGACCAGACACGTCAATATCGCGTGATCGGACTCGGGCCATCACCTTCTGTGGGCTACAGCCGTCTTTCAACTCATGAACAGCCGTCGACCCGCCCGTTCGTGGCGCATTCCCATGATTTCGGCGAACGGCGCGAACGATGCCATCGCAGAGACATCGGACTCGAGATACTGCTCACAGACTTCAGTCACGACCGACTGGAGCGACTCGAGGGTCGATTGAATCGCCGTGTGACCAAATCGCCCGAGTCGCTGGGCTGCACCGAGCAGTCCCGTAACGAACGAGTGGGCGTAGGCAAGACAGGCATCTCGGCGTGAGAGGCCACGCGACTGGGCGATGACGCCAAAGACCACCGGGTAGTGACCCGGCGTCTCGTCGGTTGCGACTGCCGTCGCGAGAGTCGTCTCGACCCCTTGCTCGATGTCTGTCTCGAGGAACAATTCAGAGAGCTTCGCGCCCGCTTTCGTCGAACTCTCACGGAACTCGCGGGGCATCGTCACGGCGTGGAGCCGTTCGTCGACAGTCCGTACCGCCTCGAGATCGTTTGCCTCACTCGCTGCATGGGCGTTCGACAACGCCACGAGTTCACAGGGTCCGACGACACGCCGGAGATACGCAGCGATCACGGCCTCGAGGTCATCACGGTCATCGATTTTATCCTCGTTCAGGTACTGCTCGAGGCCGTATGAGGCCGTGTAGCCACCGACTGGCAGAAACGAGTCTGCAAGCCGAAGGGCCGACAGGAACGCATCGGGGTCAGTGGTCATGGTTGTGGGTGTGGTCGTGGTCATGACCATGGTCGTGAGTGTGCGTCTGTGTGTCTCCGGCCTCGCCATGAGAACCCTCGTGGGGTCCATCGTGAGCGTGGTCAGTTCCGTGGCCGTGCGTGTGACCATCCTCATGAGCGTGGTCATGGCCAGCCTCGCTTCCGTGAGTGTGGTCGTGCTCCGGCGTTTCCGCAGTATCCGAGACGAATCGTTCTGCGTCGACCGTCACTCCCTCGACGGTCGCACCCGGAATCACGTCCGCGACGACCCGCTCGACGATGTGTCGATCCGCTGCGAGTGGGACGTAGACGACGCCGTCTTCGACCGCCAGATCCCAGTGTTGGTTGCCGACCCGATGGCCGAGTTCGACTGCGGCCTCGAGTACCTGTGGCGTCGCCTCGGGCAGCGTCACGGCAAGCGCCTCGCGTGGCTCGAACGCGATGACGATCATTCGGTCGTCGGTGACGAGCAACACGTCGCCCGCGGAGACGGCCGCGCTGTCGACGACGACGCCGACCTCGGTTCCCATATCGGTCGTTTCACGAAAGCGCGAGCGTCTGCGCCGGTTGACATCGAGAACAACGCGCTCGAGCGTGCCTGCATCGGCGTGTGCAGCACGTAACGCGGCGAGTTCGTCGTCGGCGTGGACGTTGCCGACGATGCCGTCGATTCGCTCCATCAGTATCGCCGGTCGGCAGGTGCGCCGACCCCCAGTATCTGTTGTCGTGTTTCGTCCCAGGCCTGTCGCATCGCCTCGGTAACGTCCGCTTCTCGATGCCCGAGTATGCGAACAATCGCGCCCGACTCGTAGGGCAACGTGGAGACACCGCCATGGACGGCGTCACACGCCTCGAGACACTCGGCGATAGCGTCAGTGAGCGCCTCGAGGTCGATCCCGTCGCTGGATTCGGTGTCATCCGTCTCGGCTTCGACACGCTCGGCGGGTTCGTCAGCATCGACACCCGGTGTGAAGACATACAGCGAGCCGACAACGCCGTACTCACCGACGGTCGCCGGGTCGCGCGGGTCGCGTTCTGCCGGGCGGAGATCAACCGCATCAGCACAGATGAGTCGCCCGTCGTGGTCGGCCTCGACGCGTGCGTGATAGTGGTCGAAGCTAAACGGATCGTGATCGGACAGTCCGCTCGGAACGAGCACGTCGGCGACGACAGCAACAGCGCCGTCTTCGAGGTCGACGGCCACCGTCTGCAAGCACCGAGCATCCTCGTTGACGATGGTCGGACCCGGCATGTACTCGAGGTAGCCACCCGCAGACACCGACAGCGAAGCGTCCAAATGGGCGTAGTTCGCGCGCATACTGTGGACTTTCGTCGCACTTTGGGTCGTCACGTGTGCGCGTGCGCCTGCTCGAGCATCGATTCGCATCCGGTGGCGATCACCCTGTGCGACGCCGCCTGTCGGTTCTTGGGCGACGAGCGTCGTGAGTCCCGGCGCTGGATCGGTCTCGAGCGTCCCGGTGTGATGGTAAGGCACTTTCGCCCGGTCGCGAACGAGTCTCGTCGGCCCGTCACCGGCGCGGGCAAACGTCGCCTCGAGGAGTCCGTTCTTTCCGGGACCGCCAGCGGGAGCCTGTGCAAGGGACTCTGCGGCGTAGTCGTCGAACGCTGGCGGCAGGGCTGCCGGTTCGAGTGCGCCGGTCGTTTCGGCACCGCTCACGCGAACAGCACCTCCCGCTCGATATGCTCGAGGGTTTCATCGATTCCCGAGCCGTCCTTGCAGTTGGTGAAAACGAAGGGGTCGTCGCCACGAACCGTGGCTGCGTCCGCTTCGATCACGTCCAGATCGGCGTCGACGTGGGGCGCGAGGTCGGTTTTGTTGACGACCAGCAGATCGGCCTGCGTGACGCCGGGACCGCGCTTTCGCGGGATATCCTCGCCTTCCGCGACCGAGATGATGAACAGGAAGTAATCGGCGAGTTCGGGGTTGAAGGTTGCGGCGAGGTTGTCACCGCCGCTCTCGATCAAGACGACGTCAAGGTCAGGGTGGCGCTCGGTGAACTCGTCGATTGCTGCGAGGTTCATCGACGGATCTTCGCGAATGCCAGTGTGCGGACAGGCACCCGTTTCGACCCCGTCAACGAGGTCCTCGGGGAGAAGGTCGGCGAACGTCTCCCGGAATACGTCGGCATCTTCCTGGGTCATAATGTCGTTCGCGATGACGCCGACCTCGTAGCCTTCCTCGACGAGCGCCGGCACGAGATGTTTGACCAGTGCGGTCTTTCCCGAGCCGACTGGGCCGCCGAGACCGACTTTCGCGACGTCTCTGTAGCCCATCAGGAACCCCTCTCCGCGGATTCATCGGCTGCGCCAGACGGCTCGTTTCCATCGGTCTCGAGCGCTCGAGCCGTCGGATTCGGATCCGGCGTCGGCGATTCGCCCTCGAGTTGGTCGCGACTATCGGCTCGGATCGGGTCGTGGATCGTCACGAGTTTCGTGCCGTCGGGAAAGACAGGTTCGACCTGGATCATGTCGACCATTTCGGGGACGCCGCTCATCACGTCCTCGCGGGTGAGCAACTGGGTTGCGTCTGCGCGAATCTGTGAGACGGATTTACCGTCACGGGCGGCCTCGCAGGCCCAGTCGGAGATATAGGCCACCGTTTCGGGATGATTCAACTTGACGCCGCGAGACTTGCGGCGTCGAGCGAGCTCTGCAGCCATGAAGATCGTCAGTCGTTCGGATTCTTTGGGTGAGAGATTCATAGTGTGTATCGCTGTGCGAGCGCGACGCGCTCGGCTGGGTCGCATGTCGCTGGTTCGCCGTCGATCGACACCTCGAACGTCTGCGAGTCGACATCGACGGACGGGCTGTACGTGTTGTGAACGAGGTCATCGGTCGAGAGCGACCGCGTATTTGCGACGGGAAGCGTCATCGAGGAGAGACCGTACGCGTCGCCGATGTCCGCGTCGTAGGCCTGCTGGCTGACGAACTGGACGCTCGTTGCATGCTTTGCTGAGCCGAAGGCACCGTACTGAGGCCGTTGCATCATCGGCTCGCAGGTCATCAACGAGGCGTTTGCCTCGCCCATCGAGGCGTACGCGGGGAAGCCACCTTTGATGACGACCTCGGGTTGCAGCCCGAAGAAGGCCGGCTTCCAGAGTACGATATCTGCGAGTTTCCCCGGCTCGAGGCTGCCGACGTAGGTGTCGATTCCCGCCGTGATCGCCGGGTTGATCGTGTACTTCGCCAGATAGCGCTTGATTCGGAAGTTGTCGTTGTCGCTGTCCGCATCGGGCTCGAGCGGCCCGCGCTGTTGTTTCATCTTATCCGCAGTCTGCCAGGTTCGGGAGATCAGTTCGCCCATCCGCCCCATCGCCTGGGAGTCAGTCGTCATCATCGCGATTGCGCCCTTGTCGTGGAGTACGTCTTCTGCGGCAATCGTTTCGGCACGAATGCGTGACTCGGCAAACGCGACATCCTCCGGTACGTCCGGGTTCAGGTGATGACAGACCATCACCATGTCCAGGTGCTCGTCGAAGGTGTTCTCCGTGTAGGGCATCGACGGGTTCGTCGACGAGGGCAGCATATGCTTCTTCCCGACCAACTCGAGTACGTCGGGTGCGTGACCGCCCCCAGCGCCCTCGATGTGGAACGCATGGATCGTCCGGCCGTCGATGGCGTCGAACGTGTGCTCGACGAAGCCGGACTCGTTCAGCGTGTCCGTGTGAATCGCCACCTGCACACCGGTCTCGTCGGCGACCTCGAGACAGGTGTCGATGACGGCCGGCGTGGCACCCCAGTCCTCGTGGATCTTCAGTGCAACCGCGCCGGCGTCGACTTGCTCGTGGATGACTGCGGGTTTCGAGGAGTTGCCCTTGCCGTAGAAGCCGAAGTTAATTGGCCAGGCCTCAGCCGCTTTCATCATCAGTTTCAGGTTTCGCGCGCCGCTCGTGATGATGCCGACCGTCGATGGGCCGACGCCGCCGCCGAACATCGTCGTTATGCCCGATGCGATGGCGTGAGTCGGCAACTGTGCGGAGTTGAAGTGAACGTGAGCGTCGATACCACCCGCGGTCGCGATCAGTCCCTCCGCGGAGATAACCTCGGTGTTCGCGCTGACGATCAACTCGTCGTCGACATCGTTCATCGTCTCTGGATTGCCGGCGTTACCAACGCCCGCGATGTAGCCGTCTTTGATGCCGATGTCGGCTTTCTGAATTCCGAGGACTGGATCGAGAATGGTCAGGTTCGTCAGCACCCAGTCAAGCGCACCCTCCTCGGCCGTAAATCCCGGCTTGAGTCCGAGGCCGTCGCGAAGCGTCTTTCCGCCACCAAAAACGGCTTCGTCTCCGCGAGCAATCTGATCGTGCTCGATTTCCGCGATCAGCGACGTGTCCGCAAGCCTGACCTGATCGCCCGTCGTCGGCCCGTACAGGTCGGCGTACTCGCCAGCCTCGAGATCGCGTGTCATAGCAAGTACCGCTGGGCCAGTGGAATTTCGTCGGCTGGATCGCAGGTGACGTGTTCGCCGTCAACTTCAACCTCGAAGGTCTGTGCGTCGATGTCGATGTCGTCTGGACAGTGATCGTTATGCAACATATCTGATTTCTCGACGGATCGCGTTCCGGAAACCGGTTCGACGGGCGTTTTCAGGTCGTAGGCCTCGCCGACGCCGTTCTCGGCGGCAGCCTCGCTGACGAACGTCACGGAGAGACCGTGTTTCGCTCGCCCCTGCGCGCCGGCGCGTTCCCGTCCTTTCACCGGTTCGCAGGTCATCAGCGAGCCGTTGGCTTCGCCCATCTGAGACCAAACTGGGAAGCCGCCCTTGATGACCGCCTTCGGCTTGACCCCGAAGAAGGCCGGCTTCCAGAGCACGATATCCGCGAGTTTGCCGGGCTCGAGGCTGCCGACGTAGTCGTCGATCCCCGCCGTAATCGCCGGGTTGATCGTATATTTCGCGACGTAGCGCTTGATTCGGGCGTTATCGGCCTCGCTTCCCTCGTCGGCCTCGAGCGGCCCGCGTTGATTCTTCATCTTGTGGGCAGTCTGCCACGTTCGGCTGATGACTTCGGCCATCCGACCCATCGCCTGCGAGTCCGAGGTCATCATCGAAATCGCGCCGGTGTCGTGGAGCACGTCCTCCGCGCCGATGGTCTCCGCGCGGATGCGCGACTCGGCGAAGGCGACGTCTTCGGGCACGTCGGGGTTCAGGTGATGACAGACCATCACCATATCCAAGTGTTCGTCGAAGGTGTTCTCCGTGTAGGGCATCGACGGGTTCGTCGACGACGGCAGCATGTGCTCGTAGCCGATCAACTCGAGCACGTCGGGTGCGTGACCGCCCCCAGCGCCCTCGATGTGGAACGTGTGGATCGTCCGGCCGTCGATGGCGTCGAAGGTGTGTTCGACGAAGCCGGACTCGTTCAGCGTGTCCGTGTGGATACAGACCTGCACGTCTTCCTCGTCAGCGACCTCGAGGCAGGTGTCGATTGCGGCGGGCGTCGACCCCCAGTCCTCGTGGAGTTTGAGTCCGGCGACGCCAGCCTCGATCTGCTCGTAGAGGGAATCAGGCTGACTGCTGTTTCCTTTGCCGTAGAAGCCGACGTTGACCGGCCACTCCTCGGCGGCCTGCAGGAATCGCTTGATGTTTTCGGGACCAGGCGTACAGGTCGTTGCACCACCGCCGAAGCCGCCGCCGAACATCGTCGTGATCCCTGAAGCGACCGCGTGATCGACGAGTTGCGGGCTGTTGAAGTGGACGTGAATATCGAGCGCACCGGCCGTCGCGATCAGCCCGTCAGCCGGAATGGTATCGGTGCTCGCGCCGATGACCATATCCACGTCGTCCATCGTATCGGGATTGCCGGCCTTGCCGACGCCGACGATCTCGCCGTTTCGAACGCCAATGTCACCCTTTCGTACGCCGAGGACGGGGTCAATGATGACGACGTTCGTAAACACCCAGTCGAGGGTGCCCTCGGCCTGTGTCGTGCCCGACTGCATCCCCATCCCATCGCGCATCGTCTTCCCGCCGCCGAAAACCGCCTCCTCGCCGGGAACCGTGTGATCCGTTTCGATCTTCGCGAACAGATTCGTATCACCGAGTCGGAGCCGATCCCCTTCTGTCGCGCCGAACAGGTCCGTATACTCGCGTCTCGAGAGGTCCCGGCTCATTCGTCACCGTCCTCCGCCGAGAGATAGCCACGCTCTCGAGCGCGGTCCATCGCCCGTGTTTTCACGTCTTCATCGTCGAGGTCGCCGTTGACGAGCCCGCCCATTCCGTGGACGATCCGGTCGCCGCCGATAGCGACGAGGGCAACGTCGCGCTCGCACCCAGGCTCGAATCGAACGGCCGTGCCCGCCGGGATATCGAGTCGCATGCCGTAGGCACTCTCGCGGTCGAACGCAAGGCCGGGATTGACCTCGAAAAAGTGAAAGTGCGAGCCAACCTGTGCGGGGCGGTCACCGGTGTTTTCGACCGTAACGGTCGCCGTTTCCCGTCCCTCGTTAATACGAACAGGCTCGTCTGCTGGGCGCAACTCACCCGGAATTCGGTCACTCATTCGCACTCACCGCCGACGTGGCTACAGACAGTTGCTCGGGATAATAGTGTCTCACGCCCCACCGTATGAAGACGTTCGATGTAAATACACGGCTGTAGGACAATATTTGCCCACCTACGTAGTCTTTTGAGTGAATAGTATAATTTATATACAGATTTGTCACAACAACGGATACGTATTCAGTGCGTATCGCCAACGGCGTCTGCGGACATATCCTGTTGTACGACTATCAAGAGAGCAGACTAGTGTACGAACCGGGGCCGCCTCGAGTCAGAACAGAAAGCGATGAAGCTATAGAAAGAAAACATACGTCCAGTATAATAGGGTGTTCACAGAGGTTCTACCTGATTAGAGTGACTTTCATTCTACCTAATGTTCTATATATCCTTGAAGCAATCCTTTTATATCTCTCGTCTTTCCGTGATAAGTGGCTAATGAACGGACACATGTTGTCTACTATTGGGGAATCAGGTTACGATCAGCATATGAAGTCGAACGAAATTTGCGGTGGGGCACAATGAGTCGTCGCTCACTGTCACGTCGTGACATTCTCGCTGCCGGTACTGCCGGGACAGCCATCGGGCTATCCGGTTGTCTCAGCGATGGTGGCGTTCTCGGTGGTTCAGACGACGAGGATGGAGCGCCAACCATCGGCATTCTCGAGGATCGATCCGGTGAGTTCGCGCTCAACGGCGAATCAAAGTGGCAGGCGTCACTGCTTGCCGTCGAGGAACTCAACGCAAACGGAGGCGTTCTCGGCGAGGAAATCGAGGTGTACGATCCGGATCCACAGTCGGACAACCAGCGCTACCAGGAACTCACTCGAGAGGCGATCAACAGCGAAAACGTCGACGCACTCTGGGCAGGCTACTCGAGCGCAACGCGTGAGGCGATTCGCCCGATCATCAACGACGAAGAGCAGCTGTACTTCTACACGACGCAGTACGAGGGTGGCGTCTGTGATAGTACGACGTTCGCGATGGGGGCAACCGCCCGCCAGCAACTAGGTGCAGTGATCCCGTACATGATCGAAGAATACGGCCCGCGCATCTACACGATTGCCGCAGACTACAACTTCGGGCAGATTTCGGGAGACTGGGTCCGCATTCTCGCCGAAGAACACGGTGCAGAGGTCGTCGGCGAAGAGTACATCCCACTGGGTGAGACCGACTTCGGGTCGACGATCAACAATATTCAGGGTGAAGATCCCGACTTCATCGCCTCAATGCTCGTCGGTGACAGTCACGCCAACTTCTACGAACAGCGTGCCGACACCGGCCTCGACATTCCCATGGGATCGTCGACAACGATGGCCCAAGGGTACGAACACCTGCGTCTTGATCCACCCGCCCTCGAGGACATGTACGTTGGCGTCAACTACATGGAGGAACTCGAGACCGAGGAGAGTCAAACGTTCGTCGACGCCTTCTACGAGGAGTACCCAGATGCGGACTACCTCAACCAGGAGGCCCAGAACAACTACTTCTCGATCCACATGTGGGCCGACGCCGTCGAAGCCGCTGGCACGTTCGATCAAGAGGCAGTCATTGCCGAACTCGAGAGCGGAATGGAAATCGATGCTCCCGAGGGGACAATCGAACTCGATCCAGCGACCCATCACATGACTCACCACATGCGAATCGGTCATGCAGACGAAAATCACGAGGTAACCTTCGACGAGGAACAGTACATCGAGCCGACGTTCCTCCACGAGGTTGGGTGTGACTTGACTGAGGAGGCCGAACAAACCCAGTACGAGCCAGAAGAGTTCTACGATCTGATCTAGAATGGACGCCCTCTACGAACTGCTGAACTTCGGCTTTCAGTTCCTCGATAGCTTCGCGTTTATCGTCCTCGCGACAATAGGGTTAGCGATCATCTTCGGGATGATGGGCATCATCAACCTCGCACATGGCGAGTTTATCCTCGTCGGGGCGTACGCGACGACGCTATCGTTTCACGCTGGCTTGCCACTCCCGCTTGCGATGGTTGCCGGCGTTGTCGTGACGACGATTTTCGGCGTGATCCTCGAGCGAACGATTATCCGTCACCTCTACGGGCGGTTGCTCGATTCGATGGTGGTTACGTTCGGGATTAGCCTCGTCATGGTTCAGTTGACCAGAATCGTCTTTGGCAACTCGCTGAACCAGATCGGGACGCCGTTTGGCGGTATCAGCTACGGTCCGTACTCCTACTCGACGTACCGGAGCGTCTTTCTCGCATCGGCTGCGATAGTGACGCTCGTCGCACTGTACGTCGTGTTCACTCGAACAACGTTCGGCGTTCGGGCTCGAGCGACGATTCAGGACGAAGAGACAGCCCGCAGCATGGGCGTCGACACCGATCGGATGTACCTCTCGACGTTTGCAATCGGGTCAGCACTGGCTGGGTTGACTGGGGCACTGTACGCGCCAGCAACCACCATGTCACCCGAACTCGGGACGTACTTCCTCGTCGAGGCCTTCGTCGCCGTCGTCGTCGGTGGGCCGTCGGTCCTGCTCGGAACGCCACTGGCTGGCGCACTGCTCGGGGCCGTCGACGCGTTTTTCGCCAACCTGTGGGGCCAGTTCATCGGAACCGTCTTCTTGCTCCTGACGGCAATCATCGCAATTCGGGTCATGCCGGATGGAATCACCGGCTTGCTCAGAGATCTGCGTGAAAAGTGGGGGCAGTCAGAATGAGTTCGAAATCCGATTCATCGCTCCTTGCCAGTGTTCGCGCACCGTTCGAAGGGCCGAACACCATCGGGAACTCGAATGCGTTCTGGGCGAGTTTCGCACTGGGAGTCGCCTTGCTCGCACTCTACCCGCTGTTGTTCGGCGCGTACGCCGCAGAGTCGAGTTCGGTGTATCTCGTCTACGCGCTGTTGGGTGTGAGTCTGGCGTTCATCTGGGGATTCTGTGGCATCCTCAGTTTCGGCCAGGTCGCCTTCTTCGGCATTGCTGGCTACACGTTCGGGATCGTCTCAATCAACATCTCGACGTACACCGGCGCGACCCTCGGGATCGTCACTGGCGTTCTCGTCGCAACATTATTCGCAGCCCTGCTCGGCTACTTCATGTTCTACGGAGGCATCCGCGAGGTCTACGTGACGATCATTACGCTGGTCGTCGCGCTCGTGTTACACACCTTCATGGGACAGACCGCAGGCAGCGAGTGGGCCATCGGCGAGGCCCGACTGGGCGGGTTCAACGGCATGGTCGGCGTTCCCGACCTCGCAGTCGGTATCGGCACCACCGGCCTCGAGTTCGCCGGTGCGATGCACTACTACGTGGTGCTGCTTGTCCTCGTGGCGACGGTACTTGGACTCCGCGCGCTCGTCAACAGCCAGTTTGGCTACGCGATGGTCGCCACGCGAGAGGACGAAGCCCGAACCGAGATGTTTGGCTACAACACGACATTTATCAAGTTCGTGACGTTCACACTCGGCGGTGCACTCGCCGGACTCAGCGGTGTTCTGTTCGTCACGTGGGGGAACTACATCGACCCAAGCGAGTTCGCGATTACCGCTGCTGCAATGCCGGTCATCTGGGCCAGCATCGGCGGTCGCGAGTCAATTGCTGGAACAGTCGCTGCGGCGATTGCCATCCAATGGCTCCAGATCCAACTCACCGGTGAGTGGGCGCTCGTCATCGTTGGCTCCCTCCTCATCGTCGTCATGCTCGTCCTTCCTGACGGGATCGCCCCAGGCATCCGTGATCTGGTCGTCTCCCTCCGGGAACGCCGCCACGACGACTCCGGAACACCCGCTGCGACCGAGGAGGTGAGCGACTGATGGGAACCAGCGATCCAACAGTCAAAACCAACGTCGCAGTCGACGAAACCGGTGTCGACACGGAGACCATTCTCCAGACACGCGACCTTCGCAAGGAGTTCGGTGGACTGACCGCAACCGACGACATCGACTTCGGCATCGACGAGGGCGAACTTCGCTGTCTGATCGGCCCGAACGGCGCTGGAAAGAGTACTTTCGTCAAACTCCTCACCGGCCGCCTCGAGCCAACTGATGGCTCGATCTACTACGATGGAAGCGAGATCACGACGCTTCCGTCCCACGAACGAGTCACACGTGGAATCAGTATCAAGTTCCAAGTGCCGAGTATCTACCCGAATCTGACCGTCCGCGAAAACATTCGGATTCCGCTCCAGACCGTCGCCGACCCCGCGAACTTCGAGGAGCGAACACACGAACTCCTCGAGCGATTCCACCTGGCCGAAACGGGCGATGAGATGGCGTCTACTCTCTCACATGGCCAACAACAGCGCCTCGAGATCGCGATGGCGATGAGTCTCGAGCCGAATCTCATGTTGCTCGACGAACCGGTCGCGGGACTGTCAGTCGAAGAGACCAGCGAAATCGCTGATCTCCTGACGACGATCAACGAGGAAGACGGCGTCGCGTTCATCGTCATCGAACACGACATCGACTTCGTCGAGTCGATTGCAGATCAAGTGACGGTCTTGCACCAAGGTGAGATCTTCACCGAAGGATCGATTGCGGACATTCGAAACGATCCCGATGTCAGACGAATCTACCTGGGTGAAGAAGAATGATGCTCACAGTCGAAAACCTCGATGTATCGTACGGCAAGACACCGATATTGCGAGATATCTCGCTCACTGTCGACGACGGCGAAATCGTCGGCATCATGGGGAAAAACGGCGTCGGAAAAACGACGCTCATCAAAGCGATCATGGGCCTGCTCGAGGCCAGTTCCGGCCGAATCGTCTTCAAGGGCGAACGCGTCGCCGACGCGGCTGCGTCTGAGACGGGCACTGCGGACTCGAGCGAGTTCAGAGCCCGTCTTGCCAGCGTCTTCAACACCAGTTCGAAGTCGAATATCTGGGTCAGCGCTGACGAACGCGCTCGCCGTGGGATGGGCTACATTCCACAGGGACGAGACGTCTTTCCCGATCTGACTGTCGAGGAAAATCTCCGGATGGGTGAGGGAATCAACGAGGACGATTCGACAATTCGGTACAACGACGTCTACAACTATTTCCCCATTCTCGAGGAGCGACGCACGCAACAGGCGGGAACGATGTCCGGCGGGCAACAGCAGATGCTCGCAATCGGCCGGGCACTGATCGGCAATCCGGACCTCCTGTTGCTCGATGAACCCTCCGAAGGGGTCCAGCCGTCAATCGTCCAGGACATTACGCGCGACCTCAAACAGGTCAATCGCGACCTCGGAACGACGATTCTGTTCGTCGAGCAAAATCTCCACGTCGTCCAGAATCTCGCCGAACGATGTTACGCAATCGACAAGGGAACGATCATCGACGAACTGGGACCTGACCGAATCCAGTCGCGCGAAGAAGTCACGGAGTACCTGGCTGTCTAACGCTCGCTCGCCTCGAGCACCGTCTCCCGCAACTCGGCCGGCGAATCGGCCACGTCGTCCGCGGGCGAGAGATCCAACCCATCGTGGGCATCGATTCGATAGGCGACAACAAACGCACCCGCTCGAGCGCCTGCCTCGACGCCATTTTCGGAGTCCTCAACCACAACGCACTCAGCAGCCGACGCGCCAACCTCGCTCGCGGCGTACTCGAAGACGTCCGGTGCAGGTTTTCCGGCGGCGTCGATATCTTCGGCGCTGATGACTTCATCGAAGTCATCTTCAAGCTCGAATCGCTCGAGTACCCAGCCGATCCACTCCTGGGGTGACGAGGAGACGACAGCCGTCTCGAGGCCGCGATCCTCGAGTCGCTCAAGCAGGCCGGGGAGACCGTCCAGCAGGTCGACGTGGTCGCGATACATCGCTCGGGCCGCCGTCTCGAAGCGGTCTTCGAAGTCATCGCGCCCGATAGCGGTGCCGTAGGTTTCCTCGAGATAGTCGTAGGTTTCGCGGTAGTTCATCCCGGTGACTTCGGCGACGTCGACGTCGCCGTCGGGAACCGCCGCGGGAAGGAGTTGGTCGCGCTGGAACTCGGTCCAGTAATCTTCGCTGTTGACGAGCACGCCGTCCATATCAAAGAGCACTGCCTGCATTGGTACCTCGGCGTACCCGGTGGGCGCGTATAGCCGTTTGGCCGGTCAGAAAGGATCAGGCAAAGACCGAACCGCGCCGGTCGTGAGCCATCTCGTCGCTGACTGCATCCGCAATATCTGCGCCGAACTCGCGTTCGACGAGCCACAGTGCCAGATCAATCCCCGACGTGACGCCACCCGCAGTCAGGATGTCGCCGTCGTCGACGACGCGCTCGTCGACCACCGTCGCGGTCTCTGCGAGGTCCTCGAGTGCGACATCGTGGGTTGTGGCAGGCCGGCCCTCGAGCAGGCCAGCCTCGGCGAAGATCATCGCCCCCGTACAGACCGACGCAACGGTCGCGCCCTTGGTATAGGTTTCATCGACTGCTTCAGGGAGCACGCCGTCGTCGACCGCCGCGCGAACGCCACCATCCGCGGTCGTCCACCCACCACCGGGAACGACGAGGAGGTCAGGCTCGCCCAGTGTCCCATCCGGTTCGACCCGGAGACCGTGACTCGCCGTCACGAGATCGGTCTCCTCGAGCGTGACCAGATCCGTCTCGAGCGATGCGCCAGCCTGCGCCGCGTTCTCGAAGACCTCGTAGGGGCCGATTGCATCGAGTTCGTCGAACCCCTCAAAAAGAACGATCTCGGCGGTTGTATCGGTCATAGACTATGATTTCGGTCGGCAGTGAAACGTGTTTTGCTGGACGATATCGAGACCAACACTCCGGCGACGCTTTCGTTATTTGTTCGCTGAGGAGGTACCTACGAGAGAATGAGACACACATACACACTGGTCAGCACCTCGGCTGGAATGTCCGAAGCTGTGTGTCGAACGCTCCGTGAGACTGACGGGGTTGTCGACGCATTCGTCATCGCGGGCGACTTCGATATCATGGTCGAACTCGAGGGAGACGACTCCCACGCTGTCCTTTCGACGGTTACAAAACGCATTCGACCGCTCGAGGGCGTCGGAACAACGCGGACATATGTTTGTCTCGAGTGAGTCGATAGAAGCGAATTATATTTCTTCCAAGGGAATCGACCCGAGTACATGGACGATCACCAACAACGAGTCGCAGACTTCATCCACACCTACGACCTCGAGACGCCACCCGAATACAGACTGCTCGATCTCGTCTCCGAGATCGGCGAACTCGCCAAGGACGCAAACACCTCGACAGGGTACGGCTCGAGTCCTGACGCCCTCGCAATCGAATCCGACGAAATCGGTGACGTCCTCTTTGCCCTGCTCGCGCTCGCAGATGACCTCGAGATTGACGCGGACGCAGCGCTCGAGGAAGCACTCGAGAAGTACGAACAGCGGTTAGACGAACGAGATTCTGCCGGTTCGGGTCAGTAACTTACGGCGCAATAACCGGGTCGACCGTCAAGACGTCCGCTGCTGCCTCGCGAACGTCGTCGACGACGGCCGGTGGCGCATAGACACCGAGTCGCCAAATTTCTCGAGCACAGGCGTCGAGACCGGCGACGAGCGACGAGCGCTCCTCGAGTCGCTGCAGTTCGCCGTCGACAACGAGTCGGGCGCGAGATTCGGGCGAACTCGGTTCCGAGGGGCTGTCGACGATAACTGCCGATGGATCGACACCTGCGAAATCGGCGATTTCACGCTCGAGAGCGCGTGTTCGGTCGTACTCGAGGCCGGCGAATCGGTCGGGAACGTCCTGTCGGCGCGCCCAGATAGCCCGTTTGTAGAGGTCGCGCTCGCGGATGCGAGTCGCCATATCAGCCGTCGGCTCGTAGTCGGCGAACGTCGCGAGCAGTTCTGCATCCGTGAGCCGCGCGAATCGGTCAGGATTGACGTGGCCGTCCGCGAGCAGTCGTTCGCTTGCTCTGTCGAGCATCGCGCCGGCGATCCGGGAGACGTGGTGGCGATAGACGGTCGCGTTCATCAGCGTCCGGGCGATCAGCGCGCTCTCTGCGGTCGCGACGTTGCCCGCCTCGAGTGCGAGTTCGCCGTCGACGATTCGCAGGGCGTAGAGCAAGCGCGCGTGGTCGATTGTCCCGTAGGGAACGCCGGTGTGGTGGGCGTCACGGACGAGGTAGTCCATTCGGTCGACATCGAGCGAGCCGGAGACGAGTTCGCCGAGCGGGCCGCGGCCGTCGACCGTGGCTGCGACGGCCTCAGGCTCGAGGCCGTGGTTCTCGAGGACGGCACCGATTTCGCTGTCGGCGAGCAGCCACTCGATTTCGTCGTGATGGCGACCGATGTGGCGCTCGATGGCGGCTTCGGTCTGGTGGCCGAAGGGGCCGTGACCGACGTCGTGGACGAGTGCTGCTGCCCGCAGTCGCTCGGCTAACGGCTCGTCGACCTCGAGTCGGTCGACAGCTCTCGAGGCGAGGTGATAGACGCCGAGGCTGTGCTCGAAGCGGGTGTGGTTCGCCGAGGGATAGACGAGTTGGACGGTGCTCAGTTGTCGAATGGTTCGCAGTCGCTGCATTGCAGCGGTATCGAGCAGCGCCTCAGCGGTCGGGTCGAGTTCGATATAGTCGTGAACGCTGTCTTTGATCGTAGTCATGGCATAGTCAGAGCGTCGTCAGAGGCGAGTTACGCGTTACTCACTGCCAGAATCGAGTGGTCGATCTGTCGATAGGTCTCCTCGAGCGTGCCGGAGTTGTCGATGACGACGTGGTCGCGTTCGATTGGTTCGAACGAATCGCGAACGAGGTTGTGGACGCGGACGTCGGCATCGCTGACGGAGTCCGTGCGACTCTCGATGCGGTCGATGACGATATCAGAATCGCAGGTGACATGGACGATGTCGAAGCCGACGCCGACAGCATCGGCGAGGTCGGCTGCTCGCGCTCGTAACTGCTGTGAACGGAAGGTCGCATCACAGACGACGGTCTCGCCGGCCTCGAGGTCGCGACGGGCGCGGTCGAACAGTTCGTCGTAGGTTGTGGCGGTTTCTTCGGCGGTATACTCCGGATCGTCGAACAGTTGCTTGCGGATTTCGTCAGTCCGGTAGCGAGTTGCTGAACACTGGTCTGCGGTGTAGGCGGAGGCTGCCGACTTTCCAACCCCAGGCAGGCCACAGTAGACGAGGAGTCGTTGACGGGGCACGAGTACAGTCTGGGAGCGGACGGTACTAAATGAAACCGATTCGTCGAAACGAGGACTCGCGGTGGCAGATGCCACGCGATTCGCAGAAGAGAAACACAACGGAGAGTCGAAAAAACGAGCGACAGCAACGCGTTACTTCATCAGCGAGTCGGCAAAGCGATTCGGCATGCCGACGATGAGTTCGCGCCACCCCATCTTCTCTTCGTCAGACCGCAGTCGGGCGCGAAGGCGCTGACTGAACAGTTCGACGAGAAAGATGAGGACGAAGATGACGAGCAGCGTCGCCATCATATTCGCGAAGTTGAAGAAGTTCTCCTGTGCGGCGACGACCGCACCGAGTCCGCCGGCACCGATAACACCGACGGTCACGGCGGCCCGAACGTTGATCTCGAAGATGTACAGCGTCCAGGCGATGAACGAGGTCTTGACCTGGCTCAACATCCCGAAGAAGACAATCTGGGACTTGTTCGCACCGGTCATCTGCATCGCCTCGATAGGACCTTCCTCGAGTTCCTCGAGTTCTTCGACGAAGAGGCGGCCGAGGTTCCCGATGGTGTTCAACGCAATCGCGAGCGTCGCAGCTGCGGCACCGAGTCCGACGAGGGCGATGAAGATCAGCGCCCAGATGATCGCCGGAATCGCACGGATAAAGGACATGATTCCGCGGAAGATGAAGTTGATCGGGAACGGTGTGACCCGCTCGGAGCCGAGGATACTGAACAGTAACGCAAGCGGGAAGCCGAGAATCGTCCCGACTAACCCCATTGCGAGCGTGATCCCGGCCTCACCGAAGATCGCGAACATGCCGAGTTCCTGGAAGAAGAACGCATAGAGATCCGCGCCGCTGGGTGGGAACTGAAAGAGCAAGCCACCGATATCGGAATCGTAGATCAGGTCGTTAACCCAGATGAACTCCCAGTACCGACCAACATCGAGGAACGGAATCCCGCCGTAGTCTGTAACAGGGAAGTAATCGCCCATCCGACCCGAGAAGTGACTCCAAGTGAACTCCGTGCCGTCGTCGAAGAACTCCGTTGCCGCAAGCCCCTGCAACAAGATGAACACGAGCGCAGCCACGCCAGCAAGCCAGCCAAGTGCTCGTTGACGGCGCGTTTGCCGAATGTTCTCGAGTTGTTCGTTGACACCGTCACTTGCGGACTCGAGCCGTTGAGAGTGGTCAGTACCGCCGTCGGTTGCGGGGTCCGGACGGTCGTTGTCAGTCGAGTCAGTCACAGTGTCGCCCCCGTTTCGTTGTTCTCATCGGTTGGGTCAGTCTGGTCGTCGGTTTGGACGAACATGCCGTCCGTGTCGATATCGCCATAGATTCTGTCGATAACGTCGAGTGTCAACTCGTCTCGATAGCCGTCGAAGACCTTCTGGCCGTTGTGAAGACCGATAAATCGCTGGCCGTACTTTCGAGCGATGTTGACCTGATGGAGACTGATAAACGTCGTCAGTTCCCGTTCGTTTGCTGCATGGTGGAGATACTGCATCACGTCCTGTGCGCTCCCGGGATCGAGACTCGCGACCGGTTCGTCGGCGAGCAACACCTCCGGTTGCTGCGTTAGCGCGCGGGCGATGCCAACACGCTGTTGTTGCCCCCCACTCATTCGGCGTGCTTTCTGTTCGGCTTCCTCCAGAAGCCCGACGGTATCGAGTGCCTCGAGTGCGCGCTGTTTTTCCTCGAGGTCCTGTAACTGCAGGACGCTCTCGGTGAACGAGCAGCGATTGATTCCACCCGAGAGCGCGTTCGAGTAGGCGCTCATATCGCCAACGATGTTGTGTTGCTGGAAAATCATTGCCAGTTCCGGCCGTGGCTGGACCATCGGCTCACCATCGACAATGACCTCCCCAGCAGTTGGCGTCGTAAGCGAAGAGAGACAGCGCAATAGTGTCGATTTCCCCGACCCGGAGACACCGAGGATAATAACGAACTCACCCGCAGGCACCTCGAATGAAACATCATCGAGTGCAACGGTATCCCCGTACGTTTTTCGTAGATTATCAACGACAATTTTGCTCATTAGTTAGCCTGGGTTCGAATTCAGATTAGTTGTGGCCTATCCAATCCCCTGATCGACCGTGTTACAAGTCCCCGAGATCGATACCGAGTTCGTCCGCAAAGTCACCAATCGGCTCGTAGTCGTCGTGATCGGCCTCAATGATGTCGGTGAACCAGAGCGTGTGGTCGTCGAAGTCGTCCCAGTCGTCCTGTTGGTCTTCACTCAGGTCGTACTCGTCAGGGTCAGCACTCGCATCCGGATCGTTGTAATCCTCGAGCAGGCCCTCAGGTAGGTCGAGGTTGAGGTCATCGGCGAGATCGAACGCATCGTGATCGAGGTCTTCGGTCTCGAGACCGATCATGAACTCCTCGATATCGTAGCGGATGTCGTCTTCCCACTGGGCGTTGACGAGAATCGGTGCGCGTGGGATCGGTGGCGAGGCACCGAGCAGGCGAAGTTCTGGATCACGGGATCCAGCGCCGTCCATCTCCGCAGAGATGTCGGCGACTTCTGGGAAGCCGTCTTCAATCTGGTCGGCTGGAACGTGTGGAAGCGTCGCGAATCCACCTGCGCCCGCCGCTGCAATCGTGTCGTCCTGAATCAGTTCCTCGACAGCGAGGTCGTGTGCAACGCCGCCACGCCACTCGAAGTCATTGGCACTGCCACCCTGTGCGGCGTTACCAATGTCAAGTCCGGCATCCTGGAGAATCCACAGCGGCGCAATACCGCCCGAAACCGAGCCGGTATCGCCTGTTGCAATCGCTTCACCCTCGAGGTCCGAGATATCCGTAATACCGCTGTCAGCGGTCGTCACGAGGGTTCCGAAGTACTGCTCTGCGCCGTGTTGTTCGCGCATGCCGACTACATCGACAACATCGGGACCAAGCAGCGGAACGGCGTTTGGCGACGTATCAGCCAGAATCGCATCACCTTCACTGGCACGATCCAGTTCCTCAAGCGTTCCTGAGTAACTCGATGTCGGCTCGCCATCGATTTCGACATCGAACTCCTCTTCGATGCGGTCGAACAGCGGCTGGTACTGGATTTCGATGTCAATCGTTTCTTCGGCAGGGTTCATCACCCACGTAATGGTCTCAACGTCGTCGCTGCCACCGTTTCCACCGTTTCCACCATTACCGTCATCATCATCAGAATCGCCCATACAGCCAGCCAGTGCAACCGATCCGATACCAACAGCACCGGTTTTTGTCAAAAAGCTACGCCGAGTGTTATTCGAACCACCACGTTCTCGAGACATTCGTATAGTGGATACGACAACACCAACAAGTATTTTTCTAATTGAGGTACTGAGTGATACATTGTCTAGGTGTGAGACGCTTCATGTTACCAGACCACTGAATCCGTTTCACTGCTGGCGATTGTCACAGCAGAACGACTCTCCAGCGCAGTCAAACGGTGCTCACGGTCGGGCCCAACTCTGCACTGAGTGAACCAGTCAACTGTCTATGCGACGAACTACGCTTCTGGCAACTTGAGTACCTCACCATCCACGTAGACCCTTGGCTCGCGAACAATGCCGTCCAGGTGGAGGGGTGCTTCCGTCTCGCCGCCGATCCCGGCGTTGTCGCCGATGGCAATATGAACGGTTCCCGCGGCCTTTTCATCCAGCAAGACAGACCCCACGAGTTCCGTCACGCCAACGTTCGTTCCGATGCCGAGTTCAGCAAGGTTGTACGCCGCGTCACCGGCTTCCGCAGCGCCTTCTTCAACCTGTTGGCGAATCGCATCGTCCGATATTTCGGTGACGTAGCCGTCTTCGACGACGAACTCGAGGTCCTGGCCCTCCTCGAGTAAGCCGTGGGGACGCATCGTCCCGTCGACGACATAGGTCCCGTTTGCGGATTCAGGGCTGATGAATACCTCGCCAGCGGGCAGGTTCGAAAACGAACTGGGCTCGCTCACGTCGCCGGTGTCGTCGAACCACTCGCGGTCGCCCAATTTGAACGTGATGTCGGTGCCCCGGTCGGTCGTAACACGGATTTCGTCGGCTCCCGAAACGCGCTCGATGGTGCGTTCGCACTCTGTCCGAATGCGGTCGTAGTCGGCGTCAAGGCCGGTAATAAAGACTTCTTCAGTGATTCCCGGTAAGGTTGCTCCGCGTGCGCCTGCGTCAGTCGCCTCGGACCGAGCGCGGGTGTGGCTCAGACTCTTTGTTGTCGGCGCGAGGAAGGTATCGGCTCCCTGTAGCGCCGCAGCGACGGGCGCGGGTGGCTCGGCACCGTGTTGGTCGCCCGGCGGATAGCGAAGCAACGCTACGTCGTCACTGATCTCGCTTGCAACCTCGTACAGCGCGTTCCCAATCGGTTCACGCTTGTCGTCAGTAACGATCACACACGACTCATCAGCACCAAGCTCGAGACACTGTCGCACGGCAGTTTCAGCACCAGCACGAAGTTCGGACATATCCATATCTCTGTCGAACGCCCCGATAGAAGTTACCCCCGATTCGGTTCCCTCGGCCGATTTCAGTGGACAGTTTCCATCGTTGATACGTCCCGCACTCGAGAGCGGCGGGACACAGTGACAGCAGTCCGTCTCACCCAGGAAAACCGACTCGCAAAACAACCCGGCGCTATGGATCCTGCTCGAGGACATCGACGCCGACCAGTCCCTCGCCGGTCAGCGCGCGGACGTAGGCCCCGCCAGCGACGGAGACGTGGCCAAAGTCCGCTTCCTCGAGTCCGTACATCGAAATCGAGCGGGAGGTGTCGCCGCCGCCGATGACCGAGAAGCAGTCAGTGTCGGCGATAGCTGAGAGGACGGTGACGGTGCCATCAGCGAAGCGGTCGTCCTCGAAGACGCCGAGTGCGCCCTTGACGAAGACGGCGTCGGAGTCGGCGACGAGGTCGGCGTACTCCTCGGCGGTGTCGGAACCGATGTCGAGATAGGAGGTCTCCTTCTCGATTGCCACAACAGGTTCCTCGGCCCGCTCGCCCTCGGTACCCTCGTAGGCGAGGTCGCTGGCCAGGTGGAGTCGGTCGCCATACTCGGAGAGCACGCGCTCGAGGGTCTCCTGGTGATCCTCCCACTGCTGGTCGAAGAAGTCGGTGCCGTCGACGTCATAGCCGACGTCGTGGCCATCAGCCCGGAGGAAGAGTTCGCCGACGATACCGCCGAGACAGAACCGGTCGACGGTGTCATCGACCTGCTCGATGACGGGGATGAGGTCCTCGGCTTTCGTCCCGCCAAGTACCATCGTCACGGGGCCGTCGAACTCGCGCTCTTGGATCGCCGAGTTCGCGGTGTACTCGGCTTCCATCACGCGACCCGCGTAGGCGTTCATTACCTGCGGGAAGCCCACGAGCGAGGCGTGCGAGCGATGTGCCGCCGAGTAGGCGTCATTAATGTAGGCGTCGAACTCGGGGGCGAGCGTTTGGACGAACGCCGTCTTGGCTTTCACGTCTGGGTCTTCTTCGGGTAACTCCTCGTCGCACATGCGCGCGTTCTCGAGGACGAGCGCCTCGCCGCCCTCGAGAGCCGACACTGCAGCGAGGGCGTCCTCACCAAACGTGTCGGCGACGAATCCAACATCCTGCTCGAGGTGGTCGCCAAGAATGTCGGCGTGTTGCTCGAGCGAGACGAAGGTGTCTCGGCCCGGCCGGCCCTGATGGGCGAGGATGGCGACCGCGTGGTCTGCCTCGAGCAGTTCGGCAATGGTGTCGGCGTGGCGCTCGAATCGGCGGTTGTCCTGAACGACCCCGTCCTCGACGGGGGCGTTGATGTCGATGCGTACCAGCACGCGCTGGCCTGACTCGAGGTCGTCGATGGTCTGAAATGTCGTCATAGGTACTGTCAGTTGGCGACGTTGCTTAAACGTTCAAAGAGCAGCGGCGATCAGTGAGTTGCGGCCTCTTCGGCGTTAACATCGTCGGCTTCGGCGATGACGTACTCAGCCAGATCGAGCATCCGGTTCGAGAAGCCGTACTCGTTGTCGTACCAGGTGATGACCTTCACGAGGCCGTCCTCGAGAACCATCGACCCCTCGAGGTCGACGTAGGACGAAAACGGCAGCCCGACGATATCTCGAGAGACGATCTCTTCGTCGGTGTAGCCAAGAATGCCGGCGAGTTCGTCGTCAGCGGCGTCGCGAATCGCATCAGCGAGTTCGTCTTTCGTCACGTCGGCCTCAAGGTCGACGGTCAGGTCGGTGATCGAGCCGTTCGGAACGGGCACACGCATCGCCATCCCGTCGAGTTTGCCCTCGAGTTGTGGGAGGACTTCGGTTGTGGCGATGGCAGCGCCGGTCGAGGTCGGGATGATGTTTTCGGCGGCGGCACGGCCACGGCGGCGCTTGCCGCTTGGGCCGTCGATGAGGTTCTGCGTGCCGGTGTAGGCGTGGACGGTCGTCAGCAGGCCAGAGTCAATACCGAACTCCTCGTCGAGCACCTTCACGACAGGGGCAACGGAGTTCGTGGTACAGGAGGCGTTCGAGACGACGTCCTCGCCGTCGTAGTCGTCGTGGTTGACGCCGTAAACGATGGTCTGGACCTCCTTTTCGCCTTTCGGCGGTGCGGAGATCAGGACCTTCTTCGCACCAGCCTCGAGATGTTGTACGGCCTCGTCGTGTGTGCGAAACAGGCCCGTTGCCTCGAAGGCAACGTCGACGTCGAGGTCGTCCCATGGGAGTTCCGAGGGGTCGCGCTCGGAGAGCAGTTGCACGTCGTGGTCGCCAACCGAGAGCACGTCATCGTCGCGGGAAACGTCCTCGAGGCGGCCGTGGACGGAGTCATACTGGAACAGATATTCCATATCGTCGTTGTCCATCACGTCGTTGATGGCGACGATGTCGACGGCGTCGTTCTCGAGTGAGGCGCGCAAGACGTTCCGCCCGATTCGGCCGAACCCGTTAAGCCCGATTCGGAGCGGCTCATCTCGCTCCGCATCCCCGGAGTACGAATGTTCACTCATAAGCGAGTTGTAGGTGTTCCATCGTTAAAGTCGTTGTCCCATCGAAGACGAGCAGGGCTTGTAAACATATAGCATGCATGATGTGAGTAGGCTGCCATTGACCAATACATCAGAACCAAGATAGGTCTCTAGTCATTGGTGTGTACACGTTACCATGTGGTTGTATCCCATTATACTCCCCAGATACTCAATTACGAGTTAAGATATGTAACTTACCTGCAAAACAGTTATGAGTGTCGCCGGTGGAGTTTGACCCGTATGATACGGGTCGGAATCAACGGGTACGGAACCATCGGCAAACGCGTTGCGGATGCAGTCCGGGCACAGCCCGATATGACGGTCCACGGCGTCGCAAAGCGAAGCCCGGACTACGTCGCAGTGGGCGCTGCCGAGGCAGAGTACCCCGTCTACGCCGCCGACGAGGACCGCACCGATGGCTTCCGCGAAATCGGTATCGACCTCGCCGGCATGGTTGATGACCTGGTTGCCGAAAGCGACGTCATTGTCGATGCAACGCCCTCCGGAATCGGTGCACAGAACCGCCCGCTGTACGAACGCCACGAGACGCCGGCACTCTTTCAGGGCGGCGAGGATGCGACCGTCGCAGAAGTGAGTTTCAACGCGCGCGCCAACTACGACGAGGCCGAAGACGCTGACTACGTTCGCGTCGTCTCCTGTAACACGACCGGACTCTCGCGCTTTCTCGCGCCGCTGTACGAGAATTACGGTATCGAAAAGGCCCGCGTAACACTGGTCCGTCGCGGCGGCGACCCCAACCAGACCGGCCGCGGCCCAATCAACGACGCCGTGCCGGACCCGGTGTCAATTCCCTCTCACCACGGCCCCGACGTTCAGACGGTCTTTCCCGAACTCGACATTGATACCATCGGCCTGAAGGTGCCGACGACGATGATGCACCTCCACACCGTCAACGTCACCCTCGAGAACGCGCCCGAGGACATCGCGGCTGTTCGCGAGCAACTCCAGGACGAGGACCGACTCCTCACCATCCCCGAGTACGCCGGCATCGACGGCGCTGGCACACTCAAGGACTTCGCACTCGACGCCGGCCGCCCACGTGGCGACATCTGGGAGAACTGCATCTGGGAGGAGTCACTCACCCTCGAGGGCAACGACCTCTACTGTATGCAGGCGATTCACCAGGAATCCGACGTCGTGCCCGAAAACGTCGACGCGATTCGCGCGCTCACCGGCCATCTTCCCGGTCCGGAGAGTCGCGCGCTCACGAACGAGACACTCGGCATCGACAGCGGCCGACTGAGCAAGCGCGACGAACTCGCCATTGACCGACAGACCGCCGACTGACCGCTACTCGAGTCCGAGTACAGGCCAGTCAGTTTCATCGGCGACCAGTACGGACTTCTTCATCAAGACGCAGTATCACAAACAGCAGACGGCGGGGAAAGTTTTTGCACCTCCCTTCCCTATGGACACCCATGCGACGAGACGACCGCGACGAACCCTTCGACGACCTGTTTCGCGAAATTGAACGGATGATGAACGACATGATGAACGGTGCCGACGCCAACGTCGACTTCGACTCATCGACTGCGACCGACAACGGATTCGGCATGGACACCCACGTCGATATCCACGAAACCGACGAGGAACTCCGTGTCGTTGCCGACCTCCCCGGTGTCGAAAAAGACAACATCGAACTCGAGTGTGACGGCACAACCCTGACCATCTCCGCCGGCAGCGAACACCGCCAGTACGACGAACGCGTCTCACTGCCGACCCGCGTCAACGAACACACGGCCTCTGCCACCTACAACAACGGCGTCCTCGAGGTCGTCTTCGATTCAGCCGAGGAATCGTCCGACATCAGCCTCGAGTAGGCACGGCGTCGCGGTCGCTCCGGTTTCGTTTTCCGTCGACATCCCACCACTGCACGCGCACAACTATGCAGACAGTCCGACGCTATGTCGATGACGAACGCGACCGAATTGTGGCTGCCAACCGGTCGTAAAATCCCGACTCGTACTTCGTCTCCTCGTCAATTGTCGGCCGGGCATTCGTTTCGTTGACCACCAGCCGGCCTTCAGTCTCGAGTAAATCAACACCGAGAAACGGAATCTCGAGTTCATCAGCAACGGTCTCAGCGAGTTCACGATGCTGGTCTGGCAGGGACACACCCGTCGCCTCAGCTCCACGGTGAACGTTGTGCTTCCACTGGCCGTCCGACACGGCTGCCTCGGGGAGTCGACGCTCGACCGCCCCAACGTACTCGCCCTCGAGCACCATTACCCGATAGTCGACCGCATCCGGCAGGTACTCCTGGACCAGAAACGAGCGATCACCGGTCGCTTTGTAGTCGTGAACCAGCGAGAGGTAGTCACAAATTCCCAGAAACGAGTCGACGTCGTGAGCTTTCGCGACGCCCGTCCCGCGCGTCGTCGAGTTCGGCTTGACGACGACCGGTGGCTCGAACCGCTCGAACACGTCCGTCAGCGTCGCCTCACTCACGTCGTTCGAGACGTAGACGGACCGCGGCACCGGCAGGCCGGCCCGCTCGAGGCGGGCGATCACTTCAGCCTTATTTCGCGAGGTCAACACCGCCTCGTGGTCATTGAGCCACGGCACCTCGAGGAACGCATCCGCAACGCCACCCTCCATGATCCGGCCGGGGTAGACGTAGCCGGCATCGTACTCGTCGGGATCCCACGGCGGCTCCGCGAGGTCGACAATGCGCTCGCTCGCGGGCACGTGATGAACCTGCACACCGCGTTCGGCGAGCGGGTCGCGCATCCGCTGGAACGTCTCCGTGTCGTTGGCGACCGCGAGATCGATCATACCGAGATTCAGGATGGAAGCGATAAAAAGGTGCCTCGAACCGAGTGGCCACCCGTTCCACTCGTTTGGCCGGGAGCGCGTCTCGAGCAACCGCGAGGGACGCGCAACTCGGGGGAGGGCAGGCCACCACACCGGTCTCGACCGCGAGCGAACCAAGTGAGCGAGCGGGCCGACGACTGATGTGGAGAACGCTATGCGTTCGGAACGGAAGGAGGAGTGCTTTTCATCGAAGTTTTCCCGAGGGTGCGCCGAAGGCGCACCCGTAGAGGAAAAGTTCGTTTCTAGGCGATCAGTTCTTCTTCGCCCTTCTCGACGACGATACGGCACGGCGGCGAGATCTTGTTGTAGGCGCGGCGGAACGCTTCCTTTGCGAACTCGGCGTCTTCAACGTCACACCAGACGGTGAAGATGCGCTCGCCTTCGTCGATACGGGCTGCCGTTCCGACGATCTTCCCGAATGCCTGTCGCATCCCGTCGGAAACACGGTCTGCACCCGCACCGGTTGCCTGCTTGTTCTCTCGGATAACGTGGTGAGGGAACTTGCGCAGGATCATCTTGTACTGGAACTCGCCGGCGTTTTTCAGCATGTGGCGGTTCGCAGACAGGCGCGAGGCCTCGAGCGATCCGTGACGGAGCTGGACTTCCTCTTCGGTGATGAGGCTGATCTGAATCGGGTAATCCTCGGGGTCTTTGGTGAGGTCGCCCATTTTGTGCTGTGCAATCTTCGATCCGGGGATCCCAGTAATGTACTCGCGGCGCGTGTAGGCCGGCTTACTGATCTCCCGGTACATGGAGGCAGGTTTGTCGGACATGGTGGTTACTTACGAAAACGGAAGCCTACCGTGCGGATAAAGCCTTCGAACCGCGTCCTCGAGTGGTGCCATCCCACAGCGGAGGTACAGAACGCGAAATCGGTACGTCTCGAGGGCAATCGCGGCCGCCTCGAGTAGGCAGAGACTGGCTGTGATGAGTGTGATTAGACTGTGAGATTGTGGCACGGAGAGCGTGAACGGTGTCAGACGGATTGCTGTACCGATCTACCGCGTACCCGCTGCCCGGATCGCGGTTGGGCCGAGAATGACGGGCAGTGAACCGTATCAGCACCCGGCTAGTGGCGGCACTCGAGGCCGGTGACGCGAAACCTCTTACCGTCGGCGTCTCTAAGAGAAAGACAGGTAGCATACCGCATGATGAGGAGTTTCCGGATTGGCTCGCTGTTTGGCATTCCTATCAAGCTAGATATCACGTTCTTACTGGTATTACCGTTCTTTGCGTACCTTATTGGGTTCCAGATCGATGTCGTCTCCGAGTTGCTCAATACGGCACTCGGTGCGGGAATCGATATTGACGCCGTAACTGGCGGCATGATGCCCTGGATTCTGGGCTTTACCGCTGCTGTCGGACTGTTCGTCGGTGTGATCCTCCACGAACTGGGCCACTCGCTGACTGCCCAGCGATACGGCTTTCCAATCGATTCGATCACGCTCTGGTTGTTCGGCGGCATTGCAGCACTCTCCGAGATGCCCGAAGACTGGCGACAGGAGTTCAACATCGCGATTGCCGGCCCAATCGTCTCGATTCTCGTCGGCATCGCCTCCTTTGGCCTCTTTTATCTCACGCCTGCTAGTTTCGACGGCGCACGCTTCGTCCTCGGCTATCTTGCAATCTTGAATATCGCGCTCGCCGGGTTCAACATGCTCCCCGCGTTCCCGATGGACGGCGGCCGTGTCCTGCGGGCGTTTCTGGCCCGTTCGAAGCCCTACGCGAAAGCCACGCAGCAAGCCGCAACCGTCGGCAAAATCTTCGCGGTGCTCATGGGAATCTTCGGCATCCTCCCACCGTTCAACATCGTCCTCGTCGGGGTTGCCTTCTTTGTCTACATCGCCGCCTCGAGCGAGGCCCAGCAAGTAACGATGAAAGCAGCCTTCCAAGACGTGACTGTCGCGGACATTATGACGCCCGCAGGCGATCTCCACACGGTCGCCCCAGACACATCGGTCGCAACGCTGATCCAGCGCATGTTCACCGAACGCCACACCGGCTATCCGGTCATCGAGAGCAGCGGCTGGGAGGATGAGCGACTGATCGGCCTCGTAACACTCACTGACGCCCGTTCGATTGATCCCGTCGAACGCGAGGCCTACACGGTCGAAGACGTGATGACGACCGACCTCGAGACCATTTCCCCCGAGTCGAACGCGATGGAAGCAATCGAGAAAATGCGCGACAACGATATCGGCCGCCTGCTCGTCGTCGACAACGGTGACCTCATTGGGCTGATCTCGCGCTCAGATCTGATGACGGCGTTCGACATCGTCCAGAAAAGCGGCGCAATCGATCCCTCGAGACAGCCCCGGACGGCCGACTAGGCCGACTAA
This sequence comes from Natronolimnobius baerhuensis, assembly GCF_002177135.1. Lineage (NCBI taxonomy): Archaea > Methanobacteriati > Methanobacteriota > Halobacteria > Halobacteriales > Natrialbaceae > Natronolimnobius > Natronolimnobius baerhuensis. The sequence goes on from NZ_MWPH01000003.1 coordinate 43,425, forward strand.
GACGACGGCGACGACGAGAGCAGACAGAAACCGGCCGTACTCGCCGCCTCGAGGCTCGAGGACCAACATTCTTAACCGCAGTCGGGGCCGACGATTCGGCGATACTGATGCCACCGGCTATCGAGACCGTCGATCTCGTCAAGGAGTATGGGGAGTTACGCGCGTTACAGGGATTATCGCTCACAGTCGAGGAAGGCGAGTTCTTCGGCCTGCTCGGCCCCAACGGCGCGGGCAAGACGACGTTCATCAACACGCTGGTCGGTCTCGTCCGCAAGAGCGGCGGCGACGCACGCGTGTTCGGCTACGACGTCGAAGACGACTACCGACAGGCTCGAGACGCAATTGGGCTCGCGCCACAGGAGTTCAACGTGGATCGATTCTTCCCGATCAAAGAAGTCCTCCAGCACAAGGCGGGCTACCACGGTCTGCCCGAAGATGAGGCGGCCGAACGCGCCGACGAAGTGCTCAAACGCGTCGGCATCTACGATAAGCGCGACGAACGCTTCGACTGGCTCTCCGGCGGGATGAAACGCCGACTCCTTCTCGCGCGTGCGCTCGTGACCGATCCCGACCTGCTCATTCTGGACGAACCGACGGCGGGCGTCGACGTGCAACTGCGCCACGACCTCTGGGAACTGGTGACCGAACTCAACGAGGAAGGGACGACTGTCCTGTTGACGACGCACTACATTGAGGAGGCCGAACGCCTCTGTGACCGCGTCGCGATCATGAACGAAGGTCGGAAAGTCACCGTTGCGACGCCGGACGAACTCAAAACCCGCGGCACGGACACGATTTCGGTTCGCCTCGAGTCGCCGCCGGCTACTGCACCCGTCCTCGACGGCTACGCTCACGAGGTGTCGCTGTCAGGCGAGACGCTCGAGGTGCGCGTCGATGACGGCGGCTCGACCGCGCCACAGTTACTCAACGACTTGGAGGCGATGGGCCACGAGATTGGTGATCTCGAGATCAGCCGAACATCGCTCGAGGAGATTTTCGTCGATCTCACGAGAAGCGAGGACCGGACGGTGACCCGGTCGTCGGCCTCGAGTGCGGACGACGACTCGTCGTCGGATCGCGAACTCGAGCAGGAGGGGGTCGCCTGATGCTCTCGGTCGGCTTTCGCGCGCTGTTCAAGCGCGAGATTTTGCGGTTCGTCCGCCGCCCCAAGAACACGTTCATGCCGCCGGCGATCACGAACGTGCTCTACTTCGCCGTCTTCGGTGTGATTCTGGGCGGGCGGATCGACGAACCCGTCGCGGGGATCGGCTACATCCTCTTTCTGATCCCCGGACTCGTCGTGCTTGGCACGATTTCGAACGCCTTCGAGAACGCCTCGTTTTCGATCTTCCACGGGCGCTGGAACGAGTACATCCACGAGACGCTGACCTCGCCGCTGTCCTATCTCGAGATGGTGGTCGCCTACGTCGCCGCCAGCGCGGTTCGCGGACTGATTGTCGGCGTCATCGTCGCCATCATCGGCGCGCTGTTCGTCCCGATCACGGTCGCGAACGCCGTCTTCCTCGTCGCGACGATGATCGTCATCTCGGCGTTGTTCGCCGGCTTCGGGATCATCGGCGGGCTCGTCGCCAGGGACTTCGACGATCTGACGGTGATGAACCAGTTCATCCTCCGGCCGCTGGTGTTCTTCGGCGCAGTCTTTTACTCGCTGACGATGCTCGAGCCGCTCTGGCAGGCCGTCTCCCTGCTGAATCCGATGGTCTACATGGTCGACAGCGTGCGCTACGGACTGCTCGGGTATTCGGATCTTCACCAGGTCGCACCGGCCGCCTACGCTGATATCGCGCCGTGGCTCTCACTCGGCGTGCTGACGGCACTAACCGCAGTCGTGCTCGCAATTGATGTCTATCTGTTCAAGATCGGCTACGGGCTGACGGACTAGAACGCCTTATTCTGCGATTGCGACGAGATCTTTTCGAACCGAAATCAGAGTCCCCAGATGGTCGTTCTCGACCGTGTGAAACGTCGTGTGTTCTCGCTCCGCGTAGACGGATCGCACGGGCTCGAGCGCCACGTTCGTATCACCGGTCCCGTGCCAGACGGTCGTCTCGACAGCAGAGCCAGGATCGGGTAGTGACCACTCGCCCGCGAGCAGGCGACTCTCGCGGACCGCGCCCGCAGGGCCGTTCTCGAGTGCAGTCCGAAAGTCTCGACCAACGATTCGGACGGTGATGTCATGCAGCGAGCGCTCGGTGAGTTGGTCGACAACGAACTCGTCGCCGCGGTAGCGCGCGAAGGCGTTGCTCGCACGGAATGCGAGCCCGAGTAGTCGCGGGAATCGAGCGAGCGTCCCGAACACGCCCGCGCTCTCGGGCACCGGCGCGCTCACGATGCCCGCGGCCGTGACGCGCTCGGGGAGGGCGTCGGCGACGGCCAACGCGTAGGGGCCACCACCCGAAAAGCCCGCGACGGCAAACGACTCGAGGCCGAGTTCGTCGGCCAGTTCCGCACAGTCGTCGGCCCACGTCTCGAGGGTACCCTCCGGGTAGGGATCGGAGCGGCCGTAGCCGGGTCTGGTCGGCGCAATCAGGCGCACGCCCTGTCCGCGGGCGGCGTAGGAGAGTACCGCACCGAGGATGCTCGAGCCGGGTGTGCCGTGATGAAAGACCAGTGGGGTGCCATCTGCAGGGCCGAACGTTGCGTAGGCGAGCGTGCGACCATCGGACAGGGTGAGCGTCTCCGTGTCCTCGAGGCCGGAATCAGACGTGTTCGCCTCCCGCGGGTCGCCATCGGACTCGCTGCTCGAGTCAGGAATCGACTCCGCGTGGGTGTCAGTTTGGTCCATCGTCGTCGGTATAGCTGTATGATAGCAGAATCGGCGCAAAAAGCTTCGGGACCGGCGCTGTGTGGGCGCTGATCGGGTTACACGTCGCGTTCAGCCACCTTCACGAGCTGTTTGCCGATGTTCTCGCCCTCGAACAGCCCGAGGAAGGCGTCGGGCGCGTTCTCGAAGCCATCAACGACGTGCTCGCGGTACTGCAACTCGTCTTCGTGGATGAACCCCGAGAGGCGCTCGAGTGCCTCTCCCCAGCGTCCCTGATAGTCGCCGACGAGGAATCCCTCCACGCGAGCGCGGGACTCGACGAGTTTGCCGAGCTTTCGCGGCCCGGTCGGCTGCTCAGTCGCGTTGTACTGTGAGATCTGCCCGCAGACGGCTACGCGGGCGCGAACGTTTAGAAGTGGCCAGACCGCGTCCGTGATCGGGCCGCCGACGTTATCAAAGTAGGCGTCGACGCCATCCGGGCAGGCCTCGGCCATCGCACCTGCGAGGTCGTCCGTCTCCGTGTAGTTGATCGCGGCGTCGAATCCCAACTCGTCGGTGAGCCAGTCGGTTTTCTCGTCGCTTCCCGCGGTGCCGACGACGCGAGCACCCGACAGGCGCGCGAGTTGTCCCGCGACGGAGCCGACTGCGCCCGCTGCGCCGGAGACGACAACGGTATCGCCGGGGGTCGGTTCGGCGACATCAAGCATGCCGAAGTAGGCCGTGATGCCGGGCATTCCGAGCACGCCGAGCGCGCTCGAGACGGGGCCGAGGTCGGGGTTGACGCGTCGGAGTTCGTCAGCGTCCGCGACCGCGTGTTCGGCCCACAACAGGTTGCCCGTGACGACGTCGCCCGCCTCGAGCGAATCAGCCTCGGACTCGAGGACTTCGCCGACGACGCCGGCCTGCATCGGTTCGCCAACATCCCACGGCTCGGCGTATGATTCGGCGTCGCGCATCCGTCCGCGCATATAGGGGTCGACTGACTGGTACAGCGTTCGGACGAGGACCTCGCCCGGCCCGGGTTCCGGGCGCTCGACGGTGACGAGGTCGAAGTTCTCCGCTGTCGGTGTGCCAGTTGGACGGCTCGCAAGTCGCCACTGTCTGGTGTCGGCCATACACGTTTGTAGTATCTCTCGCGTGAAGAGACACAGGATTGCGGAACGGAGTCGACGGGTCACGTGCCACTCGAGTACGACCAAGGGTGCCGGAGGAACTTTTCATGACCGGGGTGTAGGAAGCCCATGGGACCCGATAGCGAATCGAGCCACGAATGCGGCGACGATTCTGACGACAGCGAGCACGATATTCTCGAGGAGTTGCTCGCGGGCAATCGCCACCACGTCGACGCCTTGCCGGAAGACTACTTCGCGGACGTTCAGGTGGACCAGCACCCAGGCATCGTCGCCATCTCCTGTTCGGACTCGCGGGTGCCACAGGAAGATATGTGGGGCGTCGACCATCCGGGACAGGTCTTTACGCCGAGCAACATCGGCAATCAGGTCTGGGATGACGACAACGGCGAGCGGATCGTCGACGGCGGGTTGCTCTATCCGATCCATCACACGGACACCGAGGTCGCGGCTGTCGTCGGCCATACCGGCTGTGGAGCTATCACCGCAGCCTATCGCGTCGCAATGGGCGAACCGCTACCCGGTCCTCAGGGCGTTGATAAGTGGGTCCGCATGCTCGTTCCCGTCGTCGAGGACGCCCTCGAGAGCGGCCTGATCGACACTGACGCGGACGATGAACTGGTGGTCAACCAACTCGTCGAGTACAACGTCGACCACCAGGCGCGGTTCCTCCGCGAGTCCGCGGACGTCCCAGACGACGTCGACATCTACGGCTTCGTGTACGACTTTCAGGGCATCTACGGGAACGACTACGGCTGCACGTACCTGGTCAACGTAAACGGGGAGACCGATCCCGACGAGATCACCGAGCAGATTCCCGCGACGTACGAGGCAGTCGCCCAAAGTCTGCTATACTAACCAGATCCCCGCAAGCCGAGAAAATCCGAACGTCGGTACTGTTTTGGCGACTCGAGGCGAATTTTCAGCCAATGCGAGACCGATTCGAGTCCGATATCGGCTTCTACTACGCCGTTGGGACGTTCACGGCCGCGATATTCATCCTCGCTCTGGTGGCGCTGGCCGTGCTCTCACCTGCCGGAATTGGGACGGTCGAACTCGGCGGTCTCGTCGTCGGCTTCCTGCTGTTTATGCTGGTTTACTTCGTCTCCGTAACCGTCCACCAACTCGAGGAGCGCGAAGGACTGTAGCTGTCAATCAGTTCATTGCCGGCGCGACCGGCGAGTCCCACTCGAGGTCGCCCTGATAGTGGAACGCCTGATTGTCTTGCTCGGGGTCGATAACCGTCAGCCCGCCGATCCAGTCATTGTCAAGCAACTGCGTGACATCATCGTGGCGGCTGAGAATGTCGGTCACGCGCTCGAGTGGCGCGTGGATCACAGTCGAGAGACGCAGCGGCTGATGATACGGCTGGTCGTCGTCGATCTTGAGCGACTGCAGCGGTAGGCCGGTCATTAGGTCGCCGCCGTTGCCCTGGACGACACCGACGTTCCCGACTGGGTTCTGCGTGACCTTCGAGCCGCTGCCGTAGACGCCGTTGTCGACGGTCGCGAAGTAGTACTGGCTGTTGATCCACTGCGTGACCACGAGCGGCCCCGTCAGAATGGCCTCGAGTGCGTCGCCTTCGGCGTCGGTCGTCCAGTCGTAGGAGTGGAGGAATGCGCGCCCGTCCAGATTCTCACCCTCGGTCAACTCACGCGGGCCGATGACGAACGAGGCGTTGCCGGCCAGCCCCCACTCCGGGCGGGTCTCCGCCCAGTCAGCGGACTTGCGCTCGACCTCCTCGACGGCCGTTTCGGGGTCGGGGTCGTCCGCATCAGTCATCGACTCGAGGCGTTCGGCGGCTGCGCCAGCTTGAGCGCGCTCGAGGTCAGCACGGAGTTGCTCGAGGTCCTCGTGGTGGCTCTCGGGGACGTCGCCGTCGAACAGCGTAATCTCGTCGGTCGTCGTGTCATGTTCGCCAGCGAGGAAGACGGTGTCCTCAGGGATGTGGAAGCCGCGCTCACGGAGTTCGGCTGTGACGTTCTCGTCGTTACAGATAGTCGCGAGCACGCGGGCGTTCGGCCCGCCGGCATTGCCGGCACAGGCCCCGCAGTCGAGACTCGAGCCGAAGGGGTTGTTCGTCGTGTGGCTCGCATGGCCCGTAAAGACAACCAAGCGGGCGAACTCGGTCCAACCCATGAGCTCGAAGGCGGTTTCGGCGTAGGAGACTTTCTCCTCGAAGGTCATCCCCTGCGGAAGGTCGTGATCCGCGTGCGTGTGATCGTCGTGCTCATGGGCCTCGAGGGTCGGTGTACAGACCTCGCCGGGACTGGGAACGCGCTCATCAACGGCGCGACGGAGTTTCGCGACCGTCGAGGGGAACAGCGTGCGCGTGGCCATCGCTGAGCCGTAGGCACCGCCAGCGCCCTCGACAAACGGGAAGGCGGCGACGGCATGGGTCTTGAGCTGTTTGAAGTGCTTCCGGGTCGCGGTCGTCAGACCAGTCCAGCGCTCGCGGGCGGCGACATCGTCGTCTGCTTCGGCCGGCTGGTCGACGATGCGGTGCTGGGCGTCGACAATTGGCGGACACGCGTCGGTCTCGGCAGCCGAGTCATGGCCCTGATAGCGCATCGGGACGCCGAAGAAGCCTGCGTAGCCGTGCGTCTCGTAGCCGCCCTGGCCCTCGAGGTGACGGCGGATGATCTCCGAGCGCGTGTCGATGCAGAACACGAACTGGGCCGCCGGTCGCGCGTTGTCGCCAGCCGTCGACGGATCAGTTACCGAGGTGTCGATGTTGGCCAGCAGGCGCTCGCGGTAGCTACGCTCCCAGGCCGTCAGCCAGCAGTCTGCGAGTGGCTCCGTCTCGAGAGTCGTCTCCTCCGCCGAATCGGATTTTGTTTCGAGTTCGAGTGGCGCGTCCAGCAGGTCAACGAGCATCAGGCGGACTGCGAGGTACTCGCGCAGGGTGATTGGATACTCAGTCTGCCAGGGGTCAGTGTCATCCGCAGCGCGTTGCTTGATGAGTCCGGTCCAGCCCGGCAGCGCAGCGAGGTGGTGTTCTGCGATATCGGTCCAGCGGCTTTCGGGGGCGTCGGTGAGGATCGACTCGAGCGCCTCGAGTGCAGTCTCGGGAAGCGCTTTGGAGTCGTCACAGGGGACGTTGCTGTCAAGGGGCGCGACTGCGCGCCAGGCAGCGTAAAATCCCTCGTCACGGTCAGGCATCGGCCAGGCGGCCCTGCCCTCGTCGACGAACGCGGCGAGCCACTTCGAGAGCACCCGGTCAACGGCCTCCGTTGCGGGGTCGGTATCGGCCTCGGCTGCTTGTGCTGCGTCAGCGTCGGCTAGCTCCTCGAGCAACGTCTCGGGGTCGCCGTCGATGCCGTGAGACTCGAGTTCGTCCGCTAGAATCTCGGGACTGATCTGTCCGTTCTCCCAAGCCTGCCGGAAGACTGCGGGCGTTGGATAACCGCGGCCGCCGAACAGCCGTTCGGCCTCGGCGACGGCCTCGTGGAACGGGTGGTCTTCGAACCCCGAGAGCGGATTAGCGGTGACGAACGAGTGGATCGGCCAGACCGCCCCGATTCGCTCGGCCGCACGGTCGATGCTGTCATCGATGTAGTCGCCAAGTTGGGACGACTGCGAGTGCTCGCGGGACTTGGTGGTCAGTTGCTGTGCGGACTGGGACTCGGACTCGAGGTGGGTTTGGGATTGCTGGCTAGACATCGTTGTACTCCTCTTTGGTGGTGAGGACGGTCGACGGATCCGGCTGGGAGCGGTTCAACAGGAAGACGTAGAGACGCGTGCTCGAGCGGTGCCAGCTGAACTCCGTCGCGAGATACGCGCCGACGAATAGGGCGAGTGCGAGGAAGTGTGCGACCGTCAGTTCTGTCGGTGCGTCGGCCATCGGCACGCCTGAGAGTATCGCCGATATCGCGTTGTACAGCAGGGCGTATCCAGTGATCGCGGTCAGCACGACGGTCGGCACGGCGGCGACTCTGAGCGCCGACGAGAGGACGGTCCGATGGAGGATGTCCCGCGCCGCGGTCAACGTCGTCAGGACCACGACGAGTACGAGGATTGTGCCGCTGTCGAACGCCAGCAGCGGTTTGCCGGTGAGCGTGGCGAACACCACTCCGGCACCAATGGCCGTGAGCAGGCTGATGGCGACGCTCGAGACGCCGGTCTCGGTCGATTTGGATTTGTTGGGAACGGTTTGTTCGACTGCAGCGCCGGCAGAGAGGAAGAGGTAGGCCTTGTAGAAGCCATGAAGGATGAGGTGGGCGATTGCGGCGGCGAAAAAGCCAAGCCCACATTGCATGATCATAAAGCCCATCTGGGCGATTGTCGAACTGCCGAGTTTGCGCTTGATGTCGGTCTGGACGAGCCCCATTGCCTGGCCCAGCAGCGCGCTGACCGCGCCGATGAGGACGACGGCCGACATGACGGCAATCTCGAGGGTGACGACCGGCGCGAACCGGGTCAACAGGATGCCGCCCGCGTTGACGAAGCCGGCGTGCATCAGCGCGGACGCCGGCGTCGGAGCCGTCATTGAGGAGAGTAGCCAGTTGTGGAAGGGAAAGAGGGCGGACTGGATCAACGCCGCGAGGACGAGCGCACTGACGGCGACGAGTGCGACAGTCATCGAGAGTTCGTCTGCCTGCGCGAGAATCCCGCTAATTGTGGTCGTCCCTGTCGCCCAGGCCAGCAGGCCCAGACTGCCGGCAAGCAACGCGCTGCTGGCGAGGAAGTACCGACGGGCCAACGCGGCCGCGGCTCGAGCCTGCGTCCAGTCGCGAACGTGGCCGATGAGGGCGGCCATCAGCAGCCCCATCGCGAGCCACGCCGCCGCGAATAGCGCGACGTGGTTGGCTGCCGTCATCGTCATCACGACGAGTGTAAACCCGAACACGCGGGCGTAGAACAACTCGAGATCGCGGTCGCCCGCCATGTAGCGCCGAGAGTAGCTGTGGACGATGCCGCTGAAGAAGGTGACGACGACCCACATGACCGCGGTCAGGCCGTCGACCACCAGCACGTTCGAAACAGCCCATTCTCCCCCTCGCAGCGCTGCGAGAGCGAGGACGCCGACGCTCAGACAAAAGAGCGCCCAGATCGACCAGGTCGATGCCCGGGGGATGACCGAAGACGGCTGGCTCGTCGTCTCGGCGAGTTGTACGGAATCTGGGTCGCGTGAATCGTTGTCCACTGTCATTCGTTGGGTGGTCCTCCGACCAGTACGGCGTTTTCGCCGGGTATCCAACCTGTCTCCGGGGAAACGGGTGTACGGACTGGTCTTCGCTACAACCACATTGAACAGAGCGGTTATTATACTCTTCTATTCGAACAAACTGTTCGCCATAAGCCAAGTTAAAGAACATTATGGTCCTTATATGTGGTATAGGAGACTGTCTCTGAGTCGTGAAACTCTAATAAAAGTATGGAACCAGTACTCGAGCGAACACTCAGTTACTGTTGACCGGCGACTCACTCGCCCGAGAAGTCGTCGAACGTCGTCGTCTCGTGGCTGCGGACGAGTACCTCGTCGGTGATCGTCAGCCCCAGATCCGACAGGTCCTGTGCGACCGGCGTGATGTCCCTGTCCGTCTCGCCGATGGCCGTCACGAGCAGGTTCTCCTCGCCGGTGACGAGTTCCTGCACCGAAATAACCCGCGGAATGTCCAGAATGTCCTCGCGGTACTCGCCGCGTTCGGGAATCGGGGCCGTACAGAACAGCAGCATCCGGATTGGATACCCCGACCGCGTGTAATCGATCTCCGTACTGTAGCGCTTGATGATCCCCTCCGATTCGAGGCGCTGGATACGCTTTCGGACCGTACTCGAGGATGCATCGGTCCGCTCGGCGATTTCACTCGAGGAGAGATTTCGCGCCTCCTCCTGAAGTGCATAGAGGATCTCCCGATCCACCGCGTCGAGTTCGTACTCCGTCATAGACGGTGGATTCGGCGGGAGCCTATAAGGGGCTTCGGCTGTCGGAACCGGCGACGGCGGACCCGTCATGCTCGAGTCGTACTCAGTCGCGGTACGACTCGAGTCGTAGTGTTTATACGTAACGGGACAGTATATACAGAAGCAATGGCGAAAGGAACCGTTGATTTCTTCAACGACACTGGCGGCTACGGATTCATCGAGACTGAGGACGCAGACGACGACGTATTCTTCCACATGGAAGACATCGGCGGTCCGGACCTCGAAGAAGGGCAGGAACTCGAGTTCGACATCGAGCAGGCTCCAAAGGGCCCACGCGCGACGAACGTCGAGCGCCTGTAAGGTAGTCAAAACTGACCGGCTGGCGTCCTCGCACAGTCCGTGCGGACGGATGACTTCGGCTCAGTTGGACTATCAATTCGTACTAGTATCGGCACTTGATTGCAGTATTTTATACCGGTGAGCGACGGCGTTGTGGCTCCAGACCCACGGTATCAATTGAGCGTTGTCATCGAGCCGCGGTACTCGGTCGTCTCATACGGTTTACTGTAAGTCATTTCCGGTGCAACCGCCGGCCGGGTCGCGGTTGCACCGGTAAATCGTTACAGCAACCCGTATCAATCACTGACTTCTGCAGTATTGCTCTCAGAAGTCGGCGAGGCAGTCCCAGGAGTTGTCGTCTCGGATGTCGGCTGGGACACGTCTGTCTCGAGAGTGTGAGCAGCTGGGTCCGCTGTGTCGGTTGTGACGACCGCTTCCGCTGTGCCAGGCAGTTCGAGAGAAACGAGCGTCCCCCGTGGCTCGTTCTCCGCAAAGGTGACCGTTCCGTTGTACCGCTCAACTACCGTATCGACGATTGCCAATCCGATTCCTGCGCTCTCGTCTTCTTCGCGTTTGCTTTCCCACTCGAGAAGCGAGTCGTACTGCTCGGCTGGAATTCCGGGACCGTTATCGGCGATTTCGACGAGGACGAACTCGTCGTCGGTGTCATCAGTAGTGTTGTCGGTGACCGACACCTCGACTTGAGGCTGGTCGCGGTCGTTATGAACGATTGCGTTCGTCAACAGGTTCTCGAACACCTGATCGAGCAACTCGTCGGCAAGCACTGTCACACCATCCGGAATGTCCGCCTGAATCTGTGCGTGCTCGTAGGACTGTGCCGTGATCGTCACTCGTCGAGAGAGGTCAGCAGACAGATCTCGAGGCTGCAGTTCCGTCTCGTCGAGCAACGCCTGCGTGAGATAGCGAAACTTCCGAACGATATCAGCGACGTCCTCGCTTTGATCGCGGATCACATCAACGTGTTCACGGCCGGCAGGGCCGACAGAGCCGGTAAGAAGGGTGAGATGGCCCGTGATGATGTTGACGCCGTTTAAAACATAGTGGCGAAGCATCCGATTGAGAAACGCCAGTTTCGCCCGTTCGTCCGCCAGTTTCGCCCGTTCTTGCTCGAGTTCGCGTTGATACCGTTTCCCCCGGACATCGTAGAGGCCGATTGCGATACCAAGGACGCCACCCGCGACGAGCGTGTTCGCGAGCACGAAATGTGCCTGTGCCATTGTCTCACCGTGGGCAAGTTGATGGGTGAGCGTCCACAGAAATAGTGTCCCGAGGCTAGCCATCCCGATGACCATCCAGCCAGCAATACGGAGGACATTCTGTGGTGAGATGGACTGGCGCCACAGCCAGAGTCCAACGAGACCCAACACGAGCGCCAGTAGGATCGACAGTGACGAAGTAATCGCCAACTCCGGACTCGAGGCCAGTGACGGTCGGTTGATGAGTGCAACGAGTGCGAGAATGAACCCACAGCCACAGATACTACAGACGCCGATGAACCGCTTTGCTGTCGGCGACAGCAACCCCTGCCCGAAAACAGGCGTATCAGCCCATCGTTCTGCCATGTATGGTGTAGTTTCGATTACCAATACATAACCGTGCTGGCCAGTCGGATTCCTCCCACGACTGAAGTCGTGGGCTTCCTCCTTGCATTTCTGTGAGCGTACCAGCTGACTACTGAGGAGACTTACCCAACCGCCATGAATTGATGCGCTACCACAGGAGCCACTGAAAATTGGTGCCGATGGTAGCCTGAGAGAATACTGTGCTCGAGTATGGGGAAGGGTGCAGCCTCGAGTCCGAATCGCTCAAGTACGCTACCGTTCTATCAGGGACCGTGTCGAAGCAGGTCCAGCAGGTCGAGACAATATTCTGCCACGAAACGGGCGACGACTACCTCGTCGTCGTCCAGCGCGACGGCAAGCGACTGTTCCGGGCAAAGCTCGGGCTTTCCGAGACCTCGGCCGGTCCCCGACCCGCCAAATTCCGGCTCAAAGACGGCTCGAGCGAGGAGCCTCGCCAACCCGACGAGTTCGTCGAACTCGCCCGGCGCGCCAAACGCATTCGCATTTCGGAGCAAACCTCTCGGACCGGCCGAGACGAACTGATCGAAATGTTCGAAGGGTACCAACTCGAGGACAAGGCAACAGCCGTTCGGACCTGCCGGTACTGCGCCTCCGCGGGTCGGTACTCGCCGATCACCACCGAGACGGCAGTCAAAGACGATCAGGACTGGATCTGCCAGGACTGCGCTCGCCAGGAACTCGAGCGCCAACTCTCCTATTCGGGCAGCGGGAAGGTCACCGGCGCAGCGAAGGATCGACTCGAGGATCTCATGATGGAGGTCCAGGACTTAGAACGGATCGTCAACCTGCTAAAGGGACAACTCGATCCCGATTTGACGAAGTTCGATACGATTTCGGCGACGACCGACGAGGTCGATCCCGTCCGAATCGACTCGCTCAATTTGCACCCGGGACTGCAGGGACTGCTCGAGGATCGATTCGAAACACTGCTGCCGGTCCAGAGTCTGGCGGTTGACCACGGCTTGTTCGACGGGGACGACCAGATGGTGGTCTCCGCGACGGCGACCGGGAAGACGCTGGTCGGCGAGATGACCGGGATTGATCGCGTGCTTAACGGGAAGGGGAAGATGCTGTTTCTCGTTCCCCTCGTTGCACTCGCGAACCAGAAATACGAGGACTTTCAGGACGAATACGGCCACCTCGTGGACGTCTCGATCCGCGTCGGCGCAAGCCGAATTACGGACGACGGCAACCAGTTCGATCCCAACGCCGACGTGATCGTCGGCACCTACGAAGGGATCGATCACGCCCTGCGGACGGGCAAGGACATGGGCGACATCGGGACCGTCGTCATCGACGAGGTTCACACGCTCAAAGAGGACGAACGGGGCCACCGCCTCGACGGGCTCATTTCGCGGCTCAAGTACACCTGCGAGCAGCGGGCGAAACGCCGCGATGACTACGGCGGCGCACAGTGGATCTACCTCTCTGCAACCGTCGGCAATCCCGAGCAACTCGCCGCAACGCTCGAGTCAACGCTTATCGAGTTCGAGGAGCGCCCCGTGCCAATCGAGCGCCACGTCACCTTCGCAGACGGCCAGGAAAAACTCCGTATCGAGAACAAACTCGTCAGACGCGAGTTCGACACCGAATCCTCGAAGGGGTATCGCGGGCAGACGATTATCTTCACGAACTCCCGAAGACGGTGCCACGAGATTTCCCGGAAACTCGAGTATTCATCAGCGCCGTATCACGCGGGACTTGATTACAAACGTCGCAAACGAGTCGAACGCCAGTTCGGCGAGCAAGATCTCGCCGCCGTCGTGACGACTGCCGCACTCGCCGCCGGTGTTGACTTCCCGGCCTCGCAAGTCGTCTTCGACTCACTGGCGATGGGAATCGAGTGGCTCTCGGTCCAGGAGTTCCACCAGATGCTCGGCCGTGCGGGCCGTCCGGATTATCACGACAAAGGGACCGTCTACGTGCTGGTCGAACCCGATTGTGCGTATCACAACTCCATGGAGATGAGCGAGGACGAAGTCGCGTTCAAACTCCTCAAAGGCGATATGGAGTCGGTGATGACCCACTACGACGAAGATGCAGCCATCGAGGAGACGCTGGCAAACGTCACCGTCGGCGGCAAAGCCGCAAAAGCGCTCAACGACCGCATGCTCGGAGAAGTCCCGACGAAACACGCCGTCGGGAAGCTCTTGCAGTATGAGTTCATCGACGGCCTCGAGCCGACACCCCTTGGAAAGGTCGTCACGCGTCACTTCCTGAATCCAGGCGAGGCGTTCTCGCTCATCGACGGCATCCGCAAGGACGCCCATCCGTACGAACTCATCGCGGAGATCGAACTGCGCGACGAGGACCTGTAGCACGGGGAGGAATCGTTTCTCGAGGGGTTCGCGTCGGCGTCAGGGGACAAATGCAACGCCAAACAGCGAGAGCAAGATCACCAGTAGCGAGCCGGGGACGCCGCCGATAGCGACGATTGCGAGTGCAATTGGTGTCACGGCGACCTGCAACCCGAATATCGCCTGTGCGAGAAACAAGACGAGCAGTCCGACTGCAGCGTTGACGATAAACGGACGAACCGTCTGGATGATCGTCGACGCACCGAGGACGACCACCAACACGAGGATCAGGAGGAGGATCTCGAGGCCGGTCATAGACGACCTGGGAGTAGTCACTGCACCTACTTACACTGCTCGCACAGTTGCGCGCTGTGACAGTGTCGACAAGACGGCTCACGAGGGCCGTTTGCGTGATCCGAACCGGACCGCCTGCACTCGTGTCGAGTCCGCCACATGCTCTGGTCCAGAACGAAACCCTTTATATGTTCCACGCGCAAGCGATAGGTACGGGATCGTGGGTTAGCCTGGTATACTTCGGGCCTTGGGTGCCCGTGACCCCGGTTCAAATCCGGGCGATCCCATAGCGAGATTAAGCGTTTCGGTGGGTTTTACCCGTTGTTGCTATTTCCTCCAGAGCTGTTGCTCCCGACCCACCCACCGACCCACCCAGACCGACGCGGGGCCCTTCAATGGGTCCCGCGAGGTCTATTGGCCGTTTGATCCCTGCCAATTCGTCCCTGCGTCTGTACTTTACAGTCTCAGTGATGATGCGACAGATCTCGAAGTAAGGGCGGCCCTGGAGGGGGTTCGATGACGGATTGGAGTCAGTACTTGGCGTACAAGTGCCGGCACTGTCGCGAGGACTGCATCAATCCGCGCAACTCTGAATTCTCTCGCGATCGCGAGTGCCGGACTTGTGGAGCTGTTCCTGAGTTGGAGGACGCAGAAGAGATCGACTCCTACCAGCTCGATGCATTCGACACCCCAAGCGAGGGAGAGTCGGCGATCGCCCGGAGCGCGCGCGGTGCCAACGCGCGCGCTCAGATCGCTGACCGCCGGAAGCGGGGGCTTGCCCCCGACCCGGAAGCCCGAGCGCACAGCGCGCCCCGTGGGCGCGCAAATCGTGTGCGGTGCGGTGAGCAGTTGACGTTTGATGAGGTGGAGGGACAATGAGTCGGCACACCGATGCATCCACCGCTATCGGGAACGCCGACCTAGAGGATGCTGTCTCTCGGCCTTCCAAGACTAACTGTACAACCGGCGATAGAGACACTAAGAACGCGATTCCCGATTCGTGGCACACCTACTGGTGGCAAGAAAAGAACGAGATTGTAGATGACTTTATCGCGACCCGACCTAGTCGGGCTGCGCGTCCGATCTCTGTCCGAGACGACCAGAAGCTTCGCGAGGAATGCACAACCGAACGCCATGCCGGTGGCCGCCGAGCAAAGACCTGGAGTAGCGTACTGAACGAGTTTCTCGACTGGTACAACGGCTATCGACACGCGCATCTCATCTTCACCGATCCTGACGGCAACGAAGTACGCACGCAGATGCCGAACTCGCACCAACCACGGTATGGAAACAAGTACTACGCCCGGCTGAAGGCCCTCGAACGCCAGATGGTTCGCGAGTACGACGATCTCCATATTGCCATGCTAACGTTCACTGGGTCGACGAAGAACGACAATGGTGGCTGGCGCTGTCCAGCTGATCACCTCCGCGACGTCGTGGACTCATGGCGACCGAATCGAGGACGAGGTGTCTACCACGCGCTGCGTAGTTCCCTCGACGGAATGGAGTGGGAATATGGGCTCGTTGTCGAGAAGCACAAATCCGGATATGGTCACGTTCACTGTGCAGTCTTCATTGATGGCGAAGTGAATGAGTCTGATTTTCATCCGGCGATCGACGCACACCTCCGTCAGTGCGAGATTGCTCATCGAGATGCCCACAACTACCATGCTGACGACGAATCCGCGCGACCAATTTCGATTCGTTCCGTTGACCCGAACCTCGACTCGGACGAGCTCGATAGCAATAGAGACGACGTAGTCGGGAATGTTGGCAGTTATATTGGCGAGTACATCGGTGCATATGGTGAGCCGTTGTTCGATCGCGGCCTCGACGAGCTGCAATTCCGCGCAGCCGTCTGGGCAACTGGTACACAAGTCGTTCGATTCAGTGAGGGTGCGAACGAACTGATCCAGCGTGAACGTGACGATCGTGATGATGAAGAAGAAATTCTAGTGCCAAACCCAGAGTTCGACCCAGATAAGCATGCAAACCCGGAAAGTGATGTGCTGCCGTTCGAGGTCGTCAATCCAGGTTGGTCAATTACTGCAGTTGGTCGCGTTGATCAGGACGGAGAAGAACGACATGACGTAACTCGGTCTGGCGTAGTGTTTACTACAATCGAAGATGCTCGGCACCTAGATCCACCGAATACACAGCCAAGTACACCACCACAGCCAAAATACAACACAACAACGCTGGACAACTATTGAGGCCAGTTTCCAGTGGTTTCTGTTCCACTGAGACGAGACTGGTATTTATAATCCAGCAGTGTGAGTGACAACTATGTCGGAATTTCCGGAAACGAAAGAGGTTCCTTGCCCATTTTGTGACGATACTGTTGAGATTGAGCTGATCGATCCTGAACGTGGTGAGTACGAGGAAGTACCCCCGGATGGTCACTTCTGTGGTGATGAACCTAATATGGTTGAGATCAGCGGTAACGAAGATCGTGACCCTGCCCCAGAATTATCTTCAGAACCACCAAGACCGCCTGAAGAAAGATAGTTATCCTATATTCTGAAGTGAGGCTTTTCTAGCTGATTCACCATCGTCGTTGATCCAAATTGGTGAATCAAATAGGTCGCTCACGTCCTTTGTTTCTTCGACAAAGACCGTTCGTACTGGGAATTCCTCCGTGTATTCATCACCATAGACATCTTCATAACTCACCTTGAATTGAATATATACTATTTCTATCCCATCCTCTTTTAAATATTCCAGTAGTTTACTGAAGACTATTATTCCGGGCTCACCACCATTTCCATTAATAATATCTCTCACGGATTTATTTTTATTCGAAAAATCCACCCGGTATTCAAATCGACCACTGGAACCTTCCCGTAATATTCCTCCAGAAGGATTCATACCAGAACCTTTGACATCATTATTTTTGTATATTCCAGATGGTTGTGTTTCCAATGGTGGAACGGACGAATTAGAAATTAGTTGTGGTATCTCTGTGTCGGTTGCAGTATTAACCCCTAATTCGGGTATGCATATATCCGCCTGGAATTTTATATTATACGCTGTCCCTTCACCAATATTTTCGAGTTTAAAGGACACGAGACTATGCTTGCCAAGGGCTTCGAAATCGTTAATTTGACGAAGAACTGGTCTTGAACGGGCCCGTTGATGTTTAATTTGCTGCTGTTGATGCTTGATTAGTTTCTCATTCTGTTTAATAGTCCCAAAAGTAAACCATGCTAACATTAATGTTCCAAATGCACCCATTGCACTCGCAATGACACTCATATTTTGGACTGATACCCATCCAGCGAATTCATTCAGTATTATTAAAGATAATAGAATAGCGAAAGACAAAAACATCAAATTTGCAGAAATCTCATATGCCTTCTTTATGATTTTACCTACGTCCATTTTTATCCATTCCTCTCTGGATTGATTGACCAGTCATCATTCTCGGGCAGTACTCTTCCTTCAAGGAATTCCATACCTTCTTCTGTGATTTTATATCTACCTCTTCCAGTCTTTTTGACGTAGCTCGCTGCTTGTAGAGTGTTCAATCGGCGAGAAATTGCTTCTCTAGATTTATCTGTGTTATCTGCTATGATTTTCGGAGACAGAATAAGCCCCCTACCTAATGCATCCATTATCTGAAGATCAGTTTCTGTCATCCAATCTGGCTGCTTTAATACTCGGAACGACCCGATCTCAATCCAATCATCGGGGTCAGTGTCTTCAAACAGATCTTCATCACTCATTGGGAGATGCTTAACAGTGAACCCTAAAAAGTGACTGCCTCTTTTGAGACCGTGATCGTGATCACGATCTAGTGATAACGTTTATGTGGTGATGGTTATATTCTCGATATGCGGAACTACCCAGCAGGGTGACGATGATTCTGTAGGGAAGTGAAGGAGGCCAGCGCTGCAACGCTGGCCCGAGGTGGTTCCATCAGGAATCCATGAGTGGAACCAGTCAGGGGCAAAGCCCCAATGAAAGAGACAGGTGCATCGCAGATAACTTCAGTGGGACATGTGTCTGCTGCGGCGATCGAGCTGAAGGAATTGATGCTCAGGGTCCAGCTGCATCGTGCCGGGATTGCGCTACGAAGCGGTGGTGACCTACTGTGGTTGAACCTGAGGAACTCCCTCCACGCGAAGCCTGGCACCGTTACCTCAACGGTCGCCGCACAGAGCTGACAGAGGAAACTGCGTCGACGTACCACTACCGGCTGAAACTCTTCGCCGAGTGGTGCGAAGACAACGGGATCGAGACGGTTGCTGACCTGAACGGCTGGGTCCTCGACGAGTACGAGTCCTACCGGGCCGGGCAGGACGTCGCCTCGACGACGCTCCACAACGAGATGGAGACGCTGAAGAACTTCATCGAATACCTTGAACGAATCGAGGCCGTCGACGACGATCTTGCCGACCGGGTGAACGTTCCGCACGTTCCCCGCGGCGAACGGTCCCGCGAAACGCGGTTGTCGACCGACCGCGCGCTCGCGCTGATCCGGCACTACCGCTCGACCGACGCGGTGCACGGGTGTCGACGGCACGCGCTGCTCGAAACGGCGTGGCACACCGGCGCGCGACTCGGTGGCCTTCGAGCGCTGGATCTCCGCGACTTCAATCGCGAAGAGCAGACGGTCGAGTTCATCCACCGGCCAGAATCGGGAACGGTCCTGAAGAATAAGCGCGAGGGCGAACGTGTAGTCGCGCTGAACGAGCGGGTCTGTGAGACGATCGGGACGTACATCCAGACCGATCGGTACGACGTACACGACGACCACGGCCGCCAGCCACTATTCTCGTCGCTGCAGGGTCGTCCGAACCCGAACACGATTCGTGTCTGGATGTACCTCGCGACATTCCCCTGTGTCCAGGGCGAGTGCCCGCACAGGTACGATCCCGATTCCTGCGAGTTCCGGAATCACTCGAAGGCCAGTCAGTGCCCCTCGTCACGTGCTCCGCACCACGTCCGGACGGGTTCGATCACGTGGCACTGCGATCGAGGTGTCCCCCGCGAGGTGACCGCTGAGCGGGTGAACGCCTCCCAGGACGTGATCGATGAATACTACGACAAAGCCGAGGAGCGCGACCGGATGGAAAAGCGCCGCCGACCCCACCTTAATAAACTCACCATCGAATAACGCCATGACAACCGCTAAAACCACTACGTACGCCGCTCTACACCGTAAAAACAGCCATAATTCAACCCCGGGCGATCCCATATTACTGTCGCGAACAAACTCGTGAGCGACAGTCATTGGAAAAGCGCGGATTTGAATCAGGGAGTGGAGCAACGCGGAACGACCGTGGTTCACAATCCGGGCGATCCCATCAGTTTTGTCGCAAATACGTTCGCGAGCGATGGCTTTACTCCTCTCCACTCGAGTCGAGAAGTCAGCGACGCCACTCGAAGTGAGGGGCTACTGCCCGTAGATGGGTTCAGTCTGTGTGTCGGACTGGTGTGTGTTGTCGACGCTGATGGCGTCCGGGCCGTCGACGCGGATACGATAGCCGTTGTAGGTGAACTCGACTGTTGGGTAGGCACGGTCGCCATCGGTGGTTCGAAAGAGGGTCTCGAGTGCGTCGGTGTCGACGGCGGTATGCAGTGGTGGCTGCATCGCTTCGGGTGCGACCCCCTTGTGTTCGGCGACTGTTGCAACGACGGTGTAACAGATCGACTGCTCCCCATCCATATGCACCGGTCCCACAACCCCACATATAAAGTTCTGTGATTGTACCGTGATAGGTGCATGACGAGCGTCAGACAACAGGGGCTGGTGGATCACACAGCGCTGAGACAGCAGTCGGATACCTGTGAGAGAGTACCACGAGTAGGAATAGTTAAGTGGTGTTAGCCAAGGAACAGTACGCAAGAGCATTGAATGGCAGTTAGTGACCGTGCGACCACGCCGCGAGCCAAACTGGGGCTGTACCACACCGCGCGGTGGGTCGGACGTCTGTACCTGTTTGCAGTGGTCGTGGCGCTCGCGTATGGCAGTAACTGGATTATCGAGACGGCAGGTCTCATCCCGGATGGCTACATCGGGACGCTGTGGGCGAGCCTCTCGGTCCTGCTCGTGATCATCGGCGCAGTATTTGTGCCACTATTACTCGCAACGACGTCGGACATATGAGACTGGAAGAGTTCAAGTGACGGCGTTTCGACGGAACAGGCGGTCGAAAATTACTCAACTCGAATGGTACCTGCTGCAGTAACACGGATCGTCAACTCGAGATACTGAAATTGGATCGAGCCACTCGAGTCATCGTGAAACAGGGCCTCGAGTGCGTCAGGATCGATTGATTCGAAAAGTGGCTCGTCTAACTCGACCACAGATTGATCGCGGATATCTGCGACGACACGGAGGATGGCGTGGGAAACCGACTCGTCCGGTTGAACGTGGTCGACAACAGGCTCTTCGCGAGCACCAGTTCCACTCATGACTGTATGAACAGAAACAGCGTGACGTGGATAGGCGTTTACCCTGTATAGATAACGCCAGCAGGCGCGGCGGGTAATGTTGATAAACTCGCTCAGTTGGCGTCGAACAGCAGCGTCACGAGTTTCCGTTCAGCAGTGCGGATGTTTTCCGTGACCGTCGGCTGGGAAACGCCGAGTTGGTCGGCGATATCCTGTCCCGTACACGTGCGAGGTGTCTCGAAATACCCGCTGTAGTAAGCCGCTCGCAACACCTCCTTCTGTCGGTCACTCAGTTCGTCTTCGAACGCCTGTTTGAACTCATCACGAACGTGGAAATCGCGCTCTCGAGACTCCTGAGAAATGATCGTCACCGATTCGAATTGCTGTCTGAGCATCGAGATAAACGACCGTGTTGAGACGCGTTTGGGTAACTCGACCGTGACGTCTGCTCGGTCTGCAGACGCGTTCATGGTCGCGGGAATGCCACCTCGCTCGAGGATGTATTGGAATAGACACGGAGGCGTCACAGTGCTGGTAAACAGGTGTCCGTTCTCTCGTTCGACGATATGAGAGAGGTCATCGATACCGTAACATTGCTTGACAGCGGCTTCGACAGCAGTGCGGTCGCAGTCTCGAACGGTAAAGTACGTTTGTGGTGGTCCATCGTCCTGTGAGACGACTTCTTCGAATCGGACTCCCGTCTCGAGGTGGTCTGCCAGGCAGATACTCGGGAGCGAGGAATCTGCAACATGAAGATCCAATACGGTTAGTTCGCCACTGATCAGCGCCTGTCGTTTCTCCCGGGCGTTGATCGCGTGGCCGACGGTTTCAGCGATGGTCTCGAGTGCCTGGCGCACCCGCTCATCGAAGGTGTTCGAACTGGAGGCATACATCGTGAGCACGCCGTAGGTCGAGTCGCTGTAGACGACTGGAATGCTGGCGATTGACCGATAGCCACGTCGAAGTGCGTGACTTCGCCAGGGTTCAAACGGTGGCTCAGTCACTGTCTCGTCGATAATCGTCGGCTCACCTGTCTCGAGCGTCGTCGCTGCGGGCTCGAGTGATGCGTCCGTCTCGTGTGCGGTAACTGCCTCGAGGTAGTTCTCACCAGTGCCACTCGAGTGAGTGGGAGAGAGGACGCCAGCGCTTTCGTCTGGCTGCCCGAACCAGGCAAAGTCGATACTGGATGTTCGAGTGAGTTGTTCACAGATCGTCCGTTCGATATCGGCTCGAGACGGTGGCTCAACCAGTTTCTGTGTCGCTCGCTGGAGTAACGAGATGAGTTCCTCGAGTTCCTGGACGCGCTGTTGTTGCGTCTCGAGCGATGACGCCTGAGTGTCGACCGTCTCTCGGTACCTGATGGTATCGAAGACAGTCTGGATGGTCGTCTGTATCGTCTCCAACAGTGCTTCATCAGTCTCGGTCAGCGAGACGTAGTCGGGAAAGACCAGCAACAATACGCCGTGTCGGCCGAGTGGAACGAATGTGACCGCCTCGAGTGGAAGGTCCGACACTGCGGCGGGAACGTCCGCCGACGGGATAGTGGCTCTGGTGATCGTATTCTCTCCAGCGTAGGTATCCCAGGCATGGGCAGAAACCGCGGGCAAGATTTCCTCGAGTGCGTCGAACGCTGGCTGTGAGGAGGTTGCTGGCTCGAGTGTGCCCTGGGTTTGATCGTAGAGCCAGACTGCCGATAGCGTCGGGACGAACAGCGTTTCGACGAGTGCAATAACGGACTCGAGGAGGTGTGAGCGGCGTTCGGTCTCGGGCTGTTCGATGGATTCGGTAAACGCCGTCAAGACGTCCAGTTGTTTCGACCGGACGGCGTGTTCGCCAAGCGTTTCGAGGACATCGATGACCTGCTCGAGGGCGAACGAACCAGCGGTATCCGACGACCCGGATTCGGGAGGCTCACTGTGGAGGAAATTCGAACAGACACCTCTCGGTGTTCGATACGTTGCATGCTGTGTGAGTACCGTTCGAAGAACCGATTCGGAGAACGCATCACGGTCGTAGAGACACAGCGCCCGCACCGGCCGCTGTTCGAGTACGTCCGAAAGCCGGTGCTCGTATCCCACGAGTACATCCTCCGAAAGCGCGTCTGCGACTGTTTCAGATAAACGCCCGACGACTCGAATCGGAGTGTCGTCCGTCGCGTCACTACACTCGAGCACCCACTGTGCCATCGACTCGGCGGTAACTGGCTCGCTGGCCAGATATGTCTCAGAGACGGGACGCAGTGTCAGGTCACCGCGCTCGCGTGCTGTAGCAACGTCGATCCCGCGAGCAGTGAGTGCCGCCTCGAGGTCGGCCAAAAACGACGGTGTCCCGGTTGCGATGCAGGGCTCACCGACATGGAGTCCGTGCTGGAGAGACGCTGTGGCCGTCGCCAGCGTGTCCCGGACTGTCTCACAGACAGCAATACTGTGGGTTGGATCGAGATGTCCAGCAGACCGCTGCGGTGCCAGCGGATACTGACGCCGGTGGCCACTGTGCGGTCGTGAACCGATTCGGGTGTTCGTATCATCCATGGTGGGGTATCGCCGACTAACCTGCAGTTCCAGCCGGTCTAGGAAGTCGATGTCTGGTACTGGTTCGAGCGCGTAAAGGGTAACGAATTAGGACTTTATAAAAGAACAGAACCAAAGATATTTGGATGTTAGCGATCCGCAAGGAGTGTTGAGCGAATTAAATGGCCTGTCCCCCGCCGAAGCAAGCCGCTTGCTGACGGTGCTGAAATATCGAACTCCTCGGCCAACTCCTGTAGCGAAATCGCACGTGGCTCCTCGAAGTAGCCGGCATCGACGGCGCTGACGAGCAGTTCGCGCTGTCGCGGTGTCAGTCCGTATCCAAGCGATGCATCCGGAGCCGACAACGAGTACAACTGCCGGAGTACAGGGCTCAATTCGTGCGTGAGACAGTGCTCACTGAACGTCGACAGTCGGTCGTCGCTGGGAAAGCGGATCTCGAACAGCCAGCCAGTCTCGCGCCCACAGGCGGCGAGCAACACGGCATCACTGGCGTGAACACCACGGAGCAACGTCGAGACCCGGTCCGTCCACATCGCACGATACAGTCGCCCGCCCGAAACTGCTGTCACTTCCTCGAGCGACTCGAGACTTGGCTCCGTGTGTGCGATCCGTTCGAAATCATCAAACGCTGTTCCCCAAACCCAGAAAAACGGCATCGTCGACGTCTGTGTCGGCACGACACGCTCGAACTCGATTCGGTCAATCGTCGGGAGCAAGAGGGCATCCTCGAAGACAAATGACGCGGCTTCAAGTTCGAACTCGGCGATAATCCCCATCAGTCGTTCCAACAACGAGTGGCTATACGAATAGGCTTATCGAATGGAGAGGTTATCAGTATAAACAGCCGTCGTCTCGCCGATTCGAGTGCGACGCCGCCGCGCTTGTGTCTCTGCCGTCACGACTCGAACCGACAGAGCCTGACGAGTTAAGTAGTGTCGACAAGAGGTGCCAGTATGAACACGCTGTTACTGGACAGCGACGCTGTCGATGCACACGCACGGTTGCCTGCAGTCATCGACGCCGTCGAGGACGCCTTCGGTGCGTTCGAACGGGGAACCACGCAGATGCCGGCGAAATCCTACATCGATCTCCCACAGTACAACGGCGATTTCCGGTCGATGCCCGCCTATCTGGATGCTGGAGACTGGGATGCCGCTGGACTCAAGTGGGTCAACGTCCACCCCGACAACCCCGTCGACCACGACCTGCCGACCGTTCTCGGGACGATGATCTACTCCGATCCCGAGACCGCGTTCCCGCTTGCGATTATGGACGGGACGACCCTGACGATGAAACGAACCGGCGCTGCCGCCGCCGTCGCAACGGACTACCTCGCACGCGAGGACGCCTCGAGTCTCGGAATCCTCGGCGCAGGTGTCCAGTCGTACACACAGCTACGGGCGATTAGCGAGGTCCGAGAAATTGACACCGTCGTCGTGACAGATCAAGACGACGAGCGCGTCACGCAATTCATTGAGGCCTTCGAGTCCGACTTCGACATCCGCGGCGGTTCAATTTCTGACGCAGGCCATTGTGATATTCTCTCGACAGTAACGCCCGTCGAAACCCCAATCGTCGGCCCCGAAGACGTCGGCGACAAGACACACATCAACGCCATCGGGGCCGACGCCGAGGGAAAACACGAACTCGCAGATGAGTTGCTCGAGGCCGCTCGAATCGTCATCGACGACCACGAACAGTGCACCCACTCGGGTGAGATCAACGTTCCCTACAGCGAGGGCGTCCTCACCGACTCGGACATCCACGGCGAAATTGGGGAACTCGTCGTTGGTTCGCTCGAGGGCCGCACTGATGAGACAGGCGTCACGGTCTTCGACTCGACCGGCCTCGCGATTCAGGACGTCGCAGCAGCACACGTCGTCTACGAAAATGCCCGTGGGGCCGATGACGGCTACGAGTTCGGTATGATCGAGATGGCTTGAGACGAACACTGTACGCAGCACGCTGTTACCGCCGAATCCAGCGCGGAATCGACCCCGTCATGGGAAGTTCATCACAGTAATACGCTCGTGGCGAACCAATCGGCTCCGGGAGTCCGTTGGCCTCGAGCATCGTCTGTTCCTGTATTGTTACCTCGGCTGGCTGGACTGGCCACGGGTCGTGAGCGATTTCACCGACCATCACTGTTCGCTCGCCCGGTGCGTAGAACCGTCTGCGTTCCATACTCCAGTGTTCGAACGTCCCCGGCTCAGGTGGTTCAACGGGACCATCGGGCCGATACGTGGCTGCAAACCAACCGGTGTCTGGGTCCGTCAATTCGGTGAACGTCGGCGACTGTTCCGGTTCTCGCCGACTCGAGAAGACGATTCCATCTTCGCTTCCACTAACCCGCATATTCGCCGCTGTCACCGGAAGTCGCGTTGGTCCGGCAAGAGCGGCAACCAGCGGGTTGTTGAGGTCGATACTGAAGAAGAACAGCCCCGAGTCCCCGCGATACGACACGTACGTCCGAACGTTGAGTTCAGCGACAGCCGTCTGCGCGACTGCAGGCGCGCCACGAATGCCGATCTTTGTCAGAACAAACGGTAACACACTCACCCACGCATTGCCCTCCCACGTCTCGAGTGTGAGTGGTGCGGGCACGTGTGGACGTAACTGCGCAGGGTCGACGGGCCAGTGCAGAAACAGTCCGTGTCGCCACGTCATCGACGCGACGTGGGACCGACTCGGTACTGTCGCTGTACCGCGCTGTGAAACCGAATCCGTACGTTGTACGTTCATCTCCTCATCGCTATCACAGTTATACAGCGGGAACCGACATAAAACAGATAGCTGCCTGTCAAATGCGGTTGAAATCGGTCTCTGATGGCACTCACACGAGGAGACAAACGCTGGACCCAGCATGATAAATACGATCAACACACACTATTATTTTAGATGTCATCGGAGAATTTAAATATGGTTGGCTAGCAACCATTACTCGTTCAACATATAGAAATGTCACAGTCTTATTCGAATCAGACCTGCCCGGAATGTAACGGGAGACTACGACAACAGAATACTGAAATCGTCTGTGAGAACTGCGGTCTCGTCTCCGGTGAGGATGCAATCGATCACGGTCCCGAATGGCGATCATTCGACGGTATCCAATCATCACGACGCCGAACAGGTGCCCCACTCACCCGCTCACGACACGACCGCGGCCTCTCAACCGAAATCGGCTACGGAACCAGTGCTGACTCGAGGTATCAAACGCGACTCTCCGGTCGAAAACGACGACAGATCGCCCGACTACGCCGAGAGCACAACCGCGCACGCGTCTCGTCCAAATCCGAGCGCAATCAGGTGCTTGGCTACACCGAAATCAAACGCATCACGAACCGGCTGTCACTTCCAGAGTACGTCCGAGAGCAGGCCTGTACACTGTTCAAATCCGCCCAAGCCGACGGGCTCTTTCAGGGTCGCTCACTCGAGGGCTTTGCCGCCGCTGCCGTCTATGCCACCTCCCGAACACGGTCGAGTCCACGAACTATCGCCGAAGTAACCGCCATTTCCTACGCCGACGAAGACGAGCTTAACGCCGCCTACAGCGCCTTGAACCGCGAAATTGGCCTCGAAACAGGCCCAATCAATCCGGTCGAGTACCTCCCCCGGTATGCATCGACACTCGAGGTGAATTCGACTGTTGAACGACAGGCACACGCCTACGCAAACGCGTTAGTCGACGCTGAGCGTGTCAGTGGCCGAAACCCAAGCGGTATCGCCGGTGGCTGTCTGTACAAAGCAGCCGGTGAGTGCGAGGACGCCCCATCGCTCACCCAGGCAACCGTCGCCGACGTTGCCGACGTTGCCCCGGTAACGATCCGCTCAACGGTCGAACTCATCCAAGAACTGTCTGCGTGAGCAGAATCGATTGCCGTCGGTCCATCCTCGAGACGCATTCAGTGTGCAGTTGGCTGATTCGTCGTCCACCTACCCAATCCAACGACCGAGAGTTGCCAGCACAGCGACAGCGCAAATCCCAGCCCCAGAATGACGGCGCGAACGATCATCGTCATCTCCACTCCGGGTTCGACACCGACAAGTCCGACAAGAAGCGAAATCGGGCCTGTCAGCCCATACAACAGCCAGACAAACGGATACACCACCATACTCGCAAAGAGAACGACTGGCTCTCCCTCGAGCAGCCCAGCCGACTCGACGAGAAGCGCCACGAGGAAACCACCAAACAGGCCCCAGATGGCCGCGAGTGCTACAGAGTTCGGACACAGCAACTGCTCGAGGAACGGCTTCCCAGCACACCGGCTCTCGAGGGCGAAGACGGCGCTACTCACAGCGGCGACGGCGACAGACGCGAGAACCACGCCACCGAGACCAGCCACTCCCGCTGCAGTCGGCTCGAGACAGACGGGCCCACAGGAGTGTTCTCCCGTGAGCAGAACGAACGTCGTCGGATACGCGAGAACAAGTGCGAGCACGGCTGTCGGTCGAACGTCCATAATCGGCCGAACGAGTGCAGTCCCAAAATAGGTAGTGTCCTAACACCACCACAATACGAAAACCGGTTCCTCAGGTCGTCCGCAAATTGTCCGTACTCGGCTCGTAGACCTCGCCCTTCTGTTTGAGTTTGTCAATCTCGTGTTCAGCTTTCGAGTGATCCATCCCAACCTCCTCTGCACGCTCTAAGACAATATCGACCGGCGCACCGTCGTCGTACTCCTCTTCGATATCGCTGATCAACTGCTTGATATTCTTGATTCGGTCACGCTGGGACTTCGAGGTCCCCGCTTCGACGATATCCGCGTCGAACTCGCCAGTTTCGGGGTCGACACCGATATCTTGCAGACAAGAATGAACGATCTCGATCACCCGCTCTGCGTCGTGGTGTTCGACCGTATCCGAAAGCCGAACGCGAGCGCTGGCTTCCGACAGCCGAACCAGCGCCTCGAGTTTCCGCGCTGTCACCGGCACCGCTGCGTCCTCATCTGTCCCTTTCGAACGAAGGTCGACGTAGAAATCCCGGATCGCCTCCCGGGCTTCCTCGGTCATCCGTGGATGGCAGTTCTGCTTCGAGAAGGCGATGTACTTCCGGAGGAGGTCAGCATCGATAACGGGATCGACCTGATCGGTCATTTCCTCGATTTCGGCCTGGCTCACCTCTGTATTCGGCATCTGCTCGCGCTGTGTCGTCAACTCGCCTGCGTAGTTAGTTGTGAGGATGTGATCTGCCAGATTCCGGTCTTTTTCCTCGTCAGGATCGTCCGTCACCGTAAAGATCAGGTCGAATCGCGAGATGAGCGCCGGCTCGAGGTCGATCTGCTCGCTGATCGGCTCGTAGTGGTCGAAGCGACCGTACTTGGGGTTTGCCGCCCCGAGCAGCGAACAGCGCGATTTGAGCGTGGCGTTAATCCCTGCCTTCGAGACCGAGATTTTCTGTTGCTCGAGTGCTTCGTGCATGGCACTGCGATCCTCCGATCGCATCTTATCCAGTTCGTCAACTGCTGCGATCCCCTGATCGGCGAGAACAAGCGCGCCGGCCTCGAGCGTCCACTGCTGTCCATCTCCAAAGTCGTCCCTCACAGCGGCGGCGGTAAGCCCTGCCGAGGATGACCCTTTCCCGGACGTATAGACGGATCGTGGTGCAATATTTTGGATATAGCCGAGCATCTGGGAATTATGTGAGATGACCCCATTCGAGATGTAGTTGTGCGTGTGCTCAATCTCGAGGTCGTACACCCAGTCGTAGTCGGGTTCGACTGTCTCAATCGATTCAATTTGATCCGTCTCTGCAGTGCTGGCAGCAACGCCACCGTCAGCCGCTACTTTTCGCCTATCTGACTGGTCGAGTGCCTTTCTGGCTGTCTTTGTCACAGCAACGGTGTCGCCTACCGATAGTTCCTCGGCGCAAACTGCACGAAAGCTGTTCAGAGTAGGAACGAACAACGGATGCGACGGCGTCACCTCGAGTTCGTGACCACTCGAGGTTCGAATCTGATACATTTGTGCAGGCGCGTCGCGTTTCCACACTTTCGTCGCCTGCTGTGGGGCAATTGAGCCGTCGCCTTGCAGGGACGGCACCTCGAGATCGATGTCGTCCCACCAGCCGTCGTCGATGGGTTTCGGATCCTCTAGATTCGACTCGACGAGATCACGAATTGGCACAGTTCGTCCATCCGCGAGTGAGATCTTCGTGTCTCCGCGAACGCACTTACCAGTACCAGGATCACCGATAAGCAGCATATGGAGGTCGCCACGGATTCTCGAGCCGTCGGGTAACTGCTTCGTAACCCCCGAGAACAACTGGAGGATCATCGCGAGTTTCTCCTGCTCGTAGCCGTAGATCGACGGCGCGATGGAGCCGACCATCTGCTCGTAGACGTCCTCCTGATTCGAAATTTCGTAGATTTTCTGTTTGTCCTCGTTGGTGATGTCCATGTCCTCGAACTGCTCTTCGTCGATATCGACGGACATCCCCTCCATGTAGAAATCAAAGACGGGCGATTTCTCCTGGTCGTTGCCCTGTTGCTCGAGGCGGAGAACACCGGCGGCGGAGACGTGGTCGCCGGGTGTGACCTCGCCCGTGATGTCGTCTTCGACGTGGACGTCGAGTGCCTGTGGTGTCTCGCCCCCGCGCAGGCCCTCAGGGCTTTCTTGAATGCGCAGTTTCTGGGAGTCGACGAACTCGGATTGGTCGAAGTTGACCTGGAAGGGGCCTTGGCGTTCACAGCCCTGGCACTCGTGGGGTTCCTGAAAGTTTCCGCTCGATTGGGGGACGCGAGAGAGGGTGCCACAGAGCTGGCACTCGAAAGCGGCCTCCTCGATTTTGGGCCGCACGTCGGTTGCCTTTCGGACGATGCCATGAACTTCGACGAGCGAGTTCATGTCTCGAGCGCGGATCTCCCGGATTTCGGGCGATTCCGTCTCGGGGAGGTTTCGCACGCGGACGTGTGCCTGTCCGAGGCTGACGTCGATTGGGAGGTCGTAGAGTCGCAGCGCCTCTTCGGCGTAGCGCTGGAGTTGCTCTGGCTGGTTCAGAAAGTCATCGGCCAGATCGGGGTCGTAGCGATAGAGTTCCTGCCAATCGACGTGTAGCGACCGCTGTTCATTTGGATAGCGTTGGGCAAGCTGCTTGATCTCGTTGTCGTAGTAGTTCCGGAAGAACTGCTCGAATGCGTCGACGAGTTCGGTGTTTCCCGCTTGCGCCATTGCACTGTGATAGGGGCGCCATCGCGTATAAATGGTGGCAAAGCAGGCTGAAACTGAACGCAAGCCACTACAACCGGGTGGCAGTGCTCACTAGCCGCGAGACACAAGACAAAATCGTTCACTCGGCAGTGACACCGGCCACAGCGAACACCAGTTGAAGTCCTGTTCCGATCGATGGAACGCACACGCCGCAATCTTTCCCTGTTGGTGCCTGCGTGGCCAGTTGCTACGTTCCACTGCATAGGTTATGTATCTGAGGCCAATTTATTTTGGTATTGCCCGGTGAAACTATCCTCAGTTGTCGTTTCATATGGCCACATCAGACTGTCTCCGAACTATCCTCGCTCGAGCGGACAGTAGGTACTCAAAGTACCTGGACCGAGAAGGATGCGTATGCCACACGTTCGCGTGCTGAGTACCGGCGGGACGATTGCATCGACAGCAGGCCCAAACGGTGCGACGCCTGGAAAAAGCGGGACAGAGCTCGTCGACGCGGTACCCGAACTCGAGGACAGTGCCACCGTGGACGTCGAGTCGGTCTGTGACGAACTGAGCTTTCACCTTTCGATGGCGAACGTCCGCTCGATGCTCGAGGGGGTCGAGCAGGCGGCCGCCGACGGCGTCGATGGCGTCGTCGTCACCCACGGCACGGACACGATGGAGGAATCAGCGTACTTCCTCGATTTAGTGCTCGAGGAATCCGTTCCCGTCGTGTTCACTGGCGCACAGCGACCGGCCGACGCACCCGGCGCAGATGGACCGGCGAACCTCCTCGCAGCCGTCCAAACGGCAGCTGATGAGCGCTTCGAATCCGGCGTGTATGTCGCGTTCGCCGACCAGATCCACGCCGCCAGGTGGGTGACGAAAGCGCGCTCGAGTCGCCCGGACGCGTACGCCTCGCCTGATTCAGGCCCCGTCGCGGAACTCACAGTTGATGGACTCGCGCTCACACGCGAGCCGACAAGTGAGTCCGTCTCGTTGCCGGCCGTCGAACCAACTGCTCGAGTCGAGGTCCACACCACCGGGGTAGGCGTGGATAGTCGCGCACTCGAGCGTGCACGCGAGGACGGCGTCGACGGGATCGTGCTGGCGGCGAGCGGGATCGGGAACACGACGCCGGAAATAGGCGATGCGGTCGGTGACCTCGTTGATTCGGGTCTCCCTGTCGTCGTGGCGACGCGCTGTTTCGAAGGTGGTGTCGCCGCGCGGTACGGCGGCCCCGGCGGTGGCCAGACGCTGCGCGATCACGGTGCGATTCCGGCCGGCAACCTGCCGCCCTGGAAAGCACGGATCAAACTCATGCTGGTGCTGTCATCCGACGACGGCCCCGACGCTCGAGCGGCGTTCAAGCGTCAGCGCGGCGGAGCGAGTGAGTAGGGAGTCACTGCTCGACGTGCGAGCACTCTATAAAAAATCGCTTCGGCAGGTGGGCCGGTACGCTGTCGTCTCGAGTCGACTGGGAACGCGGTGTCAGTGGGTGGTGTGAGCTGGCCGGACCAGTTACATCATGCCGCCCATGCCGCCACCCATACCGCCCATACCGCCCATGCCACCGCCGCCCGGTGGCATCTCATCCTCGTCGTCGTTGTCCTGGACGGCGAGGTCGCCGGCTGCGATGACGTCGTCGATGCGAAGCAGCATGACAGCGGCTTCGGTCGCGGATTCGATTGCCTGGGTCTTGACGCGCAGTGGCTCGTAGACGCCTTCTTCGGCCATGTCAATCGTGTCGCCGGTGAACGCGTCGAGACCGGCTGCCTCGTTGCCACCGTCGTGGTCGGCGCGCAGTTCGACGAGCGAGTCGATTGGGTCGAGGCCTGCGTTCTCGGCCAGCGTGCGTGGGATGACCTCGAGTGCGTCGGCGAAGGCTTCGACGGCGAGCTGTTCGCGCCCACCAACGGAGTCGGCGTAGTCACGCAGTGCAAGCGAGAGTTCGACTTCAGGGGCACCGCCGCCAGCGAGGACCTTGCCGTCCTCAAGCGTGGTGCGGACGACGCCCAGCGAGTCTTCGATTGCGCGGTCGATTTCGTCGATGACGTGTTCGGTACCGCCGCGGAGGATCATCGTGACGGCCTGTGCATCGTCGACGTCTTCGACGAAGATGCGCTGGTCGCCAGCGATTTCCTTCTGGGCGACGCTGCCGGCGAAGCCGAGGGCGTCCTCGCTCAGGTCGTCGACGGACGTGACTGGCGTTGCGCCGGTTGCGCGGGCCAGTTGCGTGACGTCGCTGGATTTGACGCGACGAACGGCGAGAATGCCCTCCTGTGCGAGGTAGTGCTGGGCCATGTCGTCGATGCCGCTACTGACGAACAGCACGTCAGCGCCGGCGTCGGCGACCTGCTCGGCCATCTCCTTGAGCTGTGCCTCTTCCTGTTCGAGGAACTGCTCGAGTTGGTCAGGGTCGGTGACGTTGACTTCGGCGTCGATTTCGGTCTCCTGAATCTCGAGGGCACCGTCGACGACGGCGACGTTTGCGTCTTCGGCGAAGTACGGCATGTTCTCGGAGACGCGCTCCTTGTCGACGATGACACCTTCGACGAGTTCAGAGTTCTCGATGGAGCCGCCGACAACCTTCTCGACTTTGATGTTGTCCGTGTCGATGCCGTCGTCGTCCGCGACGGTCTGGACGGACTGGACAACAAGATTCGAGAGCAGGTCGCGAGCGTTCTCTGCGCCCTTACCGGTCATCGCCGTTGCAGCGATCTGGTGAAGAATTTCCTCGTCGTCTTCGTCGACGTCGATGGCGATCTCCTCGAGTGCCTCGGTGGCTTCCTCGGCGGCCTGGCGATACCCCTGTGCGAGCGTGGTTGCGTGGATATCCTGCTCGAGGAGTTCTTCGGCCTGACTCAGGAGTTCACCGGAGATGACGACGGCGCTCGTGGTGCCGTCACCGACCTCGTCTTCCTGGGTTTCGGCGACTTCGACAATCATGTCGGCCGCCGGGTGGTCGATTTCCATCTCCGAGAGGAGTGTGACACCGTCGTTCGTCACGATGACGTTGCCCGACGAATCGACGAGCATCTTGTCCATCCCCTTCGGACCAAGTGTGGTCCGAACGGACTCAGCAACCGCCTTTCCGGCCTGGATGTTCATCGATTGTGCATCTTTGCCGGACGTCCGCTGACTGTCGTCCGAGAGGACGATAAGGGGCTGGTTGCCCATCTGCTGTTGTGCCATAGTCAGCTGAAGGATTGATTGTGATTCTATATAAATCTTTTGAGTCCGGCTGTCAGAAATCCCGCGACGACAGTGTAGAGCACGGGTTCCCTCCGAACCCTGTCAGCCGCATTTATATTCAATCACTGGACGACATCGAGGAGTGACAGACACGTATTCAAGGAATCACAGACGCCAACTCGAGCCGTTGCTCACGTCAGAAGATACCAGTGAAAACATCGTATCAGTACCGATATCGCAGCAATTCGGCGTTATGCCTCTTCGGAATCCGACCCGGGGAAGCGATGGTACTGAAGCCCCTGATGTTTCATCTCGTTGTGTCGGTCCTCGAGGAATGAGTAAACGGTACCGTGTGGGGCACCGTCCAACAGCATCTCGGCCGCCGTTCGGGCCGCATCGACCTGCTCCGGCGTACCGATCATGCCGAGCGTCGTCCCGTAAATGACGATGTCGGCACCGGCGAGTTCCTCCATCAGCTCTCGCGTTCGCCCGTCTTCACCGATGAGACGGCCCTTCTGTCGCTGGAGGTCGTTCTTGTTTCTCGAGGCAGCGTCAATGTCGACGACGTCGAACATCATCATCTCATCCTCGAGCAGTCGGAGTGCCGCATCCGGGGCGAAGCCACGCCCAATCGCCTGGACAATTTCTGGCCCTTTGAGACCGAGAACGGGATCGCCGACGGTTTCGACTGCAACCGAACCGTTCTCCGAGTCGATATCGAGTCGCACCTCAGCTTCGGCTTCGATTTCGCGCATCGTCTCACCGCCCTGGCCGATAAGAACCCCAATCCGGTCCTGCGGAATCTTCACGTGTTGCATAGAAGACGCTACTGGCTGGGAGGGGTTAAGACCTTGGTCCCAAGTAGGCAGAACGACTCACTGGGACACTCACACATGCGCTCACTCGAGAACCGACCGGAATCGGACGGACTCATCGAGCGTGTCGACGAGTGCAACAGTGCGATGGTCCGCCGGAATCGTCGGGAACTGTCCGCCGGGATTAAGCAGCGTCGTTCCCCCTACTTCCGTCACCTCGCGCTCGTGATGATGCCCATAGCAGACGAAATCGTACGTTTCGGCGGCCGCGAGCGCCTCGACTTCGGCTTTCGACTCGCCGTGCAACACCGCAAACGAGAGCCCATCGAACTCGAGTGCAGCAAATCGGCCGTGGAGTTCGCTTTCGTTCCCGAGGGCGTCGAACGCCGCCTCGAGCCCCGAAATCTCGCCGTCGTTGTTCCCGAGGACGCCGTGGACTTCGAACCCCTCGAGCGCGGGAAGGAGCGGCGGGGCGATGAAATCGCCGCAGTGGATGACGATCTCGACACCCTCCTCGGTGAAGATTTCGGCCGCTCGCTCGGCTGCCTCGACGTTGTCGTGCGTATCGGCAATGATCCCGATGTTCATACGTCAACGCCCGCGGGCGAGGTACTAATTCGTTCGGACGGTGGCACCGCGGGAGGGTCAGAACGGCGACGATGGAACGCCGGCACGCTCGAGCGCCTGCTTGCGCTCCCCGTCAGTGAGTCGGTAGGGCTCGAGTTCGTCCTCGAGATCGCCCAGTTCTGCCCGGCGGCGCTGGTGTGCCCCGAGAAAGTCCGTGATCCGCTCGATTGCGATTTCTTTCAACTCGCCGCTCAGGAGTTCGCCCGACCGGTACTGTTCTGCGATGCGCTCGAGTTCGGCGTCGTCAGCCTCGAAGAAGAATCGCAGGTACTGGAACGGCACGTCGACGCTTGGATCGCCGCCTCGTTCGCGGTGGGCCTCGAGCGACGCCTGTCCGCCCGTGTAGGCGTGCGTGCGGATCGTCTTGGCGACAGTGTCGGGATCGTCAGTCAGGTCAATCGACGCCGCGTCGTCGGAGGCGCTCATCTTTCCCGGCCCCTCGAGACTCGGGAGAAAGCGTCCGAGCAGCGCACCGGGTTTGTCGACGGGCAGCGCCTCCTTGGCGGCCACGTCGCGACAGACACGGACGTGGGGGTCCTGATCGATGGCGATAGGGACGAGCGTCGGCTGTCGGCCCGCCACGAGTTGCGGAAGCAGGAGGTGCGTCGCCTGTACGGCAGGGTAGAACTGCAAGCCAACCGAATCTTGCTCGCCGTAGACGGCCTCGATGGTCGCGGGCGTCAGATGTTTCGCGAGGCGGGTGGCAATCGGATAGATCACGTCCGCATCGGCGGTGTCGACCACGATCCGCGTGCGCTCGGGGTCGAAGCCGACCGCCAGAATATCCCGAAGGTTGTCGCGCGTGTGCTTGCCGATGGACTCGAACGACTGAGCTTTCGCAAGGAACTTCTCGTCGTCCGAAAGCGGAATGTAGACCGTCGCACCGGTTTCCCGCTGAAAGCGCTTCGCGAGATACAGCGGCAGGACGTGACCAAGATGCATCGGCCCCGATGGCCCGCGGCCGGTGACAAGCGCATGTGGATCGCCAACTTCGGCGGCCTCGAGATAGCGATCAACGTCCCGCCCGGCGTAGAACGTCCGTCGCCGGAGCAGCGGGTGATCGGGAAAGCGGGCAATCTGGGCGTCCGTCAGTGTGTTAGCGCCGAAGCGCTCGAGCAGTTTCTCGTAGTCGACCTCGCCGGAGACGGCGTAAGGGGTGACGATGAAGTCGTCGTCGCTCGAGTCGGCTCCGTGCGCTGGATCGGTGTGTTGGTTCGAATTCGATTCGTCGTCGTGGGTTGGGTTCTCAGACATTCGTCTTGAGTAGATGCGACTGCAGTGGCTGGCAGACAAGACAGCAGAAAACGAACGGAGGGAGCAGCCGTCGCCACGGGTGACGGGTTAGGCCGCGTCGCCCGCCGCAACGATACTATCCGCTCTCGAGGATGGGAGCCAGCGCCACTGCCACTCGAGAGCGGCCGTCATCACATTACGCTTCGAATCCGGAGCCATTGAATCTTCCGTCGAGTTTGACGCCGGTGAGATACTCAAAGCGCCTGCCTAGTCGAGTAGCTTGTTGAGATTGCGGGCCATCACAGAGAGCCCAACGAAGAGAACGAGTGCGCACAGTTTGTAACCGGACGCACCGGTCCGTCCAGCCGATCCGGGTGGATTCGCGCTCGAGACATAGTCAAGATCAACACTCGAGGCGCTTCCACTTGCCTTCGTTGTCAACAGACATCGGAGGGGTGCTCGAGCACGAAATTGTCTTGAACACCTCTCTCACTCGGATATCTTCGACGTATTCGCAGAAGGGTAATCACCAAGGACGAAATTTATAAACGACATGACTCAGTGTAAAATACATGAAGCGACGTTCGCTCCTTTCAGTGGGTGGTCTCGGGCTGGCATCGGTTTCTGGCTTTGGGCTTTCGGTACAATCCAGAACTGCGGTACGAACGCCGGAAATCTCGGTTGAAGCGGATTCAGTTGCTGACGAGCGTGATGTCTCAATTGCAGTTTCGCTTGAGCAAGGCTTCTCAGACGACAATCCCGCACAAATCACTATTGCATTGACGAATACCGCTGCTGTCGAGCAACGGTTCCAATTTGGACTCACGCCGCCGTTCTCTGCCTATTCTCCCACGGAGTCAAGTTCGATCTATCTTGTTCCCAACGACACGAGTAGTTGGCTTCCAGTAATTGACGATGACGACCGTGTCCCAGCAGAAGAGACTGATCGCAGTGGAACAGAACTTATTCCCGATGAACCAATACATGGATGCTGGCGTCTTCCTCGTTCGGTTGGGTACCATCTGAGTGGTGTCGTTCTCTCGATGGACCCAGACGAAACGGTACAAGAGACGTACTCTATTTTCGGTTCTTCAACCAGTCGCCAGTGTTTGCCATCTGATGACTATCGCTTTATTGAAGAAAACTATCTTGGGCTTGATTGGGAGTGGGGAATCACGGTCTCCATTGCATGACTATGTTGGTGGGACGGTCGATAGTCATGCACATCTTCGCTGCATGGATCGCCTCCAAACGCCCACTCTCGTGTACAGAGTTACAACTGACTAAAACACTTGAACTTAGTCTCGAGAGGGATCTGGCTCCGGATTCGTGACGAACTCGAGCAGTTCGTCAACGTCTGTTATAGCCCGCCTTGAGTGCGCACAGCTTGCGACGGGACGCACCGGTTCATCCGGCCGATTCGGCTTGAGCCACGGTCACGACCAACACTCGAGGCGCTTCCACTCGTCGTCGGGAACGTCGATTGGGTTGCTCTCGAGCGTAGCACGGTCCTCGGGCCACTGTGTCGTCCGGTAGACGGCCTCGTCCGTGAACAGATAGGCGGCGATCCAGTCACCGTGGAACTCCGCTTGAGAGGCGTCGTTTTCGACGGAGAGGATGTGACCGTCGTGCTTGAGCAGGAAGTCGTCGCTGAAGTCGCCTGCGTTCAGCAGTCGTTCCAGCGAGTCAGCGTCGGTGACGGTTCGTGACTCGCCGGTTTCGACGACGGCGTTGATCGTTTCGACGAGTTGTGCAGCGTCCGAAAGTTGGTCGTCCGAGGTCGAGACGCGCTCGACGTCGGTGTCGTTCTCGTCAACTCCCTCGACGGAACTGCCGCCGCTCTCGTCAACCACACCGGGATCTCCCTCGTTTGGCGGCCGAATCAGCATTTTCCCGTCCCAGCTAGCCCCGGAAAAGCTCACGCTGGCGTCGATTCGTGCAACGGTTGTTTCGACGGCGGTCCGTGTCTCCTCAACGAAGCCACTCCGTCTAGCGTTCTCCGCCGCGGTCGTCGGGATGTAGTCCGCTTCGAACGCTTCGACGAACGGCTCGAGGGCGCTGCTCGAGAGAGTCGTCGGTGGCTCGACATCCGTTTCGGGACAGTCGCTGGCCGGCGCATCGGCGGGTGGGTCGTCCGGGAGTTCGTCACTGCCGTCGAACGCGCTCGAACAGCCTGCGAGTCCGATAGCCCCACCGACCCCGATGGCAGCCAGAATCCGCCGTCGCTCCATACCGTGACCGTGTCGGGTTCGCCGTAAATGTTTTCAGGTGATTGAAGAGATAACGCCATCGGACGACTCGAGAGCGGCCGTCATCGAGTTGATATCAGTTCGGGCCAATAAAGAGTGTTTTGCCCTGCCCAAACGCTGCTACGTCCCGTCCGTCCGCTCGTCGAGAAACGCTCGCGTGAGCGCGCCGACCTCGGCGCGAAACTCGCTCATCTCGAGAGTGTGCTCGCCGTGGGACAGCCGTCCGTGAGCCTCCCGAAGGATGTCCTCGAGAACGCGCTCGTAGTGCGTCTCGAACGTCACGGCTCGACCGTCGTCCTCGAGTTGCGTCGCGAGTCGCTCGAGTCGGTCCCGGGTCGCATACTGCGCCGCCAGTTTCTCGGCGGTCACATCGACCGGAGTCGGCGCGTCAGCGTCCCCAGCATCGGGATGGAGGAGTTTCGCACGCCGGCCTTGTTTATCTCTGATCACGACGCCTTCGGCTGGTCCATCGTACCACGCCGACTGTGGAATCGTGTACGACTCAGGGTCGAAATCGCGTGCGCGCCGTTCCCGTTCGAAGACGGTCACCGACTCGAGTCCGATCCCATCGAAGATCGCATGAACTGCGTCCGGCGGGCGGAATGTTTCCGTGTCGGCCGACCAGACGTCGAACCCGAGAAACGACGGGATACGATCCCAGTCGTAGGCGACCGTCTGATAGCTGGTCGCCTCGCCAAAGAAGACGACATCTTCGACGTCGTCGACTGCGTTCCGGAGCGCCTCGCGGTCGAGGTGGTCCCGGACGTATCGAACGGCGTGCTGGGCAGAATCGGGCACGTCGTCGGCATCGTCGTAGACACCGTTTCGGTCGCCGAATCGGATGAGCCCCGACTGCTGGAGTTGGAATCGGAGGTGTACGCCATCGATCTTCTCGAGCAGCCACAGGTGTCCGACATCAACGAGACCGTCCGGAGCAGCCTCGACCGACGGAACGGTCGGATACTCCTTCATCGTCAGTCTCGAGAGGGATCGGGCTCCGGACTCGTAACGAACTCGAGCAGTTCGTCGGCGTCGGTCTCGAGGCCCTGTCGCGAGAAGAAACTCGCGACGTTCTCACAATCGCGTTCTAAGAAGTTGCGGCTGTTGGGGTGGTGAACGGTGACGGCCTGGCCGACGTCGATGATGACGAGTTGGCCCTCGTCGAAGACGACGTTGTACTCGCTCAGGTCGCCGTGGATGATGCCTGCGGAGTAGAGTCGGCGCATGTACTCGCGCATGACCTCGTAGGCGGTTTCGGGGTTCTCGATGGTGACCTCGCCGAGGCGCTTTGCGCGGCCCTCCTCGTTGCCGATGTACTCCATGACGAGGACGTTGCGCTCGGTGGCGAGTGGCTCCGGGACGCGGACGCCAGCCTTTTCGGCGCGCCGCAGGTTCGCCAGTTCCTTTTTCGTCCAGGCGAGCACGACATCTTTTTTCTTGCCGCCTAAGCCCTCGAATCGCGGGTCGCCCTCGAGGTAGTCGCGCATCTGGCGGAAGTTCGAGGCGTTGATCCGGTAGATCTTGACCGCGACGTCGCGGTCGTCACCCAGCGCGTGATAGACGTTTGCCTCCTTGCCCGTCGAAAGCGGGCCGCCGAAGGCCTCGACGTAGCCGTCCTGGACGAGCTTATACAGCGCCGCCAGCGTCGCGTCGTCGAACACCGACTGCTCGACTTTGAACTGATCGGCATCTTTGATCCGCTCCTCGAACTGTTCGAACTTGCGGTCGCGCTTGCGGGCGATCCTGTCCGCCTCGGTCTCTGAAACGTCTATCTCTTCCCATTCGTCGCCCGGCGTGTCGACCTCCTCGAGATCGACCAGTCCGAATTCTCCCTCTCCCATCTCCCTCTACGTACGGGACGGGTGCGGGTAAAGACTGGGTATTCCTTGGTAACCAAACGCGAAACGGTAGGTGCGACCGCTGCAGTCGCCACCTCCAGCCTTTTCTCGCCCAATTCCGTAACACGGGTATGGACCACCTCGAGTATCTCGGAGCCAGGGACGAGGGCAAGCCATGACCACATACGAGATCACCCTCGAGTGGCCGGACGGCCGAGCCGAAACGATCTCGGTCTCGCCTCGAGAGTCGGTCCTCGAGGCGGCCGGGCACGAGGGGATTCGACTGCCGGCGGACTGCCGGAAAGGGACCTGTATCACCTGTGTTGGCCAGGTGGTCGGACTCGAGGGCGGCGATGAGAGCAACGACGCTGCAGCAGCGTTCGACTACCGACGCCAGCCCGCGGCCTTGACGGAACGCGAGCGAGCCGACGGCTACGTCCTCTTGTGCATCGCCATGCCGCAGGCGGACTGTCGCGTCCGCGTCGGGCCGATGGTCCGGTCGGAAGTCGGCGACAGCCCCTGGAGTTAAGACTCCTGAATACCGGCCAGTATGAGAGGCCAGCCGACGACGGTACCGTTAATTGGACGGCACCGAAATCCTCGAGCAACGAATGTCTCTCGCCGACGAAAACGTGGACGAGAACCCGTACCTGCGAGATCCGCCGACTGACTTCGAACCGGTCGACGACCTCGCGGACGAGGACGCCCGTGAGCAAGTCGACCTGCTCCGGGAGGCCATCTGCGAACACGACCGCCGGTACTACGTCGAAAGCGACCCGCTCATTGCGGATCGGGCCTACGACGCACTCTTTGCCCGCCTGCAGGACCTCGAGGATGCCTTCGACTGCACCCATCCGGACAGCCCGACCCGAAGCGTCGGGGGCGAGCCACTCGAGGCGTTCGACACCGTCGAACACGTTGCGCCAATGCTCTCAATCGACCAGAGCGGCGAGGCCGCGGACGTGCGAGAGTTCGACGAACGCGTTCGACGAGAAGTCGGTGACGTTCAGTACGTCTGCGAACCCAAATTCGACGGCGTCTCGATGGAGTTCGTTTACGAAAACGGCAGTCTCGAGCGCGCAGTCACGCGCGGGGACGGCCGCGAGGGCGACGACGTGACACGGAACGCCCGCACCATCGGCTCGGTGCCCCAGAAACTCCACGGCGACTACCCCGACTTCCTCGCGGTGCGAGGCGAGGTCTACATGCCTAAAGACGCCTTTCAGGCGTACAACCGCGAACGCATCGAGCGCGGCGAAGAACCCTTCGCGAACCCGCGGAACGCGACCGCCGGCACCATCCGCCAACTCGACCCCGCCGTCGTCGCCGAGCGCCCGCTCGATGTCTTTTACTTCGACGTGCTCGAGGCCAGCGATCTCGAGGACAGCCACAGCGCGGAACTCGAGCGATTCCCCGAGTGGGGACTTCGCGTGACCGATCACGTGGAGTTCGCAGGCGATATCGACAGCGCGGAACCACGTTCCGCGGATCAGTCGAGCGGTGACGAGCCGCGAGACGCAATCAACGGCGCACTCGAGTACCGCGACCACATGCTCGAGATGCGCGACGACTTGAACTACGAAATCGACGGCACGGTCATCAAAGTCGACGACCGCGCGGCCCGCGAAGAACTGGGTCGGACCGCACGCCACGACCGCTACGCCTTCGCCTACAAGTTCCCAGCCCGGGCTGAGGTGACCCCAATCGCAGACGTGGCCGTCCAGATCGGCCGCACGGGTCGCGTGACGCCGGTCGCCCTGCTCGAGCCGGTCGACGTCGGCGGCGTCACGGTCTCGAGAGCGAGCCTGCACAATCCCGAGGAGATCGCCGAAAAGAACGTCGACATCGGCGATACGGTCCGCGTCCAGCGCGCGGGCGACGTGATCCCCTACGTCGAGGAGGTCGTCGAGAAGGGGGCGGCGAACGAGCCGGAGAGCCACTACGAACTCCCCGAGCACTGCCCCGTCTGTGACAGCGCCATCGAACGCGACGGGCCGATGGCGTTCTGTACCGGCGGGCTGGCCTGCGACGCCCAACTGCGGCGCTCGATCCAGTACTACGCGAGCGACGACGGCCTCGATCTCGAGGGACTGGGCGAACAGAGCGTCCGCCAACTCGTCGATGCCGGCTTACTCGAGTCGGTCGCAGACCTCTACGCCCTCGAGTGCGAGGCACTCACCGCACTCGAGGGCTGGGGCGAGACGAGCGCCGACAACCTCCTCTCGGAACTCGAGGACGCCCGGGAGCCGCCGCTTCCGGACTTCCTCTCGGCACTCGGCATTCCCCACGTCGGTCCCGCGACGGCTCGCGAACTAGCCCGCGATTTTGGCTCCTTCGCGGCGGTTCGCGAGGTTTCTGAGACCGACCCCGAGCGACTTGAGGGCGTCGACGACGTCGGGGAAACGGTCGCCCAGCAGATTCACGACTTTTTCACGAGCGAGGCCAACGCAGCGGCCGTCGACGACATCCTCGAGCACGTCTCACCGCAGGAGGCCGAGATGGACGCAGGCGGCGACGAACTCGAGGGACTCACCTTCGTCTTTACGGGCTCGCTCGAGGGCGTGACCCGAAGCGAGGCCCAAGAAACGGTCGAGGCCCACGGCGCGAACGCGACGGGCAGCGTCTCGGGGAATACGGACTACCTCGTGGTCGGCACAAATCCGGGCCAGTCGAAACGCGATGATGCCGATGATAACGACGTTCCGATCATCGACGAAGACGAGTTTCGGGAGTTGGTAGGAGAGAAAGGGATTTCGCTCGAGTGATCGATGAACACCACCGTTCTGTGTGAACGAACTATGAATTGCGCTCAATCCACGCACAGAACTCTTCGAAGTCCCGTGCACCGGCACTGTCTGCGATTGACCTGAGTGTCCCTGTCCGGAGTTCGTCGTGCAGCGGAACCGTCACCCGTCGACGGTCGTCCTCGTTCGTTGGGTGTTCGTAGTACAGTTGCGCATGATCGCCGGTTGTTCGACGCCACTCGAAGCCCCCCGCGTTGACTAATGCTTTCACGACTTCCGCACCCGAGAACGTCCGTCGTGCCATCCTACTCGAGGACGTCTGGCGGCTCTTGGTCGCCGGTCGTATTGTCCGCGGGATCGATTCCCAGTTCGTGGAGGTCGTCCTTCGTCGGCTCTCGGCCTCGGTCGCCGTTGTGAAGCGCAAGCGCCTCATCGAGGTTTTTCAGGGCGACATCGCGAGACGACCCCTGACTCGTCACGCCAGTCTCGAGATCTGTGGCGATCCACTGGCCGTCTTCTCGCCAGAGACGGATCTCGCTGTCTTGAACGTCACCGTCGCTCGCTGAACTGGCCATTATATACTGTTCTTGGAGGACGATTTGCATAAGCGTTCGGCTCCTCGAGGAACTGAGACACAAACCCCACAGACAGACTACTGCCAGTCAATTTCAGCCCGACCACAAACTGTCCTGCGCTTGGACTGGAAACTCAGATAGCAGACCGTCTCAGAGGTCGACGCGATTGAACCGATAGATCGCGAGGGCGATTGGGACGACGATCCAGCACAGCAGGACGATAAAGGCGAACCAGTCTTGCAGGTAGAACGGAAGCGAACCGTCGAAGAACAGCTCGAGCATGGCGACGCTTTCGTCATCGAGATTAGGAGCCGACGTGACAAACGAGAGCGCGTTCGCGTACGCGGCGTTCGGATTGAGGCTCTGATAGAACATCGCGGCCTCGAGGAGTGTGTCGCTCTCGGGGAGGTAGTCGTAGGAGATCAACATGCCGACGACGCCGACGACGGCGCCCCAGAAGACGTAAAACAGGGCGAAGACGCCGAAGGCTGCGGCGGCGGCAAACGTCGTCGAGCGAAGCAGCGAGGACACGGCGATGGTGACGCTCGTGTAGGCGATGCCGTACAGGACCGAGATCAACAGCAAGCCGAGGTAGTCGGTCACGTCGAACGTGCCGAGCAAGACGGCGACCGGAATCGCCGCGAGGACGAAGCCGATGATGAGCGAGAGCGAGAGGACGCTCGAGCGACCGATGAGCTTCCCGAGAATGACGTCGGCTCGAGAGTGGGGAAGCGCGAGTAGAATCTTGATACTCCCGGATTCACGCTCGCCGACGATTGCCTTCCAGCCCAGCACGATTGCGAT
This sequence comes from Natronolimnobius baerhuensis, assembly GCF_002177135.1. Taxonomy (NCBI): domain Archaea; kingdom Methanobacteriati; phylum Methanobacteriota; class Halobacteria; order Halobacteriales; family Natrialbaceae; genus Natronolimnobius; species Natronolimnobius baerhuensis. The sequence continues at coordinate 87,898 of NZ_MWPH01000003.1, forward strand.
TGCGGGGATAATGAACGAGCCGACGCCGAAGACCTGACTGATGAGCACATCGGTCGTTGCCCCCTCAGCCAGAATCGCATCACCATCGAAGTAGGCAATCGCGCCCGTCAGCGTGACCAGCAGGATGAAGAAAAAGGCGCTGAGGAACCAGAACAGCCACGAGCGAATCGAATCCTGCAAGTCCTTTCGCGCCACCGCGAGGACGCTTTCAGGGTTGATATCGAGCGCGCTCGAGGACTGTTCCGGCTCCGTCTCAGCCGTTCCCGCGCCCGTTTCTGTCTCAGTACTCATCGCGCCTGCACCTCCGTTCCCGCATCGGTCGTATACGACTGGAACACGTCCTCAAGGCTTGCCTCCCAAGTCGAGAAGTCTTGCACGTCGATGCCGCGGTCCTCGAGTTCGCCGAGAACGGCGGTTTTCGAGCCCTCGACCTGCACGGTGAGCGTCGGCAGCTCATCGCGGTCAGCGGTGGCATCGGTCACGTCGGGCAGGCTTCGAACCGCTCCCAATGCGTCGTCATCGATTCGGTCGACGACGATCTCGAGTGTGGTTCCGCCACTAATCGAGTCGCGCAGTCCGGAGACGGAGTCGACGGCGACCATTTCACCCTCGCGCAGGATGCCGACCCGGTCACAGACGGCTTCGACCTGCTCCATGCTGTGACTCGAGAAGAAGACGGTCGCGCCGCGGGCGTTTTCCTCGCGGACGATTTCGCGCATCTCGCGCGCGCCGTTCGGGTCGAGGCCGGTCGAGGGCTCGTCCAGAATGAGGAGGTCGGGGTCGCCGACCAGCGCCATCGCGAGCATCAGTCGCTGGGCCATCCCCTTCGAGTAGCCGCCCGCTTTCGTGTCGATTGCGTCGGCGAGACCGACCCGCTCAAGGAGGTCTGCGGGGTCGTCGTCTGTACCTTTCGAGTCGATGGCGAACTCGAGGTGTTGGCGCGCGGTCAGGCGGTCGTAGGCCTCGACGCCTTCGGGGAGGACGCCGGTCCGCGAGCGGATTTCGCGGCTATTGGCCTGGGCGTCCATTCCGAGGACGGAAACCTGTCCGTTCGTCGGCCGGATGAAATCGAGCAGGATGTTGATCGTCGTCGACTTGCCGGCTCCGTTCGGCCCTAAAAAGCCGAACACTTCGCCCTCACGAACCTCGAACGACAACTCCTCGAGTGCGAGCGTCCGGCCGTAGGATTTCGTCACGTTGTCGACCGTGATCGCGGACATGGCTGTGTACTCTAGCCGTTCGCCGATAAGCGTTGCTTCTCTCGAAGCCCGAGACTCCCCTAGATCGAGTCGTCGGGATCGTACTGCTCGGCGGTCCGCTGTGCTTCCGTCGCGTACCGCTCGCGGGTTTCCTCGTCCGTCACGTCCTCAAGGTCGCTCGCTGTAACCTCGACTGCGGCGGTGACCGGCGATCCGGTTCGCAACGAAGTCGACGAGCGCTCGCGCTGTTGGTAGCGCGAGCCATCCGGCGTTGCGTAGATGATCGTCACGATATTGCGCGCCCCGAACTCCCGCTCGACGAGCCAGCACTGCTGCGTCGACTCACTCATAGCCACTTCTTTGCCCTCGAGCACCGAGAATGTACCGAGCGGCGGCTTTGCGTCTCTCCCTGCGAAAACCGACCCAGACGTACTTGGGTGTCGGCGGTGAGCCACACAGCAGGACCGAGCATGGCCTGGACCAGTCACGTCGACGAACTGCTGTACGATGGCGAACGCGAGCGCCATCGTCTCGAGTTCGCCCACGCGATGGCGGTCGTCACGAACCATCGAGTGCTCGTGTTTACCGACGGCGACGGCCCGGCGTATCGCCACATCGACCGCCCGAACGTCGGCCGCGTCGTCGTCGACGTCGGTGGCGAGCCACGGCATCTCGGTCATGCGCTCGTGCCCGGCCTGCTCGGGGCGCTCTTGCTCGCCGTCAGCGCACTCGCCGCGTCGGTCGACCTCGGTCTCCGGTCGGCCGCGGAGTCAATGAGCGATGGCGGCAGCGAGACGACGGGCTTGCCATCCGCACTCGACAGCGCCTTTGGGGCGGCAGAAACGCTGCTTTCGGCGTTCGAACTCGGCCTTCTCGCACTCGGCGCGCTCGCACTCTGTGGCGGGTTGTTCTTCTGTGCGCGCTACGCTCGCTCGCGGTCTCGAGCCGTCCGGCTCACCGTTTACGGTGACGACGACATCACCTTCCCCGTCGCCGATATCGATATCGAAAACGGGCGTGTGACCGCCCTCAATAGTGCGATTCAGCCGGGCGACGAGCACCACGCACTGCTCGAGGAACAACCGGACGGTCTCGAGGGCCGACCCGACACGGACGCGACTGAGCGCAACCCGCGGGCGGAGCGCACAGATGGGATCGGTCCGGGCGAGCGGAGAGGCAAGGAGTCAGGCTAAACTTCGCGCACGCCCTAGGCCCGCCGATGAATGCCGACGGGGTTCGCGACCGAGCCAGTTCGTTGCCGCGAGAGCCCGGCGTCTACCAGTTTCAAGAGGGTGAGACGACGCTGTACGTCGGGAAAGCTGTCGACCTGCGGAGTCGAGTCGGCTCCTACGCCGACCCGCGAAGCGCGCGCATCCGCCGCATGGTCGAGCGCGCCGAAACGATTGAAATCGCGGTCACAGACACCGAGACGCAGGCGCTCTTGCTCGAGGCGAACCTGATCAAGCGCCATCAGCCACGCTACAACGTCCGGCTCAAGGACGACAAGTCCTACCCGATGGTGCAACTGACGAGCCACGAGGCCCCGCGGATCGAGAGTACGCGCGACCCAGCTGAGTCCGCGACCGTCTTCGGCCCGTACACGAACAAAGGACAGGTCGAGACTGTCGTGAAGGCGCTGCGGGAAACCTACGGCGTGCGGGGCTGTTCGGACCACAAGTACTCGGGTCGCGACCGGCCCTGTCTCGACTACGAGATGGGGCTCTGTACGGCTCCCTGTACCCGCGAGATCGACCTCGAGAGCTACGCGGAGGACGTGACGGCCGTCGAGCGATTTCTCGAGGGCGAGACGGGAATTCTCGCCGATCCGTTGCGCCGCGACATGGAAGCGGCCGCTGAGAACCAGAACTTCGAGCGCGCCGCCAATCTTCGGGACCGCCTCGAGACCGTCGAGGCGTTCCACGGCGAGGGCGGCGAGGCGGTCCAGTCGGTCGGCGACGAGCGCGCCGTCGACGTCCTCGGCGTCGCCATCGAAGGCGAGGACGCGACCGTTGCCCGCCTGCGAGCCGAGAGCGGCAAACTCGTGGATCGCGAGCAACACACGCTCGAGGCACCCCAGGAGGACGCGAGCGAGGAGTCAACGCCAGCGCATGCGAGCGGCGTGCCGGCTGTTCTCGCCGCCTTCATCGTCCAGTACTACGCCGAGCGCCAGTTGCCCGACGCTCTGCTCCTGCCCGAACGCCACGGCGACGACGAAGTGGCGGCGTGGCTCGAGGCCGAAGGCGTCTCGGTCCGCGTGCCGGGTGCCGGTCGCGAGGCCAAACTCGTCGAACTCGCGCTCAAGAACGCCCGGCGAAACGTGGGCCGTCGCGACGAGTGCGGGATGCTCGCAGACGCCCTCAAAATCGATGCCGCCCGGCGGATCGAGGGCTTCGACGTAAGCCACGCCCAGGGAAAATCCGCGGTCGGCAGCAACGTCACCTTCGTCGACGGCAGCGCCGAAACCGCCGACTACCGCCGGAAGAAGTTAACAGATCAGAACGACGACTACGACAACATGCGCGCACTCCTCGAGTGGCGTGCCAGCCGGGCCGTCGAGGGGCGTGACGACCGACCCGACCCCGACCTTCTGTTGATCGACGGCGGGGCGGGCCAACTCGAGGCCGCTCGAGACGCACTCGCGGCGGTTGGGTGGGACGTGCCCGCCGTCGCGCTGGCAAAAGCCGAAGAGCGCGTGATCACGTCCCATCGGGAGTTTGCGTGGCCGTCCGACGCGCCGCATCTCCATCTGCTCCAGCGCGTGCGCGACGAGTCCCACCGCTTCGCGGTCCAGTACCACCAGACGATTCGCGACGACGTGAAAACCGTCCTCGACGACGTTCCCGGTATCGGCCCCGAAACCCGCTCCCAACTACTGGGTCGGTTCGGCAGCGTCGAGAACGTCCGCGAGGCCACACTCGAGGATCTCCAGAGCGTGTCCGGTATCGGCGAGAAGACAGCCGAGACGATCAAGTCGCGATTGTAGGGCCTTCTCGAACGGCCATTGGCGAAACGATAGGATAGACAACACATATGTGTTCCCGTAGTGTATCCTCGTCTATATGAAGGAGTTTGCCCGTGCGATGATCGTCCCCTTTTTCATGGTTCTCTTCCCGGCAGTCTGGTTTGTCAACCGAAACCTAACGACGGAACAACTCCCGCCAACAGTTGAACCGAGTGCCGGATTGATCCTGCTCGGACTCGCCGGGTCGGTCGTCGGTTCGGCCGCCGTCGCAGCCCCTCTCGCATTTCTTGGACAGAATCGATCCGTTCCATCGGAAGACCTACCGTACCGACAGCGTATCTTCCAGCCGGATACCGACGCCCTCGTCGTCTTTTTTGCCTTCATTGTGCTCTGTACGGTCTGGGCACTGGTTGTGTTCGTCGGCATCGGCCCAGCCGTCCTCGGTAACGTACTGACGGTCGTAATGATCCTGCCCGGCTTGCCGCTGCTTGTTCTCGCCCCGCTCGCCATCCACTGGGCCGTCGCAACGACCGTCGGTCTCGCTGCCTGTGCGCTCTGGCTCTCCGTTCTCTCAGTCGGCACCGTCGAACTCACCCGAAAACGGTCGGGAAATTCGACCACTAACTCTAGTGGCCACTGAGCGTCACTGTACATTCAACCACACGATAGGTGCGCCTGTTTTTATCGTGTCCAACGACGCCCTCGAGAATCTCCAGAGCGTTTCCGGTATCGGCGAGAAGACAGCCGAGACGATCAAGTTACGATTGTGAACGTAACGGGTATCGTGACACTCTCGGTTTGCCTGCAGAACTGATTTATTTCCGATCAATGCAGTGATCGGTATGGCAAAAATGCGGTCTCGACGACACGTTCTCGGTCTCGCTGGAACCGTTGCGCTCGCCGGCTGTTCGAATCTGGACGACTCGAGCGACGAGTCCATCGGTGATGCGAACACTGAGGGGGCGGTGGATGACACGAACGAGTCGAACGGGACGAGCGACGATGCCGACAACAGCGGTGACGACACCGAAAGCGATGACGATCTACACGCCGAGTACGACACGACCGAGGTGCAGGCCGTGTCGGCCGACGGCGACGACCTCGAGTCAGTGACGGCGGCGATAGCCGAAACCGACGAGGAACTGGTCCGCGGGCTGAGCGAGACTGAGGACTTGCCCGACGACCGCGGCATGCTGTTCGTCTACGACGAGGACGACCAGCGCCAGTTCGTCATGCGAGACATGGACTTCGGTATCGACATCATCTACGCCGATTCGGATGGGACGATCACCGGCATCCACCACGCGCCCGCGCCCAGAGAACGCGAGGAGGGCAGCCATCAGGTCTACGTCGGCCACGGCGAGTACGTCCTCGAGACCGTCTACGACTGGACCGTCGACCACGAGGTCCACGTCGGCGACACGCTCGAGTTCGATCTCGAGTCGTAATCGCCGATGCGCGACCGCCAGCCCACGCGGACGAACGCCCGGCGAGTGCAAGGACAGCCCTATCGACGTGTCCAATCTAATGCTAGCACGTGTCAAACGACGACGACCTCGACGACTTGCTCGATGAACTCGACAGCCAGGGCGACCTCGAGACCTCCCAGCAGGTCCTGTCCATCCGAACCGAGAGCCGACGCTACGACAAGCCGGTGACGATCATCGAGGGCTTTGACCTGTCAAAATCGGAGCTCAAATCAACCGCCTCCGAACTCAAAAGTTCGCTTGGTACCGGCGGCACGGTTGGCGACAACCGAATCGAACTGCAAGGCGATCATCGCGACCGCGTGCCCGACTTGCTCCGCGAGCGCGGTTACGACGTTCGCGACTAGTACGTGGCGTCGTGGCGTCACTCGAGCACGTCAGCACACATCGTGAGTTTCCAGTCGATACGCCCGGCGAAATCGATAGCGTGAGAATCGTAGTAGTCGATTTCTCGGCGCTCGAAAAATCGCTCGAGTGCGCGTGTCGCGGTTTCGTACGCTGACCGATTCCCCCAATGGAGTTGCGTCTCGAACTCCAGTCGCGAGAACAGGTTCGATGCCCGCTGGTAGTGCACTCGAGCGTCGGCGTTGTTGGTCATGAGCAGTGCGTCGGCGAGCCACTCACAGCCGAGTCCGCGGACGATGGCGCAGGTTCCCTCCGAAATGATCGAGCGACACCGCTCGCGGACGAACCCCGCCGTGCGGGTCGCTCGCTGCTCGTTTCCCGCGCGATCATCCAGTTCAATCGAGCGGAGCAGACTGCCGACACCATCGCGGTACGTCCGAGTATTGCGGTACATTTCCGAGGCGAACCGGTACATCCCAAGTGCAAAAAACGACGCCGCAGCATCGGTGAATTCACCGTCCGATTCGACAGTCTGAGCACGACTCTGAAGGACGTGCATGAACTCCCCCTGTGACACAGTACTGTTACTACACAGAATAGTGTATAAATATTTACTGCAGTAGTAGTTATAATATGGTGCTGTGAGCTAAAACTCCTCAGTAGGCGGAACCACGCCCTCATCCTCGTCACCAGCGAGTTCGAACTCCTCGCGGACCTCGCGGATCCGATCCCGAATATCTGCGGCCAACTCGAACTCGAGGTTGCTCGCGGCCTCCTCCATGCGGTCCTCGAGTTCGGCGATGTAGCGGGCGGCTTCCTCGTCGTCCTCGAGTTCGCGACCGGAGACCTGCGTGGTTTCGGTGGTGGAGCCGGGGAGGTTGGTCTCGCCGACCTCCTTTTCGATGGTCGTCGGCTCGAAGCCGTGTTCTGCGTTGTACTCGCGCTGAATCTTGCGGCGACGTTGTGTCTCCTCGATGGCCGACTCCATCGCGCTCGAGGGGGCGTCAGCGTAGAGGACGACCTCGCCGTTGACGTTGCGGGCCGCCCGCCCCATCGTCTGGACGAGCGTCGTCTCACTGCGCAGGAAGCCCTCTTGGTCGGCGTCGAGAATGCCGACGAGCGAGACTTCGGGAATGTCGAGTCCTTCCCGGAGGAGGTTGATCCCGACGAGCACGTCGATTTCCCCGAGGCGGAGCGAGCGGATGATCTCGTGGCGCTCGAGCGTGTCCGTCTCGTCGTGCATGTACTCGACGTTGACGCCCGCCTCCTCGAGATACTCCGTGAGGTCTTCGGCCATGCGCTTGGTGAGCGTCGTCACGAGCGTCCGTTCGTCGCGCTCGATGCGCTCGTCGATTCGATTCATCAGGTCGTCGATCTGGCCGGTGGCCTCTGACACCTCGATTTCGGGGTCGACGAGGTGTGTGGGTCGAACGATCTGTTCGACGATCTGGTCGCTCTCGTCACGTTCGTAGTCGCTCGGCGTCGCCGAGACATACAGCGTCTGGTCGGTCTTTTCCTGGAACTCCTCGAACGTGAGCGGCCGGTTGTCGTAGGCCGTCGGCAGGCGAAAGCCGTTCTCGACCAGCGAGTCCTTGCGTGACTTATCGCCGGCGTACTGGCCCCGAACCTGGGGGAGCGTCTGGTGGGACTCGTCGACGACGGTCAGGAAGTCGTCGGGGAAGTAATCCAGCAAGGTGTAGGGCGCCTCGCCGGACTCGCGATCCGAGAGGTACAGCGAGTAGTTCTCGATCCCGGAACAGTAGCCCGTCTCTTGCATCATCTCGAGATCGAACGTCGTCCGCTCGTCGATGCGCTGGGCGGCGATCATGTCGCCTGCCCGCTCGAAGTACGAAATTCGGCTGTCGAGATCGGTGCGAATCTCGTCCATCGCCCGCTCGAGTTTCGTTTCGGGAATCGAGTAGTGCTCTGCGGGGTGGATCAAGACTGCCTGCTGGTCGCCCTGGGTTTTCCCCTCGAGCGGGTCGACTTTGACCATGCGGTCGATTTCGTCGCCCCAGAGTTCGACGCGGACGGCGTAGCGGCCGTACATCGGATAGATCTCGATTGTGTCGCCCCGGACGCGAAACGTGCCCTGCGTGAAGTCGACGTCATTGCGCTCGTAGTTCAGATCCACGAGTTGTGCGAGCAACTCGTCCCGACCGATTTCTTCGCCGACCTCAAGTCGCAGCGACATGTCGATGTAGTTTCGCGGGTCACCGAGGCCGTAGATTGCGGAGACGGAGGCGACCACGATCACGTCCTCGCGCGTCAGGAGTGAACGGGTCGCGGAGTGGCGTAGGCGGTCGATTTCGTCGTTGATCGAGGCGTCTTTGTCGATGTAGGTGTCGCTCTGTTCGACGTAGGCCTCGGGCTGGTAGTAGTCGTAATACGAGACGAAGTACTCGACGGCGTTGTTCGGAAACAGGTTTCGGAACTCCTCGTACAACTGCGCCGCGAGCGTCTTGTTGTGGGCGATGACGAGCGTCGGCTTCTGGACCTCCTCGAGCATCCACGAGACGGTGTTGGTCTTTCCCGATCCGGTGACACCGAGCAGCGTCTGGGTGTCCATCCCCTGCTGGAACCCGTCGGCTAACTGCTCGATAGCCTCGGGCTGATCGCCCGCCGGCTCGAAGGGCGCATCGACCGCGAACGGCTGGGCAGCATCGGGACGATCCGGCTGCAGCGGGCCTCGAGAATCGGAATCGCTCATTATCGAGGTCAGGGGCTCGAGACACTTGACGCGCTCGCATTACTCGAGAGTGGCTGTGGAGAAGTTGGCCGGTCTGCATTGGAACCTGCCAATACCACGAAAGCCCCTGCCGTGCTCAACCATCCGGGTCTCGCTGCGCTCCTCACTCCGTTGCGGTGCTTACATCGTCCGGGATGGATCGACCACGGCAGCCCCTTTCAGTCCCACCCGTGTCGGCTGGCCGGTCGAGCCACTGCAGGGTGGGACTGAAAGGGGCTGGCACTCTCGAGGAAGGACGACGACGTAAGCACCGCAACGGAGTGAGGAGCGCAGCGAGTCGCCCGACTCGAGAGTGGCAGGGGCTTTCGTGGTGATATTGGATAGTACAGACTCGAGAACAGGTCAGTAAACGACACCGCAATCAGACCTATATGGGCGAACGTAGACAATGCCCGCCCAACCGTTATGGGTCGCCTCGTGATGCGTTCGACCATGACAGCACACCTGCAACAGGCTCGAGACGACCTCGAGGAAGCCGCGAAATCGGCGGACGACGACGTTCGCGACGATATCCGGGAGACGACTGACGCGTTCGCCGATTACGCCATGGGCGACACGAAGCCGGACCACGCGATGCTCGACGAGCGACTCAACACGCTTCGACAGGTGAGCCAGCAGGCGGAGGGAAACACCGAGCGAAAAGTCGAGTCGGCAATCGAGACAATCGAAGACTATCGCGAGCAGGTCGATCAGGCCTGAAACACTGAGTGAGAACGAACGCGCCACCGCACCGGTAGATGCAACCTGGACGCGAGGTATTTTTTGCCAGCCGAGAGATGGCTACGTATGCTCAACAGTTTCGTCGTCTTCGTCGCTAGCTTTCTGATCGGTGGGCTTGGGATCCACATCGGTGCAGTCGTCATCGCCGACGTGAGCGACTACACGTACGCTTTCTTCACCGCGCTCATCGGTGCAATTGTCTGGAGCGTCGTTGGCTTTCTGTTCGGCTGGATTCCACTCCTCGGCCCCGCACTCGTCTTGCTCGCGTACCTCGCGGTCATCAAGCGCCGCTATCCCGGGGGCTGGATCGACGCCGCCGGCATCACGCTCGTCGCGTGGATTGCCGTCCTCGTCGTCCTGTACGCCCTCGCCGCCGCCGACATTACGACGTTCGATGCGGCAGGGGTTCCCGGGACGTAGCCACCCTCAGCTTCGCTTGCAAGCGCCGCCTCAGACTGGACTGACTGATAGACGTCGTGGCGTTCCATCGGCCGTTGAACGGAATCGCTTGTGCCAATTTGAGCCGGCGAATGCTGGCGACGGACTGCGTGTGACTCGTGACTCGAGTCCACCCGACCGTTAGGCACCCGAGGCGCTCGAGAGTTTCGTCTGTCTGTCACCTGCTCAGAATGGTGTCTTAGTGCCCTGCGTCTCTCAATGAGAGTCTGGGAGTACTGTACCAGTTCACGCAGTGGCTCTCTTACGTTAGGCCCCACGCGATACCGAGAGCCAGACCCAGCGCCATCCCAATCGGAAGCCCCATTCCGATATTATCCATGGCGAGCCCAATACTCAGTCCCAACAGCGGCCCGAACGCGATCCCCATGGCCAGCTTGGTCGAATCTATCTGGTCGGTTTCGTCGGGAGACACGGTACGTCCTTTGATTTCTCGAGAGATAAGCCTGAAGATTGCAGTGCCTGTGAGCGGGGTTACTCGAGGCGCTCGAGAATGGCGTCTTTCTCGTAGGAAAGCGTCAGCGACCGTGAGCGCCCGCGGCCGTCGACCTCGGCGTATTCGGCGTCGATCAGCCCCAACTGGTCGAGTTTGTTGACGATTTCGGAGTATCTGGTGTAGCCGAGGTCAGTCTGGTCGTGGAACGCCTCGTAAATATCGCCGGCTTGCTTGCCGTCGTGGTGTGCGATCACCTCGAGCAGTGCTTCCTCGGTGTCGGCCAGACCTGAGAGGCTACGCGAGAGGTTGATGTACTTGGATTTCTCGTAAGCCTCCTCGACATCTTGGCGCTCAACCGTCCGACTCGCGCGCATTTCGGCGTTGAGTCCCGCCCGGCGCAAGAGGTCGATTCCCACGCGCAGGTCGCCGCTTTCGGCGGTGAGTGTCGCGACGTACTCGAGCGTCTCGCGTGAGATGACGCCGTCGTGAAAGCCCCGAGTCACGCGTTCCTCGAGGATGCCGACGATTTCGGGCTGGTCGTAGACCGGGAAGTAGACGTCTTCGGGCCGGAACACGCTCTGAACCCGGGAGTCGAGTTCGTCGATCACGTCGAGTGCGGGATCGGAGGAGACGACGATGACGCCGATTTTCGCGCCGGGGTGTTCCTCGTGGGCGCGAAGCAGCGAGTACAGCGTATCGGAGGCTTCGTTTTCGTAAAAGAGGTAGTTCACGTCGTCTAAGGCGACGACGAGTACCTTGTCCTCCTCGACGAGTTTCTCGGCGATCTGGCCGAACAATTTCTTAAAGGAGATTCCGGACGAGGGCGGCTCGTAGTCGAACGTTCCTTCGAACAGCCTCGAGAACACCGAGTAGCGCGTGGCGTTGACCTGGCAGTTGACCCGGATCGTCCGCACGTCGCTGGTCTGGGCTCCGACCTCGTCGAACAATTTCTGTAACGAGGTCGTCTTTCCGGTGCCGGGTGGCCCGCGGACCATGACGTTCAGCGGCCTCGAGCCCCGGACTGCCGGGCGAAGCGCGTAGGTCAGACTCTGCATCTGACTGTCGCGGTGTTTGAACGTCTCGGGGATGTAGTCGATCTCGAAGACGTGCTCGTCTCTAAACACGGATTCGTCCCACGACAACATCCCGCCCTCGGGATCGTCACCCATCACTTTCACCACGCTCTCGAAGCTACTTAGTTGTTCGTAGCGAACTCGAGATCGGGGGCTCGGATATCACCGTGACTCCGCTCACGGAGTCGGCATAGGGATATAGCCGACGTAATTCTCATCCCTGGTTACATCTACTGTTGGAGCTATTATTATATAATTAATCAGATTAGGATCGATTTCGAGCTTACTCAGCTATTACTTTCAAATAAATACATTCAGTATCGAAGGCAATTTATACAGCCAATATACACTTTCTGGTTGAAAATATATGATTGGCACCATAGATATGAATGGATTAATTGATGAGTCAGAGTCGGCAATTTCCGTCGTAGCCCTTTCACTGGCGATATTACTACTTGTATCAAGTAGATAATAATGACAGAGAATGCAATTTCCGCGACTGATGAGGAAGAGGGCTCACGCATCTGGCGAGAGGTGTTTTTCGTCGCCGCTGTATCCGCGCTGTTTCTCGTCCCGAGCGACGCTCGGACAGTCGTCTCACCCGACGTGCTCGTCGTCACTGTTACGGGAGGATTGGTCCTCGGTGTGATCGTACACGTGGTGTTCTCTCGTATCCAGATTGGCCGATTATCTGGGGGACAGCAAGTACTCGCCCTCCTGATGACTCTCGGTTCGGTGTATATCCTGGCCTGGGTACTCCTGCCAGTGGGCCAGTATGCGTTCCTCGCTCACTTCGCAGTCGCGTTTCTATGGGGGGCGACGCTGACTCAAGTCGCCGCTACGATTCGTCTCGACGATTGACACGCCGATCAGTTGTGATCGGTCAGAATTACTGTCTTCACTATTGATACCTTGGTGTTCAGATCGAGAGGCTTTACCGCACCGAACGGAAACGCGAGCGCATGACTCTCAATGCCGCCGTCGTCGGCTGTGGCAACATCGCCGACGCCTACTTCGCCGCGAAAGACCGCTTCGAGGACTACGAAATCGTCGCCTGTGGCGATCTTCAACAGGACCTCGCCGAACGGAAAGCCGACGAACACGGCCTCGAGGCCCGCCCTACTGACGACCTCGTTGCAGACCCCGAGATCGACATTATAATCAATCTGACGCCGCCGAGCGTCCACGCCGACGTGCTCGTCGACGCACTCGAGGCCGGCAATCACGTCTACACCGAGAAGCCACTCGCGACGACCGTCGCGGACGCCGAGCGGATTCTCGAGGCCGCCACAGAAACCGACAAGCTGGTCGGCTCCGCGCCGGATACGGTGCTTGGCGCTGGGGTCCAGTCCGCACGCGCGGCACTCGAGGCGGGCCACATCGGTCGGCCAATCGGGGCGACGGCCCACTGGATGACCGGCGGCCACGAGGTCTGGCACCCGAACCCGGATCTGTACTATCAGGAGGGTGGCGGCCCGCTGTTCGATATGGGGCCGTACTACGTCGGTGCGCTCATCACGCTGCTGGGATCGGCCACGACCGTCACGGGTGCTGTCGGGCAGGCCTTCGACGAACGAACGATTGGCAGTGGCGACCGCGCCGGCGAGACCATCGACGTCGAGGTGCCGACCCACGAGGCCGGCGTCGTCACCTTCGAGAACGGCGCGATTGCGAACCTCCAGTTCAGTTTCGACGCAACGGGTGGCTCCTCCGGGCCGTTCCCGCTATTCGAAATCTACGGCACCGAGGGCACGCTGCAGGTTCCCGATCCGAACAACTTCGATGGCGAGGTTCGGGTGCGAAACAGCGGTCGTGAGCCGTTCGAAACGCTCGAGCACACCCACGACTACACCGCTGGCCGCGGCGCGGGCGTCGCCGACCTCGCGCGAGCGGTTCGAGACGACGACTGGAGCCACCGCACCAGCGGCCAGCGCGCGCTCCACGGCCTCGAGATCATGGCCGGGCTTCGGACGGCCGCCGAGCAAGAGGAACACGTCACGCTCGAGCACGGCTGTTCCCAGCCAGCGCCGCTGCCGGAGTCGTTCCCGAAGTAAGGCGTCGACGCGCAACTCGACACCGGTCAGGCGGGTTCGATATGTTCGATGCCGCGCTCGAGGTCGGCCGGATCGATCCGGCCGCCGTGGGCCATGCGGACATGGGCGCGCACGAGTCGTTCGACCTCGTCCGTGCTACTCGAGTGGACCAGAAACGCACAGTGATCGTCTGAACAGACGAATCGGTATGGCATACGTTCAGTTTCGGCCGCTCGGGGCGTAGGCGTGACACTTGCGTGCGTCGGCCGGGTATACGGCGCGTGTGCGGTCACACGGTCGCTCGACGGCAGTGCGAGTGTGCGGTTCGCGTAGCAGTCGCTTGACGGCGGCGTTGCAGCGGGTGAGAATCCACCGCACCGATTTGCCGGCTGTCGACGTTTCCTCGAGTGTGTTACCGCCAGGGCACGTCGGTGTTGCCTACCTGCTGTACTCGCTGTACGCACACGGACGATTCCGCCGAGCGCCGGGATCGGGACCCGCGCTTGCCGTGCTCGTCGGCTCGCAGTTCGCCGATTTGATCGACAAGCCACTCTGGGTACTCAATGTTTTTCCGACCGGGCGCGACCTCGCGCACTCGCTGTTTTTCGCCGCTTCGCTGATTGTCGTCGTCTACGCCATCGGGTTCGCTCGCGGGTGGACCGAAACGGCGACCGCGTTCGTTATCGCCCACCTGTCGCACGTGGCCGCCGACATCCCGCTGCGAGCGCTGCTTGGCTATCCCTTCGGCACCGAATTCCTGTTCTGGCCGGTCCTTCCACACTTTACGTTCGGCTTCAGCGAGCGGTGGTTCGAGCCGCCGGCGCTCGTCGAAACGGTCGTCACGCCACTGACCGATTCGACGACGTTCCTCGCATTCGAGGGCGTGCTCTTCGCCCTTGTAATCGTGCTCTGGTACGCCGATGGCTGTCCCGGCCTCGAGTATCTCCGTCGTGGATCCGAGGCTGACAGTCAGCAGGTTGTTAACTGAACCGCCACCGTTACCAATCAGCGGCCGGAAATGGATGTATGGGAACAATCGACGCCAGCGACTTGCTGCCGGCCGAGCGACTCCGCACCGCCGCTCTCGAGGGCGAAGTCACACAACTCCACCGGGGCGACGCACACGCTTCCGAGGGCGATACGTTCGATATCGAGGGGACGACGTTCAAAGTCGTCGAGGTCCGCGAGGAACGACTCGGCGAGTTAACTGATGAAGACGCCCGCGCGGAGGGCTCGTCCGACCTCGAGTCGTACAAGCGCCGAATCGAACGAACGCACGACCTCGAGTGGGACGATAACCGAACCGCAGTGTTGCATCGGTTCGAGCCAATCTCGTAGGCGACTGCGAATTTCGCGACGCGATCAGTCGAACTTCTCGAGCAGCCGGTCGTAAAATAGCGGTTCCGCCTGCGCATCGGCTGCGGGTTCGCCGCCGTTCGTGCGAGTTGCCTCCCCTGCGTCGGTACCCGCTTCGGTCGCCAACTTCTCGACGATCAGCTCCGGCGTCGACCGGGCGAGGTGATCTTTGACCGGCGAGCGATTGACCTCGAGTTCCCCCTCAACCAGCCCCACCGCTTCGATGCCGTCGACGGTTACCTCGTAGTTCGCCATCTCGCGAATCTCGTCGGCCAGGTGCGAGACGAACACCGCCGTCGCGTCGTTTTCTGCGAGCGCCTCGAGGATGCCTGCGATGATCTTCGCCGACGCACCGGGTTCGGTGATGCTCTCGAGTTCGTCCACGAGGACGAGCGAGCCCTCGCCACCCTGGGCGAGGTCGGCGAACTCCCGGACTGTGGACTCGAACGCGCCCGCATCGAGCGTACCCTGTGTTTTCGCGTGATAGTGCAGGTCGTCGAATCGCCGTAGTTCGGCGTCCTCGGCGGGGACTGGCAGCCCCATGTGGGCGAGGACGACGACGCTCGCGACGAGGTCGAGCAGCGAGGTCTTCCCACCGCTGTTGACGCCCGAGAGCAAGGCAACGCCCGAGACCTCGTAGTCGACGGGATCGATCTCCTCGAGCGGTTCCGGAAGTAACGGTGAGCACCCGCCCTCGATGGTAAAGCCGGTAGCCGTCCCGGCCGTCTCCGCAGCGTCCCAGACGAAAGTGGGCAACTCGCACTCGAATTCGTCCGCGAACCGGGCAATCGCGAGTTCGACGTCCAACTCGAGGGCGGCGTGGACGAGGTCGCGAGCGTCTGCACGCTGGTCAGCCAGATCGGCTGCGAGATCGCGTTTGAGCCGTCCGGCGCGGCGTTCTTTGGCGGCGGTGAGTTCCTCCCGCAGTCGGGAGACGGCGTCCTCGTCGCGCTCGACCGGAAACGTCGGCTCGTCGCTGAACGCGCGCCGGGCGATTTCTGCCTCGCCGGTGTCGAGATCCAGTGCGTCGATCAGGTGCTCGCGGGCTGCCTCGACGGCTGCTGCGTACTCGTCGGCCAATTCTCGAGAGAGGAGCGAATCGACGCCAGCACCGCGTTCGACCAGCGAGAGCAGGTCCGCGCCCTCGATGGTCACGTCCTCCTCGCGGATCGCCTCGCGTAGGTGGTCGTTCGCGACGCTTTCGGCTGCGCCCGCGGCCACGTCGAGGTCGTCGACCGCTGTCGTCAGCCGATCTAACTCCTCGTCGCCCGCGACAGTCCCGTCGTCCTCGAGTCGAGAGAGGCCGTCCTCGAGAGCATCCAGATCGCAGTCGGTCTCGAGGTCGGCGACGCGATGAACCGCAATCGCGGCCCGGAGTCGGTTCCGGTTGCGCGCGAAGAAGGCGAGCGGGCGCTCGGGGACGACTTCGGCGGGGGTCTCGAGGGCGTCGGGTCGGACCTGCACGTCCCCGTCGATGGTGACGCCGGTGAAGGACTCGTCGAGTGCGATCACCGTCGAGTAGCCCCGAGCGAGTTCAGCAAGTCCCTGCGCGTCTTCGACGACCTCGACCGAGAGTTCCGGGATTGCCTCGCGAGCCTCGCTGTAGCGTTCGGCGTCCATCGTCGCCAGACAGCGCTCGCGGACGCGGACATCGCCCGATTCTCGAAGCGGTTCGACTCCGTCGAGCGCCTCGAGTACGTCGGGATCTGGGTCGCGCTCGAGGGCGTCGCAGGCGAACTCGCGAACCTCCTCGATGCGCGAGCGACAGGGGCTCGGATAGATCGTCTCGAGGCGAGCCGCGGCGTAGTTCGTGACAGTGCGGTCTTTGAGCAGGCCGAGGACCTCGCGATAGATCTCTCGTGCGCGACTGGTGGCGAGAAACCCGCCGGGGTCGTCGTGTTCGTCCCGAATTGCACCGCGAGCGATGCGGGCGGCTCGGCCCTGGCTGATCCCGGGTGCGGTCGCAATCGTCGCCACGTCGCCCGCGCGCAGCGCCTGCTCGGGGTCATCGAGGTCCGACAGCGCCCGTGCGGTCTTTTCGCCCACGCCCGGGATCGACTCGAGGTCCATTGCTTCTCGCGGAGGTATCAAACCGGAGCGAGAAAAATCCCCCGCCCCATCCCGCTCGAGAACTGCATGCTAGCACAGCACCATGTCGCCGCGAGGAACCAGACACTGAGGCAGGTCTCGCACATTTATGCCGCTCGAGGTTGCGGTGAGAGACATGCAGCGACAGCGCGATCCTCGAGCGGCGGGCTCGAGGCGATGGAGCCGACTGCGTCACAGCCAGGACGAACCCGTCGGGGCCTCGGAGCACACAGATGGGGTATGAACGCGTCGACCTCGTCGTGAACCGTCTCGAACTCCTCCGGTCGTACGGCTACGGGCTCTGTATGGGCACAGCAGACGCCCTCCCCGGCGTCTCCGGCGGCACCGTTGCCCTCCTGCTTGGCTTCTACGGCCAACTGCTCGCCGCGATTACGGCGCTGACGCCGCGCCGGGCCGCGACCGTCCTCTCGGGCTATCGGTCCGACCGACGCGAGGAGGCCCGCGAGGCACTCCTCGAGATGGATCTGCAGTTCCTCCTTCCGCTCGGGGTCGGAATGGTTACCGCCGTCGTGCTCATCGCCGGCGTCGTCTCCTCACTCGCGGAGTCGAACCCCTACCCGATGTTCGGCTTCTTCGCCGGTCTGATCGCCGCCTCGGCGATTGCACTCGGCAAGAGCCTCGAGTTCGCCTCGTGGCGTCACGTCGCGGTCGCAGCGGTCGGCGGCGGACTGGCGTTGCTCGTCGCCGCGGATATCGTCTCGCTGCCGGGCAGCGGCCCGGCCGTCATCTTTGTCGCGGGCGCAATCGCGATCAGCGCGATGATCCTCCCCGGCATTTCGGGGGCGCTCATCCTAATCCTGTTCGGCCAGTACGTCTACCTCTCTGACCAGTTGAGTGCGTTCGTCAGCGCGCTCGGCGGGCTTCCACGGGGTGGCGAGGTCGCCGCACTCGTCGACCCCGGAACGACCGTCGTCATCTTCGTCGCCGGCGGCCTCGTCGGCCTCTTTACGATTGCTCGCGTCGTCCGCGCTGCGATGGCTCGCCAGCGCGAGTTGACCCTGATCTTCCTCGTCAGCCTCATCGCCGGCTCGACGCCCGCGCCGTTGCACAACATCAGCGAACACACCGCCAGCACGCCCGTCTGGACCACTGAAACAGCCGTGATAACCGCCGGCTGGATGCTCCTCGGGGCGCTCGCGCTGTTCGCCCTCGAGTATCTCGTCGGCGGGTTCGACCCAGAATAGCGGGTTTCAGTGTTGTCGGCCGCCTTGCGCGCTCCGGGTCCGACGTTATCCCGTCGCCGTTACAAGGACAGGTATGCTCAAAAAGCTCATCGGCTCGAGTGCAACGCGCTCGCTAGCGGTCGTCTCAGTGCTCAAGGAAGCGAAACGGTCGTTCGACCGTGGCAAGCACCTGCGTATGCTCGTCTTTCTCGGCATCGCCGTCCTCGCCTGGAAGTGGGCCGTGATCGCGCTGGTCGCACAGGGACTGCTCTCGCTCGTTCGCGGTGGAAAATCGAAGTCGAAACCGAATACGGACTCGAGTCCGGCGTAATCACCTGATCGGCAGTCAACCGGCGAAATTTCGTTTTCAGCGGTAGTTAGTCGACTAGCCGCGTCTTCGCTCTACAGTTGCCAGAATCGGTAATTCAAAAAAGCCATCATGATTGGTTACCACGTCTAACCATCACTGACCATCGCCCGGATTCACAGCGGCTCGAGCCGACCGTTGCTCGAGTCGGCGGCGTGCTGGTGGCAATCGTGGGACTGGCACTGCTGTTGGTGTATCCCCTGGCGCGGCCCGTCATGTATCCGCTCGCACCCGCCGAGTGGATTCCGGGGTACAGTCACTCCCTCGAGCCGACGCATCCGTTCGTCGTATACGTCAGTGCGATTGGCGGGGCGTTACTCGTCACCTGGGGCGTGTTCGCGGTGCGCCACCGAGCAGTTGCGCCGCTAACCGTTCGACGGGCGCTTCTGGCACCGGTACTGGGCCTGTTCGCCATCGGGGCTGGTGTCGCGGTATTCACCTACGAGTGGATTCACGGGCTGCCAATCGGATGGTGGACCGCCGAGGCACCGCTTGAGTTCCACGCGTCGCAGGTCGTTCACGCCGAACTGGGAGTGCCGCAGTTCGGCGCGTTGGCTGCCGTTCTCGCGATGGTCGTCGGGACTGTCGCAGCCCGACACGGCTGGCACCGCGCTGTCGTGTGGGCACTTCTCCCAGTCACACTCATTGTCGGGCCAACCATCTGGTACGAGACGTCCCTCGGAGTCAGTCTGGTCGTCCTCGCAGTGTTTCTCGGCGGTCCCATCGCGTTCGGGTACGGTATCGCAAAGTCAGGCTAAGACAGACTGTTGCCGGCGGCGGCAGACGAGAGCGACCAGACATTCTCGAGGCGATGATGATCCGCAATCACTGAACGAAATCATTTCCCTGTTGCCGGTGAGACGAACGTATGCCGATCCGACCGCCAACAGCGGACGAGTTGCAGGACCTGGGTTCGGAGCTGTTTCTCGAGTTGACAGACGACGAAAGCGAGTTCTTTCGAGAGCAGATCGTCGAGAGTCACGAGGACTACGAAACCGTCCGGTCGTACCAGCCGAACCCGCGCCTCGGCGGTACTGAGCCGCGAATGCGGTCGGCCGGCACCAGACCAGATGACGCCGACAACCCACACCAACTGTGGGTCTCCCGCTGTGACGTGCGCGGCGACGACGGCGGCGACCTCGAGGGGTGGGACGTCGCCATCAAGGACAACATCTGCGTTGCGGGCGTCGAGATGACCTGTGGTTCACACGTCATCGAGGGCTACGTCCCTGACGTCGACGCGACGGTCGTGAGCCGCCTGCTCGAGGCCGGCGCGGATGTCGTCGGCAAAACGAACATGGACGATATGGCGCTCACGCGCACCGGCCACAGCGCCTTCGGGACGATCACGAACCCACACGACGAGGACCATCTGGCTGGCGGCTCGAGCGGCGGCAGCGCGGTCGCTGTGGTCGAAGACGAGGTGGACATGGCGATTGGCTCCGATCAGGGCGGCAGCGTCCGCATTCCGGCGGCGCTCTGTGGCATCGTCGGGCACAAGCCGACCCACGGGCTCGTGCCGTACACGGGCTGTGTCGGCCTCGAGCACATGATTGACCATCCCGGCCCGATGGCAACCGACGTCGAAACCGTCGCTCGGACGCTCTCGGTGATTGCAGGCAGCAACGAGCGTGATCTCCGGCGGCCGGAGCCGGTTCCCGTCGAACAGTACGAGGAGCACCTGACCGGCGAGACGAGCGACCTCTCGATTGGCGTCCTCGAGGAAGGATTCGGCAAGCCAGCGGGCGATCCAGCCGTCGAGGATGCGGTCCTCGATTCACTCGACTTGCTCGAGGAACGCGGGGCGACTGTCGATGACGTGTCGGTGCCGCTGCACGCCGACGCCTCGGCGCTGCACTCGGTCTGTACGAACGAGGGGCTGGTCGCCGCGCTCTCGGGGCAAGGCGTCGGCCACGGCTGGAAAGCCTGGTACAACGTCTCGTGGATCGAATCATTCGGCAAGTTCCGTCAGGCCCAGGGCGATGACTTCCCCGCAGCGCTGAAACTCTCGTTGTTGACTGGCGCGTACATGGCAACTGAGTACCACTCCCGGTACTACGCCGCCGGGATGAATCTCGTCGTCGAACTCGCACAACAGTACGACGAGGTGCTCGCCGAATACGACGTCCTCGCGATGCCGACCGTCGACGTGACGGCCCCCGAGTGCGACCCTGACCGAACCGAGTTCGAGCGCATCGAGGAACTCGAGATTCCGGGCAACACGTCGCCGTTCAATCGGACCGGCCACCCCGCCGTCAGCGTCCCCGCAGGCGACGTCGACGGTCTGCCAGTCGGGTGCATGTTCGTCGGCTCCCGGTTTGACGACGCGACGGCCCTCGACGCGGGCTACGCACTCGAGCAGGCACGGAACGAGCAGTCGAACTGATTGGTCACGAAACCCGTCTCTCAGGCCGCTTGAACGGAAGAGCGATGCTTTTCACCCATGGTAGCGTATCCCAATCGATGAACAGACCGAGTCCACCCCACCGGGGCCGTCGTGAGCGGGCACTTATCGCCGACCTCGAGACGCTCGACCGGCGATTGGCCGCTCTCGAGCGCGAACAGCGACTGGTTCGCAACACGCTATGCGGGATCGCCCGCGAAATCGGCCCGGATGTCGTGATCGGGAGCGTCTGCAGCCACTGCAGTCGGTCCTACGTGCTCATCACGGACGGCATGCTGTACTGTCCAAAGTGCAAGCATCGTCGAACGGTGTAACGAGTGCAAGCACACCACTCGGTGCCGACGCAGCGTCGCACTCGAGGCGGATAGCGACGCTGCGGCAAACTCACCGAGGCAACGCTGTAGCGGTTGTCGTGTTCGAAGCGGGAGACAGGAGCAGCCGACTAGATGGCTACAGTTCTCGGTACGTGTGCTCGACGCCAGTGACGTCGTCGATAGCCGTCTTCACCGCCTGAAACGTTGCGTCCGCCGAGAGCGTTCCCGTGTTGATCACGAGGTCATAGGGTGACAGATCATCGATGTCGATATCATAGTACTCTCGATACCGGTCGGCATCGCTTCGTTCTCGTTCGCGGAGTTCCGCGGGCGTTTCGTCTCGATCCTCGAGTCGATCCGCACGCACCTCGAGCGGCGCGTCGAGCCAGACTGATAGCGTCGCGCGGCCGTCGGCGTGCCATCCCGAAAGGCGAGATTCGACGACCAGCCCCTCGCCGGTCGGCTCACGCTCGCCAGTGAGGTGAGCGTCGATGGCGGCCTCGAGTCGACGATCTAGTTCACGGTCGATGTCGGGATCGGATTCAGCGACGGCGGTAAACTCCGCAACAGACAGGTTGCGCTCGGCGGCGAGGTCCCTGAAGATGTCACCACCGTTTACCACTTCGTAGCCAAACGCCATCGAGAGCAGTTCCGAACACGTCGTCGTCCCGGCCGCAGGCGGTCCCGAGAGCGTGATCAGTGGCGGCGTAGCCATGGCGTCACTACGGTGTTGGTGTTAGTAGTCGTTTCTGTCACCGCACTTGCTGCGTGTGGCCGTCGTCGAAGTCACTCGAGGAGGCTGACTCGTCTGTACTCGTGATCGAATCGCCGACTGCGAGAGCGCCACCGCGGTCTGTCTCCGGAATCCGCATGATGACCATCAGCGTGTAGTAGTGGTCGAACGCGTCCTCGTCGGCCCAGTCGGGAAACGTCGCCTCGCGGCGCTCGAGGAAGCGCGCTCTGAAGCCCTCGAGTGTCTCGCCCGTCTCGGGGTCGCGCTGGGGGACGACACAGCGTCCGCAGGGCGTGACGCCCTCGAGTGTGGTGTCGCCAGCCTCGAACGCAGGTGCCTCCTCACCGACGAAGCGGTCCTCCCAGAACGGCTCGACGCCGCCGACTTCGACGTTTGCTCGCATTCGTCGCCGAACGCTATCAACAGTGAGGTCCGCATCGTCGAACCAGGAGGCGACTTCGCGCAATGTGGCCGTGCTGATCACCGACGGTCCCATCTCGCGTCGATCCACGTAGCCGAGCGAGCGGTCGCGCTCGAGCGTGACCTCGAGACCGAAGTAGTCGCTGAACCAGTCGGCTGCACGCTCACGGCCGGCCGCCGACTCGAGGTCGAACGCGAGGCTGTCGCCATCGGGAGGTGCGACAGTGAGCGTCGTCGTCTCAGGATCGAAGCCAGTCTCGAGGTCGTGGACGCGATCCGTTCGCTTGCCGTTGATCACGTCGCCGTCCGCGTCGAACAGGGCGAACTCTCGGTCGGACTCGAGTGTGCCACCCTCGAGTATCGATGCGGTGTCGCAGTCGATGCCATCGAGTCCCTTGACGGGATAGACGGTGAGTCGGTCGATGTGAGCCATTGATGAGGCTAGCGTGGCAGTTTACCTATAGGTGGGTGGTCACCCGATTGTTTCCGCCTGAAAGTGTGTTTCGACAGTGAGTGATTGGGCGAATAACTGCACGCGGGCGAGGCGGTCGTCGCCTGCAGGCTTCACTACTATGTCGTCGATGCCAGTAGGAGGGGGACGATGAATCACACCGACACTGCCGATGAGCGACGATCACTTGCCGTCGGGGAGATCACCCAGCTGTTCGAGGACGCGACATTTCCACTGACGACCGCGGACGTGATCGACCGGTATGCGGACGTCGAAATCGTCTATCCACACGAATCCGATCCGCTCCAGACAGTCCTCGAGACGTCCGGCCACGAAACCTACGAGAGCCAGGACGACCTCGAGTTGGCGATCTTCAACGGCGTCAGGCGTGATGCTGTGGGACGACCGCGATACAGCGACCGCGGCGATAGCCCACACGACACCGACACGACCCGGTTGCAACAGTCGTTCTAACGCACCTCGAGCTGTTCTTTCCAATGACTACGAGAGACCCACCCCCACACGACGCACTCGAGGGCGAACTGGCTCGTCTCTACGGGCTCGAGCAGGGAATCGACACCGCACTCGAGACGATATCGAACGACGTCGCAATCGACACGCTGGATACGATTCGCGAACTCGAGTGCCGCGAGCAGTTACAGTACGCCATCGACCAGCGACGGGCGCAAACGGACGACCGCAGCGCTCGTCTCGAGGAGGCCTTCGACGCACTGAATACGTCCCCCGAAACGCGACCCGTCCCTGAACTGGACGGGCTCGTCGGGGACAAAGAGAAGTTCAACAACGTCGTCCTGAACGACGAGGTACGGCCGCTGTACTACGTCGAGACGATGCTGAAACTCGAGGCGCTCGAGTGTACGCGCTACGAACGAGCGATCAGCCTCGCCCGCTCGCTCGAGGACGACGCGGGCGACACCATCGCGGAGGCGGTCGCGCCGAACTACGAGGCGGCCTGCGACGTGCAAGCGGAACTCGAAGCACTCGCCGACGGCGAGGCAGTCGACCGCCTTCTGGCTGCGAGTCAGATCGACGACGCCGACCGAGCGTCGCTCGACCCGTACCAGTGATCCACAGACACGAGACAAGCCACATCGCTGTCGGTTCGCCGGAAACTCGGGGCAGCAAACCGGCCCCTCCCGTCCAGACACCTGCACGAAACGCAATACCCGATCTCTCACCACACTATGAACATCGAGACCATTGAGGATCTGTTCGGCTATCAGCTACAGCACGCCTACTATGCGGAGCGAACCCAGATCGAACTCCTCTCGGAACTCGCCGACGAGACCACGAGCGACGACCTCGAGCGCACACTCACGGACCATCGAGCGGAAACCGAACAGCACGTCGAGCGCCTCGAAGACGTCTTCGCAGCGCTCGGCCGTCGCCCTCGAGCGAGTCGCTCACGAACGGTCGACGGGCTGGCGGACGCGCGGCGACCCGACCGACATGGCGAGGACCCCGAGCCGACATCGACAGTTCTCGAGACCGCGTTGCTGTCCGAGCGCTTCGAGATCAGGAGCTACGAAATGTTGCTTCGGCTTGCTGGGCGACTCGCCTACGCCGACGAAATTGTGACTCCACTCGAGGCGATCCTCGCGGACGAACGCGCGATGCGCGAGTCGCTCGCGGCGTTCGAGGACGAAGCCGCGATGGCACGTCCGCGACGCGAGGAGGCATGACGATCACCGCGTATGGAGATTCGACTCGAGGTCGACTACTGGGTCGTTGACCGCGACGGCGAACTCGTCTCGGCTGACCCAGTCGTCGATGTCGCCGGGCGAGCCAGCATGAGCCGTGGCAGCGCCGACTCTCTGCTGACGATTGAAACACCGTTCGCGCCGGCAGACGACCGTCGACGAGCGCTCATCGACGAACTCGTCGCCGCCTGCGAGACCGCAACCGCGCTGGACTGTCGACTCGTCCCGCTGGCGACGCCGATCAACGGCGGGTCCCCGTATCGCTGTCGGCGCGACTCGAGTGACGACTCACTGCCAGCCAGTGCTGGTGCACGCCTTCAGATCCACGCAGACGCCGTCCTCGAGCAGTGGAACGCGCTCCTCGCGCTAACGCCCGCGCTGGCGCTGGTCAGTTCCGCGCCGTACGTGCAGGGTACTCGAGTCGCAAACAGTGCGCGAGCCCACAGCTATCGGACACAGCACGGGATTCCGACAGGCGAGCGAGCGCTCGAGTACGTCGAGAGCATTGGGGCGCTCCCCAGCAGCGACACGCCTGACGAGTGGCCGATTGCACTCCATCGAACCTGCGACTCTAACGGATCCAGTGACTCGACAACACTCGAGTGGCTCCTCCCGGATACGTCGCTGCCAAGCCAACTGCTCCGGTTGACAGCCGACGTCGAGTGCGTCCTCGAGCAGGTCGCTCGCGGCCACGTTCGAGTCGGGCGCTACGCCACCCCACGGCGCTCGGCGACGGCTGGAGACACCGACGACATCACGATTGGCCACGTCACGAACGCTGAAATCGCGTTACCCCGGGCAGAAATCGTCGCACAACTCACGGAGACGGCCATCGACATCGGACTCGATGCAACCGGCGTCGCAGATTATCTCGAGCGGATGGGCTTCGCTGTCGACTCCTACCATCCGATTGCCAGCCGAATCGACGGCCGCCAGTTCGTGACCCAGGCCGACGCCCAGGAACTGCGCCTCGAGTATGCCGGTCGACTCGAGGAGGACGTTCGCAACCTCTCGCAGGGCGGTACACAGTGACAGAGCCACTCAGATGAGGCCGCTAATAAACGCCAGCCCCATTCCGACGAGGACGACTGCCGTAATCGTGGGCAGATACGGCGTCACCCGTTCGACGCGCTCTCGGTGGTGTTCGTACCCCACGATCAACAACAGCGTCGGGATGATGATTGCGACGATAACCGCGAGTGAGTAGATGAGCATCAACTCGAGGCAGGCCTCCTCGGTGCCGAAGCAGATCGCCAGGATCTGGATCGGTTCCTCGTGGGCGAACCCGAGCAACAGCGCGGTCACCCCGAGTGCAGTGAGTCCGCGCTCGGCGTGTTCTTCGGTGAGATGCTGGTGGCCGCCGCCGGGGAGATATGAACGGAGTCGCTCAAGGAGGCCGCGCTCGTCGGGTTTGGCGTCGTGGTCGTGGCCGTGACCGTGGCTGTTGTGGTCGTCGTGACCGTGGTCGTGATCGTGGTCATGGCTGTGGCCGTACTCCTGATCGTGTACTCGAGCCATCTCGTCGGTGGCGGCCTGCGTGCCGCCGTTCGTGTACTGGACCTCGTCGTGATCGTGGTCCCCGTGGCCGTGTCCATGATCGGGGTCGTCCTCGTGGCTGTGATCGTGTCCGTGACCCACGTTCCCGTGTCCCCCGTGTCGATACTCGTGAATGCCGAGTAGAATCAACAGCGTGCCGGCGATGTAGCGCATCCATGGCCCCTCCGCGAAATCGGCGAACGCGCTGAACCAGAAGTACGCGAGGACGAGGACGACGCTGCTAATGAGATGTCCCACGCCGAGGATCAGGGCAGCGATCAGCCCGTACAAAAAGCGCCGCTGGTGCCTGAGCGCGTACGTCGCCGCGATGGGCCAGCCGTGGTCCGGTAACACGCCATGGATGAACCCGATAACAACTACGCCGACAACGACGCCGAGTTCCATACCTCAATTCCATCGTTACCGGCCTAAACAGGTTGTTATGACCGGGATCGGCAGGTCGTAATACCGCTGTTAACGCTTGGTAACTTGGACTCGAGTGCTGTTAAAAATCAACCGGCGCAGTCGTCAGTTGCCGTCGTCGTACTCGTACTCCGTCTCGGGATCGTCGACACCCTCCGTCCGGGAGCCGACCCACGCGCCGAGTGCAAGCCCGTAGACGAGGTGGCCCGCGTGAAACAACGCGAGTTCGTCCGCCTCGAGGCGGATATCGAGCACTTCCTTGAGCATGACTTGCGAGCCAAACGCCGACAGCGCCATGCCATAGACCGAGCCCCAGACGAGGCCGCGCTGTTCGGCTTCGATTGAGCGCTCGGCGTCCTGCAACGCAAAGAGACCGCCAAAGAGTGCGCCCGCCTGAATGCCGTACACGAAGTGTAAGATCAGCCCAGCAAGCGGGTGATTGTCGGGATCACCGCCGGAAACGTACTGCGACCAGAAGTTCGCCGACGGTGGGAGCGACCGGAGGATCGGCAACCGGAACGCCGTCATAATTAGCGTCGCGACGAACCCCGCCTGAACGCCTCGAGCGGTCGCGGCGACGATGTGGTCGGCGCTCGAGCGGCGCGCGTCCGATTCAAGGGGATCAGTCGTCTCGGTATCGGGTCGCAACTGACGTAAGCGGTCGGAGACGGACATTGCGGGACCATACGACGAGAACAGGCTTACCGGTCCGGCATGCGTCTGACGGGTCAGTACAGTGATACGCGATGGCGCTCGGTATCAAACTACTTGGCAGTCGACGACAACCGGACCGATATGACCGACACAACGGCACTGCTGATTGGCGAGACCACGTTCCCGTTTCACTCGATTGACGAGAAGGGGCCGGAACTGGCCGCTGCAATCGGCGACGCCGCGGACGTCACGACGACGACCGACCGCGACGCACTCTGTGATCTCTCCGAGTACGACGTGCTCATCGACTACCTGACCGACAGCGAACTCACTGAGGACCAACTCGAGGGCGTCCTCTCCTTCGTCCGCGACGGCGGCGGCTACCTTCCGCTGCACTGCGGCGCGGATCTGATCAGCACGGCTGCTGCCGACCCCGACGAACTACTCGACCAGCGCGAGGAACCCGTCCCCGAACTACGCGCGGTAATCGGCGGCCACTTCCTCACCCACCCCGAGGAGTCCGAGTTCGGCGTCGACATCCTCGAGGACCACCCCGTCACCGACGGCGTCGAGGACTTCCAGATTTTCGACGAGCCGTACCAGCTAGATGTTGACGACGGCGACGACAGCGACCTGACGATTCTCGCCCGAATGGACCACCCCGACCTCGAGGACTACCCAATCGCGTGGACTCGAACCGAGGGTGACGGCCGCGTCTGTTACATCTCGCTCGGCCACACGGACGAGGCGCTCCAAAACGAGAGTTTCCGGACGCTGTTGCGGAACGCAATCGCCTGGACGGCGTAGACCGACGAGGCGGGAGACGGGCGTTTCGACCGGGTAGTTATTTATAGCGGATCCAGAAACCTCCTATCATGGATTTTGGCGTTCTCAGCACGGCAGGAATCGCACAGGGATCGTTTCTCCCGGGAATCGAGCCAACCGACCACGACGTGACGGCCATCGCCTCCCGCGACGCAGCAGACGCAGAAGCCGTCGCCGACGAGCACGGCATCGAGACGGTCTACGAGGGCTACGATGACCTCCTCGAGAACGCCGGTGTTGACGCCGTCTACATTCCGCTGCCGAACGCGCTCCACGCGGAGTGGACGAAGAAGGCCGCCGACGCCGGTATTCACGTGCTCTGTGAGAAGCCACTGACCGTCGACGCCGCAGAGGCCCGCGACGTCGTCGACTACTGCGACGACCGCGACGTGACACTGATGGAGGCGTTCATGTACCAGTATCACCCGCGCACCGAACGCGCCCTCGAACTCGCCGACGAGGAACTCGAGGACATTCGCTCGGTGACGGCCTCGTTCAAGTTCGGTCTGTTCGGCGACCCGGACAACATCCGCCTCTCGCCAGACCTGGCCGGCGGCAGCCTGATGGACGTCGGCTGCTATCCGCTCTCGTTCGCCCGGCAAGTCCTCGGCGAACCCGACAGCGCCTACGCGTACACAACCGACACGAAAGACAGCGGCGTCGACACGGAACTTGCCGCCATCCTCGAGTACGACGAGGCCTCCGCCCGCATCGCCTGTGGCTTCGATACGACCCACATCCAGCGCTATCGCATCGAAGCCAAAAACGGCTGGATCGAGGCCGACGATGGCTTCAATCCCGGGAGCGGGTCGGTGGAACTCGAGTACAAAATCGACGGCCGCCACGCCGTCGAGACGTTTGATCCGGTCGATCAGTACCGCCTCGAGATCGAACACTTCGTTGACTGCGTCGAGACTGGGAGCCAGCCGCGAACGGACGGCGAGGAGGCCATCGCGAACATGGAGGCCATCGACGCGATTTACGAGAGTGCGGAGACGGATCGCGCCGTTGAAATCGAGGACTGACGGGAGAAAAGCGGCTCTCGCGGTCGAACCTTGTCGTAAGTATTGACAACTACATGACTAGTCCCGACGAGGACGACGAACGAATGGGAGATGGACCGCTCGATCTGCCGTCGGCTGCCGTGGGCGTCTACGCAGGACTGTTGGGCTACGGCGTCGGTGCGGCTCTCGGCGTTCCTCGGTCTGCGTTGATCGTGGGCGCGCTCTTCGGCTGGCTCGTCGTGGCGCTTGGACTCTCCCAACGACCATGGGTATGGATGGCACTGGGTCGGCGACGGCTGTTGGCGGCTCCGATGGTTGTGGCACTGGTTCCGGCGCTGGTATTGGCCGTGGGACTCGAGTACGAGGCAGTGGCCGTTCCGCTGACACCGGTGCTCTGGTTGGTCGGTCTCGCTCTCAGCGGCATGGTGGTTCTGGAGGCCGGCACCACCAGATACGCCGACCGGGCAGCGGGTGAGCAACTGATCTCGTGGACTGCAACGGCAGATCCGGCCACCCAGCGGCGAAAAACCGTCAGTATCGTGCTCGGGGCCGCCGGTTTCGTCGGAACGTTCGTCGCGATGCTACTGTTTCAAATCCCGTCGTTTCTCCTGACCGTCTCCGTCGTTATAGTCGTCGTACTGGCAGTCAGACGGGGACGACCGCAAACGTACGAGGCCTGCGAACACGGTCTGCGATACAGGGATGTCGGTACTGCCGGCGCGCAGTTTTGCCCGTGGACACGCTTCGACGACTACCGCGAAACCGACGACGCAATCGTCCTCGAGCGCCGCTTCGGGGTCGACGTGCGAATGGACGCCGATGCTGTCCCGGCGGAAGCTCGCGAGATGCTGGCAGCGTCGATTGATAACGTCCTTTAAATTGATCTGACCAATAGAATCAAACCAATAGAAAATCCTAGAAAACAATATATGTGTTAAGGTCTACCTTGATCTACGAGTGTTATTTAACTTAATTTGGCTTTTTAAATCACGTTTTTGAATTAATCTGGGTGAGAAGAAATGTACGTTTAGAATTAATTGTTCTTTACTATCTAGTTCTAGAATAAAGATTTAACTATAAGGTTAGATTACCAACAAGATGGCTATGGAAGACAATCCTCAGCCGACATCGACTCGACGTAACGTCCTCAAGAAAGGCGCTATTGCGACGACCCTTGTCGGAGGCGGTTTGGCCACAGTTAGTGGATCAGCAGCAGCAGACGAAATCGATGCTGGACTCACAGTTACCGGTGAAGGTGAATTCTCCGTCGAAATCGATGCAGATGATGTGAATGTCTCATCAGAAGGAGTGTACACCGATGTGAGTTCAGAAAATGGTATCTGGTCTATTGAAGGTGAAGCCGACGGTGGTCCTATCGGTGGCGATCATGTTTTCGTCACAATCTATGGATACGAGCAACTCATCTCGTCAGAATCCGATGATGATGCTGACCTAGAACTTGCTGGTGATGCTTTGCCTAAAGCAACTGGGCCAGCGGCAGAAGGCGAACTTGATGCTGCACTTTCTGTTACTGGAGAGGGTGAATTCTCGGCAGAAGTAGCCGCAGACGAAGTGTATGTGTCATCAGAGGGTGTATTTACTGATGTCACCTTCCAAAATGGAGCCTGGGTAATTGAGGGAAGGGCCAATGGCACACCTATTGACGGTGGTTATTCCTATGTTACGATATATGGGGATGCAGAACTCATCTCATCCGAGTCAGATGATGACGCTAACTTTAGCTTCACAACAGTATAATACGGTCCAACAATAACGACAAGAGAATATAAATTAACAAATATATTTATACCCGGTTTCTTTAGCCGGGTGTGTATAAGGAAGGCTTTAACATTTTTATCTATGGCAAAATAGCAGAGGTGTACCAACTATGTGGAAGTCAACATTTGACTTGTTTTATCGAATGCTCGAATAGTGGCTGTGAGGACAACGTCCTTTTGCCCATCCGGTGCGAACGGGCGGCTATGACAACGGTCGAGGCGAAACTCGAGGCCGCACGCGAGGACTTAGCCACCCGCGATGGGGTCGTAATCGCCTTCTCCGGCGGCGTCGACTCGAGTGCAGTGGCCGCACTCGCCCACGACGCGCTGGGCGAGGACGCCATCGCCTGTACCGCACGCAGCGAGACACTCCCCGAAGCCGAACTCGAGGATGCGAAAGCGGTCGCCGAAGAGATCGGCATTCGCCACGAGATCGTCTCCTTCTCCGAACTCGAGAGCGACGCCTTCGTCGAAAACGACGATGATCGGTGCTATCACTGCCGGACGATGCGGCTGGGCGAGATGCTCGAGACGGCCCGCGACCTCGGCGTCGGGACGGTTTGTGACGGGACAAACGCCGACGACCCCGGCGCGGGACACCGACCCGGCCTGCAGGCTGTCGAGGAACTCGACGTCCACTCGCCGCTTTTGACTCACGACATCTCGAAGGACGAAGTGCGCGAAATCGCCGCCCACTATGGACTTTCAGTGGCGGACAAACCGTCGATGGCCTGTCTGTCCTCACGGATTCCGACTGGACTCGAGGTCACCGAAGAACGCCTGACGCGGGTCGAGCAGGCTGAAGCCGTGCTTCGCCAGTGGGGCTTCGAGCAGTTCCGCGTGCGCGACCACGACGGCCTCGCACGCATTGAAGTCTCTCCGGACGAACTCGAGCGCGCGCTGACCCGCGAATTCGCTGAAACTGTCCGCGAGGAACTCTCTCAGATCGGATTCGACCACGTGACGCTCGACTTGCACGGGTATCGTACGGGCAGCGTCAGTCCAGCAGCCGAGGGGTCGGGCGGGAACAACGCCTCGGCGGAGTCAGAAATCGGCGAATAATAACTCGTCGTGGGGCTGTTTTGTCCACCTCACTCGAGTGGCGAATTCGGAATCGTTACACCTAGCCCAGTTACCGACAACAATCTTCCAATATATAACCGTATTTTCGCCACCGAACCCGCCATTAGTGCATTTGTTGCACCAGTGTCCGGGAATATTGCGCGTTGCGATACGAACGTAGCACTTGGGTTGGTATCTATACGCAATGGACGTCGACGTGCCGCTCGAGTGGAGTACGGAAGCGTGTCGGTCATACACCCCCGCCGACAGCGACCGAGAGATGGAGTATCGGACGTATCGCCACGAATCAGGCGACCTCCGACTCAAAGTCGCCCCGGCGTCGCTCGACGGCGAGAGCTACCCCGGCTACGCCCTGACAGCAACGAGTTACCCCGGCCTCGAGTTTTCGGAAACGATTCGCGTCAGGGCAGTCCTTACCTTCGAACGCTGTAACCGGATCGCCCACGATTTTATGGATCTGTTCTCGGCGAGTTACGACGGCCCTGGCTCGCTCGAGGACGCCCTCGAGTACGCCTACGAACGAACGAGAGATCACCGATAGTTGAGCCGGCCGCTGCGCTGTCACAGCACAGAGAGACTTACTGCGCCCGGACTGTTCAGATAATATCCTGTTAGTGATACCAAGAGACTTTTACTCGTCCTCGAGTAAGCGGTGATGATGATGTGGCAAGACCTCGTCTTTCTCGCCGGCAGCGTCCTCTCAATCGTCTTTCTCGCACCGACGATTCGAGATGCATCGGCACGAATCCCGCTCGGCTCGAGTGTGCCCTCGATGACGATTGGGACGGTGTATGCAGTCACCTACGGAACGCTGGGAATGACCTTCTCTGCAGTCGGCTCGCTTGGTGTCGCAATCATGTGGTCACTAATCGTCAGTTACCGTGCGCCGCGAGCAGAAACGGGACCACAGAACGTGTACTACTTCCTTCTCGATCTTCGCGAACAGGCGCAGCGATTTGCAGTGCGTGTTCTCGGGGACGAGCCGGCGACGCCAGCCCAGTCAGGACACGAACAGTCCGCAGATTGAGCGCCAGCGTTGAGCAGTGGAGCGAAATCGCCTGTTTTTGCTTAGTCGTCCGATGGGGCAGCCGACTCAGCAGCAGTCGCCGACTCGGTTTCTGCAAACGGGTACCAGGACTGCTTGGCGTCGCCCATGTACGGGGCTTCGAAGTCCGTCTCCTCTGGCTCGCAGAACTCGATCAACTGTTCGGTGCCCGTCGCCTCGACCCACTGGCGGAACGTCTGGCCGTCTTCGCGGTGGGCCGCAAAGGCCTCGAGCAGATTCTTGATCGCGCCGGGTGCTTCGTCGGCGGGCACGCGCTGTTGGACCCATTCGACGAACGATGGCTCCTCGCCGATGCCGCCACCGACGCCGATGTCGAAGGCTTCGACCATCTCGTCGTTCTTTCGGGCGCGCATGCCCTGCAGGCCGATATCGGCAGTCATTGCCTGCCCACAGTCGGCCGTACAACCCGAGTAGTGCATCTTGATTTTCTCGACGTCGTCAGGCAGGTCGACGTTCTTGTTGAGCCATCGCAGCATGCGGGCCATGCGCCCTTTCGTCTCCGTCAGTGCAATCGAGCAGAACTCAGTCCCGGTACAGGCCATCGCACCGCGTTCGAACGGACTCGGCTCAGGCTGGTACTCTTCGAGCAGTGGGTCAGCGAGTAGGTCCTCGAGGCCCTCCTCGTGGACGTCGACGATGACGGGATTCTGGCGACGCGTCAGCCGAATCTCGCCGGAGCCGTACTCGTCGGCCAGATCGGCGAGTTCGATGGCGTCCTCGGCGGGGATACGCCCGACGGGGACGTTCAGTCCGACGTATTTGAGCCCGTCCTGTTTCTGATCGTAGACGCCGACGTGGTCGTGTTTGCCCGCGTCGGTCGGTTTCCCCGCGTTGTAGGTATATTCATCGCGGAAGTCCTCGCCTGCGGTGTGCAGTTCGAAATCAACGTATCCCGCTTGCAGCGTCTCGCGAATCTTTTCCATGCCCCAGTCATCAGCGAAGAACCGCGCGCGGTTCTTCGAGCGATTCGTGCGGCCGCCGTGATCGTGATAGAGTTCGACGAAGCCACGGCCGACCTCGTAGGCCTGCTCGGGCGTGACGAAGACATCGAGGGGTGTTGCAGCACGGGGCTGACGGCCGCCGAGGCCGCCGCCGATGCGAACGTTGAATCCCTTCACGTCCTCGCCATCGATTTCTTTCTTGGCAGGTTCGAAGCCGATGTCGTTGATCGAATCCTGCGCACAGCCCGACTTCGTCCCGGTCACGCTGATGTTGAACTTTCGGGGCATATTCGCCAGCGCGTCGTCGCCACGAAGTTCGTTCTGGAACTTCTCGAGCAGCGGCCCGGACTCGACGTATTCCTCGACTTTGCCGTGCAGGGCAGTCCCCGAAATGTTACGCATCGTATCCCCGCCCGCAGAGCGCGAGGAGACGCCGGTGCTCTCGAGTTTCTCCCAGATTTCCGGGACGTCCTCGAGTTTGAGCCAGTGGAGTTGGATCGACTGGCGGGTCGTAAAGTCGACCCAGCCGTTGCCGAACTCGGGATTCTCGACGGGACCTGTCGCGTAGTCGCGAGCGACCTCGGCGATTGCGCGCAGTTGTCCTGGCTCGAGAATCCCGCTGGCGTTGGTCAGTCGCATCATGAAGTACGACTCCTGACCACTGCGCTGGTGGAACAGCCCCCAGAACTTGAACCGGGTGAACCAGATGTCGTGTTCGTCCTCCGGAATCGCCTCGTAGCCGCCGTTTTCGGCGAACTCGAGGATGTGTTCGCGGACCTCGTCACCGTAACAGTCTGCCTTTTGCTCTTCTTTCTTATGCACCATCGACGCTCACCTCACTGTCGCCCCAACGACTTGCCGCAAAGACTCGGAATTTTACTCCAAACATTTCGCGATTCACGTTAAATCAACACGAGTCTACAGCATATAACTCCAATCGTTTACATATCGGCAGATTTGGGCCTGTTTTAGGAACAGTGACGGAATGTACAACCAAATATAACGCATATTAGGAGATATTCGCGGATAGAATCCGCTCGAGACTGGACGGATTTTATTCGATTGACTCGGTTGTACGTCCAACAAGGACTGCGACGGCAAGCCCCGATTCCTCGAGCGCGAGCGAACATAACGACGTCGAGTCGTGTGAGTTAGTCATCAGCATGGGCCGGCGTCTGTGACGGGGTCACCGCCTCGCTCGAGCGATACAGCGAGCCCGCGATGATGAGCGCGAGGAGCCCGAGGACGAGGTAGACGACGAAACCAGTTGCGTAGCCCGAGACGCCCTGGACGTCGACGAACAGGCCGAGAATCGGTGGGACAACGAAGCCGCCGAAGCCACCGAGGCCGCCAACCAGCCCTGATGCGCCACCGACCGCTTCGGGGACGTACCGGGGCAGCAACTGATAGATCGCCGCACTGGCGACTCCCATTCCAGCACCGAGGATGACCGTCGCGAGGAGTGCGAGGTGGAGATTGGCGGTGATCATCAGGGCGAACGTTGAACAGACGACTAGCACGAAACTCCCAATCGTCGTGATCTCGCCGCCGAATCGGTCACTGATTGCGCCCCCGCTTGCCCGGAACAGCGGCGACGAGAGCGTAAATGCGAGCGCGGTGACGACACCGGCAGTACGGAGGTCCAGCCCGTGGAAGTTGTGCCAATACGACGGCAGCCACGTCGTCAGCGCGAGATAGCCACCGAAGGAGACGAAAAACATCAGTGTCAACAGCCACGACCGCGGGAGCGCCGCCGCCTGTTTCACCGACTCGAGCGCATCGCCGTTCGGGAACAGCTCCTGTCCGGCGTCCTCGGCGCGCGCTTTCGCCTCGTCCTCGTCGAGACCCTGATTGCGCAACTGGATGTATGGCGAGTTGACGGCAAACGTGACGAAAATCGCCGTCCCAGCGAGGAGGAATCCGAACCACAGCGCGTAGGTTCCTGTAAGTTGGATCGACTCGAGGGCAAACGGCGAGACAATCGTGAACAGGCCGGGCGAGAGCGTCCCGAGGCCGGCAAAGAGCGCGAGCATCGTTCCGCGGCGACGCGACTCGTACCAGTAGGAAATGTCGGTAATACCGACGGAGAACGCCGCGATTCCACAGCCCGAGAGCGCGCCGAAGAAGAAAATCAGCGGGTAATGGACCATCGTCAGCCCGTCGGGATAGGTTGTTATCAAAATTCCCAACAGGCCACCCATCCCGATGACAGAGAGTCCAAGCAGGATGCTAAATGGCTTTTTCGCGCCGACGCTGTCGGCCCACGCGCTGAACGGAATTCGGAGGAGCGAGCCGGTCAACTGCGGTGCAGCGACGAGCAAGCCGAGCAAGACACCCGAGAGCCCGAGGACGTTCTCGAACTCGCTTGCGACAGGCCCGTAGACGACCACGCCGGCAAACCCAACGAAGTAGCCAAAGGTCAGGATCGAAAGCGCTCGTTTCGGTGATCCACGAATCGTTGGACCGGGTTCTGCGCCACTCATGGGACGCTCCGGGCGGAGTCACCCATGATAGCACGTCGCGGTTGACCCTGACTGATCGACGAACCGAGCGCCGACTGGTTAGACACCATATCCGACCACCTCGCTCGGACAATCCAAACGAGAATTGGGAAGGAGGTTCCCAAACATAACACAACTCACGCATCATCATCATGTCTATCCATCATATAACAGTATTCGTTTATAAAGAGGGAATTTTAGGCGCGTTTCAGTCGGAAACGACGGGTATCAAATCATATACGAACTATATTAGGACATATATTCGGCGTACTCGCGGGAGTCAATTGTGGATTTTCAACGACGAACGTGGAACAGCGTCGCGAAAACAGTCAGTAACCCACGACTGAAGTCGTGGGCTTCCTCCTTGCATTTCTGTGAAACCGGAGCCGAGACGCGACGCTGGTCTCCTGATGAGTGCCCGTGAAAAAAGAACGAACGCGACGATGAATGGATGTATTCGGGACCGGGACCGGCTTATGCGCTCACTTCGGCAACAGCCGATAGCTCTCGCTCGGGCAGCGATTCGAGGCGAACGGCACACTGCTTGTAGTTCGGCTCCTTCGAGCGCGGATCGACGTCGGACACGGTTAGATCGTTGACCGCAGGATGGTGAATCGGCAGCCAAACGACGCCATCGGGAATCGCCTCGTCAGTGTCGACGCGAACAGTTACCGACGCGCGACGAGAGACGACGCGACCGTACGTCGTGGATTCGTCGTCCCCTTCCTCGTCCTCGAGACCGGTCATTTCGATATGCTCGAGTTCGTCGACCAGGGCAGCGGCCGTCGCGGGGCTGACGCGGGCGACCGGCGGGGCCGACTCGCGCGTCCGGACGCCAGTGTTGTACGCGTCCGGTCGTCGCCCGGTCGTCAGCGTCAACGGGTACGAGTCATCGGTCGACTCCGGGAGCGGGTGAGCGATCCCACTCGAGAATCGCGCGCGACCGGACGGTGTTGGGAACGTCCACGAGTCGCCACCGTCCGTCGTCTCAGTCGCCGAGTCACTCTCCGCTTGATCCGGCCCCTCGTAATAGCGGTAGCCAGCCGACACGTCCGGCGCGGGTGCGGGCCAGCGAACGGCCGACTCGGCCTCGAGGCGAGGGTAACTGATCCCCGACAGATCAGCCGGTGTGCCCGCAGTGAGGGCGGCAAGTTCGTTGAAGATTGCTTCGGGCTCAGGCATGTCGTCGAACAGATCTGGGGCGGTTCGGTCCGCAATCGCACCGATAAGCTCGAGATCCGTCTTGATGCCACTTGGCGTCTCCGTCGCCGCGCGAACGCGGGCAACAGTGCGCTCCATGTTGGTCGTTGTCCCCTCGGACTCCCCCCAGGTCGCTGCCGGCAGGACGACGTCCGCGAGTTCAACCGTCTCGCTTCGGAACGAATCCTGGACGACAAGGAACGCCTCCTCGAGTTGCTCGCGGACGTGGGTCGTATCGGGCATCCCCGCAACGGGGTTCGTCGCAACCGCGTAGACGGCCTCGACGTCGTCGCCAATCGCGTCGACGATGCCCACGGGACCGGGACCCGGTGTCTCAGGGAGTCGGGATTCGGGCACGTCCCAGGCGTCTGCAACCGCGTGGCGGTGTGCCGACTCGTCGAACGGCCGGTGACCCGGCCAACTCCCTTTCGACGAGCAGACACGCGTCCCCATCGAATTCGCCTGCCCGGTCAGCGAGAACGGGCCGGACCCGGGTCGGAGATTGCCCGTCGCAAGACACAGATCGATCAGCGCGCCCGCGGCCGCGGTGCCGTTGACGCTCTGGTTGATGCCCATCCCCCAGTAGACGAGCGTCGGGTCCTCGAGTGCGCGCGCGATGTGTTCGATATCGTCCATCGAGACGCCAGCGCGCTCTGCGGCGGCTTCGGCGTCGGGCAGCTCCGCACGCAACTCGTCGAAGCCCTCGGTCACCTCGGAAACGAACGCCTCGTCGACGCGGTCGGTCTCGAGTACGTGTGCGAGAACCGCTCGAGCGAGCGCGAGATCGCCGCCGGGCTCGAGTGGGACGTGATGGTCTGCGACCTCGGCCGTCTCGCTCGCGACGGGATCGACGACGATCAGTTCCGAGTCGTCCTCGGCGGCGGACTGATTGATCCAGCGAAACATGACCGGATGGGCAGCAGCCGGGTTCGCGCCCCAGACGAGATGCGTCTTCGCTTCGGGAATGTCGTCGTACGTCGGCGGCGGCGCGTCGCTGCCGAAGGCGTCGTAGTAGGCGGTGACCGCCGAGGCCATACACAGCGTCGTGTTAGCGTCGTAGTACGGCGTCCCGAACCCGCCACGAGCCAATTTCCCAAGCGCGTAGGCCGCCTCGTTGGTCTGTTGTCCGCTGCCCAGCACCGCGACGCGTTCAGAGCCCCCCTCGAGCGCCCCGTCGAGGCCCTCCGCGGCACGTTCGAGGGCGTTCTCGAGCGTCGTCGGCACGAGGTCGCCGTCACGGCGAACGAGCGGACGAGTCAGCCATTCGCCGCCAGGGTCGGCGGTTTCGCTGATGCCGCGCTGGCAGGCGAGGCCGTTGTTCACCGGATGCGTCGCATCGCCACGGACCACGTCGAGGCCATACCCCTTCTCGACGGGCCGTTGGACGTGCCCACAGCCGACCGCACACCGCATACACGTCGTCGGCACGAGATCAGTCACGAGGCGACACCTCCGACCGCCTTCGGACAGGCCGGCAGCGAATAGTCAGGTCCGCACTCGAGAGCGTACAATATCATACGGTAGTCCTGTATAGTCGGAAAGTATGCACCTACTAAACCGTACTCGTTTAACTACCACACATATATGGTGTATTCGATACCATATGGCCAATAGTGGTACAGATAGATACAATATAAGGATGGACAACTCGGAAACGGATTCACCAATTCAACGAGTGTCCATCCCGCGTTCACCCCCGTGTAAGCAGTTGTCATACAGTCGCGACCAGCGCTCGAGTGAGGAAAATCGGTGGAACGAAACTGATGGCGAGAACGCGAGTGGGGTGACCGATTACTCCTTGCCGACCCACTTCAGGATCAACAGGGTGCCTTCGAACAGCAGGATCATGGTGATCGCGACGAAGATGGGTGCCATCATCGTTGGGTCCATGGTGAACATGAACGACAGCCCCAAGAAGCCGGCCCAGAAGTACAGGCGCTTGTCCGCGAGCCAGCGCCGCGTCGTCACGCCCATCATGATTGCGAGCATCATGAACAGCGGAATCTGGAAGACAATGGCGAGGAAGCCAGTCAGCGTGATAACCAGATCGAACGTCTCACCGAGCGCGTAGGCGATGTCCGCACTGCCTTCGGCGTAGAACGTGAAGTACTCGAACAACAGCGGCAACACGAGCACGTACGAGAACAACATCCCGAGCGCGCCGAGCACGACACTCGTCGGGACCGCCGCGAGGTAGTACTTGCGCTCGTGAGGGTACAGCCCCGGTTTCATGAACTTATAGCACTGGTAGACAAAGGCCGGCAAGCCGACCATGATGCCAAGCAGCGCCGAGAGTTTGATCCGGGTCAGCCACAACTCGAGTGGGTGATAAATGTGTGGCGGCGGGGCCTCATCGGCCGATGCGGGGAAGATATCCGCCCAGATATAGCCGATTGCATCCGAGGCAAACAGCAGTCCAATGGCCGTCCCGGCGGACGCGAACAACAGGACGAACGCCAGCCGAAGCACCATCTCCTCGATGTGGTCGGCCAGTGGCATCTCCTGGTCGTCCGGCGGCGTCTCGAGGCCGCCGAGATCGTCGTCTTCCTCAGGGTCCGGATAGTCAGGATACGACGGCTCGCCGGTTTCTGCCTCCGGGCTCACGACGCCTTCGCCGTCGGTTTCGACTGGCGGAGTCTCGTCGCTGTCCGCGTCTCCGTCTGCATTGAGATCCTCGTCCGCGTCCGCGTCATCATCGGACTCGGGGTGCCCGCCATCGGGGAGGACACGCTCATCAGCCCGTTCGTGTGGCTGGGAGCGGGCACTCGCTGGGTCGGGGTCCCCCGAAGCCGCCAACTCATCCGACATCTATCGGGATATAGATAGGCCACTGGTTATAGGCCTTTTTCTTACGTCCATCTCGCACA
This sequence comes from Natronolimnobius baerhuensis, assembly GCF_002177135.1. Classification (NCBI taxonomy): domain Archaea; kingdom Methanobacteriati; phylum Methanobacteriota; class Halobacteria; order Halobacteriales; family Natrialbaceae; genus Natronolimnobius; species Natronolimnobius baerhuensis. The sequence continues at coordinate 128,274 of NZ_MWPH01000003.1, forward strand.
CCCCACAATGACTCCCTACCCGACGCCCGCGAGACGGCTTCCCCACCCTGATACAGACGCAACGACGTATATGGCTCATTTCCAGGGTACGGGACTCGAAAGGTTGATAACGGGATGTCAGTTACCCATGGACACCAAATGAGTTCTGCCGTTGACGAGGACACCGTCCGCGCAGTTCACTCCGGACGGGAAACGCTCGGTGCAATCTTTTCGAGTGCGCAAACACACCTGCAGAAGGTCTTTATCGTCTTCGTTATCGGCTTTATCGGCTCGTTTTACGCCCTTCGCATCTTCATCTGGGACTTCCTCGAGGCGACAGCGAAAGCGGAGATGGACCAGTACGTCGCCGATGCGACCTCCATTATTACGCGGACGCCGTTCGAAGTCATCCTCTTGCAGGCGAAAATCGGGATGCTCGTCGGTGTTCTCCTTGCGATTCCGGCGTTGCTGTACTATTCGCGCGGTGCGCTTCGCGAGCGCGGCATCGACTCTGTCGTGCCAGTCTCACGAACGTATCTGGCGGCACTCGTCCTGACGTCGGTGACGCTGTTCTGTATCGGCGTTACCTACGCGTACGCAGTCTTCTTTCCCTTTGCATTCGACTTCCTCGGGGCCGTTGCGTTCGATGCTGGCGTGACGCCGAGTTGGGGTATTACTGAGTTTACCGAGTTCATTGCCCTGCTAACGCTGTCGTTCGGACTGGCGGCGCAACTGCCGCTGTTTATGAGCGTCCTCTCCTACACTGAGATCATCTCTTATGAGACCTTCCGCGATAAGTGGCGCCACGCAATCGTCGGAATCACTGTCTTCGGCGCGCTGTTCTCCCCGCCGGACCCGTTCACCCTGATCATGTGGACGCTGCCACTGGTTGCCCTCTATGCGTTCAGCCTTGGTCTCGCGAAAATCGTCGCCAACGTCCGCCGACGCGGCGCGGCCGAACTCGACGGCGGCACCGCCCTGATGAAACGGCGCGTCATCCAGTTCGTTGGGGTCCTCGGACTCACGACCACTGCAGTGTCGATCTATCTCAATCAGAACGGCCTCGAGCGCACGGAAGAACTCCTCTACCCACTGCTTCCGGCTGGGCTCCGACCAAGCAGCTCGCTCGAATTGAGCTTCGGCCTCGAGGCGCTTCCAGCCGAATACGGCCTGCTCGGTGACGTTGCCGTCGCGGGCATCATCGCCCTCGGACTCGGGCTGGTGTTGCTGGTCGGCTACATGGTCAACATCCTGCAGTCGCCGGTCTACCCACGGGAGGGCGACATTCGTGCGGCCGAAACCCCAGACGATATCGACTTCAACACGCTCGCAGTCGGCGATATCGAGGAGGTTCCAGCGCCGGTCTTCCTCGCGATGACCGAAGACGAGGCGATGGACTACGCCCGGCAGGCGATGTACGACGATAACCGGGAGAAAGCCCAGACCATCATCGACCGCTTCGATACGCTGCACGAACAGCAGAAGACGGCCGACAACCCGGACGATGTCAACTTCGAGGCCCTCGACGCCGACGAGATCGGCGACCTCTCTGATTCGGTCTTCCTCGCAATGACCGAAGACGACGCCCTCGAGCACTCTCGGCAGGCCATGCACGACGAGAACCGCGCGAAAGCCGAGGCGATTCTCAACCGCTTCGACGCACTCGAAGAGGAACGCGAGGAAGCCGACCTCGAGGATGTCAGCGGTGAAACGGCGGCCGCAGGCGATGCCGGCGACGGTGACGATGACGACGGCAGCCTCTTCTCGAGTACCGCCGCGGGGATGCTCGATCCGTTCACTGAAGAGGAGACGACCGAAGACGACATCGGCGGCTATGCCTACGATCTGGCCTTTATTGTGGACAGCCTGACCTCGAAGACGATCTACATCGTCGGTGTGTTCATGGCCGTCCTCGGTGGGACGTTCCTCGCGATGTACCAGGGCGGATTCGGAATCGTCCTCGAGCAGTTCGTTGATCGCGTGCCGCGGGACGTGCTGGATGAAGTCACCGAGGAGCCGCTTGGAACGGAGGATGTGACAACGGAGGTCCTCGGCGAACTCGGGTTAGTCATCGCCTTACACCCCGTTGAAGTGCTGATCTTCATGGTGAAGGTGAGTACGATCCTCGCGATCATCTCCGTGCTGCCGATGATCCTCTATTGGGCGTGGCCCGCAGCCAGAGAGCGCGGCCTCGTCCGCGGTGACCCGCGCGTGTTCCTCGTCTGGGGTGGCACCATCTTCGCCGGCTTCGGGATGGGGCTGTTCCTTGGCTTCTACTGGATCGCGCCGACGGTCATCTCGTATCTCATCACTGACGCCCTCCGGAACCAGATGGAAGTCACCTATCGGATCAACAGCTTCTCGTGGCTCGTGATCTACACGACCATCGGCGTTGGCTTCCTCTTTAACATCATCGTCACGATGGCGATGTTCCACGTCGGCAAAATCGTCAACTACCGCACGATGCTCAAAGCGTGGCGGCCGGTCGTCGTCGGTATCTTCGTCGTCGCTGCAATCGCCAGCCCGAAGGGCATCCTGACGATGTTGCTCGTCGCCATCCCGATTGCGCTGACGTACATGCTCGGACTCGCTATTCTGTACGTCTTCACCGCAGGTGGCCGCCTGTTCGGTGGCGGCGGTGGCGGGAGCGCAACCGAGCCGGAGCCAGAGACGGACGCAACGGCGGCGAATTGACTCCCTGTTTCTGCTCAATCAGTCTCAGTCTCGGATAGCCCACCAAAAGCGCACAGCGGTTCGTATAAGCGTGGGGACTGCAAACTGGTAGCTAGACTGATGCCAAAGATTAGCGTGGAAATCCCACAGGAACTGCTCGAGGACCTCGATGCACACGTCGGTGATGACGGCAAGTTCGTCAATCGGAGCGACGCGATCCGTGCCTCGATCCGGAAAAATCTCGATATTCTCGACGAGATCGACGAGCGCCACGACCGGTTGACCGACGAGGACGCTTAAGACTCGAGTCGCTGTGCAAACCCGAAGTTGGGTTTGACGTCGTCAACACGAACCGTGACAGTCTCGCCTTCTTCGGCTCCCGGAACGAACAGCCGATAGCCTTCGACGGAGGCAATGCCATCTCCCTCGCCGCCGACGTCGATAATCTCGACCTCGAGTTCGTCGCCGATGCGGACGGGCGCGGTGAGGCGTCCTTTCGCGATAAAGTAGACTTCAGACGAGGATTTTCGGGATGCCTTGGGGCTCGTGACGCGGACGTACTGGAAATCGTCCTCAACATCGGATTTGAACTCGTCGACATCCGGTCCCTCGAAGATTTTCACGATGAAATCGCCGTCCGGACCGAGCAACTCGAGTGACGTTTCGTAGGCCTGACGGGCAAGATGCAGCGAGCGGGCCTGGTCCAGCGAGTACTCGCCGGACATGTTGGGTGCCATATCAGAGACGACCACGTCCACGTCGCCGCCTGCTGCGTCCATAACGCGTTCGCGCGTGCGCTCTTGGGTCATGTCGCCGCGAAGCGTCTCGATGCGCTCGTCGATGTCGTCGTCGAAGTCCTTGATTCGCTGGAGGTCGACGCCGATTACCGTTCCGTTGGAGCCGACTTTCTCTGCAGCAATCTGCAGCCAGCCACCGGGTGCCGCTCCGAGGTCGACAACCGTATCGCCCTCGTCGATGACGTTCTCGAGTTCGTCGAGTTGTTTGAGTTTGTACGCCGCTCGAGAGCGGTAGCCTTGCTGTTTCGCCCGGTTGTAGTAGTCGTCTTTTCGTGTCATGGGTTTCTCAGCCGACGCGGTCGTGGTCTCGCCCCACTGCATCGAGACGCGTGAGAGACGAGTCGGCAGGGATAGACGCATAGAGGAGGCTGATGCTGAAAGGGTTGACGTACTTGATCGACACCAAAGTGTCTCTCGTTACTCGTACTTCCAGACTCGCTCGGTCTCCACCCGGTCGTCACCATCCGATTCGAATACGTCGAATTCGAACAGATAGATGTCGCCTTCGTGGAGTTTGACCGCGAGCGTTCGGACGGCGTCAGGATACCGCTCCTTGTTCTCGATGCCTCGAGTGTTTCGAATCAACTGATTACGGTTCAGCGTCTCCCCCTCTCCCTTCGCTTCGACTGCGAGTGCGTAATGGTCCCCAGCGTCGTCGACGCCCACAGAGAGGTCGTCAAGTTCGGCCTCGCGACCGCGCACCCGGAATCGGAGGTGACTAGTCAGGTGATAGCACTCGAGTCCAGTGAAGTCGTCAAGTAGTCCAGCGTACCGCGTCTGGGTCAGTACACCCTGCTCATCGTCAGCGATGTACGGGCGAACAGCCTCGGGGAGCGCTGAGAGGCTCGTCTGGTGTGTCTCGTCGACAACCTCCGGGACAGCGATGAGCTGGTTTCGCTTCGTGAACAGATATGTCGGGTCCTCTCCCTCGCGAGTATCGTCGATAATGACGGCAGAGTAGCCGTGTTGAGACACCGTCTCGGGAAGCGGTCGGCGCGACCGATACGCGTATGGAATGTCGGGAACGTTCCCGACGCTGATATCGAGTTCGTCCATCGCAGCCTCGAGATCATCTCGATGAAACGGGATGTCTTCGTCGAGGGCCGACCCCTCGATTTCGTCGTCCAGTGCTGCGACCCGCTGTTTGAAGACCCATTCAATGATGCGCCGATATTTGCCTGCCATTGTCCACGTTGCTCTCGGAGGGACGAGTGAATGTATCGACCATTAGATATTTATTAAAAGGTATTCGTCTGGTATCTAAGCAGACATTCGATATACTACCGACACACCCAACGGCTACAGGTCACTCAGTCCTGTGGGAGGGCCGGTTCGCGGAGAGAAAATTCGTAGTCCCCATCTTTCACTATCTCGAGCGTGAGCGTCCTTCCATTCCCTGCTAATTCGAATTCCTTTCGAGGGCGTTTGTACGGGCCTTGGACACTCTTTGATTCAAGAAATCCTGCGCTCTCTAAGATATTTAGGTGGTACAGAATAGACTCCCCAGAGATAGCGAACTCATCTTTCTCTGCAAGGTCGGGTGCGGCGACCGGGCCATCTACTGCATACTCGAGAATACGGAGGCGCTTCTCGTCCGCGATTTTATCCAATACTGCCGCTTGCTCTGCAAAACTCATCTCCTCAGCCATTACTAAAATATCTTACTAGGCTTCCGGATAGTCTCTTCTTCAAAATCGAAAGGTTACTTAGATGTGTATCGAAAGGCTCTATAGATATTAGATAGGTATACAAACCGTTCCCCGTCCGAAACAAAAAAGACCTAACCCTAAGCCATGCCACGAGAGAATACAGGACGACACCGAATATGGAGCATATGAGCAATGTCGCTCGTCTCTCGGACACGAGCATCCACGACTGGTATCGCCACGTCTTCGCATACAGCGACCAGATAATCGTCGACCTCGTGAACGAGTTTGAGATTGAAGACGACGACGTCATTCTCGACCCGTTCAACGGGACGGGGACGACCACGCTGACGGCAAAGCGCCTCGGCATCGATTCTATTGGGGTTGACGCGAACCCGGTGGCCGTCCTTGCCGGGCAAGTCAAAACCACGTGGGACATCGACCTCGAGGAGTTCACACAGCGACGAAACGACTTGTTAGGGACGGTTGAACCCGTTTTCGATAGGATCAGTGCAGAGGGGAACGTAACTCTCGATTCGTACACGGACACGGGCAGTGACGAGACGGCCGTCTCTCTTGACCAGTATGACTTTACAGAACCCGAGAAGACGCCGAAAGACTGGCTCAGTGAGAAGCCACTGAAGAAGATGCTCGTGCTCCGGCACCACGTCGACGAGATGCCGGCCGACGAGATTACGGACATCTTCCGGCTCGCGATGCTTGCCATTTTACCGGAAGATGTCGCGAACATCGGGTTCGGCCCCGAGGCGTACAAGGTCTCGATGCAAGACGACGTGGATGTCTACACGACGTATCGAACGAAACTCGACGCCATCGAGCGAGACCTCCGGACGACCCAGGACGCACTCGAGGATGGGATGGCCGTCGGTGAGACAGAACATCTCGGTGGTGATGCTCGCAAGGTTGGAGAGATTCTTCAGGAAGAGTCGACGCTCCTCAACACGGACAAACACGAGGGCGAAATTGACTATCTCATTACGTCGCCGCCGTACCCTGCTGAACACGACTATACCCGCAACCAGCGCCTCGAGCTCATATGGATGGGCGTCCTCGAGGACAACAGCGATCTGCAGAAGATCAAGAAGACGAACATCCGGTCGAACACGAAGAACATCTACGTGGATGACGACGACGCCAAACAGACGAATATCCGAGAGAACGAGCGCATTGACACCATCGTCACTCGGATGGAGCAAATCATCGAAGAAGAGGACATTCAACACGGGTTCGGCCAATACTACCCGCGAGTCGTTGCGGAGTATTTCGCGGGAATGCTACGACACTTCGAGCAGGTATACGACATCATGGCTCCCGGTGGAAAGGCCTGTTACGTCGTCGCGGACTCGGGGTCGTACTGGCAGGTTCCCATTGAGACGGGAGAAATTCTCGAGGAACTCGCGGAGAGCCGAGTCGGATTCGTCGAGACGGAGATCCTGCCATGGCGGAAAGTTCACGCCACGACTGGTTCACACGACGGATTGGATGAGGAAATTCTCGTTCTGACGAAACCTGAGTAGGTCATTTACCCGCCGATACAGGCACTCTCCCAGCCATCACTCCCCAGTCGGCAGTGTCGTGCACATCGTTTAGGAGTGGTGGGCACCTCACCTCGAGTATGGAAACACCACCCGAACTCGAAGTTGCGGCCGGAGACAACGACGAGATCCGCATTGCGAACCGCGAGTACGACGGAGAACACATTATCGCGGTCGATTTCGGCCCAGTCGTCGGCGAGCCGTCGCTGGATATCGTCGATGGGATCGCAATCGTCGTCATCGAGCGTGTGAGCGACGAAGGTGGCGGTCTGGCGACTGCATCGGAGTCCAGTGGGAGTGATCAGTTTGAGTTTGCCATACCGACCGACGCGAGCGACGTAACGGTCAACGACGGCATGTTGACGATTACGTCGGAGCAGTCGTAACCGACTGTGGGCCGCCCTCGAGTTGGACATGAGTCCGCTCGGTTCAGTCGGACTCGAGAAGATTCGTCGCCACGGGGTCGTGATCGGCGTCGTCGGAGCGGGATTGTTCGACGCGTTTCGCGCTGGTCCAGTCGAGGTCGCGGTCAGTGAGCACGTCGAGCAGACAGCGCAGATTCAACGCGTCGTGGAACTGTTTGTAACCGATGACAAGCAGCGGTGCGTAGACGAGCAAGCGCCAGTCTTCGCCTTCGATCTGGATGCCGAGGGCGGCGATCAAGAGGACGATGCTCGTAAAGAAGACGAACACCGCGAGGACAGTCACCAGATATCCTGTGAGGGCGAGCCAGCCGATGTACGCGAGGACGACGAAACTCGCCACCGGGATGAAGAACATCTCGACGAGTCGGAACGGCAGCGCAATCCGGTTGAGGTAGCCGTAGGAGCCGTCAGTGACAACGGACCAGTGTTTGAGGATCGTCATGTAGTTGCCGCGGTACCAGCGCAGACGCTGGCGATGGAGGTCCGCCCAAGTCGAGGGCGCTTCAGTGTAGACGCGGGCGTCGCTCACCGTGACGCGGTAGCCCGCTCGCAACACCTTCATTGTCACGTCGAAATCCTCAGTGAGCGTGTCCGGATCGTACGCGAACACCTCGTCTAACACCTCGCGGCGATACGCGCCGAGGCAGCCGGGGACGACCATCACGATCCCGAAGTAATCCAGCGCCCGGCGGTAGATGTTCACCCCGATAGTGTACTCGAGTTGCTGACAGCGCGTGACTAGCGAGTCACGATTCCAGATGGTGACGTTACTCGCAACCGCGCCGACTTCCGCATCGTCGCGGAAGGGCGCGACGATGTGTTTCAGAGCGTCTTCGGCAACGATGCTGTCGGCGTCGACGGTGACGATAATCTCGCTCGAGGCGAACAGCAGGCCGTAGTTCAGCGCGGAGTACTTGCCGCCATTTTCCTTGGTGACGACGCGAACCCGGTCGGAGACGGCGGCGTAGGCGCTGGCTTCGGCGTAGGTGTCGTCGGTGCTGCCGTCGTCAATCGCGATGATCTCGAGGCGGTCGGTTGGGTAGTCGGCGTCGAGCAGCGCCTGAATCGTTCGGCCAACGTAGCCTTCCTCGTTGTACGCGGGGATCAAGACGGTGAGGTCAGGGTAGGGCGGGCCGGCCTCGAACGTCGAACGGCCAATCTGGTCGTGGAAGAACGCGATGAACGCGATGAACCAGTAGTAGATAAAGATCAACACGACCGCGCCGAGGTGGACGAACGCGAGTGGCGAGGGCTCGAGCCAGCCGAGTGCGACGATCACGACGGCGTAGCCGACGAGCGAGAGCGCGAGCGCCCGTGGCCCGAAAAGGTTCATATACCGGGGAACACGCTCGACAACGATGTACGACCAGAGCAGGTAGACCGCAAGCAGGCTGGTCAGTAACATGATAGCTGCGAGGACGCCAGGCCCCATCACGTCGATCAACAGTGCGAACGGGACCAGCGCTGAGAGAAACAGCGCGAGCGTGCGCCATTTGACCGCCCGGAGTCCACGATAGACCGTCTGGCCGTGCTCGAGGCCGACCGCCACGGGAAACAGCGGGATCATCGGTGCAGGCCTCGCTGTGCGGTCGCGATCAGGTCGCGGAAATTACCGTTCGAGCGCTCCGCGGCCGCGTCGGTGGACGCCGTTTCATCGCCGGCGTCCGAGAGCGGCTCGAGGACGCGCCAGCCGTCGTCGGTCTCCTCGAGCGTGCCCTGCTCGAGACCGAGCGCGAACTGCTCGAGCGTGAGGAAAGCGGTGTCCTCACCCTTCATGTGCTGGATGAGCGACTCGAGCAACTCGAGGTCCTCCTCGGTCGTGAAGTACTGGTAGTGAAGCATCACGACCTGAACGCCGTTCTCGGCGTGGGACTCATCGAACTGATTGGTCAGCGACTCGAGATCCTGGAGTGGGACGTCGGTTGCGTCGGCAGTTTCGTTGTTGCCGGAGTCGGCTGCAGCGTCCTCGTCCGCGTAGGCGCTCCAGTTCTCCATCGCCGTGTTCTCGGGGACGTGAACGAGCCCACCCTCGTCGAATCGGCCGGGTTCGTCGAAGTAGTCAGCGGTGAACCACTCGCCGCCGGAGACTGTCGTGTAGTTGGCATCCGCGAGGACCTCGACGGTCGTCTCGTCGTAGGTGTTCATCGGCGGGATGAACGTCGAAGACGGCGAGTCGACGCAGTCAGCGAGGATTTCCTCGCCTGCAGCGAGTCGCTCGCGTTGCTCGTCAGCCGAGAGGTCGCCGAACTCGCTCGCGCCGTAGAAATCCGTGACGGGCTCGTGCGTGTAGCCGTGCAACGCCATCTCGAACTGCCCGGGATGGTCCGCCTCGAGCGAGCGGAGGTACGCACAGGTTTGTTCGTCGTCGGTCAGTGGAGCCTCGCCTTCGACCATCGGGATGACACCGAGCGTGACCGGCACGTCCTCGTCGATGAACACCTGGTTGACCGCCCGAAGTTCATCGGGGAGGTACCACGGCTGGATGTCGTCGTTCCTGAAGATGACGACTGAGTCGTACTCCTCCCAGGACTGCTCGACCGAGACTGGCTCCGGTTCGCTCTCGAGGAGCGGCGAGACCGACAATGCACCGGCAACTCCGGAAATCAGAACCAGCACGACGAGAATCGAGGTCATAAACTGTCGCATCGCCCCGGATTCGGGCAGGAACCGTGCTGGCATCCACGCCCAGTGGTCATCCGGCGACGGCAGTGTCGGGAACGTCACCGGCTCCGGACCGTCTCCGGCGGGTGCCGCCGACTCGAGGTCGGTTACCGTTCGGTGGCCACACGCGAGACAGTGAGCGGCCGTCCCGACCGACCGGAGCGTGTCGTCCTCGGTTTCGTGGCCGCACTTGACACAGCGGTCAGCAAACGCATCGCTGGGTGCGACGTGTCCACAGTCGTGTTCGACAATGTGTTCGGGTGCGAGCGAGTCGGACCGACACCGCTCGCAGACGTGTTCCGTGACATCACTCATAGTTGAAACAGAGGTGAGACAGGGTCCAATGGAGGCTGCGACCTCGAGGTAGCCCCAGCAGCGTACCTCGAGGAAACCGACCGGCTGCGTCGCCAGCACCGCTTCGTCGTCACCACACATCGAACAGGGAAGCGACCGTCTCGATAGACAGAGAGTCACGCACACATGTTTATTCCCCGACATTGGTATTGCGCTCGCTGTCGTAGTGAGTCCAATGAGTTCGACCCTGACACAGCCACTCTCCGAACTCGCACTCTCGGTCGGGGCTGTGGCCACCCAGTCTGCGACCACTGCCGGTATCCTAGCTGCGTACCACGACCACCTCGAGTGTGACGTCGTTGCCATCTACACGCGGACAGCCGCCTCAAACGGAGCCGTAAACTACCGTCGACGAGCCGCAGTCCCGGCGTCGGCACCTGATCACGACGCCTTTCAAGCCGTCATCGCTCGGTTGCCAACGAATCGCGAGGACGATGAGCGCTTCCGAGCGACCCTCCCCCTCGTCGACACCGTTGAGGACACGCAGTACTACATCCTCGAGTTGCCCGGCGTCGGCGTACTCGTGTTGCTCGCACCGGAGCGGCTGTCGGCCGGGGCGATAGCTGCACTCGAGCCGCTGAACGAACGGGTCGCCGGACTCGTCGCACGCTCGAGTGACTCAGTTACCGCGAGCGAGGACGACGGCGTTGGGCAACCGGGGAGACGCCACGAACCGGAGAGCTACGACCAACTCCGCTGGATTATCGATCTATTTCCCCAGCCCGTGTTCGTCAAGGACGAGACAGGGCAATACCTGGTCGCAAACGAGGCGCTCGCAGAGATGTTCGGAACGACTGTCGAGGACATTGAAGGGTCCACGGACGACGAAGTCCTTGCCTCACGAACCGAAGTGACTCGAGTTCAAGAACACGATATGTCGGTCATCGAGGCAAACAAGCCAATCGAGATCACGGGCGAACGCGTCACGGATGCGGCGGGAAAACGACGCGTCTTCGATACGACGAAAGTTCCCTACGACACCCTCGATGACGGCCGCCGTGCAGTCCTTGGCGTTGCAAACGACGTCACCGAGCGCCGCGAACGCGAAATCGAACTCGAGCGAAACCGGGATTTCCTCGAGAAGGTACAAGAGAGCGCCTCAATTGGGGCTTGGGAGGTCGATCACAACGCGGAGACGCTGCGCTGGGAAGACGAAGTGGCACGGATAACCGGCTACCCACTCGCGTACGAACCAAGTATCACAGACACGATTTCGCTGTATCATCCCGAGGATCGGCCGACAATCGAAGCAGCGTTCGAGACGCTCATGGCCAACGGGACGCCGTTTGACCTCGAGTTACGGATCATCACGACCGACGACGACGTTCGCTGGGTTCGAACCCGGGCAGATCCGCGATACGACGACGAGGAATCGTTTATCGGCGCACGCGGGATCGTTCAGGACATCCACGAGCGCAAAGCGCGCGAACTCGAACTCGAGCAACTCAAGAATCGGTTCGAACGGTTCGCTGGCGCAGTCAGATACGGGTTCACGTTGATCCGCCCGGACTACTCGGAAATGCTGTATCAGAACCCGGCAGCGGCCGACGTGTATGGCGTCTCCGAGGACGCCCTCCGCGACGATCCGTTAGTGTGGCTCGAGTCCGTCCATCCCGACGACCGCGACCGCGTGGAACACTGGTTCGAGACCCAAGAGCCAGCGACGCTCGATGGCACACAGAAACTCGAGTTTCGGCTCGACCATCCCGACCGTGGCCGCCGATGGCTGTTGATCCGCTCACATGCAGTCATGGACAACGGGAACGTTGCCCACCTCGCGAGCGTGACGACCGACATTACCGAGCGCCGGCGACTCGAGGACGAACTCCGGGCGAGCGAAGACTCACTCCGTCGGCTGGTCAAAATCGCCTCGGATACGGATCGGTCCGTCGGGGAGAAACGCTCGCGATTACTGGCACTTGGCTGTGACTATCTCGACCTCCCATACGGGTTTTTGAACCGACTCGAGGGCGACGAGTGGACGCTTGTCGATGCCGAGGGGACACATCCGTCGCTTCGGGTTGGCGGACCGGCACCGGCAGGCAGGCCATGTCGCCGACAGCCCCACGGACAGGAGAGTGTCGTCGCAATCGAGGATATTCGACGTGACGAGGGGAGTGTGACGAGTGCCGAGCAACGGCCATTCGACTGCTATCTCGGCTCGACAGTGATCGTCGACGGCGAGCGATACGGGACGCTCTGTTTCGCCGACGAGTCACCGCGAACACGTGAGTTTGGCCCCAGCGAGCGCGCGTTCGTCGAACTGCTCGTGCAGTGGCTCGGCTACGAACTCACCGGGCAGAAGTTCGAACGACGGCTCCGGGAACTCAACGAGACCGCGCGGGAACTGATGGCCACCGAGACACCGGCCGAAATCGCCGCCGTCGCCACCGAGAGTGCAGACGATGTCCTCGAGATTCCCGAGACAGCCATCTGGGCGTACGACGACAGACGGGAGGCACTCGTTCCGCAAGCGGTAGCTGCGGACGAGCAGATGGGAATTAACGAGTTGCCGACGTTCGAACGAACCGACAGGAACGGTGCGGGCGACGAAAGTCGAGGCGAGACACTCGTCTGGAACGCGTTCAACTCCGGCAAGCGATTCGTCTGTGATGACAGCGACACCGTGTTGCGCACAGCAACCGACGAGCCGGAAATTCGCTCGCAACTCCTGCTCCCGCTTGGCACCCACGGCTTACTCGTTGCCGGCTCGAGCGACCGCTCGGCGTTCTCCGAAACCGACCGGAACCTCCTCGAGGTCCTCGCAGCGACCGTCGAAGCAGCGCTGGATCGAGCCGAACACGAACAGCTCCTGCGGAGCGCGCGAGCAGACCTCGAGCGCTCGAACCAGAAACTCGAGGAGTTCGCCTACGCTGCCTCACACGACATGAAAGAGCCGCTGCGCTCGACGGCAAACTACCTCACGCTGTTCGAAGAACTCTACGAACCCGGAGAGACGCTCGACGAAGCGGGATGCAACCTCCTCGAGCAGGCAGTCGCGGGAACCACTCGCCTGCGCTCGATGATCGACGGCCTGTTGGAGTACTCACGGGTCGAAGCTATCGCAGAGTGGACGGACTCCGTCGCACTCGAGACGGTTGTCGATCGGGCAATTCTCAACCTCTCCGTTCGGGTGAACGAAACCGACGGAACGGTGACTCGAGACTCGCTGCCGACCGTTCAGGGCGACAGCAGGCTGTTGGTCCAACTGTTTCAGAACCTGCTCGATAACGGGTTGAAGTACAGCGATGCGGACCAGCCACAGGTCCACGTCGCGCTCGTCGATGAGGTGGCACAATCGCCCGACACCGTCGCGAGCGAGACTGGGACGAATGTTGCAACCGACTGCTATCACCTCCGCGTCGAAGACAACGGCACTGGAATGGACGCGAGTGCCGTCGCTCGAGCGTTCGACGTGTTCGAGCGCCATGGCCGACGAGACGACGACGGCACAGGCATGGGCCTGCCGCTGTGTCAGCGTATCGTCGAACATCACGGCGGCGCAATAACAATTGAGTCAGAACCCGGCAGTGGAACGGCGGTGAACCTCTGGTTGCCGGCAGCCGAGTCATGATCCCCATCGCGAGTGAGACGATTGCTGTACCGATTCGTCGAAACGACCGCAAGACGGCTCACAATCCCTCCAGAAATGACGCACCGTAGTCCGTCCAAAACAGTTCGATCCAGCACTTATTACCGTCGGTCACGTGCTGTAGATGACGCACAGACAGACTCATGACCGACACCGACCCAGCGGAATCAGTCGCGCGGTCGCTTCTCGGCACCAAGTGGAAACCGCGCGTCATCCACGCGCTCGCAACCACCTCGAGACTGGGTTTTGGCGATCTCCAGCGCGAACTCGAGGGCGTCTCGAGTAAGGTTCTCGCAGCCAATCTCGATGACTTGCTCGAACACGACGTCATTACGCGCGACGTTGTCCGCGAGAACCCGCGCCGGGTTGAGTACGAACTCACCGCTGCCGGCCACGACCTGTACGCGATCCTCGAGTCGATGGCCGAGTGGGACGAGCGATACGTCGAGGGGGAGGGGTTCCCACGCGTGTTGCTGGCCGACGACGATCACCGACTGCTCGAGATGTACACGCTGTGGCTTTCGGCTGACTACGACGTGGTGACGGCGAACAACGGCCGCGAAGCACTCACGCTGCTCGATGACTCGATTGCGGTTGCGATACTCGACCGGAACATGCCAGAACTGACTGGTGAGGAAGTCGCGACAGCCATCAGAGAGAGCGGCCAGACGACACCACTTGCGTTTCTCACGGCAGCACAGGTTTCGCCCACTGACGTCTCGTTGCCCGCTGACCGCCTGCTTCGAAAGCCAGTGCGCAAAGACGAACTCCGCGCTGCAATCGAGGACGTACGTGCACTCACTGACCAGTCACCAATTGGGCGGGCAGTCGACGCACGACGACACCGCCTCGAGTTCGTCGAACACCATCTCGGATCGAGCGTCACCGGGACCGATGCCTACGAACAGGCACGCACAGAACTCGAGGCCATCGAAGAGGAACGGGCGGCTGATCTCGAGAAACGCCAGCCGTGGCGGCGATATCTTGCAGCGGGGATCGCAACCAGTGCCGGCGAGACCGAACCGGACTCTCCAGGTGACTCGAATGCGAGGGAGTAATCCAAACACAGCGACAGACAGCGCGTTTCCAGAAACGCTCTCCAACGTCGTTTACGTCGAAGACAGTGACGACGATGCGGCGATGATCGAACTCGTTGCCACCCAGACCGGGTGTGTGGACACCCTCGAGCGAGCCCACAACGTCGAAACTGCACTCGAAATACTCGAGGTGATTGAAGCCGGTGAGCGTGACCGGCCGAGCGTGCTCCTTGTCGATATTAACCTCGGTGATGGCTCGGGAATCACCGTCGTGCACCGAGCCAGAGCAACGTTCTCGCGGACGGCGCTCCCTATCGTCGTCTTCAGCGGCTCTGACTCGGAAACGGATGTCAAGCAGGCATACGCCGCGGGAGCGAATCTGTACGTCGTCAAACCGATGCGGTTCAGGGAGTTTCGCCGGCGGCTGGTCAGTGCGTGTCGATTCCTGGCTGTGACAGCCGCCCGTCCGCAACGCCACTACTGAAGTGAGAACCGTATGACCCCCGAAGATTAGGGGCTATAACACGTTAGCAGCGTATGGTCGCGGATCGCCAGGCGACACAGCGGGTCCTGCTCGTCGAAGACGACGACGCCGATGCACAGCTGTATCGAACGATGCTCCAGCAACTGCAAGCCGATTCATTCACCGCGATGTACACCCCGTCGGTCGCCGTCGAACACGTCGAAACGCTTGAGGCTGCACTCTCCACGCTTCGGGCGGATTCCGGGTCGATAGACGTCGTCCTCCTCGATCTGAACTTATCCGATTCTGTGGCGTTTGCGACGCTCGAGGCCGTCCTCGAGGCGGAGGCGGACGTTGCTGTAGTCGTCCTAACGGGGATCGATGACGGCTCGCTTGGACTCGAGGCCGTCGAGCGAGGCGCACAGGACTTTCTCGTCAAAGATCACGTCACACCGCGGGTGTTGACCCGGACAGTCACGTACGCCATCGAGCGCAAGCGCCAAACGCTCGAACTCGAGCAAAAGCGCCGGGAACTCGCGGTGTTGAACTGGCTTGTCCGCCACGAAATCAGAGACGACGCTGCCGTCGTCCTCGGCTGGGCGGGCGAACTCGACCCCGACGGACCCGCCGAAGAGCGAATCATCTCGCGAATCGCCGAGGCCGGCGACCACATCGTCGAACTAACTGAATCCGTCGGTGCGATGGTCCAGGCACTTGAGGAGTCCACGGCTCCCCTCAAGTCAATCGACCTCCGGGACGTTCTCGAGGAGGAAATCGAACGGCTCGAGGAGCGCCACGACGGCATCAGCGTGGCTCTCGAAGCGGAAAATGCGACGCGAGTTCGTGCCGACCGATTTCTCAACGTCGTCGTTCGAAACGTGCTGACGAACGCTGTCGTCCACGATGATACGGGGTCGCCCGAACTCACAGTGACCGTACAGGGGGACGAACCCGACCCTGAGGACTCCGCCGACTCGAGCGACGCCATGGTCTGTCTCGAGGTGAGCGATACCGGCCCTGGGATTCCGGCAGCAGAACGTCGCACCGTCACCGATCCCGGCAAGTCCGGTCAGAACGGCGGAACCGGCCTCGGACTGTATCTCGTCCGAACGTTCGTCGAGCGCTACGGCGGCCACCTCGAGATCAAGGACAACCAGCCCCGCGGGACGACCGTTCGAATCTGGCTCGAACGAGCGGCGTACCCACCGTAACTCGAGGCCGGTCCATCCGGGCGACGGTCGCCCGTTGCCCGCGCGTAAAGGGTGGCTTTTTATGTCGACCGTTCGTAGCCCGACGCATATGTTCAAGGCCATCGTGAGCGCAGAAACGCTCACCAGCGCGCTCGATTCGATCAGCGTGCTGGTCGACGAGTGTAAGATCCACCTCGAGGAAGACGGACTCGAAATTCGGGCCGTCGATCCCGCCAACGTTGGGATGGTCGATCTCTCGCTCGACGCGGCTGCGTTCGAATCGTACGAAGCCGACGGCGGACTGATCGGCGTCGACCTTTCGCGACTCGAGGACATCGCAGGGATGGCCGAATCCGGCCAGCTCATCCAACTCGAACTCGACGAAGAGACACGCAAACTCCACATCCAGATCGACGGGCTCGAGTACACCCTCGCGCTGATCGACCCCGATTCGATCCGCCAGGAACCCGACATTCCGGATCTGGACCTGCCCGCCGAGGTCATCCTCGAGGGCAAAGACGTCAACCGCTCCGTGACGGCAGCCGATATGGTTTCGGACCACATCGCACTGGGCGTCGAGGAAGGCGAGGAGTACTTCTATGTCGATGCAGAGGGCGACACCGACGATGTCCACCTCGAACTCACACAAGAGGATCTGATCGACCTGCAGCTTGGGCCTGCCCACTCGCTGTTCTCGCTTGACTATCTCAAGGACATGAACAAGGCGATTCCCTCTGACACCGAAGTGACGCTCGCACTCGGCGAGGAGTTCCCCGTCAAAATCTACTTCGGCTTCAGTGAAGGGAAAGGACAGGTCACCTACATGCTCGCGCCGCGGATCCAGAGCGACTGAAGCTACCGCATAAACGACCACGGGTCGGGTGACCCGTGGAACTCTCGCTGTTTTCTTTAGAGGCCAGTTGGAAATTCTCCAAGCGCCAATCCAGACGCTCTCAGCCACTCGAGTGTCGTACGAAGTGACGGATCCCCGCCTTTATTTCGGTCGATCTCGTCATCGAATCCTAATGGCGACCCTCGTCGAGTTTTCTGTCTCCACGGAGCAATTTCCCTTTGGAACGCTGTTTGGAACCATTCCGGGCGTGTCGGTCGAACTCGAGCGCCTCGTGCCGACGACCGAGTCACTGTTTCCGTACGTCTGGATCCGCGGGGCCAGTAGCTCCGAGGCAGAGGCTGCACTCAAGGCAGCGCCTGAGACGGCCGGATTTACGCAAATTGACGATCTTGGCACCGATGGCATCCTGTATCGCACCGCCTGGAACCCTGACATTGATGGCATTCTCGAGGCCATCGTCGACTCGAGCGTGACGCTTCTGTCCGCAACTGGCAAGCGAGATCAGTGGCTGTTTCGGCTCCGGGTTAGCAGCCACGGCGCACTCAGTGAGTTCCGCAGGCGCTGTCAGGACCGTGGCATCGAGATCGAGGTCGCTCGCGTCCAGCCACTCCAGCCAACCGACCGAACCGATGGCCTCACTCCCGCACAGTTCGAAGCGCTCGAGTTGGCGTATCGGCGGGGCTACTTCGATGAGCCACGGCGGGCAACACTCGACGAACTCGCGAGCGAACTCGAGATCACGCGCCAGTCACTTGCGGGGCGACTCAAACGTGGCCATCGAAACCTGTTGGCCGGGCTGTTCGACCTGACGCAGGCGGCTGATCGGCTCCAGGAGTCACCGTCGTAACGAGGCGAACGTCGCGCATACTCTGCGAGAATATATTTAAAAATACTACATAGTAAGGATTGCACCTACCACCCTCCTCACGGTATGTGTGGGTATGTCCTCCACCGACGACACGACGGATTCGAGTGACGGCCACGATGGCACGTATATTACGACGGTCGACCCCACCGGACCCGAACGTGTAAGCGACGCCGTCATCTCGAGCGTTGCCACAGTCTGTGAGACAGAGCCAACGCGTCTCGAGCCACTCTATGATGCAATCGACCCTGACGCACTCAATGCACTCGTTTCTCACGCTCACCGAGTTGGCAGCGAAGGCACTCACGAACTGTGGTTCGTCTACGAAGGACACGATATTGGCGTCCGAACTGACGGCGAGATTCACGTTTGCGAGCGCACGGAAGCGAACTGACTGCTACACTGCTGATCTATGTGCGTCGGGGCGAAGCCATGTCATCGACAGCAGTGGCCGCCTCGAGTCCCTCCTCGAGTGCTGTTCGGATGAGCGTCGCGACGTGGTCGTCGTTCTCGATGAAGACACAGTGAGACCCACCCTCGAGCAGTTCCAGTTGTGTGTTGGGAATACGTTCTGCGAGCAGGCGAGCGTTCGTTGCCGGACTCACGCGGTCGTCAGTACCGTGGATAACAAGTGTTGGAACGGTGAGCTGTGGCAGTCGGTCGCTGACGGAACCGCCTGTCAGGGCGGCTGCCTGTGCCGTCCGCGCCGCGCCGGTCGCATCCTGTTCGCGCCGCCATTCGATAATGCGATCCATCAGATGCGGATTCCGGTTCGTAAACCGCTCGGAGAAGGCCGGGCGCATTCGATTGCGAAGCGTCTCACGATCTGAGCCCGAGGGCGCGCCGAACAGTTGCTCGCGGGTTTCCTCAGGCATCGGCGCAGCGTCCGGCCCGCCGTGTGTCGAGCCGATGAGCGTCAGCGACGCCGCACGCGTATACTCGAGGGCGTACTCCTGGGCGATCAGGCCGCCGAGGTCGGCCCCGACGAGGTGGGCGTGTCGGACGCCGGCATCCTGCAGGATAGCGTCGAGATCGGCCGCTAACCCGGCGAGCGAGTAGCCCGCGACTCGAGAAATGAGGGGGTTCCGAAGGCGGCGTGGGAGTCGGGAAACGAGTGGTGGAAGCCCCGCGTCAGACCGGCCCGTCCCGCGCGTATCTGGTGCGATGATGTCGTACTCGTCGCTGAGTGCCTGGCGCTGCCAGCGCCACAGCCAGCGGCCGAATCCCAGCCCCTGCAGGAAGACGATTGTCTCGCTCGATCCGTCGCTGTCTGCACGCTCGTGGTCGTAGGACAGAGACACGCCGTCCCGCGTCGCCCGTGGCATACTCGAGTCGATGTGTCGTATCCCCTTGTAATCGACCCTCGAGGAAAGTGATTGGGTACCGAGTGGAACGGTGGTCACGACCCATACTAAAACGTGAACTGGACAATCAGGGTGTTTATCCCATCGGAGTCACATCGTTTCACCGATGCAGCGACTGCACGCTCGGTACCCGTTTCTCGAGGCTGCCCGCGACACTGTGGCGACGGAGACGGTCGACCTGGCCACCGTCGTCGAACAGGACCGCGCAGTCGTCGACCGAGCGCGCCAGCGCGTGATCGCCGCGCTCGACGACGGCACCGTCGGCGACGCTCACCGCGACCCCCGGATCGAACTCCTCTCCTATCCCGTCGCTCGCGTGCTGGTCTCGATGGTCGACGAACGCGTCCTCGTGCGCAAGTACGCCCGCGCCGAATCCGCGACCGCCTACGAACGCTTTACCACCGACCTCGAGGATACGACCGAACTCAAAAGCGTCGAGACCACCGGCCTCGACCTCGACGAACTACTCGCCGAGTTCGACCTCGAGGACGCAGTCGAGGACGTCACCCCTATAGAGAGCGACGACACCACCTATCGGATCGACGTGGGGCAGTACCTGTTGCTCGCCGAGGACCTGTACGACGACCGCTGGCGACTCGTGAATCAGCCCCTCAATCGGGGTGCGGTCCCAGTGTCCGAAGCCGATCTGCTAACGCTCCTGCGGGAAGCGATCCGCAGTCGCATTGATGAGGGGCTTCCCTTCGACGTTCCCGAGACAATCGCCGCCAGTCTCGAGGCCGACGCCGAAGAGATCCGGGACGTACTCGCCGATCTCGATCTGACGCGCGAGATCGACACGGTCGTCCCCGACCTGTTCCCGCCGTGTATGAAGGCGCTGCTGGACCAGATTCAGAAAGGCGAGCACCTGCCCCATCACTCGCGATTTGCGATTACCGCCTTCCTGACGAGCATCGGCATGTCGACCGACGATATCGTCGACCTCTACCGGGTGAACTCCTCGTTCGGCGAGGAGATGACGCGCTACCAGACCGACCACATCGGCGGCGAAACGTCGCCAACGGAGTACTCCCCGCCCTCGTGTGCCACGATGCAATCGTACGGCGACTGCGTGAACAAAGACGACCTCTGTGAGCAAATCCCGCATCCGATGGCCTACTACGAAGAACGGATCGACGACGCCGATGACGACGAACTCGAGGACTGGCGCGGGAATGACGATGACGGCGAGGAGGAGACGGCGTCGGCCAGCAGCGAGTGAGTCTATTTTGAACCGATTCGATTACTCTTGATGCGACTCCTCGAGTTCGTCGGCCTGTTCTTGAATCTCTTGCAGTGCCTGCTCTTGCTCGCCGCGAGCGAGGCCACCCGATTCGACGTGACGACCACCGTACTGCCAGGACGGAATGGCGTTCCAGACGCTCGAGTCGCCACCATCGTCGCCATCGCGGTCGCGGTCCTGATCCTGATCCGGAGTCTCGTCGCTGCTCGAGCGGGACGACCAGAGGACTGCAAGCAAGACGAGTACGGCAGTGCCAGCGAGCAGGACCGACGCGGGGTCGCTCAGTGACCCGCTGTCGATGACCGACGAGCGCATGAGCACCGAGGTGACGAGCAAGACGGCGACAGCGGCGAGTCCGACGCGACGGAACCGCGAGCGCCGTGGCGAGGTGCTGGCTGTGCTGTCAGCGTCGGAATCAGAACTCACCGCATCGCGAGTCTCACCGGGAGGGTCAGTATCGGACGCCGGAGGTGACATAGTCCCTCTCGAGTAGCGATGGTAAAAAAGAGCGAGGCGCGGTTACTGGCAGTGAAACAACAAGATTGGTTAGTACGCGTTCTGTGCCTCGAGGTCGTCACTATCGTCTTCAATCTCGTCACTCGGATCGTTCAGGACGAACGCGAGCAAGATGCCAATGACGGTCATGAGGATGATAAATCCGATGATGGTGTAGACGAGGAGTTCGCCGCCGTCAGACTGGAGGACACCGCTTTCGTCGCCATAGGTTGTGCCGATCCAGATCATCGTGCCGAGCATTGCGAGGACGGCACTGACGGAGACGACGATTTCGATGAGTTGCTCTCGGTCGAGCATTACTGCAAGGATTTCGTCGGACAGGCCAAAAGCGCTTCGAAGCGCGTGGGCGGGTCTAGATCGTCGCCATCTGTTTCTCGAGGTCGCGCAGTTGCTCGACTCGGTTTTCGGTCGAGGGGTGGGTGCTGAACAGTTGCCCGACGACGCCGGACTTGATTGGGATGATGAAGAAGGCGTTCATCTCGGCTTCCTCGCGCATGTCGTCTTTTGGCACCTGATCCATTTTCCCGGAGATTTTCATGAGCGCGGAGGCGAGCGCACCGGGGTTTCCCGTGATCGCTGCGGCACCGCGGTCGGCGGCATACTCGCGATAGCGTGAGAGCGCTCTGATCAGCAGGTAGCTGATAATCCAGACGACCAGCGAGACGAGGATTGCAACGACGATGCCACCGCCGCCCTTGCCGCCGCGATTGCCGCCGCCACCGAAGAACGCGCCCCAACGAACGATCATGAACGCGATTGTCGAGAGGAACGACGCAATAGTCATTACCATCATGTCGCGGTTCTTGACGTGGGCGAGTTCGTGGGCGATGACGCCATCGAGTTCGTCTCGCTCGAGGGTGTCCATCAACCCGGTCGTCACCGCGACGACGGCGTTTTTCTGATTGCGCCCGGTCGCGAAGGCGTTTGGAACGTTCGAGTCGATAACTGCAACTTGGGGTTTCGGCACATCGGCTTGCTGTGAGAGGCGTTCGACCGAGCCGTGGAGTTGCGGGTACTCGTCGGCTGAGACCTTCTGTGCGCCCATGCTGCGCAGCGCGAGTGTGTCGCTGTAGTAGTACTGCACGAGAGACATGCTGCCGAACAACGCAGCGAAGATGAAGAGACTCCCTGCACCGTCTGTGAGATATAGTGTGAGCACGCCTGCAAAGACGATGTACAGTGCAAACAGCAGAAACATCGTCAGAAACATTCGGAACCGAAGCCCCCAGTCCGCCTGCCAGTTCATAGTTCGTGTACGTGCTCAGGCGGAATAAGTGTCACCAACGGAACGCTCTCGATATATTCGATAGTTGAATATTCTCGAGGCGATGATTGACAACCCCTTCGTTTCGCATGGAGACCACGGGACACGGGGCTGTCTGACACGCTCTATGTGGTCCGTGTCTGACGGGTGGCTGACACAGCGCTCCGGGTTTGAGGGATGGGCCAGGTTACCCCTTACGGCCGAACCCACTCGAGCACCAGAGAGACACCAGCAACGGAACCCCCTCGTTTCGCATGGAGTTCTCAACTCGTGTGAATTGATGCCACAGAACATCGGTGGCGAACGGAGCGGGCCGTTTAACTCGCTCAGTCCGTAAGGATGGCTAATGAGTGACTCTCGAGCGTTCTGTCCGCGCTGTGGGGACCCCGTCCCCGAGCGAACGGACAGCGATGATTCAGCAGGTGAGGGCGGTGCACCAGATCCACTGCGACCCGGTGCGGAGGTCGAACTCTGCGATTCGTGTTACTTCGACGACTTCGACTTTATCGACGCGCCGGATCGGATCGACGTGCAGGTCTGTGCCCGCTGTGGTGCGGTCCACAAAGGGAATCGGTGGGTCGATATCGGTGCCGAAGATTACACCGATATCGCCATCGAGAAAGTCAGCGAAGTGCTTTCCGTCCACGTCGACGTCGACGACGTCGCCTGGCAGGTCGAGCCGGAACAGGTCGGCGAGAACACGATCCGGATGTACGCCTACTTCACGGGCGTCGTCCGCGATACGCCCGTCGAAGAGCAGGTGATGATTCCCGTCAAAATCGCCCGCCAGACCTGCCAGCGCTGTGGCCGGATCGCTGGCGACTACTACGCGAGCATCGTCCAGATACGCGCCGAAGACCGGACGCCGACGAGCGAAGAACTCGAGCGTGCAAAAGAGATTGCCCACCAGACGGTCGCGGATATGGAGGCGACGGGCGACCGCAATGCCTTCGTCACGGAAATCAGCGAGGACGCAGACGGGCTGAATATCAGGGTCTCGACCAACAAAATCGGCAAGAAAATTTCGAACAAGATGATCGAGGAATTCGGCGGCTCCGTCAACGACGCCGAAACGCTCGTCACCGAAGACGAAGACGGCAACGAGGTCTACCGCGTCACCTTCGCCGTCCGCCTCCCACCCTATATTCCCGGCGATATCATCGACCTCACCGACGACGGCGGCCCCGTGCTCGTCCGCAGCGCCCACGGCAACCTCAAAGGCACCCGCATCACGACGGGCGACCGCTACGAAGCGAGCTACGAGGAGGGGAACTCACCCGAAGCGCGCAGACTCGGCCGACTCGAGGACGGCGAGAAAACGACGGTCGTCACCGTCGAAGACGACAACGCCGTCCAGGTGCTCGACCCCGAAACGTTTCAGGCGACGACGGTCGCGCGCCCAGAGTATTTCGAGCCTGATGCCGAGACAGTGCCCGTCCTGAAGAGTCGCGCCGGGCTGCACGTTCTCCCGGATCCGGACCCCGACACCGGCGAGGAGAATCCAGCGCCCTACGATCCCTACTCCCACACCGATGCCTGAGGAGTTCGACGACGTTCCCGGTCTCGAGGCAGCCGATGCCCCGCTTGCAGTCATCGTCGAAAAACAGCGGACCGAAACCGCAATCGAGTCGCTGCGAGCCGAAGGCGTCTACGACGACTCGCGGCGCGTCCGGACGGACCGCGGCGAAGCCGGACGCGAAGAGCCCGATGAACCTGAGCGAATCGCGCTTCCGGTCACCGAACCGCCGACGGGAACGCGCGTGCTCGAGGTCGTGCGCCAGTTCGACCCCGAGTTTCGGACGACGGATCTCGCGGACGTGCTCGCCGAACGCGGCTGGAGCGAGGCCGAAATCGAGACGGCCCCGAGTTCGTGGGCGGTCATCGGCTCGGTGATCCTCGTGACGATGCCAGCCGAGTGTCCGGACGAGACCGCCGTCGCGGAGGCGCTCCTCGAGATTCACGGCGAGGCAGACAGCGTGTTGGCAGACGAGGGAATCGCAAATACCGGCGAGGCGGGAACCCATCGTGAGCCACGGACGCGACTGCTCGCAGGCGAGTCAGACACTGAAACGATCCACGCAGAACACGGCACTCGGTACGGACTCGACCCTGCGAAAGTCATGTTTTCGCCGGGGAACCAAGCCGAACGCGCGCGGATGGGCGACGCTGTCAGCGGCGACGAGCACGTCTTCGATATGTTCGCCGGAATCGGCTACTTCACCCTCCCGATGGCTCGTGCCGGCGCGCGAGTCAGTGCGACCGAGATCAACCCCACTGCCTTTCGCTATCTGCTCGAGAACGCCGTGCTCAACGACGTCAGCGACCGCGTCGAGGCCTACATGTCCGACTGCAGGGATCTTGCGAGTGAGATCGACGCCGACCGCGTCGTGATGGGCTACTACGGCAGTTCGGCGAGCGCCGACAACAGTGAAAACGCAGACAGCACAGCCTCGCGTGCGAACGAAGCCCACGAGTTCCTGCCCGCCGCACTCGAGGCACTCGTCCCCGGCGGCGTCGTCCACTACCACGAGGCAACACCGGAGTCACGGCTCTGGGACCGGCCGCTCGAGCGCCTCGAGCGCGCGTCGGACACGGCCGAGAGCGACCTCGAGATTCTCGAGAAACGACGAGTGAAAAGCCACAGTGCAGGGGTGGCTCACGTCGTAGTCGACGTGCGCTTCGAGTAACGCTGCCAGCGATGGTCGTGACATTCATACTGGCGCAGTGAGACTCGCATATATGGACAAGAATCAGGTTATCGCGCTTCTGTTTGCGCTCCTCATGGTGACGTCGATGATCGCCTGGGGGGCACTGGCGGCGTTCTGATACACACGGGGCACGCACACGCGACGTATCTTTTCGAACGCGTCCTCGAGCGTGGTGACTCGAGGACCCGGCTATCGTTCCGTATCCCAGACGTCCGCAAGCGGCGAGGAGTCGGAGGATCGACCGCGCCGTGAGCGACGAGATCGGCTGGTCGACGACCCCGACCCTGTACTCGAGGTGGAACCACCGGAGTCGGTCGAGCCGGACGAGCGGGTGCGGCCGCCGCCGGTCGCGTTCGAACCCGAACTCGAGGATCGACCACTATGACCCCCACCAGAAAGCGCCGCACGCGGCTCGAACGGCGGCAACTCGGGTGTGCTCATCCGGTCGACCTGCGCTTCGAACCAGTCGGGCATGTCCGTCTGTGCACGGTCGAACAGGTCGACCAGACTCGAGTCGGCGATATACGTCGAGCCGTAGTCCTCGGGCGCGCGAATCACCCGGCCGCAGGCCTGGATGACGGTTCGCAGAGACGAGCGGTAGTACCACGCCCACTGGCCCTCCTCGAGTCGGTGGGCGACTCTCGAGTCACCCGTGTTGAGAAACGGCGCTTTACAGAGGACCTGCCAGCGACAGAGATCGCCTTTCAGGTCGAGCGCTTCCTCCATTTTCACGGAGATGAAGACGTCTGGGTCGTCACAGGCTTTCCACTCCTCTAGGTCGGCGTCGCGGCTATCCCGGTCGTGGACGCGGATGCGCTCGCCGACGCCGAAATCCCGGAGGAGATCGGCCAGTTGCTCCTGAATCGCGTAGGAGTGTGCGTGGATCAACCCCTTCTCGTCGGGGTGTTCCTGCATGATGCGGACGATAGTGCGTGCGATTTTCGGCGTGGTGTCGTCGCGGTGCTCGTAGGTCATCTTCCCCTGTGTCACGTCGTACAGCGGGCGATTTTCGACGGGGAAGGTGTGGGAAACGTCGACCAGTGCGACGTCGTCCGGGGTGAGTCCGACCTGCCGACAGAACGCTGCCTTGTTCAAAATCGTCGCCGAGAGGAGTGCGAACTTGTTCCCGCGGTCCCAGACCGTATGCTGGAGGTACTTCTCGGGATTCATCGGCTTGATCGTCAGCGGCCCGCCCGCCGGCTCGTCACTGTCATTGTTCTCGCGGGTGCTCGCCGACGGCTCGGACTGATCGACCAGCCACGTCGTCGGACTCTGTGGATCACGATAATCCGAGACGAACCACTCGAGTTCGCCGATCAGTTCCTGTAAGCGGTCGCGTTCGCGCACCTCCGCGGGGGAAAACGCCTCCTGGGCGAGCAGGTCGTCCTTGCGCCGTTCGCACGTGCTCGCGAGGTTCTCCGCGTAGCGCACGGCGCGGTCGATGCCCTCGTCCTCGAGGTCGGGAACGCGAAGATCCTCCCAGAACGGGACCGTTCGCGGGCCTAACTGGATCGTCGCGTACATTTCGGCCCATTCGGCAAGGCCGTGGGCCTCGTCGACGACGACCACGTCACGTTTGCGAAACACCTCGCTGCCCGCGGTCTGCATAAAGTACGCGAGCGTCATCGCCGCAATCGACCGATTCGAGGCAATTGCGCGGTCGGAAAAGTACGGACAACGGTGTTTGACGGAACAGTCGTAGCCCCGTTCGCGGACGCAGGGAGCCTGATTGACCGGCGTATTGCGCTCTTCGGGGAGAATGCAGGTGTAGTTCGATTTCCCGCGGATCACGTTGAGATCGGCCAGTAGGTCGTCGGAGGCAACGTCGTCTAACTGCGAGACCTGTGGCGTCGTGTAGTACGCGCCCGAGGCCTCGACCGGGTCGGCCTCATCAATTGTGCGCGCACAGCCCGCGATTGCTCGTGCGAGCAGCGACTTTCCGCTGCCGGTCGGCGCGCGCACTAACACGACATCGTTGCCGGCCGCGAAGGCGTCACGAATGTCACGGAGGGCCTGCTCCTGATTCCCGCGATAGCTCGGCGCGGGAAACGACTCGAAGATCCGCTCGGGGTTCACCGTTCACTCCACCGACCGGCGGCTTCCTAAAGGCTACGAACCGTCTCCGAGAGTGACCTGGAATGGCCCGGCCTCGAGTGTCGATTCCGGGGGAGAAATCACCTGCTACCGAGAATCAGGGAGGGCATCACAGTACACAGGTGGCGGCTACCGGCGGGTAACTGGCTGATTACAAATACGAAACCCGCCATCAGGAATCAATGTGGAAGGGTCGCTCAGCGGTAGAGCACCGCGGTGCCATCTGGCCCGCGGCGGCCTCACAGCCTCGTGGCGTTCAAATCCCACCCCTTCCGCTTGCGGTCTGCGGCTTTCGGTCCCGCACCGGCTGCGGGCACCGTCATGGTTGTGATTGTGGTTGTGGTCGCGATGCGGTCGCAGTGACAGTATCACAGCACGCAACACGCTCCATCGTGGCTCCCCATCACGATGCTGTGATACGGGGCGGACTCCCCACCGCCCCAGTTCATGGTCAGGTTCCAGCGGTCGTCACCGCCCACCACGAATTTTTTTGAGAGTCACCCGGACAGCGCCGTCTACAACGCGCCCACGCGAGAGGTCTCTCCGTCCACCTGCTCGAGTCGGTCGACGTCTTCGGCCGTCGGATTATCCGGCAGCGCCTCGATACAGGGGTAACAGAGCAGGTGCTCCGTGCCGTCCTCGAACTCGAGGGTCATCGCGGTGCCGTCGCTGCCGTCGTTCTCGCCGAACGTCCAGATGTTGGCGATGCCGCCGGCAACTGAGACCGTTCGACCGCAGCCGTCACAGGAGGTCTTACCCATACGTAGCCCTGGGAATCGAACGGTGAAAGTCGTTCCCCCAAGCGGATGCGTCGGCTCGGGAACTCACGCTGCCTGCCGCCGGGCGAGCGGTTATCCGTCCTGACACGATACCCTCGCATATGGAGGTCAACTGCGAGGGCTGTGCAGGCTGTTGTATGGACTGGCGACCGCTGCTCGCAGAGGCTGGCAACGACGAGAGCGCCAACAAGCGACGCGCAGAGCCACTGCGCGACGACGCGACTCGAGCACCCCTCGACGGCGACACCAACTTCGTCCCGCTCACCCGCGACGAGGTCCGGGCGTTTCTCGAGGCGGAGATGGCCGACGCGCTGACACCGCGATTCTGGCGGGCTGCAGACGAACACGAGGCCGTCGCAATCGATGGCTACGAAGTGGCGTCCGTCGCTGATCGCCCCGTGTTCTTTGTCGGCTTGCGAAAGCCGCCGAAGCCGGTTGCTCCCTTCGATCTCGAGGACGAATCGTGGCTGCCGGCCTGCGTCTTTCTCGATCCGACGACGCTGCAGTGTCGCATCCACGACAGCGACCTGCTCCCCGACGAGTGCAGCGCGTACCCGGCGCACAATATCGCCCTCGAGCAGGAAACCGAGTGCGAACGCGTCGAGGCGGCGTTTGGCGGCGACCGCCTCGTCGACAACTCTGTTCCCGAGGATCTCGACGGGCTCTTGCTCGGCTCGCAGGCCCTCGGCGAGAAGCTGTTCTGCCATCCCCGACCCGAGCGACTCGAGGGCGTCGTCGAACGCACGGCGAGCGGGAATCTTACGCGGGAGGATCGTGCGGAGTGTCTCGCCGTCGCCGCGGCCTCGAGCGCCGGCACGGTCGCGATTTCAGACTATCATTACGAGTGGGGCAAAGAACAGGCGCTCGAGGAGAGCGATTCGTGGGTCACGGACGCACTCGAGGAGTGGGAGTCGCGCCGCGAGGATGCCGACGGCGTTCCGTCAGCGGCCATCGCCGATGCCGTCGAAACTGCTCGCGGCGCACCAGAAACGCCGGGCTGGGATGCCCTCGAGGAGTATAGTAGCCACTGAAAGTCAGTGCACACCCAATCGCATGACGGCTA
Source organism: Natronolimnobius baerhuensis (assembly GCF_002177135.1). Classification (NCBI taxonomy): domain Archaea; kingdom Methanobacteriati; phylum Methanobacteriota; class Halobacteria; order Halobacteriales; family Natrialbaceae; genus Natronolimnobius; species Natronolimnobius baerhuensis. Next base: position 157,393 of record NZ_MWPH01000003.1, read on the forward strand.
TGCGATTGGTGTGTAAACAGTTTCAGTTGTTACTATAGGTTAGGCCTCGAGTGCGTCCGCGAGATCGGCGGCGACGTCTGCGATGGCCTCGCGGGCGCGGTCGACCTCGCGCATCGTCATGAAGCCGTGAACCATGGCCTCGTAGTTTTCATACCGTGTGGCGACACCGTCCCGAACGAGCTGTTCGGCGTAGGCCCGGCCGCCGTCGCGAAGCGGATCGAAGCCCGCGGTGAGGACAGTCGCGGGGGCGACGCCGGAAAGATCACAGGCGTTCGACGGATCGGCGTAGGGATTGCGCCGATGAATCTCGTTGCCGTAGTAGCACGCCTCAAACCAGCGCATATCCTCCTTCTCGAGGACGAGCCCGGCGTGTTCCTCGACGGATGGCTGGCCCTCCTCGACGCCGATGGCGGGGTAGATGAGCGCCTGATAGTCAACCTCGGGACCGTCGCGTTCGGCGGCCATCAGTGCGCTCACGGCGGCGAGCGTCCCACCGGCGGAGTCGCCTGCAACCGCGACGCGTCCGTTCCCGGCGATTGCGTCGGACTTTGCGGCCGCCCACTCGAGGGCGGCGTAGGCGTCGTCGACCGCTGCGGGGAAGGGGTGTTCAGGCGCGAGTCGGTAGTCGACGGAGAGGACGGCACAGCCGCTCTCTCGTGTGAGATGTCGGCAGAGCCAATCGTGCGTCGCGATGCTTCCGAGGACGAACCCGCCGCCGTGGAAGAAGACGACCGTGGGGAACGGCCCGTTCGCTTCGGGAAGGTAGAGCCGAGCGTCGATATCGCCTGCCGGGCCGGGGATCGTCCGGTCGATAGTCGCCCCGACGCTCAGGGCGTTTCGGTTCTGAATCCACATCGCACCCCGGCTGAGCAGCCGGAGGAGTTTCAGTCCGTGGCGGCTGTGAGGGAGCGAGAACCGCCCCTGGCGATCCATTGCGTCCCTGGCCTGCGGATCGATCTCGTTGGCCTGCATACACTATCGTTCGGCGAACCGAGGCTAAGCCTTCCGGACTCGAGTAGGTGGTCTTGCTGGTCAGGCGCGCTCGCTGTTCGTCTCGAGCAAGTGCTCCCATACTAACTGATTCAGTCACAGTTGCGCCTCAGTGGCCTCTGTGGGATTGGCAAAAAGGATGCCCCGCGGGTCTCGAGTCGGTCGAGTTCGCTACTTCGATTTGATCTCTTCGAACTGACTCAGTAAATCCTCGGTCGACTCGCCGGAATCATACTCCACTTCACCGTGATAGATCGTCCGCTCGTCGTCGAAATCGGCATCCACTCTCGAGGATTGGGCTTCGCGTCGCTCGTGTTCATCTTCGTCATAGGCACCCATTGACATGGTAGACAGACACACATAGGGCAGAACCATACATCAATGTAACGGTTACCCATACCACACTTTAAGCGCGCACGTAAGACGTATGTTTGCCTGTTCCGTAGCATACCTGTGGCACAGCCGCTTCGCTTTCGATACTCGCCCGAGACCTGGAGCGAGCAACGAGTTCGACAGGACATTTTACAGCCGCTCAGGTCGAATATCGGGGCTCGAGCCGTCACGCCGACACACGAAATCGGCGCACACTGGACGACACACCGATTCGAGATGCAAAACGGCGACGTAGCACTGTTCGCACGCGACGACTCTGAAGCCTACTGGATGGGGAACACCGAAACGCCGTCATCGCTGTGGCGAACCGACAAACATGGCTGGACCGAGATTCCGTATCACGTCTCCCGGTGGGCCCAGCGGGAACTCCTCGAGATACTTCACGAGGAAGATCCGTGGCTCGCCGATTACCCTCATATTTCGTGGTTTTTCTTGCCCGTGTTCATGTCCAAAGATGGGCGTGAATCGACGCGTGCGTTTTTCCGACAACACGCCGCTGGCTTCCCCGATGCGAGTCGGCGCGAGACGACACGGTACTTCGAGGACTTTCTCACAACTGGCGCGCTCGATGAGTACCGACACGTAATGTCCGGGAAACTGGGCACGAGTGACCACGTCGACCGGGTTCGCATGAGCGCAACGATGGGCGAGTTCATCGCCGCGAAAATCCTCACCGACGCCGGCTACGAGGTCGTCCCTGAAATCGAGGTGACGACGGGACACTCACTCGACTACCGCGCCAAAGACGATGAGACGAACACACTCGTCGAAGTAACGCGACCGCAACCGCCGATGAACCGCGCCGCAGAAGGGCCGGTCGCCGCCGTTCGCGACACCGCCGAAACGAAAGTTAACGGCCAACTCGCCAACCACGGCGGCGGCGCAGTGTTGTTCGTCGACTGCTCGAGTTTCCGTGATGACGCCTGGGCCGCCGTCCGCGGCGAGCAACCCGACGTACGTCACCGCCCGGCCGTCGTCTATCGCGCCCGGCCGAACGGCCACGTCGAAGCCTACCAGAAGGGGTCGGTCCCGCTCGAGTTTGGGGACAGCCTCGAGTTCGTGGACTGAAGGTGGAGGCGGGCGCTTGAGGCGACTGTATAATTTACCGAGTTCTACCAGTGCCCTGGTTGGCTTAGTTGAGAATACCGCTCGCAAAGCGAGCGGTTTCACCGAGTGCGCCGACGGCGCACTCGGCCTTTTCATCGAAGTTTTTGCGCGAGTGGTTCGCCTACGGCGAACCCGACGCGGAAAAAGTTCGTTCTTAGAACGAAACGGCGTCGGGAGCGTATGGGCTACCGACCGGCGTCGGATCGCGGTCGCTGTAGCCGACGCGGCCAATCGCCTTCTCGCTCACGGCCGTATAGATCGCAAAGCGAGCTTCCTCAGGGTTGTTGAAGGTTTCCGACTCGAGACGAGCGAGTACGTCACCGACCTGTTCCGATCCGTTTGGGAGTTCGAGCGTGTGATCGCCGTAGTCGGCAATCAGGTCCTCGGTCGTTGCAGGGTAGTCGTAGTCGTCGATGACGTCGCCGGTACCATTGAGCAGCATTACACCTGCAACTGTGTGAACAATGATTATAAACATTGTCCATGATCAACCTCTAGCGATTGGGAAGACCTAATATGCCTAGAGTGGGGCATGCCAGAAAACCACAAGACGAAGCAGCGGACACAGAAACGGCTTTCCGCGCAGGGACGCTCGAGTGAGCTATGCCCTATGCGGATTTGCACGTGCACACAACCCGCTCGGATGGCAGTCTCGAGCGGGGCGAGGTGCCTGCCGTTGCGAACGAGTACGGCGTGTCGGTCGTCGCGTTGACGGACCACGACCGATTGCAGCCGGTCGCAGAACCAGTCGTCGAACGCGAGGGCGTCACGATCATCAACGGAATCGAGCTTCGGGTCGAAGTTGACGAAGACAACGCAAACGCCAGCGCCGATGGCCGACGCGGTGGGCAACGCGTCGACCTGCTCGGCTACGGCGTCGAACAGACGAGCGACCTCGAGTCACTGGTCGAACGCATCCAGATCAATCGGATCGAACGCGGACGGGCGATTGTCGAAAACGTTGAGGACCGACTCGGCATCGAGTTGCTGGTGACCGTCGACGACGGCTTCGGTCGACCCCACGTCGCCCGCGCAATCGATGCCCATCCTGAAACCGAGTACGACTACGAGGGTGCGTTCGACGACCTCATCGGCAACGACGGCCCGTGTTTCGTCCCGCGGGATATTCCCACGTTCGACCACGGACAGGCAGTCCTCGCTGACGCCTGTTCCCTCGTCGGCCTCGCACACCCACTCCGCTATCCCGATCCCGAAGCCGCACTTGCACTAACTGCCGACCTCGAGGCTGTCGAACGCTGGTATCCCTACACCACCGATGTCGACCACTCGCTCGTCGAGGAGGCACTCGAACGCCACGATCTGTTCCCGACTGGTGGGAGCGACGCTCACGAAACGGAACTCGGCATTGCTGGCCTCTCTCGAGCGGCGTATCAACGGCTTTCGTTGTCAGAAGAGTAATACAAATTCCCGCCGAGAGCGGAGGGTTCAATGCACCTGAGCCCATACAGTGGTCTATGAACTGCCACTACTGTGACCGTGAAGCGGCCTTCGCAGCTGACTCCGACGGCCTCAAAGTCGGACTCTGTGAAGACCACTTTCGGGAACGGTTGCAGGAACTCGCAGAAGCAGATGGGCTCGAGACACTCAAAGAACAAGTCGACGTTGATCGAGCCGAATAACGACGCTCGCAGTTCTTTTCGCTGTGTGTACTCCGCCCACAGCGACGGTTACGCCGACCGCCCAGCGTCGACGTCAATCGCATCAACCGGACAGACGTCAACACAGAGCATACAATCGATACACTGTGTCTCGTTCGCGGGGTCGGCTTTCTCCTCGCTTTCGGGGTGACCCGGCGTCTCAACCCACTCAAAAACATCGACTGGGCAATCCTCGAGACACGCGCCGTCGGCGAGACAGATGTCGAAGTCAACGGCGACGTGGGTGCCGTGGATGCCCAGTTCCTCGGGTTCGTCGACGGGTCCCCAGACGACGTGGCCGTTGTGCTCGTCGACCTGGTCGCGGTTCTCGTGGAACTGTGGATCTATGGCCATTGCTAGCAATTCTAAACGGTGGACACTTAAAAGTATATACTCGCTGTTGGCCGCTGACGGACTAAAATGCGGGGACTCATTCCTCGAGAGAGCGCGTCGTTTTTGATTCGGCCGCTTGTAGTCCAAGGCATGAACCTCACTCACCGCCCCCGCCGACTGCGACAGGATCGGGTCCGCGGACTCGTCAGCGAGACGAGCCTCGAGCCGTCCGATCTCATCGCCCCCATTTTCGTCGACGCGACGACCGACGAGCGCGTCGAAATCGAGTCGATGCCCGGCCACGAGCGCGTCCCGGTCGACGACGCCGTTGCTCGCGTCGAAGACGTCCTCGAGACCGGCGTCGAGGCCGTCATGCTCTTTGGCATTCCCGAATCCAAAGATCCCGAAGGCACCCGCGCCTGGGCCGACAACGGCGTGGTACAGGAGGCCACGCGGCGCATTACGGACGCCACCGACGCCTACGTCATCACCGACGCCTGTCTCTGTGAGTACACCGACCACGGCCACTGCGGGCCACTCGAGGAGGAACTGCGCGTCGAGGACCACGAGCACGGCGCGGACTGTGCGCACGATCCGACGCTGACCGTCGACAACGACGCGACGCTCGAGGCGCTCGAGCGCATTGCCGTCTCCCATGCCGAGGCAGGCGCGGACATGATCGCACCGAGTGGCATGATGGACGGGATGGTCGGGGCGATTCGGGACGGACTCGACGGGGCGGGCTACGAGCACGTCCCGATCATGAGCTACGCGGCGAAGTACGAGAGCGCCTTCTACGGCCCGTTCCGGGATGCAGCAGACGGCGCACCCTCCTTCGGGAACCGGCGACACTACCAGATGGATCCCGCGAACGCGCGCGAGGCCATGCGCGAGGTGCGCCTCGACGCCGAGCAGGGCGCGGACGTGATGATGGTCAAACCCGCCCTCCCCTATCTCGACATCGTCAGCGCCGTCCGCCGAGAGTTCGACCACCCCGTCGCCGCCTACAACGTCTCCGGCGAGTACGCCATGCTCCACGCCGCCGCCGAGAAGGGCTGGCTGGATCTCGAGGCAGTGGCACTCGAGTCGCTACTCTCGATTAAACGCGCGGGTGCGGACCTGATTTTGACGTACTTCGCGGAAGACGTCGCGCGCGAACTGTAATCCACTCGAGTCGACCCCGATTTTGACGAACGTCAATCCGCGTACTCGAGCGATGCGGGCGTGGCAACATCTGCCGCGCGCGAGCAGATTCGATGTCACGAGCCGTGATTTCGTGCCAAATCGCTACTCGAGCCAGCACACACTGCAAAGAACCGGTGGACGAACGGCCAATATATAACGACTATCGAAAACGAGGGTAAAGTTCAACACCATAATACACATTATATCTGTTTTAAATTCTGACGATGATACCTATTACACGCTATTTTTCGACGAATATCAACGCTAACCCTTATATTGGGTAAGTCCATGCCAGTCAAACGTGATTCAGAACACAAGCGGATGCGGATTGGGAGAAATGGTGGACAAACGTCTATCGATATTCGATAGTGTAACGGGTTCCATGGGGGCACACGAATGATCGAGCTACTCGAGCCGGTCACCCTGCAGGCAGAAGGCGACCTCGAGTCGCTCGCGACCGGGATGAACCTGATGTGGGCGCTGACGGTCACGTTCCTGATCTTCTTCATGCACGCCGGCTTCGCGATGCTCGAGGCGGGCCAGGTTCGTTCGAAGAACGTCGCAAACCAGTTGACGAAGAACATGCTGACCTGGGCAATTGGCATCTTCGCGTTCTTCGTGATCGGGATGGGGATTTCGAACAACGTCGGCTCGATGCTCGGCGGTGGCGAGTCCTCGCCGCTGACGATGTTCGGTGAAGGATCGTTCGACTGGGCAATGTGGCTGTTCAGCGCGGTGTTCGCGATGACAGCTGCAACGATTGTTTCTGGTGCTGTCGCTGGTCGCGCGAAACTCCGCGCGTACGTGGCCTACACCTTCCTGCTTGCAGCACTGATCTACCCAGTCGTCGCAGCGATGGTCTGGTACGCCCCTGGTGGCGAACCGATCCTCGCACAGTTCGGCTTCGCTGACTTCGCGGGCGGCATGGTCGTCCACGGCGTCGGCGGTGTTGCCGGCCTCACCGCAGCGTGGATCCTCGGCGCTCGCATGGACAAATACAACGACGACGGCAGCGTCAACATCATCCCCGGCCACTCAATGACCTTCGCCGTCCTCGGGACGCTCATCCTCTGTTTCGGCTGGTTCGGCTTCAACGTCGGAACCGCCGCAACGGTCATCGACCCCGCAACGCTCGAGTTGGCTGACTTCGACTACGTCGGCAGCGTCGCGATGGTCACCGCTCTCGGCATGGGTCTGGGCGCACTGGGTGCCTCGACCGTCTCGATTGTGATGAACGGCAAAGTCGATACGCTCTACGTCGCAAACGGCATGCTCGCAGGCCTCGTCGGTGTCACCGGTCCAACGGACCTCATCACGCCGATGGGCGCAATCGCGATTGGCTTCCTCGCTGGCGCACAGCTCCCAATCGTCTTCAAATTCGTCGAGCAGAAACTCAAGATCGACGACGTCTGTGCAGTCTTCCCGGTCCACGGATCTGCCGGGATGCTCGGCCTGATCATCTACCCGCTCTGGTCCATCGAGGGCACGGCAATCGGCGGTGGCGTCATCGCCGGCGGCATCTTCTCGATTGAAGCAAGCGCGTTCGTCCCACAGATCGTCGGCGTCGCCGTCATCACGATCTGGACGGTCGTCGCAACCGCAGCCGTCTGGGGCGCGTTCAAGGCAATCGGCCAGGCACGCGTCACTACCGATCACGAACGTGACGGACTCGACCTCTCCGAACACGGCGTCGATACCTACCCCGAATTCGGCAAACCTGACGTCGCCACCGACGGCGGCATGACAACTGACGACGACATGGAAGACAAAATCATTCGTACTGACGGTGGAGAACCAACCGACGACGACCCCAACGACGGCGAACTCAAGATGGTCACCGCGATCATCCGCCCGGACCGCCTCGGTGCAGTGAAAAAGAGCCTCGCAGAGACTGGTGCGCCGTCACTAACCGTCACCAACGTCTCCGGTCGCGGCTCCCAGCCCGCAAAGAAGGGCCAATGGCGCGGCGAGGAGTACACCGTCGACCTCCACCAGAAGGTCAAAATCGAGTGCGTCGTCGCCGACATCCCAGCGGAGGAAGTCGTCGAAGCAATCGGTGAGGCTGCAAACACCGGCGAACCCGGCGACGGCAAAATATTCGTCCTCCCCGTTGATGGGGCCTACCAGGTCCGTACCGGCAACACCGGACAGGACGCAGTCTAAGAACACGGACTCGAGGTCGTCACACGCGCGTGTCGCCGACACGCGTTCGCGAGCATCGACTCGCCGACCCACACGAACATCTTGGCTGGCTTCGGCACACTGACGTTTTACTTTTCTTGACAAACTGGATGTAAATCGATTGAATCGACTCACCTCGAGCAGGAGACCCTGCATACGACGGGGCGACTCGAGGTGTCGACAATCGCACCCCGGTACTACTTTCCCGACGGATTGCTTACGGCCAGCTATGAACGACGACAATTCACGCGAGCTGTATGACCGAGCGCTGTCGGTCATGCCTGGCGGGGTCAACTCGGCCGTTCGTGCGGCAATCGAACCCTATCCGTTCTTTGTCCAGAAAGGCGACGGCGGGCACATTATCGACGCGGACGGCAACCGCTACATTGACTGGGTGATGGGTCTGGGGCCGCTCATGCTGGGCCATGACCTCCCACAGCCAGTCAAGTCGAGCATTCAGCAGAAAGCAAGTGAGGGACCGATGTACGGTATGCCGACCGAAATCGAGGTCGATCTGGCGGAGTTCGTCGTGCGTCATGTGCCAAGCGTCGAGAAGATTCGGTTCGTCAATTCGGGCACCGAAGCGACCACCTCCGCGGTGCGCCTCGCACGCGGCTACACTGGCCGGAACAAAATCGTCATCAATCAGGGCGGCTACCACGGTGCACAGGAGTCGACGCTGGTCGAGGGCGACGCCGAGAACACCGCGCCATCCTCGGCGGGTGTGCCACAGGCCTTCGCCGAACACACCCTTCCCGTACCCTTTAACGACGAGGAAGCCGTCCGCAAGGTCTTTGAAAAACACGGCGACGACATCGCAGCCGTGATGACCGAGCCGATTCTGGGCAACTATGGCATCGTCCATCCCACCGACGGCTATCACGACTTTTTGCGGGAGATCACCGAGGATCACGGCTCGCTGTTGATCTTCGACGAGGTCATCACCGGCTTCCGCGTTGGCGGTCTCGGCTGTGCCCAGAGCGAGTTCGGCGTCACCCCCGACCTTACCACGTTCGGCAAGATCATCGGTGGCGGCTTCCCCGTCGGCGCAATCGGCGGCAAAGCAGAGATCATCGAACAGTTCGCCCCCTCCGGCCCCGTCTTCCAGGCCGGAACCTTCTCCGGCCACCCCGTGACGATGGCTGCCGGCCTCGAGACCCTCAAATTTGCCGCCGAAAACGACGTCTACGACCACATCGACGGACTGGGCGACCGTCTGCGCTCTGGCCTCTCCGACATCGTCGCCGAGCAGGCACCGGAGTACACCGTCGCCGGCACCGCGGGCATGTTCAAGGTGATTTTCACCCGCGATGGCGAGGCTCCACAGAACGCTGCCGACGTGAAAAACGCCGAAACCGACCGCTGGCGACGCGTCTTCTGGGGTCAGATGAAAGACCAGGGAATCGTCCTCTCGCAAAACCAGTTCGAGTGCCAGTTCGTCAGCTACAACCACACCGACGAAGACGTCGAGGAAACGCTCGAGGCGTACAAGGAAGCACTCTAATAGCGACTGGGAGCAGACAGGACGTCGCCCCTCCTTCTTTTTATACGATAGATTACTAGGCTAACGTATGGCGACAACACCGGCCAACTATGGCCGAGTCGATTCGAAATGGCTGCAACCCCTCGAGTACTGTCTGTTCGCGACAGCAGCGATATTCGGATTGCTGGTGCTCCTTCCGGTACTTGTTGAGAGTGGCCTCGTCGGGAGTCTGGCCGTCGTCTATTCGATGGGACTGCTGGCGCTCGTTCCGCTCGGATTCGTCTTCGGCCTCATCGTCGCAGTGTTGCTGTATCTGGACTCGAGGCACGTGCGCACGGCGGGCCTCGAGTGGGCACCGTCACCGGGGCTGTACGGAGTCCTCGGATTGCTCTTTTCGGGGCTCGCGGTAATCGATTACCTGTACAAGCGAAACGAACACGCAACCGGCCTCCCGACGAGTTCGCGGTGGTGGTACGGCGTCGTCGGGCTGGCGGTACTTGCACTCCTCACCGCCGGACTCCAATCCGTCACGTCTACGTGGCTCACCCGACTCCCGGAGTTGCTCGTTACCGGACTGCCAATCTGTCTGTACAGGGACAGTGGCTACCTGCGGGAAACGACTGACTGGCGCCCAAATCCGGCAACGTACTTCACAGCCGCGTGGGTCGTCCTCCTCGTGTTTATTCTGTTTTCGACCATCGGTGCGGTACTCGTTGTGACACTCCTTGCCGTCTACGGCATCCAGCGCCACCGGGCGCTCGAGCACTGAACAGCACTGCGAGTGCGACCGCGTTTCAAGAGTTACTATACCGCTCGAAAAACGAACCACCATAGAGAGTGACTGAAGTCACACGACTGACTGCCGTCTCGAGTGAGTGGGCGCGCCTGCTCGAGCGACTGCTGTATCTCTTTCCGCCGGTGATCGGCGTCGGTATCGTCGGTGTGCTACAGGACGCTGAGCCCGGCGTACCGGGGCTCCAGCAGGGGTTGATCCTGTTCGGAACGTTCGGCTATACGGTGTTGACTCTCGGCGTGACGGCGACGGTCGTCCTCGATGCGCGGCGGGTGAGACGCCAGCCGCGTGCGAGTGGGAACTGGCGACCGCGCGTGTGGCTCTACGGCGGGGCAGCAGTGCTTTCGCCGGCGATTGCGGGCGTCATCTACCTCATCCAGCGTCATCGTCAGTTCGGCACGCCATCGGGCTGGTCCGGCTGGTGGATCGTCGTCGCGATCTCGCTCGCCTCGACGCTGTTCGGGATCGTCGCGGCGACAGTTGCGCTCGTATTCGCCATGCCCGGCCTCTTTACGACCGCAGTCGGCCTCGCGGGTGCGATTGCCTTCGGCTCGTTTCCGGTTGCGATCCACCAGGACGCGGCGTACGTCAGCACCGAACGCACGAACTGGCGGCCAAATCCCGGCTTCTATCTGGGCGTCGCGTTTTTGAGCCTGTCTATACCGCCGCTGCAGCCGCTGGTCGCAGGCTACTATCTGTACAACCGCCACAGGGCAATCGGGACACTGTGATCGCACTGCACACTCGAGTCGAAATCGGATTCAATCCGCCGCAGTCACAATCGCACCGCGATAGCTCGCAATCTCCTCGAGGACGGCCTCCCGGTCCTCCTCGGGCACGTCATACTCGGCAAGTGTCTCCTCGAGGTGGGTTGCAATCGCCCCGAACTCCGAGGGTGTGATACCCATTCCGGCGTGGGCGGATTCCATCTCATCGCCGGTGTAGTCGACCGGGCCGCCGGTGACGGAACTGATGAACTGGGTCTGGTGGGCGCGTTGTTTCTGCATGTCGGTGTCTTCAAAGTAGTATGCGACCTGTTCATCTGCGAGGACGCGGTCGTAAAACGAGTCGACGACGGCTGCAATCGCGTCTTCGCCACCGAGTCGTTCGTACAGTGTATCGCTCATCCGGTCATATGTAGCCGTTTGATACAGTATAAGTCGCGTCCCGAACACCTTCGAATGGTAGTTGATAACTCGCCCCTTCGTTCGTGGCAACTGCCCGACGGGCGCGTCGGACAAGCGTGCGCTTTTCATACTCGAGGCGACGACTCATTCCTATGAAAACGCGTGGGACGTTACGACTGGCGACGCGAGGGTCAGATCTCGCCCGGCGCCAAGCCGGCCTCGTCAAAGAGGCCCTCGAGGATCGCCGATACGAGGTCGAACTCGTGACCATCGAGACAACGGGCGACGAAATTCAGGACGAACTCATCCACCGACTGGGGAAGACGGGCGCGTTCGTCCGCGAACTCGACGAGCGTGTCTTAGAGGGCGACCTCGACGGCGCGATTCACTCGATGAAGGATATGCCGACCGAACAGCCCGACGAACTCGTCACGGCTGGCGTGCCCCAGCGTGGCCAGCCGGGCGACGCACTCGTCACACCTGACGGAACGACGCTCGAGGACCTGCCCGAAGGCGCACTCGTCGGCACCTCGAGTCTGCGCCGGCGCGCACAACTGCTCTCGGAACGGCCGGATCTCGAGGTCGAACCGCTGCGGGGCAATGTCGATACGCGCCTCGAGAAACTGCTCGCGCCCGCGCTGCAAGCAGAACACGAGGCGCGAACTGACGCCGACAAAGAGCGCAAGGGCAACACCGGTGACGAGGACTTCGAACCCGAATACGACCAGACGGTCGATGAGTGGTTCGACGGGCTTTCCGAACTCGAGAAGCAGGCGCTCGGCCGTGAGATCGAAACGGAGTACGATGCAATTGTCCTCGCCGAGGCCGGCCTCGAGCGCAGCGGACTCACTCACTACGTCGAGTATCAGGAACTGCCGACGGACACGTTCGTTCCTGCACCGGGTCAGGGCGCACTTGCCGTGACCGCACTCGAGGACGAGACGGCTCGCGAGATACAGAGCGTACTCGATCACCCGCGAACGCGTGTCGAGACAACTGTCGAGCGAAGCGTGCTCGCAGAACTCGGCGGCGGCTGTATCGCACCAATCGGCGTCTACGCCGTTGTCCAGGGCGAGTACGTCAATACCGCAGTCACCGTCTTCGACCAAGACGGAGACGAATCGGTCATCGCAAACCGCGACCTGTCTGTCGAGAACCACGCCGAGGCTGCCCGCGAGTTCGCACGCGATCTCGGCGAGCGTGGCGCGACAGAACTGATCAAACGTGCAGAACGCGACGAAGACGGCGCGGATACTGCCGTCTCCGAGGAAGATAAGCCATCGGGCAAGTAGAGAGAGCGTACGACAATGTCAGGAACCGACTTCGGAACCGAGCCGGACGCTGGGACCGTCTATCTCGTCGGTAGCGGCCCCGGCGATCCTGAACTGCTGACCTGCAAGGCCAGACGCCTGCTCGAGCAGGCGGATTTCGTCCTCCACGACAAGCTTCCGGGGCCGAAGATTATCGACTTGCTGCCCGACGACCGTCGAAAAGATGTGGGCAAACGTGCACACGGCGACCGCACGCCACAGTCCGAAATCAACGAACTGCTGGTCCAACATGCCCGCGACGGCCAGTCCGTCGTGCGGCTCAAAGGCGGCGACTCGTTCGTCTTTGGCCGCGGCGGCGAGGAAGCCGAGTATCTCGCGGCCCACGGCATCCCCTTCGAGGTCGTTCCCGCAGTCACCTCAGCAGTCGCCGCACCCGCTGTCGCCGGTATTCCCGTCACCCACCGCGATCACGCCTCGAGCGTCTCGTTTGTGACCGGTCACGAAGATCCGACCAAACCCGAATCGACGGTCAACTGGGCCGCACTGGCCGACACCGGCGGAACCATCGTCGTCCTCATGGGCGTCACCCGCCTGCCCGACTACACCGACGCGCTGCTCGAGGCCGGCATGCCCGCGGAGACGCCCGTTGCACTCGTTGAACGCGCGACCTGGCCGAACCAGCAGGTCGCAACGGGCACCCTCGAGACGATTGTCGATGCACGGGATTCGGTCGGGATTGAACCACCCGCAATCACCGTTATCGGCGACGTTGCGGGCACGCGCGAGTCAGTTGTCGAGTTCCTTGCGAACGAGTCCGCTGCCGGAGCCAGCGACTCAGCGACATCGACTCGAGAGTGACAAAAGTCCTGAGACCGAACTGCGAGCAATGACTCCCGCTCCCACCGTCGCCGTCTTCCGACCCGATGATAACCGCATCGATGACGCCACCTCATTGCTCGAGTCACTCGGCGCAGAGCCGATTCCAGATCCGATGTTAGCCATCGAGCCGACCGGCCAGACGCCGCGAACCGACGCCGACTACGTCGTCCTGACGAGCAAGACCGGCGCGGAACTCGTCGCCGAGGCGGGCTGGGCCCCTGGCGAGCAGACCGTCTGTGCAATCGGCCCCGCAACGGCCGACGCGCTCGAGGCTGTCGGCTACGACGTGGATTTCATTCCTGAAGAATACACCTCGAGTGGTCTCGTTGCCGATCTCGAAGCCGACGTCGACGGCGCGCGTATCGAAGTCGCCCGCAGCGATCACGGCAGCCCAGTCCTGCTCGAGGGACTCGAGGGCGCAGGCGCGTACGTTCACGAGACGGTTCTCTACCGGCTGGTCCGACCCGAGGGAAGCGGCAGATCAGCCGAGTTGGCCGCCGCAGGCGACCTCGATGCGGCCTGTTTCACCTCCTCGCTGACTGTCGAACACTTCCTCGAGGCTGCCGGCGTTCGCGGCGGACGCAACGCGGCACTCGCTGGCCTCGAGAATGCTGTTGTCGGCGTTATCGGCGAACCAACCGCGGAAACCGCGCGGGAACTGGGTGTCGACGTCGATCTGGTCGCGAGCGAAGCGACGTTCGACGCGCTCGCGCGCGAAACGGTCACTGCGCTCGCCGAGCGCTGACCCAAGAGACCGCGACTTTATCAGGAAAGGCGCACCAAGAGAGTGTCGATGGCCGGGCCGATTCCCGAACTCGAGGAGCGAGCGACGCGTTGTGCACAGCGGCTGTGTGAGGCCGACCGCGTCCTGCTGGCCTCGCATATCGACGCCGACGGACTCACGAGCGGCGCAATCGCAACGCAGGCACTCGAGCGCGCGTCGATTCCCGTCGAAACCATTTTCGAGAAGCAACTCGACGACGACGCAATTGCCGCGATTGCGGCGACTGAGTACGACACTGTCTGCTTTACTGACTTCGGGAGCGGCCAACTCGATAGTATCGCCGAACACGAAGACGCAGGCGCATTTACGCCGATCATCGCCGACCACCACCAGCCCGCCGACAGCGACACGGAGTATCACCTCAATCCACTGCTGTTCGGCATCGACGGTGCCTCCGAACTTTCCGGTGCGGGCGCGAGTTACGTCCTCGCTCGGGCGCTCGCAGACGTTGCAGACGAAACCGGCCTTGCGACCGACGGCGGCACTTCGGGTGCAACGACAGACACAGCGACCGATGCTCGCGCCGACAACCGCGACCTCGCCGCACTGGCCGTCGTCGGCGCTGTCGGCGACATGCAAGCGTCCGGCGGCAAACTCCAGGGCGCAAACGAGAAAATCGTCGCTGAGGGTGTCGACGCCGGCGTCCTCGAGACCGGGAAGGACCTCGCACTCTATGGCAAACAGACCCGGCCGCTCCCGAAACTCCTCGAGTACGCAAGCGATGTCCACATTCCAGGCATTTCGAACAACGAGGCAGGAGCACTCCAGTTTCTCGAGGATCTCGACCTCGAACTCAAAGCCGACGGCGAGTGGCGACGGTGGTCCGGGCTGACCAACGACGAGAAACAGACTGTCGCGAGCGCGCTCGTCCGAAAGGCCGTCTCGACAGGCGTTCCCGCGGGCAAAATCGACGGCCTCGTCGGCACTGCCTACGTGCTGAGCGAGGAACCCGTCGGCACCGAACTGCGCGATGCAAGCGAGTTTTCGACCCTGCTCAATGCGACCGCTCGCTACGAGCGCGCCGACGTCGGTCTCGGGGTCTGTCTCGGCGACCGGGAGGGCGCACTCGAGCAAGCCCGAACGTTGCTTCGAAATCACCGCCGAAACCTCTCGGAAGGGATCACCCTCATCACGAACGAAGGCGTCACCCACGAGGAACACGTCCAGTGGTTCGACGCCGGCGACCGCATCCGCGAGACTATCGTCGGCATCGTCGCCGGCATGGCAATGGGCAACGACGGCGTCAGCCACTCGAAACCGATCTTCGCGTTCGCCGCGAAAAACGACGAGGAGACGAAGGTTTCAGCGCGTGGCACGCACAATCTGGTCCGACAGGGACTCGATCTCTCGAGCGTGATGAGCGAGGCGTCACAGGCTGTCGGCGGCGACGGCGGCGGTCACAACGTGGCGGCCGGGGCAACGGTTCCCGCAGGCGAAGAATCCGAGTTCATCGAGCATGCCAACGAACTCGTTGGCGAGCAACTGGGTTAGGACCGATCCATCGACGCCGGAACGGTCGGGATCAGTGGTGCACGCGAGGTGAGCAGATACGTCGATTTTCGGACCGCTCCCTTGGCGTACTGTACCGTGCTCTTGTGGACCGGCGTGCGCTTGCCACGAATCTGGGTCCGCCCCTCGAGGATGGCGTCGACGAGGTCGTCACCGTCGATCTCGGCTTTCGTCGGCGTGTCTGCAGTAGGTTCAACGAGGATTTCGGTGTAGGCTTTGCCGACGTTTGGCAGGTAGTGTGCATCGCTGGCACCGATTTCGGGGTATGCTCGACGGCGAGCAAACGTTCGAGCGCGACGGTTACGATAGCCGGTAAAGAGCATCGAGTTGTACGTTTCGATGGCATCGGCATCCTGAATATGACGTTTTCTGACGCCGTGGCGACTGCGCTGGAACGGATGGGGGACAACAGCGATGCCGCCGAGTTCCCGGACCGTTTCGACGGTCTCCATGAACGGCTGGCCGGGTTCAGGCCGTTCCTCGACACCGATTGCCAGAAGATGGCCGTGTCTGGTCGAGACCTCAACACCGGGAATGCCGACAAGTCCGTACTCAGGGGCGATTTCGGCAGCACGGAGGGATTCGCCGATCTCGTCGTGATCGGTGATGACGACCCCATCAAGACCGATATCAGCTGCGTGTTCTAACACGAGTTCAATCGGTTCGTGTCCGTCGTAAGAATCGTCAGAGTGAACGTGGAAATCGATTGCAAACGGAATCTGAGACGTCATCGAAGGGATAGCAGCACTACCTCGTTGACCAGTATAAACACTGTGCTGTCGAGATGACCAGCACGACCGTATTTGATATAACAATATGCAGTTTATTGGGTTTGGCAGCACACGATAGATCCATAACAGAAGCTGTGTCATACTAATCGCATAGCATCGCTCGATTGGGCGTACACTGCTTTCAGTGGCTTATTGTGCTGATTAGTCCGGCTTCGAGTCTGTCCCCGGGATAAAATCCGAGAGCGAAACCTGTTCTAACACCGCCGATACGTCGAACGGGTCCTCGAGCGCATCAGCACGCTCGTGAACTCGGTGCATACACTCAAGCAGGCCTTCGAGTGCGGCGTGGCGGGTCGAAACCCGGCCGATCTGGTCTGTGTGGAGGTAGTCACCAATCGAGTACCGATAGCGAAGTTCCCAGTAGCAGTGAAGGCCGAGACCGGGGTGACAGCGGTCAGCACTCGTCTCATCGGCGATCAGTTCGATTGGAGGCTGTCGATATCGGTAGACGAATCGGCCCTGACAGAACTCGAGTGCACCCCATCCCGGCGGCAACGCTTCCGGTGGGATCGGACGCTGATCCGAGAGCATGTGCGAGGGTATCGCGAGTGCAGCGGGAGTTCGTTCCCCTTGCGTACGCATCCACTGCTTAGGCCCCCAGATACGACATCACCCGTCGCGAGTGTCTCGTGTGCCGATTCATCGGCTACGGGACCAATCGTCCGACTTTTGTCCTCGCTCGCGCTGTACTCCGATATGGCTGACTTCGACCCCGAGAAATTCGAAGACAAGTACGCCAACTACTTCCCCGAACTCCAGCAGGCGTATAAAAACGCGTTCAACCGCATGAACGACCAATACGACTCCGAACTCGTCCATGCAATCGATCAACAAGTTCTCAATGAGAGCGAGCCCTTTTATGACGGAAACGGCGAGTTCACCATCGAACTCCCCGATAATCCCTACGGGCGACTATCAGGTATCGTCGTCGAGCAAGACCGCTTCGAGGAACTCCTCGAGATCCACGTCGGCGAAATCGAAACTGAACTCGAGCGTATTTTCGAGTTCCAATAGGGTGACGACCCCAGTGTACAGGTCGACCGAACACGAACGACGGAAGGTTTAGGGGCACTCACACCCAAGTGGCTCGTATGAGTACCGAGACCCAGAACGACGGGGACGACCTCGAGGAGCGCGTTTCGAACTTCCTGCGGCGAAACTTCCCGCAGATTCAGATGCACGGCGGTAGCGCGGCAATTCAGGATATCGACCGCGAGAGCGGCGAAGTCACCATCGCACTGGGCGGTGCCTGCAGTGGCTGTGGTATCTCGCCAATGACGATTCAGGCGATTAAGAGCCGAATGGTCAAAGAAATCCCCGAAATCGAGAAGGTCAACGCCCACACTGGGATGGACGGCGGCATGGGCGGCGAGAGCGGTGGCGGTGGCATGGAGCCGTCGTTCCCCGGCGAAACCGTCGATGACGACGGTGCAGCCGACGAAGGTCCTGAGGCCCCGTTCTAACGTTTCATCAGTGTTTAGCAGTCGATACCGCTGTTTTCACACCTCTCAGCGAACGCCAGCACCGGCTTCCCAGGTTCGGACGAGCGCCGCCAAGTGCCGATTCGCCGGCACCGCGACCGAGTCGGGGGCTTGCTCGAGCACATACCCGTTTATCGCGTCTATTTCAGTCCGCTGACCGGCACGAACGTCCTGGGCCATCGACGACGTGTTCGCAGCTGTTTCGGTTGCGACTCGCTCGAGTGCGGTGAGTGCTGCCTGCTCCGAGAGCGAGATGCCGTTTGCACGGGCGACACGGGCAGTTTCGCGTGTTGCCGTGCGAGCGGGGTCTGCTGCTGGGTCCTCGAGAATCGCGCCGTTTGACGTTCCAGTAAGCGCCGTAACCGGGTTGATTCCCGCGTTAACGGCGAGTTTCTCCCAGAGTCGACGCGGCATGTCGGTCGCGACAGTCGTTTCGATCCCAGCCGCCTCGAACGCTGTGCCGACCCCCTCGACGATGGGTGTTCGACCGCCGGATCGAGCGCCAAGGACGACGGTTCCCCGGCCTGTACACGCCACGACACCTGGCTCCTCAAGCAATGCGCCGTAGGAGACAGTTCCGGCGAGGATGGGACACTCGAGGCGGTCTGCGAGGAGGGTTTCGTTCCCCATTCCGTTCTGAACCGAGAGAACGGCATCGAACGAGCCGGTCGCCAGTTCGGCGGCGGCAGACGGGGTATCGAAGGCCTTGACGGCGACAATCGCGAGGTCAGCCGAGAGTCCGGTGATGTCGGTCGTCACCGCAGGGGTGACGTGATCATCGAACTCCCCCGTGAGCCGAAGGCCGCCGTCACGGAGCGTCCGGGCCTGTGCCGGACGAGCAACAAGTGTGACCTCGTGCTCCCGGGCGAGCAGTCCACCGAGGAGACTCCCAAGGCTGCCAGCGCCGAACACGACGATATCCATACTCGAACGTGTGAGTACGGGATGAAAACAGATTCGGCCAGCGAGCCAGTGCTCGAGGACAAGACGACAAATCTGTGGGACAGTATATATGGTAAACCATAGAGTGCAATATAGAATAACATCTTAGCGAGAAAGTCGTGAACGACGGTCAGGACCGTGTCGGCTTCTGCTCACGGGCCGCAGGCCCGTTCGCACGGCCCGAGTGATCTTCGATCCCTCGCTGTCCTCACCCACCCTACTCGCTTGTGCTTCCGCCGAACCGGAAGCCCGGCACTCCTTGAGGGTGGGGCCTCCGCCTCGTACTTGATGAATTACCACTGAATTCGATTTTCAGCGCTTCTAACGGGTGGACGAGGCGTTTAACACGACTCGAGACGTTCCAGTAAATGAGGTGTGTTAGTATGACTCAAGAAATAGATAGCAAACCCGCAAACAAAGAGGAGACAGAACTGCCAATCGGGGAGCCAACAGAGCCAGACGAGCGACCGCATCACTTCTGGCGCTGTTCGAACTGCGGCGAAACGGGCCGTCTGGCGGATGAATTACCCGCTACGTGTCCGAACTGCGGTGGCCCAAAAGAGGAGTTGTACTATCGAGAAGAGGACTGATCGACCCGGAGATCGGATCGCTACCGTGTGCTCGCCCGAGCGTAGTCCAGTCTGCAGTTCAAACCTGAAGAGTCGGTGCTCGCCGCTACATGAAGTCCTCAATCCCGCTTTGTTTGTTTTTGTCGTTTTCAAACACACTCTCGAGAGCACCCTCTAAGACCTCGAGGCGCTGTTTCGTGTAGGGCCGGCAGTCGTACTCCTCGGCGACCTGAATCGCCGTCTGCATGTACTTGTTCACCGATCCCTGGTGGACGGTGAGATTGACGCGGCCACCACACTCCCGGCAGTCGCCGGTCAGGGGCATTCGGCGGAACTTCTCGCCGCAGTCGAGACACCGGGTTTCCTGTCGCGAAAAGGCTCGCAGATTCCCGATCAGGTCCGGTAGGAAGTGATATTCGATGACCCGCTCGGCCACGTCGGTCTCGTCGACCGCCTCGAGTTTGCGCGATAACTCGAGTTGAGCGTCCATCTTGTCCATCATCGAGCCGAGCGTCTTGTACGCCGAGAGGTCGGGCCCCATCGCGATGTCGGTGGTGTCGTGGGTGTGAGAGAAGCCGGTGTACTCGTCGTCGGTGCCGAGCGTATCCTCGCCGATCTGGATGTCGACGGACTCGGGATCAGCCTGCTCACGACTGGCGAGGTAGAACTCGCGGGGGTACTGGCTGACGATGTCCATGTTGTGCGCCTCGTCGTCGATTTCGGCGGGATCGATTCTCGAGGACATGACGAGCGGGGCATCCATTTTCCCCCCGCGCTGATCTGGCAGGAAACTTTTACTAAAGTTGAGAAGTCCGTCCATGAGCAACATCACGCAGTCTTCGTCACCGTCACAGTTACGCCGCTTGGCGGCGTGAAAATACGGATGAGCGTATCCGACCGCCGCGCTCGTAAATCCAATCACTCTCCCGACAGTTGCCGCGCTCGTGTGGGGAGCCATCCCGAAGACGAGTTCACCGACGAGTTCCGTCCGATCCTCGAGTTCGTAGAACGGTTCGAGACCGTAATATTGCTCGAGTAAGTCGTCGATAAAGTCGGCGGTTTGCAGCATGTGCTCGGCTGCGCCATCGGAGAGGACGACGTCCTGGACTTTGAGTTCGACGAGTTGGTCCTCGTGGGTCAGCGGTTCGCCGTGGATATCTTCCTCGTAGCCAAGTGCCTGCAGTTGGCCAACGTCGACGTCGAGTTCGCTCGCCCGGACTGACGTGACCGGCAGGTCAGTCATGTCGTAGCGGACGGTGCCGTCTTTGAACGAGGAGACATCGTGTTTCGCCCGCAGGATCCCCTTCTCGATTGGTTCAGGGATTTTGGTCGCCGAGGAGAGCCCCTTGACGCCTTTCAGGATCTCGAAGGCATTCTCGCGTTCGCCGACCGACTCGAGGGCGTCGCGGAACTCCTCATTGATGTCGACCTCGCGGTTTTCGACGCAGGTTCCCTCGACTTCACAGTGGCCACATTCGACGCGGCCGGCGTCATCAGGCTCGAGTGTCTGCTCGCAGTCAGGACAGCGGTAGTCGGGTTTGGTTCGCTCGCCACAGTCCGGGCAGCGATTTTTGAAGGTTTCCTCGGCGTTACAGCTGGGGTTCGGACAGCGCTGTCGGCCAACCTGTATCTCGACGATGCCGGGCGTATCCTGCATCGTCTCGGCGTGTTTGGCCGCATCAGCGACGTTTCGCTGCGTGCCGCCGGCTTCGCCGATTGGAAAGAGCGTGTGGACGGCCGGACTCAGATCGCGGCTCTCTGACTTTTCGGGCCGGCCCATTCGATTGCCGACTCGAGTCGGCGCGCGTTCGCGAACCCGGAAGGGAGCAACTTCGTTGACCGCCTCCATGGCGTTGTCACCGTCTTTCTCGTGGCCCCACGTACGGGCGTGCTCGGAGAGGTCCTCGTCGCTCCAGGTGCGCTCGAGGTCGATGGTTGGTTCTTCGCTCCGACCATCAGGTTCCAGTGCAGCCCCATCCGTCACCGCCTGGCGCGGGTCACAGCCGACCGTGTGTGCAAGTGGCCGCCACTCGTCGATCTCGAGGCGGTCCTCGTCCGGACGCTGGCGGTGTTCGATAACAATCGTCTCGAGGGAATCGCGGACGGCCTCTGTGTACTCGAGGACGAGCGTGCCGTCCCCGGCGTCGCCGTCGCTGTCGGTCTCGACGCGGCCGTGTGAGACGGCGGCTGCGAGCGTACAGAAGGCTTCGACGGAGATGTCGTGCCAGAGGTAGGTATATTCGGGGTGCAGCGGCGCGTCGTACTCGAGTGCCCACTCGAGGGCCTCCTCGGCGTCAGGGAACTCGAGGTCGATTCGAGGGTCGTCCTCGAGCGCCTGCGTATCCGCGCCGGCGGCCTCGAGGTCCTGGACCCACCACTCGTAGGTGTAGGAGGCGGGTGCGAGCGGGTGGTTGTTCTCGACGAACTCGCCGTAGTTGACGAGGTACTCGCCCAGATCAAGGATTTTCTCGACGCCGTTTCTGATCTCGAGGGCGTCCTCGGGGTCGTCGATCCGGCGCACGTCCCCGTTTGCGAGTTTGACGGTCGGGCCTTCGATGGAGTCGACGGGGACGACTCCTGCTGCTTTGCCGGGGCGTTCGGTCTTGATCTGCGTGCCGGTCGCGAGGAAGTCATCCACGAGGTGCATTGCGGCGGGATGGACGCCCGCAGTCGCGAAGCCGTGATTGCGCGCACGGCCGTAGCGCAGGCGGAATCCGCCCTTCGCGCAGGGATGGGAAAAGACGGGCCGACCGGCGATGAGGTCCCGAAGGAACTTCTGTGATTCTTCGACGCGCGGGGGACCCGCCGAGTCGTCACTTGCATCGTCCGCCTCGCCGCTCTCGTCACCGTCGCCATCCTCGTCGTCGGCCGCAGTGTCGTCGTTCTCCTCACCTTCGCCCTCGTTGTCGGCGTAATTGCCGTCGATCAGATCCTGCAGCCACGGCCAGTCGATCTCGTCGAGATTCCGGGTGTAGCGCTGGATCTTTGGGGCCTTGAGCGCGATCCCTTCAGCCATGACCAGACACATCCCGCCGCGGGCGCTGTTGGTATCGACGCGCTCGAGGTCACGAAAGCCAGAGACCTCCTCGTCGCCCGTCGCCTCGCCGTCGAGCATGATCGGCATGTGCTTGGCGATGAACTTCGTTTCCTTGTCCTTGGGCGTATACTGCAGGCCGGTTTCCTTGTCGTAGAGGCCGATCTCCTCGGCGTAGCGTTCGACCTCCTCGTCGCGGGCGTTGTACTGTCCCATGCCGACGAGCGCGCGGGTGTAGTCCGCGACGAGGACGGAGAGCGCCTGTGCGGTCCCGCCCGCAGAACGGATCGGCCCGGCGTAGTAGACGTTGACGAACTCCGAGCCGTCGTCGTTGGTGAGAATTTCAACTTTGTCGATGCCCTCGATGGGCGCGGCGACGACACCCTCCGTAAGGAGGGCAACGGCTGTGCGGACCGCGCCTTCGACCTTGCCCGCTTTCGTCTCGTAGTCGCCGACGCGGCCCTCCGCGAAGTCCTTCGCGAGTTCCAGTGCGGCCTCTTCACGAGACATCTCGCCCTCGAGTTCGCGCACGCGCTCGGCGACGCCGTCGATACCCAGAATGTTCTCGACGCGGTCGGCCATGTCCCGCGCGGTCGGAATTTCGACCTCGGGTTTCGGATCGCCACCGCGTTCTTTGGCTTCCTCGGCGACGTCGAAGGCGTCCTCGAGTTGCGATTCGAGCCCTTCGAAGTACTGTTCGTCTTCCTCGCGCATATCAGAGCCAGAGATCCAGTTCGGTTGTCTCGTCGTACTCGCGCTCGAGTGGGTCCTCGAAGACGCGCATGTGTACCTCGCCGGCCCAGACGGTCGCCTCGTTCAGGTGACCGGCGTAGGTGGTGCCCTCATCGTCGGAGAGGACGGCGTGGGTGTGGGCGAATCGCTCACCCTTCAGAAGCGAGACATTGCCGACGCAGGCAGCGACCTCGAGCGGTTCGTCGAACGCGATGGGATAGTACTCACAGTCCGTTTGATCGTAAAACCAGAGTTCGGCGTCTTGGACTGCACCGAGTGCGCTGAACCAGGCCGCATCAGCCTCGACCGCGTCCGCGAGCGACTCGATTTCGCTTCGCCAGTCGGCCCCCGTCTCGAGACGGGCCACGTACTCGGCTGCCGTCTCGACCTCGCGATAATCCATACGTTCAGGTGTCGCGGGACGCCATCAAAAAGGTTGAGGAACGCCACTCATCGGGACCGACTCGAGAAGTCTGTCGTGGTTGTTCATTCGAACGAATAAGAAGCGTAACCAACACGGTTTATCGGCGGAAAAATACTTATCCGTCTTGCAGCAGTATTTACTCATGTATGAGTAAGATACTCGCAATCCTGGCAGCGTACACGAAAACCGGCGCAAAAGTCCGACGAACAATCGAACACTCCCCGCAGTTTGGAGAGACAGACCATGACGACGCAAGTCCAAGCGGGCGCATTCCACCCGGCGGCATGCTCACCGGGTAACGGGGCGAAGACTGGTGAGTCCCACCACAGCACACGCTATTTTCAGGAGGTTATGAGCAGCCAGCGAGAAGTATTCCTCGAGGAGCGATATCGAAAGTGACAGCGACGCGACCCACAATTCCCCAGTCCCCTTATCGCCACGCTGGCAGCGTCGGCGCGTCTTTCGCTTCCATCGACAGCCAGGCGCCATCAGCCGTAATGTCGGCGATGACGTACTCGCCGCCGTTGCTCGCGTCGGCGTCATCGATTGAGCCGACGATTGTCGTCTCGTCCGCCATGGCGTGGGGGTTCGTCGCCATGTATGAGAGTGTCTCCCACAGGCATATAAAGTCGTCGAATCGAACTATCCGGCAAACGAGGAAGTCGTCCCGTCAGGGAAACACTGGGTTTATACTCATTTTCGCCGTAGCGTGGGGACATGAACGTAGCTGACGCGATGACGCCCCGCGAAGACGTGGTGACTGCCGAACTGCCAGGCACCCGCTCGGACATCCTCGAGTACCTTCAGGAACGCTCGTTTTCGGCCGTGCCGGTCGTCAAACCGACAGACGACAACGGGCCGGAGTACCGCGGCCTGATCTCACGCGAAGAACTGATCGAACAGCCAAACGAAGACCAACTCGTCATGCTGATGGACGATGTGCCGACGACGACGCGCGAGACGAATCTCGAGGATGTCGCGCGGACGATGGTCGAGGAAAACGCGCGTCGCGTCCCCGTCGTCGACGGCGATTTCGAGGGGATCATCACGGTAACTGACGTGATCCACGCCATCGCGACTGGCGATCAGGCGACGGAGGGAACAGTCGGCGACTACGGCAGCACGAACGTCAACACGACCTACGAGGGTGCACCACTGCCCGTCGCCGAGCGCGGCCTCTCCTATGCGAACGTCCCCTACACCGTTGCGCTCTCTGAGGACGGCGAGATGACCGGCGTCCTGACTGAAGTCGACATCATCGACGTCGCCCGCATCGTCGAGGGTGAAGAAGAGACCGGCGACAACTTCCCAGATCAGGACTCGCAGTGGTCCTGGGAAGGAATCAAAGGCGTCGGAAGCCGCTACCTGCCAACGCGTGACATCGAAATTCCGAACGGACCGGTCAGCGAGTTCATGACCGACGACGTCGTGACCGCGTCGGCCGAAACGTCGCTGCAGGACGCCGCACAGGACATGATCAGCAACGACATCGAACAGATTCCGATGGTGACCGGCGAGCAACTCGTCGGCATCGTCCGCGACATCGACATTCTCGAGGCACTCTATGAGTAACGCAGACCCAGCAACGGAGACGGCAGAGGCAACGAGCGAGAAACTGGTCGAACTCGCAAAGCGCCGAGGGTACTTCTTCCAGTCCTCGGGTGCCTACGGCGGCGTCGGCGGCTTCTACACCTTCGGCCCGCAGGGCGCATCCCTGAAGGGCAACGTCGAGGACGCCTGGCGCGACCGCTTTGCCGTCGCCGAGGGCAACATGGAGATTGACGCGCCGACGATCATGCCCGAACCCGTCTTCGAGGCCTCGGGCCACCTCGACACCTTCGATGACATGCTGATCGAGTGCCCCGAATGCGAGACGAGCACGCGGGCCGACCACCTCGTCGAGGACAACACTGAGTACGAGGACGCAGAGAGTCTCCCGATCCCCGAAGTCGAGGAAGTCATCGCGGAGTACGAACTCGTCTGCCCCGAGTGCGGTGCCGGACTGGCCGACGTCGCCGTCGAGAACTTCAACCTCATGTTCGCGACGAACATCGGCCCCGGCGACGCCGATCCGGGCTACTTGCGCCCAGAGACCGCACAGGGCATCTTCGTCGAGTTCCCGCGACTCAAAGAGTACGCGCGCAACCAGCTCCCCTTCGGCGTCACCCAGATCGGCCGCGCCTACCGCAACGAGATCAGCCCTCGCCGTTCCATTATTCGAACGCGGGAGTTCACACAGGCCGAACTCGAGTACTTCATCGACCCCGAGAACGACGAGCCGGACCTCTCGAGCGTCGAAGACGTTTCGGTCACGCTCTATCCCGCAAGTGAGCAAAACAGCGAGGACGGCGACGAACTCGAGACGACCATCGGCGAGGCAGTCAGCGAGGGCATCATCAGTGACGAGTGGGTTGCGTACTTCCTCGGCGTCGCCAAGCCGTGGTACGACGCCGTCGGCGTCGATATGGACCGATTCCGGTTCCGCCAGCACCTCTCGGGCGAGCGCGCCCACTACGCGGCCGACTGCTGGGACGCCGAAGGCGAAATTGATGGCAACTGGATCGAACTAGCTGGCTTTGCCAACCGAACCGACTACGACCTCTCGAAACACGCCGAGCACTCCGAGGACCGCTTTACCGTTTTCCGGCAGTACGACGAGCCACAAACCGTCGAACGCGCCACGGTCGATCCCGACATGAGCTATCTCGGTCCCGAATTCGGCGGCGACGCACAGGCTGTCGTCTCGGCACTTGAGACGCTCGCCGAACGGGATCGCACCGCCTTCGAGGGCGACACCGTCGAGATCGACCTCGAGGACGAGACCCACGAACTCCCCGTCGAGAAAACCGGTTTCGCAGTCGAAGAACAGACCGAGGCGGGCGAGCACATCCTGCCCCACGTCATCGAGCCCTCCTTCGGGGTGGACCGATTGGTCTACACCGTCCTGCACCACGCCTATCGCGAGGACGAAGTTGCGGGCGAGGAGCGCACGTACCTCGAGCTCGAGCCCGAAGTCGCGCCCATGTTCGTCGGTGTCTTCCCGCTCCAGAACGACGACGACCTCGAGGCGCAGGCCGACGACATCGTCGCCGCCCTGCGCGCGGAAGGACTCTCCGTCACGTACGACGATTCGGGCAACATCGGTCGACGCTACCGCCGACAGGACGAGGTCGGCACGCCGTTTTGCGTGACCGTCGACTTCGAGACGATTGAAAACGAGGAGACCACGGTCACGGTCCGCGAACGTGACTCGACCGAGCAGAAGCGGCTGCCGGTCGACGGGCTCGCCGAGACCCTCGCCGCGATTCGGGAAGGCGACCTCGAGTTCGACGAGCTGTAGAGTGGGGGTTCACCACCAGGCTGCAGCGAGGTCGAGCAGTCCCCAGGCGACGGCGGTCAGGAGAGCGAGATAGAGGCCGTTCCCGATCATCGAACAGACGAGAAATCGACCGGCAGGATAACCGCTCAGTCCGGCTGGAATACTCAACAGCGACCGAACACCTGGAATTGCGTTCGTGACTACGAGTGCGGTTGCACCGAACCGATCAAACAGTCGAGTGGCCACGCGCAACCGCCGTTCGCCGATCCGCTCGTGGATCACCACCGGGACCTGATCGGCGTACGGAACCCGTCTGCGGATCCCGAAGTATTCGGGACTATCCGCGTTGAAGCCGCGGTATAGGGTAAACTGTCCGAGCGTAGCCGCCAAGGCTGACAACCCTGCAGCCACGAACAGAGCCAAATCAGTGGGAGAAACGAGGACGACGTAGGCGAGATAGAACGTCGCTGGCGGAGCGAGTTTGCCGATCACCATCCCGTCAAAATAAAATAACAACAGGAAAATCGGAACCGCAAGAGCCTGCAACAGGACGACGATTCCCTCAATGGTGGCTATCACGATGGATCGCGCCCCAGCATCGCCGTTCGAGACCGAACGGACAGAGGGACACGGACCCGACTCGAGGCAGACGCGACCACCGAGAGTGTACGAGAGAACTGTGTTGGTCGCTGAATCATACCGTTCGGTTCGGCGACAACGACATAAGCTCACCGGCAGCTCGGCCATCGCTGAGTCCGGATTGACCGGGCGGCGTGGCTGGTATCAACTGACGATATGTAACCGACGGACTGAAGGTCACATCCTTCGAGGAGAGAGGTGATGGCCGACGAACTCAAACGGCGACTCGTCCACGCAAGCGGCTCCGGGCTGGTCGCGCTCTATCTCCTCGCAAACTACCTCGAGCTCGGGCTCACCTGGGACTACTTCCGCGTGCTGATGGTCGTCCTCTCGCTCGGCGTCATCGGCCTCGAGTTCCTGCGGCTCCGCGTCGGCCTCGAGTGGGCGATTTATGACAAACTGACCCGCGACTACGAGCAGGACCAGTTCGCCGGCTACGGCTACTACATGGTGAGCATGACGGTGGCCGTCCTCGTCTTCCAGCCGGCGATTGCGCTGCCGGCGATGTTGATGCTCGCACTCGGCGATCCGATCAGCGGCGCGGTCTCTGATGACTCGCTCAAGACGGTCAAGGGACCGCAGGTGCTCGTGACGATGTTCGTCGTCAGCGCGATTATCGCCGCACCGTTTCTCTACGAGTCGCCGCTGGCCGTTTTCGCGGCCGCCCTCGGTGCGACCATCGCCGACGGCATCAAGGTCCGAATCGGCGACTTCATCGTCGACGACAACCTGACGATTCCGGTCTACGCGTCCGTGCTGGCGTGGCTCGCACTCGATCTTTCGCCGCTGTAGGTCGCTGGCGGCTGAATTTCGGATTCCAGCGCAGACCATTGTACAAGCCAACGGCACCACCACTCGAGCCATGTTAATAGAAATGCATATACGCTCTCCACAGAGTCACGAGTACCGATGGCAACCGCCGGCTCCCCCCTCCGTCGAACGCTCCAGCGCACTCGAGCGTACCTCGAGCGGTGCGTTCGGATCGATACGCGGTCGCTCGCTGTTTTTCGGATCTTCGCGGCCTTCCTAATCCTCGCAGATCTCGCACTGCGCTCGCGGAACTTTACGTACTTTTACACCGACGAGGGCGTCGTGCCGCGCTCGCTCGTCTTTGAGGCGACAAGCGATCCCGGCTGGTCGATCTATCACCTGACGACGGATCCAACGCTCATCGCGGGGCTGTTCGTCCTGCAAGCGTTGTTCGCGATCCAGTTGCTCGTCGGCTACAAGACGCGCATCGCGACGATCATCTCGTTTCTGTTCGTCATCTCGCTCGATCATCACAACCCGTTCGTCCTGAGCTACGCCGACACGCTGTTTCGGCTGTTGTTGTTCTGGGCGATCTTCCTCCCGCTGGGCGAACGCTGGTCGATTGATGCCGTCCACAACGACCGTGATCCCCGCGTGGCCGTCTCGAGTCTCGCCAGCGCGTTCATCCTCGGCCAGATGCTCTACATGTACATCACGAACGGGCTGATCAAGTCCCAGTCCGACGTCTGGGGCACCGTCGACGCAGCCCCGCTCGTGCTCGGCCTCGACGAAATGACGTACCTGCTCGGCGATACGATCCGCGAGTTCCAGACCCTGCTCGGCTTCGGCGGCGTCCTGTGGTACTACATGCTCGTGTTCGCGTGGCTACTGCTCTTCCTGCGCGGACGCCTGCGGATGGCGATGGTCGGCCTGTTCGTCGGCGGCCACCTCTCGTTCGCGCTCACGGTCCGCATCGGCGCGTTCGCCTACGTCGCACTCGCTGGCCTCGTCCTGTTCCTCCAGCCGCAGTTCTGGCGGGACACAGCCGCCCTCTGCGAACGCCTCGGACTCGAGACCGAGCGATTAGCCGCGCGAACGGAGCCACTCGAGCGACTCGCGGCTCGCGTCCCCAACCCCCGAATCGGCGGCGAGCGCGCAACTCGACTGCGCGAATCCGCCTACACGGTAAGCATCGGACTCGTCCTCGTGACGATCCTGTTCGTCGCCGTGATGATGGTCGCAAACATCGGCTTCGTCGTCGCCGAGTCAGCGACCGGTACCGACGAACCCGACCGCGCACTCGAGTATCAGGTCGAAGACGCGGTTCAGGAGACGTTAACGGAGACGGCGGGCGTGACACAGGTCGAATCGACGGCGTCGAAACTGGGGATCGATCAGCCGATTGGCTGGGGTGTCTTCGCCGGGCCCGATCCGCGGACAACGGATCGATATCACGTCTTCGCCGCGGAGACGGCAAACGGCGAGCGCCTCGACGTCTACAACGACCGGCCGCTCTCTTACGAGCGCCCCGGCCAGGAGTTACAGACTCAACACGGCACCTACCGCGAGCGCTTCTACATGAACAGCGTCCGTCGCGGCGGCACGACCGATCCGGTCGCCGAACACTTAGCCGCCCACCTCTGTGAGCAGTGGGCCGCCGACAACGGCGAGGAACTCGAGGCGATTTCGATGTACGTCGTCAACGAGGAGGTCACCCGCGAGACGATCACCGATCCGACGGATCGCGACCGCACGGCATCGTATTTCTACCGGCACGGCTGTGGCGAGAACTCGCCGCGAATCATCCAAGAGCCGGGCGACGGTCTGTAGCGCCCGCATCTCACGCAGATCATAACCGCGACGGCGGCTTCACTTTCACCGCGGTTTCTCAACGCTTAACCTCGCCCGTAGTGAATCACCGCCAATGGCAACGACGGACGAGAGTGGGGATCCGCCCAAGATCGAGCACCCGCTCCTCGAGCCCGATTTTCTCGAGCGGCGTCTCTACCAGTTGAAACTCGCGGGCACGGCCGCGAACCACCACACGCTCGTCTGTCTTCCGACCGGACTGGGGAAGACGACCGTGAGCCTCCTCGTGACGGCCCGCCGGCTCGAGGAAGTCGGCGGAAAGTCGGTGATGCTCGCGCCGACGAAACCGCTCGTCCAGCAACACGCCGAGTTCTACCGCGAAGCCCTCCAGATCCCCGATGAGGAAATCGTCGTCTTTACTGGCGACGTGAGCCCCGACGACCGCGCTGCCCTCTGGGAGGAGGCGACGGTCATCATGGCGACCCCGCAGGTGATTGAAAACGACCTCGTCGGCAGTCGCGTCTCGCTTGCCGACGTGACCCACATCACCTTCGACGAGTGCCACCGCGCGACCGGCAACTACGCCTACAACTACATCGCCGAGCGCTACCACGACGACGCCCGCCAACCGCTCGTGACAGGCATGTCGGCCTCGCCCGGCGGCGACGAAGAGGCGATTCTCGAGGTCTGTGAAAACCTCGGCCTGCAAGAGGTCGAGGTGATGACCGAAGACGACGCCGACGTGGCCGAGTTCACCCACGACACCGACGTCGAGTGGGAGCGAATCGACCTCCCCGAAGCCGTCCTCGAGATCCGTGACGCGCTAAACGAGGTCATTAAAGACCGCCTCGAGTCGCTCAAAGAGCTAGGAATCGCTGCCTCGACGCAACCGGATCAGTCCCAGAAGGACCTCAATCGGATGCGGGCGGAACTCCAGCAACTGATCAACAGCGACCAGTCGGAAGGGTTCGAGGGAATGTCGATCCACGCCGAGGTGATGAAACTCCGCCAGGCCGTCACGCTCGTCGAAACCCAGAGCGTCGAAGCCCTTCGGCGGTACTTCGACCGCCAGCGCAACCAGGCCAGATCCTCAGGTGCGTCGAAAGCGAGCCAGCGGATGGTCTCAGATCCCCGCGTCCGCGAGTCCATGCGCAAAGCCGAAAGCTTCGACGAGCTACACCCCAAATACCGCAAAACGCGGATGCTCCTTGCGGAGACGCTCGGCCTCGAGGGTGGCGAGCGCGTGATCGTTTTTACCGAATCGCGCGACACTGCAGAAGCGCTCACCGACTTCTTGAGCGAGAGCTTCGACGCGAAGCGCTTCGTCGGGCAGGGTGACCGCGAAGGCAGCGACGGGATGACCCAGACCGAACAGAAGGACGTCCTCGATGACTTCCGCGCGGGCGAGTTCGAAGTGCTCGTTTCCACCTCCGTCGCCGAGGAGGGACTGGACGTCCCCGAAGTCGACCTCGTGCTCTTTTATGAACCCGTGCCGACGGCGATCCGATCCATCCAGCGCAAGGGCCGAACGGGTCGCCAGTCAGAAGGCCGCGTCGTCGTCCTCATGGCCGAAGACACCCGCGACGAGGCGTACTTCTGGATCTCCCAGCGCCGCGAAAAGGAGATGGAGTCAGAGTTGCGCGAACTCAAGGGGATGGCCGACGACCTGAAAGACGAACTCGACGACTCCCAGCAGGCGCTCTCGGATTTCGACGGCGAAACCGGCACGGACGACGAGAGCGAAGTGAAAGTAGACACTAGACAAGTCGAAGTCGACGCAGTCGGCGATTCTTCCAGTGGAAATGAGGGGGTTTCGACACAGCCCGGACTCGAGGATTACGCTGGTGATGCAAACTCGAGCGACGCCGAAGACGACAGCAGCGATGTCGAAACCCACGAACCGGCCGCCGAGGGCGACCAGATTGCAATCGTCGCCGACCAGCGCGAGATGGACGCCACCATCGCCCGCGACCTCTCGAGGCGCGACGAGATCGACATCACGCTCGAGACGCTCGAGGTCGGCGACTACGTGCTCTCGGATCGTGTCGTCGTCGAGCGAAAGTCGGTTGCGGACTTCGTCGACTCGCTGGTCGGCAGCGACCGCTCGATGTTCGAGCAGGTCGGCTCGATGGCGCGTCACTACTCCCGACCACTCGTCGTCGTCGAGGGCGACGGCCTGTACGAACAGCGCGACATTCACCCGAACGCGATTCGGGGCGCGCTCTCGAGTCTCGCGGTCGATTTCGACGCGAGCATCCTCCGGACCGAGGGCGAAGACGAGACGACCGAACTGCTCGCAGTGATCGCCGGGCGCGAACAGCAAACGAGCGACCGCGAGGTGTCCGTCCACGGCGAGAAACAGGCCAAGACGCTCGCCGAGCAACAGGAGTACGTCGTCTCCTCGATTGCCGAAATCGGCCCTGTCACGGCGCGCTCGCTGCTTGAGGAGTTCGGCACCGTCGAAGCGATCATGATCGCGAGCGAAGACGAGTTACAGGCGGCCGACGGCGTCGGGCAGGTGACCGCCGAGCGCATGCGCGAAGTGATTGGGAGCGACTACAGCGGGTAACCGGTACCCACGGCTCTGGTGTGCTCAGCAGACTGTATACCCGTCACGAACGCTGTCGCTCGAGTTCGTTGAAACAGAAGGCATTTATAATTAGAATAACGAGTCGACGGAACGACCAGTACGGCCCGCGGTTCGCCAGTTCGATTCCCCCGGTTCAACCGGTGAGCGTTCGAGATTCAGACCGAACTGACAACATCGAGACGACCACGAGGGCCGTCGACACTCTACAGCAGCATGTCACGCGAACTCTCACAACAGGCTCGAGCCATCGGCGAACGGGTTCAGACGAATTTCCGTGACTGCATCCGGATCGATACGCGGTCGCTCGCCGTCTTTCGAATTGCTCTTGGGCTGCTCGTCCTCGCTGATCTGGCCCTACGGTCGCGAAGCTTCGCCTTCTTCTACTCGGGCGAGGGCGTCGTCCCCCACGAACTCGCGGTCGATATGGTCCCCGAGAACGCGGTTTCGATCTACTACTACGCCTCGAGTCCGACACAGATTGCGGCGTTGATGGTGCTACAGGCGCTGTTTGCACTGCAGTTGATCGTCGGCTACAAGACGCGGCTGGCAACGATTATCTCGTTTCTGTTCGTCGTCTCGCTCGACTACCACAATCCGCTCGTGTTGAGCTACGCCGATACGCTGTTTCGCCTACTCTTCTTCTGGGCCATCTTCCTCCCGCTCGGCGAGCGCTGGTCGGTCGACGCCGTCCACGCTGACCGCGAGCCGCGAGGATCGTTCGCTGGTATCATCGCTTTCTTCGCGATGGGACAGATGGTCTACATGTATTTTCTCAACTGGTATCACAAGTCTCAGGATAGCCTCTGGACCAGCGGTGAGGCAACGCCGCTGATCATGGGGCTCGACGATATGACCTTCCTCCTCGCAGAGTACGTCCGCGAGTACCCGGCGCTGCTCGAGTACGGCGGCTTGTTGTGGTACTACATGCTCATGCTTTCGCCGCTGCTGATTATCCTGATCGGCCGTCAGCGCTATCCGCTGATCCTACTGTTCGTCGGCGGCCACGCGATGTTCGCGCTGACGGTCCGCATCGGCGCGTTCCCGTACGTCGCGTTCGCTGGACTTATCCTGTTCCTGCAGCCGCAGTTCTGGCGAGACGCGACGACACTCACACGCTGGGTGAGCACTCGAGCCGAGTTCGATCCACCGTCGCTGTCCCGCCAAACTGAACGACTCGAGCGACTCGCTGCTCGCGTTCCCCGATTACGGATCGACGAGGCGCGGGTGCAGGCGGCGAAACCACATCTCTACAACGTCGGCGTCGGCGTCATCGTGTGCTCGTTGCTCATCTTCACACTCTTTACGTATCTTCCAGCTGGAAACGTCGTCGCAGACGCCGTCTCGCCGGACGAGCGCATCGAAGACAGCGCCTCGGCGCTGAACATCGACCAACCCGAGTGGAGCGTGTTCGCGCCGACACCGCGAACCAGCGATCACTACTTCGTCTTTGCCGCCGAGACGACCGGTGGCGACTACGTCGACGTCTACAACGACGGCCGAGAAGTGACGAGGGAGCGGCCCTACGACCAGTTACAGAAACAGTACAGCACCTACCGTGAGCGCTTCTACATGAACAGCGTCCGCCGTGGCGGCCTCCACGACAGAAACGACGCTCCCTCCCATCTGGCGGCCCACTACTGCGAGACCTGGGAAGGTAACGACGGCGAAGAACTCGAGCAACTCACCATGCACCGGATCGTTGAGTCGATTACGATGGACACGATTTCCGACCCGGATGCACGCGACTCCCGCAGCGGCAACGTCTACGAGTATCACTGCCACGGTGACGAGCCAGAGACGATTGACCTGCCCTACGAGTAAGATGACTCCCCCTGTCGCCATCGGAACGCTGAATTGGTGAGACCACATACGCACACCCAATGAGCGACGAGATTCCGACGGATGCGCCAATCATCCTCTTTGACGGCGTCTGCAACCTCTGTGCCGGGTTCGTGCAGTTCATCGTCCCGCGTGATCCTGAGGGAATCTTTCACTTTGCCTCCCTGCAGTCCGAGGTCGGACAGGAGTTACTCGCAGCCCACGGCCTCGTGGATCACGACCTCGATTCTATCGTCTTACTCGAGGGCGACGACGCCTACGTCAAATCGGATGCCGTCTTTCAGATCGCCGAGCGACTCGGCGGCATCTACGCGCTCGCTCGCCCGTTGAAGTACCTCCCACGGCGACTGCGCGACTGGGGCTACGACGTCGTCGCCGCCAACCGCTACCGGATTTTTGGGCAGAAAGACCAGTGTATGATGCCGACCGGCGACGTGCAGACGCGATTCCTCGAGCGAGAATCCAGTCCAGGAACGGGCTCGGAGTAGTTATTGCAGCGCCTCGAGGGCCTCGCTCGCTTCGCGTGCAGCCTCGAGACAGTCTTTCGCGTATCTCGGGTCGTCCGCTCGAGCGGCTTCGTCGGCCCACTTCTCGAGTGCCTGGACCAGCGAGTCGTGAGCGGACTCGAGGTCGCCGCTGGGACTGGCTGTCGACGGGGCGGATTGCGCGGGTGTGCGTTCCGAACTGCGGGACGTCGACGATGGCTGGCGTGAGTCGTCACGAGTCGACGCAGCGCCGGTCTGCTCGCGGTCGGTTGGCTCACTGGTAGCTGGCTCGCTGGTGGCCGGTTCTGGCTCAGTCGAGTGCTGCTGTGCGTCGTGAGTCGCGGCGTCAGACTCGTCACTCGAGTCCGCACTGCTCGGCTGACGGTCGTCGTCGGACGGTGTCGACTGCTGACGGTCCGACTCACGGTGCTGTGCAGGCGCGGCTGACGCCTCAGCGTCGTCGGCCGGCTGGGCCTCGAGGTCAGTTCCGTCGACGGCGTCCGGATTCCCGTGACAGCTGGGACAGAACGTGGTCCCGTTTTCCTGAAACAGCGGGTCGCCACAGGTTCCACAGTGGGAGTTCGTCATCGTTGCGCCCTTGAGCAACAGATCGCTCATGCGCTGGGTGGCCTCCCGTTCGGCCTTATCGCGCTCGTACTTCTTCCGGAGTTTCTCGCGCTCGGCTTCCTTGTCGAAATCGCTCATACTCGTCTCATGGAGACGGACCGTCGAAAAAGCTGCGACAACGCGGTTGTGTTGAATCGCCCCCTACTCGGTCCGACGATACATGCCCTTCGAGGCTGGCTGGACTTCCTCGTAGCCAAACCGCTCGTAGAAGTCGTCGATATCCGCGATGAGGTTTACGTACGCGTCCGGCGGGGCTTCCTCCTCGAGATAGGTCTCGAGGCGTTCCATAATCTGCGTTCCGAGCCCCTGGCCTTGGTGGTCCGGGTGGACAGCCATATCCGTAATCTGGTAGACGGTGCCGCCGTCGCCGACGATTCGACCCATGCCGACAACCTCGTCGGTCGGGTCGTGAACCACGACGACGCCGTACAGGGAGTTTGGCAGGCCGCGTTCGATGCCCTCGAGCGAGCGCGGGGGCATCCCGGCAGCCTCGCGCAAGCGGGCGAACGTTTCGGGATCAGGGAGTTCTTCGCGAACGGCGTAGCGATCCGAAGCAGCGTCGTCCATACCATTCCCTCTCAGAAGTCGCCAAAGGAGATGTCGATTGTCAGGCTACTGCTCGAGCGCGGCTTCAATTGCATCGACGGCTTCCGTGGGCGTTTCGACTGTCTCGAGGTCGATGTTTGCCTCGAGTGTCGATAGATCGTGGCTCTCGAGGCTGACAACGGGGCGGTCGTAGATACCCGCAAAGCCGATTTCGGTTAGCGTGCCGACGCCGCCGGCCAGCGCGATCACCGCGTCGCCGTTCAGCGGAACGAGCGCGTTTCTGGCGTGGCCCAGCCCGGTCGCAATCGGGATATCGACGTAGTCGTTGGCCGCCTCAGGATCGGCGGCAGGGAGGATCCCGATTGTCGTACCGCCTGCCGCTTTGGCACCGCGACAGACGGCTTCCATCGTCCCGCCGCGCCCGCCACAGACGACCGTGTGGCCTCGAGCACCGAGTTCGCGACCGACGGCGTCGGCCCGCTCGCGCTGTTCGTCCGTGATCGTTCCGCCGCCGATAACGCTGATTCGCATGCTCGAGCCGTGGGGCGCACCGACCATGGAGTGCCCGGTTTTTTGGTTCGACAATCATCGAAAATTGTGAACGTTTCAGTCAGTAACACGGCTGTTTCCGACGGATTTAACGCTTCCCGTGGTAGAGTATTACGTGACATGACGAAAGTTAGCGTGGTCGGCGCGGCCGGAACCGTCGGGGCCGCCGCAGGCTACAACATCGCGCTTCGGGACATCGCAGATGAACTCGTCTTCGTGGACATTCCGGACCAGGAAGACACGACAATCGGACAGGCCGCAGACACCAATCACGGGGCTGCCTACGACTCGAACACGACGGTCCGCCAGGGTGGCTACGAGGACACCGCGGGCTCGGACGTCGTCGTCATCACGGCCGGCATCCCGCGCCAGCCCGGCCAGACCCGCATCGACCTCGCGGGCGACAACGCGCCGATCATGGAGGACATCGGCTCCTCGCTCGCCGAGTACAACGACGACTTCGTCACCGTCACCACCTCGAACCCCGTCGACTTGCTGAACCGGCACCTCTACGAGGCCGGCGACCGCGCCCGCGAGAAGGTAGTCGGCTTCGGCGGCCGACTCGACTCCGCGCGCTTTCGCTACGTGATCGCCCAGCGCTACGACGCCCCCATCCAGAACGTCGAAGCGACCATCCTCGGCGAACACGGCGACGCCCAGGTCCCCGTCTTCTCGAAGGTCCGCGTCGACGGCCAAGACCTCGAGTTCACCGACGACGAGAAGGAAACGCTGCTCGAGGAGCTCCAGGCCTCGGCGATGAACGTCATCGAAAAGAAAGGCGCCACCCAGTGGGGTCCCGCGACTGGCGTCGGCCACACCGTCGAGGCCATCCTCCGCGATACGGGCGAAGTGCTTCCGTGCAGCGTCCCACTCGAGGGCGAGTACGGTCAGGAAGACACCGCATTCGGCGTCCCGTGTAAGCTCGGTTCGAACGGCATCGAAGAGGTCGTCGAGTGGGACCTCACCGAGTTCGAACGCAACCAGCTCGGCGAGGCCGCCGAGAAGCTCTCCGAACAGTACGACAAGATCGCCTGAGTCGGCCGAGACCGGATTCGATCCATCGACCTTTTCGAGCGCGTGACGACCGACCGAAACGATCACGTCGCTGTTCTGAGTAGTCACGCCGCGTGACAGCCTACGACGCGGTCCTGTTCGACAGCGATGGCGTCCTCGTCGAGCCACCGCCGCGAGAAACACAGACCGAGGCCACACGCGAGGCGTTCCGCGCGGTCGGCGTCACCGACCCTGATCGACGACACGTCGCCGCCGTCGTCGACGGCGTGACCGTCGAGGGCCTTCACGAGATCTGCGCGGCGTACGACCTCGAGCCGGAGGCGTTCTGGGCGGCCCGTGAGCGCCACGACGAGCGGTCGCAACTGGTCGAGTTCAGAGACGGTACCCGAACGCGATACGACGACGTCACCGCGCTTTCCGGCCTTCCAATGGAGGTGAACTGCGGCGTCGTCAGCAACAATCACCACAGCACTATCGAGTTCGTTCTAGAACACTTCGAACTCGGCCCGTTCTTCGACACCTACTACGGCCGCGAGATGACGATTGAGAGCCTCGAATTGAAGAAGCCGAACACGCACTACCTCGAGCGTGCGCTGGACGATCTATCCGTCTCTGTCGAGTCAACGCTCTACATCGGCGACAGCGAGAGCGATATCGTCGCCGCAGAACGAGCGGGACTCAAGTCAGTCTTCGTCCGCCGGTCGCACTGTCACGAGGTCGAACTCGAGACGGCACCGACCTACGAGGTGGAGGATTTGTACGGCATCGCGGAACTCGTCAATAGCTGAGACGAACGCCACAGACGAGCGCTATCGGTTCTGAATGGGGACCTCGAGCGGGCCTGGATCCAACGTTACGCCGAGCGACGGCTCGAGTCTGAACCGGACAGCGCGACGACGCTGAACACAGCCAGTACCGGTTCAGGGAATCAACTGCTCGCCGTCATCATCGTAGATTCTGATTGCATCAACGGGACAGGTTCGGGCGGCGAACTTTGCGTCGAGTTCGGCGTCCTCAGGGACCTCGCGGGAGAACACGCCGTCTTCGACTTCCTCGCTGTCCTCGAGAATCGCCTTGCCGCGCGATTTGTCTTCTGTGAAGGCATCCCACTCGGCAACGCACTGGTACATCCCGATGCAGGTGTCCTCGTCGAATTCGACTCTCATAGACGAGTGTTTCGCGTATCCGCGTAAATTTGTGACGGGTCCAGCTGCGGGCACGCGGCGAACGGACACGCGACCCTCGAGTTCGGCCGCGTACATACCCTTTTCAGTCACGTCGTCGAACGTCGAGAAAGGGATGGTTGCACTGTCGTTCGCGCTGCTGGTTGGGATTGCCGTACTCACCTGTTTGTTCATGGCGTGGGTGCTCGGGGCGAACAGTAACTCGCCGCCGTTTGCGCCCGCAATCGGAGCGAACGCGATTTCGACGATGCGGGCCGCGTTCGTCATTGGGATTCTCGCTGCTGCGGGAGCGCTCATGCAAGGCGGGAGCATCTCCGAAACTGTCGGTGCGGATCTAATCGACGGCGTCGCGATCACGCCGCTTGCTGCAACGGCGGGATTGCTCACCGCAGCGGGCTTTATGGCCATCGGAATCTACACCCGCTATCCGATCCCCGCTGCGTTCGCGACGACGGGCGCAATGGTCGGTGTTGGCCTCTCACTCGGGGGAGATCCGGCGATAGCGACCTACCAACGACTCGGGACGTTCTGGATCATGGTTCCGTTCATGTCCGGTGGATTGGCGTATGTGACCGCAATCACGCTTCGGCGCGACGATATTCCCGAAGCCGTCGGCGTCCCGCTGCTTGCGGGTATCGTCGGTGCCATCGTCGCGAACATCCGTCTCGGAGTTATTCCAGATACCGCCGCTGACCAGGGGACAATTGCCCGATTCGTCTCCCAACAAGTCATCAGTGGCCCGACACTCGTCGCAGACGTCACAGTGGGAATCGTCGTCGTGACGATTCTCTTCGGTGCGCTCTGGTTTTACTGGGTCCGAACGCAAGTCCTCGAGTCCGTCGAGACCGGGATTCGCTCGTTTCTGCTCGTCCTCGGCGGTATCGTCGCGTTCTCCTCCGGCGGTTCACAGGTCGGACTCGCGACCGGCCCGCTCGAGAATCTCTTTCGTGTCGAACTCGGGCTGCCGGGCATCGTCCTGCTCTCGATTGGCGCGACAGGCATCCTCGCGGGTGCCTGGATGGCCGCCCCGCGATTGCTACAGGCGACCTCGAGGGAGTACGCCCAACTCGGCGTTCGGCGCTCGATTGCCGCGCTGGTTCCCGGCTTCATCATCGCGCAGTTAGCAATCGCACTCGGCATTCCGATTTCGCTGAACAACATCATCCTCTCGGGCGTCATCGGCGGCGGGCTGGCAGCCGGATCAGCCGGCGTCTCCCGGCGGAAAATTGGCTTTACGATTACATTCTGGCTGCTGACGCTCGGCAGTTCCATCGTCGTCGGCTACGGACTGTATCAGGTTCTTGCGTTCGTGATAGGGGGCTAACGCGCTCAGACGGG
The DNA here is from genome assembly GCF_002177135.1 of Natronolimnobius baerhuensis. Lineage (NCBI taxonomy): Archaea > Methanobacteriati > Methanobacteriota > Halobacteria > Halobacteriales > Natrialbaceae > Natronolimnobius > Natronolimnobius baerhuensis. The sequence goes on from NZ_MWPH01000003.1 coordinate 197,748, forward strand.
GGCTGGTGGCAGTCAGGTCCAGGAAATCGAGGACGGCTCGCGGGTCGCCGGTAAATCGTGACAGGAGACCACCTCACTCGAGGACCGTCACTGGCCGCGGCGTTCGGTCGACGACCGTCGTTGCGACACCGCGGCCGAGAAATCGGTTGACGAGCCCGCTTGAGCGGGTGTCGTGGCCGTACATGACGACGTGGTCGACGTCGTGATCGGTCGCGTACTGCGGGACGACGGTTCCGGGTTGGCCGCCTGCGGTGTCGATTTCGACGCGGTCGGCTGCAGCCGGCTGGTCCACCCTAGCCACCAACTGACTCGCACGCTCGCGCGCCGCAGCCGTTCGGTCGTCGTCTCGCTCGAGGACGCCACCCTCGCTCATCCGGGCATCGAGCGGTGTGACGACCGCCAGGAGCGTCACGTCGGCGTCTGGAAACGTCTCGAGCGCGTAGGCGAGTGCCTCCTCTTCTCGAGGGCGGCCGAGCGTCGGGACGAGGACGATGTCGGGGTCGATCATAGCGCGGTGTACGACATCGACGGTCATCGGTCTATCGCCGTGCAGGGGCCGGATGTCGCACAAACTGCACGCGAAACGGTAGAGACGACGAGAAAAATCAATACAGTAATAGGTCAGTGTGCGTGATGTCCCCCGTGTGTCCCCGACATCGAAGCGATCGCAAACCGCGTTCGTCTGGGTCATTCTCGCGAACCTCGCCTCGCTGGCCGTCATCTGGTGGTACGACTGGCAGGCCCACGCCCTTCTGCTGGTCTACTGGCTGGAAACTGCCGTCATCGCGATGGTCTACGCCGCGAAGATCCGTCGAGCCGAGGGGACCGACGATCCCCGGGACAGTCGGTCGTGGACGAAGTTCGCCGGCCGGCCAGCCGAGTGGTACATCGGCAAGTCGAACGCGAAGGTCGCTGACGGGATCGTGTTGACCTTCATCGGCCCCTGGCTCCTTACGGGCGCGGTTATCCTCGTGATACCGTTGATCGAGGACCTGACGGTCGAATTCGCGAGTCTCGAAGTCGTCGTCCTCGCCGCTGCCAGTCTCGTCGGCTACCACTGTTTCTCCTACTGGATCACGTACGTCGGACGCCGAGAGTACGAACGACGAGGACCGGTCTCGTTGCTGGTCGAACCGGGACCGTATCTCTGGGCGCTCCTGGCGAGCGTCTTCGTCGGCCTGGGTGCGACCCAGTTTACTCGAAACCCGGCGACGCTGATCGGTAGCTTGGTGTTTTGCAAGACCTGTGCCGACCTGCTGGCTCACAGGAGAGAACGGAAACGGATGCTGGAGTGACGTCCTCGAGAAGCGAGGCAACCAATTCCTACGCACGACCGTATACTCGCCATCTACGTCGATCTAACGGATGGACAGCGTACCGCCTCGAGCGGTACAGATGGCGACTCGAGAGACGACAGTTTAAACCACAGGACGCGCCAACTGCGGGTAATGAACGTCGAGGAGCTGTCGGGGCTCCCACCCGGTGCCGTCTCGCACTTTCGCGAGGAGGGCATCGAGGAGCTCTACCCGCCACAGGCCGCCGCCGTCGACGCTGGCGCACTCGAGGGGGACAATCTCGTCGCGGCCGTCCCCACCGCCAGCGGCAAGACGATGATCGCCGCCCTCTCGATGCTCTCGGCCGTGAACCGGGGCGGGAAAGCACTCTATATCGTCCCGCTGCGAGCCTTAGCCAGCGAGAAAAAAGCCGAGTTCGAAGCCTACGAGGCGTTCGGCGTCACGACCGGCGTCGCGACGGGCAACTACGAGTCCAACAGCGAGTGGCTCGCGACGAAGGATATCGTCGTCGCCACCAGCGAGAAGGTCGACTCGCTCGTGCGAAACGGCGCGGACTGGCTCTCCGATCTCACCTGCGTCGTCAGCGACGAGGTCCACCTGATCGACGACCGGAATCGCGGCCCGACGCTCGAGGTGACGCTCGCAAAGCTCCGCAAGCTCAATCCCGGCATCCAGCAGGTCGCGCTCTCGGCGACGGTGGGCAACGCCGACGAAATCGCCGACTGGCTCGACGCCGAGTTGATCGACACCGACTGGCGGCCAATCGACCTGCAGATGGGCGTCCACTACGGCAATGCCTTAAATTTCGACGACGGCTCGACCCGCGAGATCCCCGTCGAAGGAAGCGAGAAACAGGAAGCCGCGCTCGTCCGCGATATTCTTCAGGAGGAGGGTTCGTCGCTCGTGTTCGTCAACTCCCGGCGCAACGCCGAGGCCGCCGCCCGCAGATTGGGGCAGGTCTCGAGCGAGGAACTCACCGACGAGGAGCGCGCCGACCTCGCCGAGTTGGCCGAGCAGATCCGCGACGACAGCGATACCGAAACGAGCGCGGACCTCGCCGAGTCCGTCGAACGCGGTTCGGCGTTTCACCACGCCGGGCTCTCGAGCACCCAGCGCTCGCTCGTCGAGGACGCCTTTCGCGACCGCCTGCTGAAGGTGATTTCGGCGACGCCCACCCTGGCGGCAGGGGTCAACACGCCCGCCCGACGCGTCGTCGTGCGCGACTGGCGGCGCTTCGACCCCAGCGCAGGCGGGATGGCCCCGCTCGACGTACTCGAGGTCCACCAGATGATGGGCCGGGCGGGTCGGCCGGGACTCGACCCCTACGGCGAGGCCGTCTTGCTTGCGAAGAGCCACGACGAGAGCCAGGAACTGTTCGACCGCTACATCTGGGCCGACCCCGAGGCCGTCCGCTCGAAACTGGCCGCCGAACCCGCCCTGCGGACCCACGTCCTCGCCACCATCGCCTCCGGCTTCGCCCGCACGCGTGAGGGACTGCTCGAGTTCCTCGAGGCCACCCTCTATGCGAGCCAGTCGAGCGAGGCGGGCCGCCTCGAGGCCGTAACGGACAACGTGCTTGACTACCTCGAGCGCAACGACTTTATTGAGCGTGATGGTGGCGGTGGCGGCTCCGACGTGGGCGGCTTCACCTCTGCCGCCGACCTCGCTGACAACGACGGCAACGGCAGAAGCAGCGGTCCCGACGAAGACCTCGAGGCCACCAGCCTCGGCCACACCGTCTCGCGGCTCTACCTCGACCCGATGAGCGCCGCCGAAATCGTCCACGGACTCGAGCGCGCCGACGAACGGCCCACCGCGCTCGGCCTCTATCAACTGATCTCGAGAACGCCCGACATGTACGAACTCTACTTGCGCTCGGGCGAGGACAAGACGTTCGGCGAACTATTCTACGAGCGCGAGCGCGAACTGCTCGGCGACCCGCCCAGCGAGTTCGAGGACGAACGCTTCGAGGACTGGCTCGCCGCCCTCAAAACCGGGAAACTGCTCGAGGACTGGGCCGAAGAGGACGACGAGGAACGGATCACCGAACGGTACAAGATCGGTCCGGGCGACCTCCGCGGAAAAGTCGACACGGCCGAGTGGCTGCTCGGAGCCGCCGAGTCGCTCGCGCGCGAAACTGGCAGTGAGTGGACTGTTGCGGTGCGAGAAGCCCGTGCCCGCGTCGAACACGGCGTCGGCGAGGAGCTGCTCGAGCTCGTCTCCGTCGGCGGTGTCGGCCGCAAACGCGCCCGCCGGCTCCACGACGCAGGTATCGAGGAACCCGCAGACCTCCGCAGCGCCGAGAAGGGCGTCATTTTGAGCGTACTCAAGGGCGAGAAAACGGCCGAGAACATCCTCGAGAACGCCGGTCGCGAAGATCCGTCGATGGACGGCGTCGAACCGGACAAGAGTTCGGCTGCGAGCACCTCGAGCGGCGAGGACGCAGAGCGCACCGACGACACGGCGACAGACGAGGATGACGAGAACCAAGCCAGCCTGGGTGATTTCTGATGGAGCTACTCGAGTGCCGTCTCCGAATCGACGATATCGACGCGTTCGTCGCCGACCTCGCGGAAATTGGCGACCGGTATAACGTGACGATTCAGGCGTTCGACGCACGCTACGTCGCCGACCGCGCTCACCTCGAGCAAGCCCTCGCGTTCGCGGATCGAGCCTTCGAGCGCGGCGAGAACGTCGCCCGCGACCGTGCCGTCGAAATCCTGCTATACGCTGCCGGCCGGCGACAGATCGACCGCGCCCTCGAGATGGGCGTTAGCAAGGGCGATAATCGGGCTGTGGTCCTCATCGACTGCGCTGGCACAGACGCTGGAGAGTCTGACAGCGAAGAAACAGAAACCGCGGCGCTCGAGGCCGTCACCGATCTCGAGGCGTTCGTCGAACGGACAGGGACGCTGGCACGGCAAGACAAGGACACGCTATGTGCGTTCTTCGACGTTCCACCGGCAGAGCGGGCCGCGACTGATGCCTCGCTGGCGGCACTCGTTCGCGAGCGAGTGGCCTTGCTCGAGGTCGAAAAGTAACGGCGCGATTTACTCCAACCCAGTACGTTGATAACACGCCACAACCAGACCACCGTATGGGATTGTTCGACAGTTTGCCAGCGGAACCGCTATCACGGGCACAGATCGGCCGACTCGAGCAGATGGATGCGGTCGGGGGAACGCACGCAATTTACAGCCAGTCGGAGCCGGATGCGGCCTACGGGCTCGTCATCCTGCTCAACGGATCGCTTCGGGCGTGGGCGTATTTCGACGAGCAAAAAGAGTGGGACGAAATCAACGCCACGCCACTCGAGACCAGCGAGGACGGGGAGTTCGACGACCATGATCTCGTCGAAGTGTTCCACGACGAGATACTTGCCGAACTCGGCGCAACCAAGGTGTAGGCGGCAACAGCGTCGCCTCAGCCCGGTAAGACGACGTTGAGCGCAGCAACGACGATACCCGCGATCCCCATCCGGACGGCTGCGACGTACCACCGCTGTCTCGAGATCGATGCGAGATAGATCCCGAACGTCGCCAGAATCGCAATACCGACGAGAATCGACGCGAGAACGGCCTGGAACATCGTGAAGACGACGCCCTCGAGTGCGAGCGGCGCGAGGACGAGCACGATTGCCAAAATGGGGCCGGTCGCACTCGCCGTCGCGTGGACGATTTGGGCCGCCCGATTCTCGCGCTGGAGACGCGTATCCTCGAGTTCGGTGAGCATCGCCTGCTCGATGCGTTCCTGTTCGACCAGCGCCTCGGCGCGTTCGATCTCCCAGACGCTCCAGACGCCGGAGGTACCGAGGCCGACAGCCGCGCCGAGGCCGATCATAATCGCTGTCATGCCGTCGCCGATGCCCGAGAGATACGCGCCGACGACGACGCCGATGCTAGTGAGCGTGCCGTCGAAGCCGTTCGCGATGAAGTACCGCCTCGAGATTGCGCGGACGTCGTCTTTGGCGATAACGCGTCGGATACGCTCGAGTCGCTCCATCGCTACAGCCAGGGATCCTCGAGCGTTCGCGAGCCACAGGACACCTGATCGACCGAGTGGATCGACGCGCTCAGATCCTCGATTTCCGCGCGAATCCGCTCGAGGTCCAGGTTCTCGCCTTCGATGGTGACGCGCAGCGTCTTGACGCTCTCGTCGACTTCGATGACCGTCGCAGTAGCAGCTTCGATGCTCTCGAGATCGCCCAGTTGCGTCGTGAACGTGACGACGCTCGGGTCGTGTGGTTTCAACACGTCGAGGACGAGCCGTCTAATCGGAGTCATGGCCAAAAAAAGGACAGCGCCTGTGAAAGGTCTACGGCTCGAGCGGGAGTCGCGAGAGGAGGGCCGGACCCTCACGAACCCCGGCGTCACGCTCTTGGTTCGGCCCGTGATACCTCAGCCATGACCTCCCTCGAGGACCCGCTCTCCATTGGCGACTGCGAGATTCCCAACCGGCTCTACCGGGCTCCCTTGCTCGAGTGTGCGGGCAACGGGCCGGACTCTGTCGACACGCTAATCGATGACCTCGAGCCAGCCGCCGAATCGGGCGTCGGCCTCATCTTTCAGGGCGCAACCATCGTCCGCGAGGACGGCGGCTGTGCCGCACCGGGGATGACCCGTGTCCACGACCCCGAGTTCGTCTCGCGCCTATCCCGGCTGACCGACCGCATCCACGACCACGGCGGGCGCATCTTCGTCCAACTCGAGCACGGCGGTCTCCGGAGTATGGAAACCTGGCACGCCGAACACCGCCAGGAGAATCCGAATCTCGAGCAGTTGGCAGTGTCGAAGCCACCCTGGCAGTTACGGCTCGCTGACCGCCTCGGCTTTCTCGAGTACGATCCACACGTCCTCTCGACCGAGGAAGTCTACGAACTCGCTGCTGACTTCGGCCGCTCGGCCGCTTACTGTACCGACGCAGGCTACGATGGCATCCACCTCTCGGGGGCGAACATGGGTATCATCCAGCAGTTTCTCTCGCCCTTCTATAATCGCCGGGACGACGAGTTCGGCGGCTCGCCCGAGGCCAGACTCGAGTTTCTCGCGCTGGTGCACGAGGAAATTCGCGACCGGGCGGGCGACGTGCCGCTGGTGACCAAAGTTCCGGCAGAGACACCCGCGCCGCCTGCACCCATCGTCCGGCGAAAACTCTCGCTCACGGACGGCATCGAAATCGCTCGACGACTCGAACGAATCGGCTACGACGCCGTCGTTCCCGTCCAGGCGTCGGTCGTCTGGGACATGAGCATCATCCGCGGAGAGTACCCCGAGCGCGCGTGGGCCAACGAAGCACTGCGGGAGGGCTACGACGCAGCGTTCGGGAGTCCGACTCGACGACGGCTGGTCGCGTTCGGCAACTGGCTCGAGTCGCTACAGTATGATTTCGAGCCCGCCTGGAACGCCGAGTTCTGCCAGCGTGTGCGCGAGCAGGTGTCGATTCCCGTCCTCGCGGAAGGAGGGATTCGCGAGCGCGGCGAGATAGATCGGCTGCTGGGCGACGACTCGAACCCAGCAGCCTGCGACATGGTGGGGATGGCTCGTCCCTTCTACGCCGAACCGCGATTGGGGGCACGATTGCTCGAAAGCGGTGAAACCGCAGCTATCGACGAAGAAACGCGAGTCCTCTGTGAGAGCTGTAACAACTGCACGGTGCCGCAGGCGACCGGCGCGCCCGGCATCTGTCGGACACCAGCCGTGTTACGTGAACGGGGAACCCTCGAGCGAGCGGGTGCGTATGATCGAAAGGACAGCGATTAAGCCGTAATAACGTCGCTCGTCGCCTCCTCGAGCGTCAGTTCGCGGGTGTAATCGGGCGCGTCGACCTCGAGCACGGAGTCGTCTACAAGGTTCGCAAAGTGAAGCGTCAGTTCGTAGCTGCCGTCCGGATCGACGACACTCATCTCTTCTTTGTCGCCGCTGGCCGTCCGGACGCTGATGTATTCGCCGGCGTAGGCGGGATCAGACTGCCCTTCGACGTGATAGGCTGGCAACTGCGCGGCCGCCTGACCGTCGACCTCATCGCCTTCGATTGGATACCCGTTGACGACCCACGGCTCGAGGCCATCATCCAGCGCATAGACGTCCTCGAACCCGGCATCGATGAGCGTCGCAGCGCGCTGGACTGCCATCGTGTGTGGGCAAACACAGTAGGTGACGATGCGGTCTTCCTGTGGCCAGTCTGCGGTTGGGTCGTTGTCGAGTCCGTTGGGTGCGGTACTCAACGCTGCGCCGGTGATTCGGAGATCCTCGTAGGAATTTTCTAGTCGCGTATCGACAATTCGCGCTTCTTGACGCAGATACCAGTATTCGACATCCTCGAGCGGTGCAAGCGGAACCTCCGTCCCGTTGTAGCTTGCCGTTTCGTAGCTGTCGGTGTCGATTGAACGCTCGTCTGGCGTCTCCTCGGAGTCCGGCCCGTAGCCATCCGCGGACGATCCCTGGCCGTCGTCGCCGCCGAGACAACCCGCGAGCCCAGCGGCCGTCACCGCTGTCCCCGCTGCAAGAAAGTGCCGTCGATTCATTGACAGCCAGTAGGGCCGTCGCTCAAATAGGCGTTCTGGTGACGCTCCCGTTACCGGCGACAGTGACGAGACCCCTTCGTTTCAACTGGAGATCACACTATAGCTCGAGGAGGATTCTCGAGTCGAAAGAACGGAAAGAGTAGTCCATCCTGGATTCGAACCAGGGTCGAAGCCCCCAGAAGGCTTCAGGATTGGCCACTACCCTAATGGACTTGACATGTTTCGCCGGTCCGCGATTACCGACGACGTACCAATCAGTAACGCGTGGTCATATTAGAGTGTTACGAACTGGATTGCAAGCGGAAACGGGGTACAATGTCGGGTGATTCTCAAGTGGGCAGTCCCTAATCGAGAAAACTCGTCCGTGGTGGCTCGAAGTGTTCCTTTCGGTGGCAATTCGCGCAGAGAACGGTACACTGTTCCATTTCAGTTCGAATTCGGTCTTTCGCCCGATTATCTGCGACCAATCTGGTGATGGTTGTCTCCTTCGTATTGCTGTCGTGATGGAAATCGAGACAGGCAGGATCGGACACCGAGCAGCGATTGCAGCCCACGTCCTGTTTTTGATCGTGAATCCACCGACGACGCCCCTGTGTTGGTGATGTATAATGGTGCCTGCGGTGACAATTGGCACAGAGAACCACACACTTATCGATTTCGTCACGAAGTTTCTCTTTCCCGTATCCGTAGGTGACCATTCGCCCGACTGCCATCTCTTTCGTCGTTTCGTCGACGTGGTGGAAGTCAAGACACGCAGCAGCAACAACTCCGCACCGTGAACATCCTCGATTCCGCTTTAGATCATTGAGCCACGAACGAAGGCGTGAGCGACGACGTAGCGATCGCTCTGTGTTCCACTCCGTGTTTCGATAATGCCATCGCTGATCAACGGAAAGTTCTTCCCAAACGAGATCAGCGGGAATTTCGACATCGTCAGGTTTTGGCTGGACACGAGATCCGGAGGATCGGGCCGTTTCTAACCCTGCCTTCTGCTTTGCATCGTTCCAGCCACCACACGTTCGAATAATCGTCGCTGATGCCGGCGTCAACCCCAACTCCTCGTACTGCGCTTTCGTCGGCGATTCGCCAAGCTGTTCGGCAGCCTCGAGCAAGGCCTCGAGACAGTCCGCTTCCGTCGTCACGCCCCGTTTGGGCGCACCATTGTATATAAACCACAGCCACTCGCCCGCTGCTCCGGCGAATATCACCACTCGAGCCCAAACCGATACCACTTTTCCGTTCTCTCACGCAGCCTCGAGTATGTACGTTGGACGATTCGTCGTTGTTGGACCCGAGGGTGGAGCCTACCGCGTCTCCTCGAGGTCGTTCCCGAACCGGAAGATCAGCGAGCGCGAGGATGCACTGACCGTGGGGCCAACCGAGGACGCACCGGAGACGGACAATCCCTACGTTGCCTACAACTGCCTGCGTGTGGTCGAGACGCCAGCCGACGGTGAGACCGTCGCGTTCGGGAACGGCTCGCACGTCGACCCAATCGCGGAGAAACTCGAGTTGGGGTATCCCGCCCGCGATGCCCTCGCGGAGAGTTTGCTCGCGCTGGATTACGAGAAGGACGACTACGATACGCCTCGGATTGCGGCGACGATCACTGACGACGGCGAGGCACTGATCGGCACCGTTCGCAAGGACGCCCTCATCGTCGAACCGGTCGAGGAGCCGACGCTGGTTGCGACCTACGAAAAAGACAGTCCCGAAGCAATCGAGTTCGCAGCCGAGAGCGCATCCGAGGCGGCACGCGAGGCCTACGACCTCGAGTTCGAACACGCGGTCTGTGCGGCCGGCGTCGCGCTGACCGACGATGGGTTCGAGACGGCGTTCGAGAACGGCGAGTAACGGGCTTCGAACCGCGATACTGTCGTGATCGAGGCGAAGCCAAGGGTGTGATGTGCTTGCGCGTGCCAAACCTACAAACCGCTTGCAGTTGTACACATCGGGCATGCAGGTGGGACTCATTTCGGACGTCCACGGCAACCGGGTCGCCCTCAAGGCCGTTCTCGAGGATATGCCCGGAGTCGACCGGCTGTTGTGTGCGGGCGACGTGGTGGGATACAACCCGTGGCCGGCAGACTGTATCGACACGCTGCGCGAACGGGAGGTCCCGACAGTAATGGGGAACCACGACGCCGCTGTCGCCGCCGACACGCCGTTTCGATTCAACAGCATGGCCCGCGCAGGTGTCGACTACACCAAAGAGCGCCTCTCTGCGGATCACCACGAGTGGCTGGCCGACCTCCCTACAGAGCGCCTCGCATGCGACGGTCGGATCAAACTCGTCCACGGTCATCCGGACGATCCGGATCGCTACACGCGATATACCTACCCTCGAGAGTTCTCACCCCGCCTGCTCGGCGACGAGGACGTGCTCGTCCTTGGGCACACCCACGTCCAGGGGGTCGAACGTTTCGCGGAGGGAATCGTCGTCAATCCGGGCAGCGTCGGCCAACCTCGAGACGACGACCCGCGGGCGGGCTACGCGGTGGTCGATCTCGAGGCGATGACCGTCGATACGTATCGCGTCGAGTACGATATCGAGGCAGTGCAGGCGGCGGTCAGGGAGGCCGGGTTACCCGAGCAGATCGGAAGCCGGCTTGCGCGCGGGAAGTGACATTCCGCCAGATTGGACTGAGTATCGCTTTGAATCCGTATAGCCGCCGCTTGGTCTGACCGATACATTCTTATGCTGATATTTAAATGGAGAATATAATGAGTGAAACGCTGGAGTATGCCGACCGAACGTTCGAGTTGATCGGATACGGATTCGCCGTACCGGCGTTCGCCATCTTCGCCGCGTTAGGCGTCTACGTCCTCGAGAGCGTCGTCTACGGGACTATCATGGGCGTGTTCGCGGGAGGTGGAACGGTGCTGTATGCTCCGTGGCGGCTTCGGCTCTCAGCCGTTCAAAAAGAGTCGGACGAGACCGTCCCGTTTGCAGCGGCGGTCCGCCGGGCAGGGGGCAACGCACAGCTAGCCATGTTGGGTCAGGGCCTCTATCTCGGCGCGTTCGCGATGTTCACCATCGCGTTCGTTTTCGCTGGCCCGAACCTGCTCGTTGGGCTCGCTGTAGCCGTTCCGATTGCGGTATTTGCCCCCTACGTGGGATCGACACTCATCGAGAGAACATCACATGAGTGAGCAATCAATCACCGACGAGGAAACCGAACGATGGGGCTCCCGTTTCCGCCCCGACACACTGGGAGGGCTGTTTAAGGCGCTCTTCGTCGCGTCGATAGTGTCGTTTTTTCTATCGGTGATGGGACTCATGGTGTACCTACTGTGGCTGCCCGAAGCAAATCCGACAGTGACGCTGGCCGATCCACCCGTAGCTGCGGCGGCTGGGTCGTGGATCGGTATCCCGGTCTCGCTGTTCTGTTATGGCAGCTGGTCTGCCTGGCAACTCCGAGGGCTGCCTCGAGACCCAGATCAGTTGACCTCGAAAAACCCGGTGAAGATGTTGGCGTACATGATCGCGGTGTTTGTCGCGAACAAGGATGATCTGGACGCCTACGACAGGCGCCTGCGCACGACCACCTGGGCCTTCGTCGGGGTGGTGATCTGGGGTGTGTTCACCGCGGCCATGCTGTTCGGTGAGCCACGGGCAGCGTGACGGAGCAGACGCTACTGGCGTATCTGGTCGGTATCCCGGCTGTTCCCAACTGGACAGTCGTCCGACGTCGCCCTCGTCTGTGTCCCGGCCACCACCCGACATCGAATCCCAAGCATACGATCCGGGAAGCGAACCCTTTTAGGCGCCGTACTTCGCTACTCCCAGCCATGGAAGACACCGGCGACACCGCGTGTACCGAGTGGAAGCGACCCCCACACGCCGTGAACCGGTGTTGCTGCCGTTCCCTCGTTTCTCCCGCTCGAGTCACACGCTCGTGGCGTCACACTCTCAGTGCCCTCGCAGAACCCTCCTCAAGCAATGTTACGCCGACTGCGTGAGGACACGCGGGCGATGTGCGAACGCGACCCCGCCGCAAAGGGGTGTCTCGAGGTCGCACTCGCGTATCCCGGCGTGCATGCGGTCTGGGGCCACCGGCTTGCACACTGGCTCTGGAATCACGAGTTACAACTTCTCGCACGGGTGTTTTCACATCTCGTGCGCATGCTGACGGGCGTCGAAATTCATCCGGCGGCGACGATTGGTCGTCGGGTCACAATCGACCACGGTATGGGTGTCGTCATCGGCGAGACGGCCGAGGTCGGCGACAACGTCCACATGTACCACGGCGTGACGCTCGGCGGGAGCACGAACGAACCGATCAAGCGCCATCCGACGCTCGAGGACGGGGTACAAATCGGCGCGAACGCGACGCTACTCGGTGATATCGTCATCGGAAAGGATGCAGCCGTCGGTGCTGGCTCGGTCGTCACTGCCGACGTCGAGTCGGGCACAACCGTCGCGGGCGTCCCGGCAGAGCGCGTTGACGAGTAACGACGGCCCGTCTATTGCTGACTCTCGTCGACCGTTCCATCCGTCCCCGGCGGCGACCCTTCGGCTGGAACACCCTCACCCGTCTCAACGCTTTCCTCGGACTGCTCGGCGTCCGAGTCCGTTGCGCTCGGGTCCGGATCAGAGACGTACCCAAGCTCGAGCCAGAGTTTCGCCGTGCAGTCGAAAGACTCCTCGTCGAGTTCCGTCTCATCTTCGTACTGGTCGAGATAGCCGTTACAACGACCGTGTTTGACGACGTTCATCAGCGTCGCCACAGAGCCACACTCCGGACAGTCAAGAGAGTAGTTCCCCGCGTCATTTTGATGCCAGGCATCCGGTGTCAATTCCGTGTACGCGGCGTCCTCAGATTGGTTGCTCATGGGCCACTAGTGGGGAGCAAGCCCGGTAAACGAAAGCCCGGAGCACGCAACCCTCACCGGACCACCATATATCAAGGAGCTGTTACACCACATGTTTAGGAAGGGGGCTTAGACGTGTTGCTGTACAACGTTTTAGTGACTCATATGTCCAACCTCATCCCATCCGAGCCAGTCGAGATTCTGCTCATCGAGGACAACCCGGGCGATGTCCGTCTCACGAAGGAGGCATTCAACTCGATTGAGACGGAGACGACATTTCACGTCGTCAAAGATGGCGAGGAAGCAGCCGACTACTTCCATCTGCGTGAGGACGAGCCCGGGTTGTCAGACGACAATCCCGATCTGGTACTGTTAGATCTGAATCTGCCGCGAATCGACGGGTTCAGAGTCCTCGAGTTGCTCGATACAAAACTCGATTACCCGCCACCACCAATACTCGTCCTCTCGAGTTCGTCGGCTGAAAGCGATATCTCTGAAAGTTACAAAAACGCCGCAAATGCGTATCTCACGAAACCCGATAATCTGGTCGAATATAACGAGATGGCGGGCGCTATCGAGGAGTTCTGGCTCGAGACGGCACACCATCCACCTGCACCGTCATAACGCAGCAACGACGGAGCGACAGCCGGCCTCGAACTAGACGAGCGGCTCGACCAGCGCCGTTCCGGCCTCGAGCAGCGTCTCGACGCGGTCATCGACGGTCGCCTCGGCGTAGACGCGCAACACCGGCTCGGTGCCACTCGGGCGAACGAGCAGCCACGAGCCATCCGCAAGTTGGAGTTTGAAGCCATCGGCCGTGTTGACACCCTCGACAGCGGTCCCAGCGACGGTTTCTGGAATTTCGTCCTCGAGGTCCTCGAGAACGCGTGCTTTCTCGTCATCGGGACAGGCGACGCTTCGTTTGTCCTGAACGACAGTGCCATGCTCAGCAAGCAGTCGGTCAACGCGCTCATCAAGTGGTTCTTCGGCGTGCATCGCGGCTGCGAGCAGGGCCATGAGAACGCCGTCTTTCTCGCGGACGTGGCCGCGAATCGTAAAGCCGCCGGACTCTTCGCCGCCGATTAGTGCGTCGTGGTCGGCCATCGCCTTCGCGACCCACTTGAACCCGACTGGGACCTCGTGGACGACCTCGTCGTGAGCCTCGGCAACGCGGTCGATCAGGAACGTTGTCGAGACCGAGCGGACGACGGAGCCAGTCTCGCCTGCAAGCAGATAATCGTAGCAGGCGGCGAAAAACAGGTTTTCGTCGAGGTATCCGCGTTCTGGCGTGACGATTGCGATTCGGTCGGCGTCGCCGTCGTTAGCGATTCCCAACTCGGGGGCCGTCTCCTCGGCGGTGACGAGGTCGATTAGCTCCTCGAGATTCTCGGCTGCGGGTTCCGGTGCGCCGCCGCCGAAGTCGGGGTCACGAGTACAGCGCAGACACTCGAGTGAGGCACCCGCCTCCTCGAGAATAGCGTCAGTCGTCCCGCGGCCGCTGCCGTGCATGGCATCGTAGGCGACGGTGAGGGCAGAGAGGTCGACATCGCCGGTGATGCTGGTGACGCGCTCGTGGACGGCCTCGGCGTGGGGCGTCACGAGGTCGACCTCACGGACGCTGCCGTGTTCGGCCTCGGGCAGCGGGTCAGGCTCGGCGAGTCGCTCGGCGATGGCGTCAGTCACCTCCGGCAGGGCCGGCGCGCCGTCCTCGGGAATGAACTTCACACCGTTGTACTCCGGTGGATTGTGCGAGGCAGTAATCGCGAGACCGCCCGCGAGGTCGCGCTCGACGATTGCGTGGGCGACGAGGGGCGTCGGGCGGTCGCGTTCGGGAATGAGCACGTCGAATCCGTTGACACAGAGTACGCGCGCCAGTTCCTCTGCAAAGCCACGCGACGTTTTCCGGGCGTCGTAGCCAACGACGACGGGCGCGTCGTGGCCCTCGTCGGTCAGGTACGTCGCCACGGCCTGTCCGACCATCCGGACACGGGGTGCAGTAAACTCATCGAGCGTCGCCCGCCAGCCATCGGTACCGAAACGGATCGTCTCCATACGTTACCATCACTGTCCCCCTCGAAAAAACCGACGCCGACTGGCAGCGTCCGCGCAAAAACCGAGCGCTGCAGTACGAACCGACTATCCAAGACGGCGGAGATTTATCGATAGAGACACTAGTTCGAGCCATGAGTCAGTCGCCCTCCGTTCTCGCAGTCAACGGCAGTCTCCGCGAGACGAGTTACACGCGAACCGCACTCAAGTACACACTCGAGGCGGCTTCGGAAGCCGGTGCAGAGGCCTCGCTCCTCGATTTGGGCGAGTACGATCTGCCGGTCTACAATCCGGATATCGACGGGCAAGGCGACGGGGCAGAAGTCAAACAGCTCATGCGCGAGGCCGACGCCGTCGCCCTCGGGACGCCCGTCTATCACGGCTCCTACTCGGGTGCGCTGAAGAACTTCCACGACTACTGCGGCTGGGACGAGTACGAAGACACGACTGTCGGCCTGCTCGCGACCGCCGGCGGCGGCAGCTACGGCTCGACGCTCGACCACCTTCGAATCACGGTCCGTGGCGTCCACGGCTGGGTGCTCCCCCACCAGGTCGGCATCCGCAGCGCCTCGAGCAAGTTCGTCGACGACCCCGACGCTATCGACGGCCGTGCGTTCACTGAGGACGCTCTCGAGGATCGAACGCGAAAGCTCGGGCGAATGCTTGCCGAGTATGCGTTCATCGAACCCAACGTGACCTCGCCGCGAACGACTGTTGACGACTAATTGCGCGCGTTAGTCCCTCTCGAGACGTTCCTCGAGCAATTCTTCCTTCTTCGCGCGTGTGAACTGTTTGACCTCGTACTCGCGAGACATCGCTGCTGATTGTGTCTCATAGCGTTCGTGATGACGAACCTCGACTGGCGTGCGCCCGCGCGTGTACTTCGCCCCCTCGCCTGCGTTGTGCTCGCGGACTCGCCGCTCGAGGTCAGTCGTATAGCCGGTGTAAAACGTTCCATCGGCACACTCGAGGATGTAGACGATGTGCTCGTCAGCCATAGCCAACGGTACGAACACGGCTGTAAAAAGCGACTCGTCCGCAGGGGTCCTGGGTGGTCATCAGTCGCGATTCTCAGGTGGGGTTACGAGCCACGAGCACGTTTTCTCGCGGCTTCGGAGATGCCGGCGTTTGCCGAGCAACTCACGCAGGCGTGGATGTCGCCGTACTCGTCGGCGAAGACGCGTGCAAAGCGCTCGGAAACGTGGGCATCGCAGTGGTCACAGGTGGGCATTGGACACACCGGCAGCAGCCGGTATATGGCTCTTGCAGTCGAGTTGTTAAAAAGACTTGGCCAAACGCAGTAAGGTATTGTTGATATCAGAAGATTATTTTTGCTGTTATGGTCCATCGGATCGGGCGTTGGAAACCGTGCGAGCGAGTAGCGCAGCCTGTGCGCCAGCGACGAATCCGGCGTCGATGTTGACCACCGAGAGGACGGTACAGGACTGGAGCATTCCCGCAAGGGCGGCCTCGCCGTCGCCACCGTAACCGTACCCACTCGAGACCGGGACACCGATCACTGGCGTATCGACGAGGCCCGCGATGACCGTCGGGAGTGCACCCTCTCGCCCGGCAGCGACGATCAAGACGTCCGCCTCGCGAAAGCGCTCAACCTGATCGAGCGTGCGATCAAGTGCAGCAACGCCGACGTCGTCGACTCGGTCAATCGTCGCACCCGCATCCGCACAGACCGCCTCCGCTTCGTCCGCAACCGGCCCATCAACGGTCCCCGCAGTGACGATTCCGACTGTCGCCTCGAGCGAGAGCTGTTCGTAGTCCGGTGTTTGCATCAGAACCGTGGTTCCACGACGCTCGAGCGTCGTTGCCGTTGACTCCGAGTGGGACTCGAGGGCGTCAATCTGCTCGTCCGAAGCACGTGTAATGAGTGCTCGATCCGTCGTCTCGAGTGCGGTTGCAGCGAGTTCGACCACCTGTGCGACCGATTTTCCCTCGGCGAGGATCGCTTCGGGGATGCCGCGGCGCTGCTGGCGAGCCGCGTCGAATCGGCCCGCCTCACCCGTGACGTAGCCGTTGAGTTCGGCCTCAGCCTGTGCCGGCGAAAGTGAGCCGTCAGCGACGGCCTCGAGAAGTTCGCGCATACTCGAGGTGGGTGACGTGACCACTCGAATCCGTCGACCGACTGCGAGAAAGAGAAAGCACGAGCGAGAGCGCCCGAACCGCGCGCGAGGCCCATTCGTTGCCCGAACACGGGTGAAACGACTGAGCGAGATTCATCCGACATATACTTTCCGGTGAGAACAGCCATCGAAACGGACGAATCAACCCCTGAGGACCCCATATATCGTACTACAACCAAAGAATTTATATGAGGGAAAGAGGAACAAAGACATCGTATGGCAGACCTTATCGTCAAAGCCGCCGTGAAGGAAGCGCTCGATGACAAAAACGTTGCCTCGGACTTCTACGACGCACTCGACGAGGAAGTCGACGAACTCCTCGAAGACGCAGCCCGACGCGCCGAAGCAAACGACCGGAAGACGGTCCAGCCCCGCGACCTGTAAGGAACGCCAGCTGACAACCGTTTTATCGACGCTACAGTCCATACCGACAGGTATGGTCTGATTACTGCATGCGAAAAGATAGCATACCGAGAGTGTTCCGTACGTCTTCCGTTCTCGAGGAACTGGCGAGTCCCGAACAGGCCTGAACCCATCGTCCCTATCGCTGCTCGAGATACTCGTTCGTCCGCCCGCAAACGACATATTCTGCCTCTTGGAGATCCGCAACCGATGCCGACCCAGTGACGAACATCGCCGTTCGTAACTCGAGTGCGAGCGTTTCGATCAGATCGACGACTGCGTCCGTTCCCTGCCCTGCCGGTCGGAGGAACGGTTTCGCGAGGCCGCCTGCCTGTGCGCCGAGGGCGATTGCCTTCGCGATGTCTAGCCCGGAGCGAACGCCACCGCTCGCGATGACTGTCTCGTGAGCGGACGCCGCTTCAGCCGTGCTGACAGCGGTTGGGACGCCCCACGCGCGAAACAGTTGGCCGATTGCTTCCTGTCGGTCTGCACCGACGGCGGCCGCTCGGTAGGACTCGATTCCGGACCACGTCGTCCCACCCTGGCCAGCGACGTCAATTGCGTCGACACCAGCGTCAGCGAGTCGCTCGGCTGTTTCCCGCGAGATGCCGTTACCCGTCTCCTTGACGAGTACCGGCACCGAGAGGTCGGCTGCAACGTGTTCAATCGCCTCGAGACAGCCACGCGCGTCGATATCACCTTCCGGCTGGACGGCCTCCTGTAAGAAGTTGAGGTGAATTGCCATCGCGTCCGCGTCGATCATCTCGACGGCTTGCTCGACATCGTCGACGTCGTACTCGAGCAACTGTGCTGCGCCGACGTTTCCATAGAGGAAGGCATCGGGGGCCACGTCACGGACGACGGTATAGGACTCGAGTAAGGCCTCGTCCTCGAGTTCGATTCCGGCGCGCTGGCTCCCGACGCCCATCGCAATGTTGGTCTCCTGGGCGGCTTCAGCGAGCGCGCGATTGATTTTCGTCGTGTTCGGGTGGCCGCCGGTCATGCTCTCGATGACGATGGGGGCAGCCAGTTCCTGGCCGAACAGTGTGGTCGTCGTGTCGATTTCGTCGCGGTGGATCTCCGGCAGTGCCTCGTGAACGAGGTCGATATCGGCGAATCCCGCGCCGGTCGTCTCGACGTCTTCCTCCTCGATGATGCGGATGTGATCGTCTTTCCTGTCGGATGTCTCGGGCATCGAATCGTCTCTAGGGGAGAATAGAACGAGGTCATTGAAAAGGTGTCCATCCCTGTCGCCGTCGAAACACGGCTGGCAGAACGTGGGGCTCGAGTTTTTTAGTCCGTGGGGTCGTACCTGTTGTACCGATGAAACGCGCACTCGCGGTTGGCTTCGGACTACTGTACGTTCTCGTCCCCGATAAAATCGTCAACGCGACCGAACAGGCCGCATTCGAGAATCCCGACGACGGGCAATTACGGTCGATAACAATTCCAATCGCACGACTCGAGGGGCTGGCGTTCTGTACGTTCGCGCTCCGCGGGCAGTTCCCAAAACCGTTGCGTGCACCGCTTACCCTCCTCGGCTTCATGCTCGCGGCGATTCCCCAGCAGATGCTCGCGTACGGCCTCGCCATCGCCTACGAGAACCCGACCGACCTCGAGGTGAAGCCATGGGTGGTGCCGGTCGCTCGAGTCATCGGCGTGCTGTACGTGATTCTCGGACTATTCGTCGGGCGGGTGGATGCGCCGACGGACGACGGCGGAGAAACTGAGCCGCTTGAAGGATAATCAGTACACTCGAGTCTCGACACCCTCCTCGAGGCCGACGTAGGTCACGTCCGCGCAGTCGACGAACAGCCCGTGCTCGAGGACGCCTGGAATCCGCGATAGCTGCGTTGCAAGTTCGTTCGGATCCGAAATCGGCCCGAACGCGCAGTCGAGCACCAGATTCCCGTTGTCGGTCACGATGGGGCCGTCCTTGTGTTCAGCATCGCGCAGCGTCGGCTCGCCGCCCAGATCCTGCACGCGGTCGGCGACGACGGTGTGGGCGTCGGGGATGACTTCCACCGGCACCGAGCGCTCGAGTCGGTCGGCGAGTTTCGAGGGATCGGCGACGACAACGAATCGCTCCGCGGCTGCATCAACAAGCTTCTCGCGCGTGTGCGCCGCGCCGCCGCCTTTGATCAGCGCGCCGTAGCCGCTCGCATCTGGATCGTCGACGACCTGATCCGCGCCGTCGATTGCGAGATCGACCGTTTCGACTGCATCGAGATCAGTCAGCGGGATGCTCGCCTCGAGCGCGCGCTGGCGCGACTGGAATGAGGTGGGGATACCCTGTACCTCGAGGCCGTCGCTGACAGCCTCCCCGATGGCGTCGATGGCGTAGGCGGTCGTTGACCCGGTTCCAAGCCCGACGACGTCGCCGTTGTCGACCTCTTCGGCTGCGCGTTCGCCCGCTCGTCGCTTCGCGGCGTCGGTGCCGCCTGCCGTCTTCATACTCCAACGGGTGCGGGGCGACGGGAAAAAGGTGTATCTCTCGGTCGCCCCCGACGCAATATTCGCCACGACGAGAGATTCGATTGATCAGTGAGACGAACCTAGGATAGATGACCGAATCGTTTCTGCACCGAATCGCCGTTCTCACAGTGCTGTTCGGTGGGTTCGTCACGTATATCGGCAGTGAGCCGGCGAATCCCGACCTCTTCGTACTCGGCCTCCTCATCGCACTTGGTGGCTTTCTCGTCGGCTTCGTCGGACTCGTCATCGAAGCCAGGGCGCGGTGGTAAGAATCAGGACGGGCACGACGCCGCGTCCCCTCGAGCAACCGCAACTGATTTTTCGCTCACATTCATTGCCGCCGGTATGGACACCGCCGAACGACGGTCCCTCCTCGAGCGGGCCAACCGCCAGAGTGCGACTATCGGGCAGGAACTCCCCGAGACGATCACCGTCGGCGACGACGAGCTCCCACTCGAGGAGTTCCTCATCGAGACCCGCAAGGTGGAGGGGATTCCGGACGACGCGAAACCGCTGCTACACGAGACGCGCAAGGAACTCACGGCAGAGCGCAAACGCCTCGTCCAGCGCCTCGAGTCGGCACCAATCGACCGCGAGGAGGGCGACGAAATCGTCGAGGCCATCGCCGGCATCGACCGCGCCGCGAACGCCCTTCAGAGTCTCCGGCGCGGCCGGTTCGGGTCCGAGGCACGCTCGGCAACGCTCGAGGATCACGAGCGCTGGCTCGAGTTTGTGGATACGATCCGCCGATAGAGCGCAGACGACCCATCGACGCTGCTCGGCGAACCTTTTTCCCCGTCTCCGTGGTCGACCACCTATGACATCGGGTGCAGGCGGGCAGTCGGGGCCAGCGGCGGAACCCGCGTCAACTGCGGAGTCGGCGGGAACGGGAAGCGCAGTTACCCTCGAGAACGTGCGCAAGACCTACCAGCTCGGCGAGCCGGTTCACGCGCTGGATGGCGTCTCGCTCGAGATTCCACGCGGCTCGTATACGGCGATTATGGGGCCGAGCGGCTCCGGGAAGTCGACGCTGATGAACCTCGTGGGCTGTCTGGATACGCCCACGGAGGGTACCGTCGTCGTCGACGGCGCGGACGTGGCCCAGTTGAGCGACCGCGAGCGGACCCGACTGCGTGGGACGACGGTTGGGTTCGTCTTCCAGACGTTCAATCTGATGCCGCGACTAAACGCCCTCGAGAACGTTGCACTCCCCCAGTTGTTTCAGGGAATCGACCGTGGTGAGCGCCACGAGCGGGCGCGAGAGTTACTCGAGCGCGTCGGATTAGGTGATCGGACGGACCACATGCCAAACGAGTTGTCCGGTGGCCAACGCCAGCGGGTGGCACTCGCTCGCGCGCTGGTGAACGACCCCGCAATCGTGCTGGCCGACGAGCCCTCGGGCAATCTCGACACCGAGACCGAATCGGACGTCCTCGATCTCTTCGCGGAGTTTCACGACGCCGGAACGACGATGGTCGTTGTCACTCACGAACGCCACGTCGCCGAACGGGCAGAACGAATCGTCCACGTGCTCGATGGACAACTCGAGCGGATCGAGTCGCTCGACGGCGGGGAATCGACAGCACCGAAGAGCGACTCGGCGACAGACGACGACCCGCCGGAGACGGGTGGAAAGTAATGGGGCCACTCGAGTTGCTGGGGCTGGCCTGGCGGTCGATCCGCGGACACAAACTGCGCTCGGCGCTGACGACACTTGGCGTCGTGATCGGCATCGCCGCCGTCATCGCCTTCGTCACGCTCGGTGCGAGCCTGCAAGCGGGCGTCATCGGCGATATCAGCCCGGACGACCAGCGCAACGTCTACGGCTGGGCGTCCGATCCAGATACCGAAGGCGGTCCGCTCGCGGGCGCACAGCCAGTGGTAAGCGAACGTGATCTCGAGACGCTCGACGGGGAGGCCGATATCGACGCGGCCTACGGCTACATGCCGTTGTCCACGCAGGCGCTCATCTTCGAAGACGAAATTTCCCCGCAGAGCGACGCGCTCGTCGCTGCCGGGCCGCCCTATATCAGGGAGGGGACGCTCGAGGAGGGTCGCCAGTTTGAGCAGGGCGAACAGGAGGCGGTGATCAACCCGGCCGTCGCCGAGCAGTTCGAGGAGAACGTCTCCGTCGACGACGAATTGACGATTGCGCTCCAGGGTGGCGAGACGACGACCGTCACGGTGGTCGGGATCACCGAGAGTTCGGAGGGGCTGAGCCCGTTCGAAGGCTTCGAGCCATCGCCGCGGGTGTACGTGCCCACCGACCCCTTCTACACCGAGGCGGGCGGTGACATGGTCCCTGTTCCAGGCGACGATGACGGGGCGGACGGCGATGACGACGCTGCGGAAAACGGCGATGACACAGCAGCAGCCGACGATACAGACAACGACGATGCGCTCTTTCTCGCCATCGTCGTCCAGGCCGACTCTGCCGACGAGGACGACATCGACGCCGCTCGAGAGCGCGCAGTTGCCTATCTCGAGAGCGACGACTCCGATGCAGGCGAGTTGCTGGGTGATGATCTCGAGATGACGCTGCAGACGAGTACTGAACTGCTTCAGCAACTCGAGGATATACTGGGGTTACTGCAGAACTTCATCGTCGGCATCGCGGCGATCTCGCTGGTCGTCGGCTCGATTGGCATTGCAAACATCATGCTGGTCTCGGTGACCGAGCGCACGCGTGAGATCGGGATTATGAAAGCCGTTGGCGCGCAGAATCGCGACGTCCTCGGACTGTTCCTGACGGAAGCCGTGATCCTCGGGGCAATCGGTGCGGTACTCGGGACTGTGCTGGGACTTGCCGTCGGCTATTTGGGCGCGTGGTACATCGAGTTGCCGCTAGTCTATCCCTACGAGTACGTCGCACTCGCGATTGCCGTCGGCATCCTCGTCGGCGTCGCCTCCGGGCTGTATCCCGCCTGGCAGGCCGCGCGAACCGATCCGATAGACGCGCTTCGGTACGAGTGAGCGCTGTCCGTTCGGTCGAAACAATTCTGGTGCGCTACTCGCGGTCGCGTTCCGTCTCGTGGTTTCGCTCCGTCTCTGTATCCGCATCCGATTGTGCGTCCGCGTCCGTGTTCGTGGTCGCGTCAGTTGCTTCGTTCACCTCGTCAGTCTCGAGCCAGCGCTCCGGCTCGAGTCGGTCGTTCGGGTCCGGCTGAAACGTCTCCGTTGTGCTATCTGGGCGGTCAGCCCTGGGCTGGTCGTCCGCCCGCGAACGAGGGTCTCGAGGCTGTGCTCGAGCGTCGTCGCTCCGCCATCGATCTCGGTTGGCCGTGCGCTCGCGGTCACGGGCGCGTGGAGAGTGTTCGTGAGCGGTCCACGACTCCGGCCTCGAGTGGTGTCCAGACGATGCGCGAGAGTCGGCTCCGAGCGAGCCACGTGTTCGGGCGTACTGATCGGGATACTGTCCTGCGAGGTACGCGCCGAGGTAGCCGCCGAGCAGCGCCAACCCGACGGTGTAGAGCAAGACGATCATCGAGAGGAATCCCATCACGATCAGCGCGAGTGCACCCCCCTCGAGTGGAATCGCGGCGACGCTGACACCGAGTCCGAGCACCGCCGCGACGAGGAACACACCGCCGAGGATCGGTACGAACGTGATCGCGCCGGCAAGCGCGCCGGCGACGGTGCCATCACGACTATCCGGCCCCTCGAGAAAGCCCGCGACTGCGCCACCGATGACGGTCGAAAACGGGATGAACGAGAGGACGACGCCGACGAGTGCACCGACGAGCGCGTGAACGAGGGTTCTGCCAGTCACCATAGCCGGACTCACGACGAGCACCGTGAAAAAATAGGTGTGGCGACTACTCTGTGGTTAATCGTCAGCGAGCGGCGGGTCGGGCGGGGATGCGTCGGGATCACCAGTGTCTGTCTCAGCATCGGAAGATGCTGATCCACCTTCGAGTGCGTCCTCAGCCAGCGCCTCGAGCGTGACGTCGCCGTTGACCTCGTCGGCGAGGAGGTCAACGGCTTCGACGAAGACAGCGACGATCAGCGGGCCAACGACGATGCCGATTGCACCGAGCGTAAAGAGGCCGCCGGTAAAGCCGACAAAGTAGAGGCTGCCAGCTAAGCCGGCCGAGCGCTGGGCAAGTCGCGGTCGGACGAAAATGTCGGGGAACCAGGCGATGAGCGAAATGCCAAGGACGCCGACCAGCACTGCCGCGGCGAGTTCGCCCGCAGCGATGTGATAGACTGCAATCGGGACGATCAACAAACTCGGACCGATGATCGGCACGAACTGCAAGATGGCAGCGATCATTGCGAGCGTAAAGGCCATCTCGTAGCCAAGCGCCCAGAACAGCGGATAACCAAGCGCAAGCGTCGCCACGGACGTCGCCAGTTGCAAAACATAAATCGCATACAACGTCTCTCGAGCGCGTCGTGCGAGTGCGTAGACGATGTCCCGGTAGTCGTGGGGTACCGGCGCGATTGCGGCCCGGCCGGCGGCATCACCCTTTAGCAACAGCGCGAACAGCAGGATGACGAACAGCGCAAACTTGATCGCAAGCACGGGCAACGCGAGGGCGAGTGAGGCCCCAATACTGCTCACGGTGTCGATGGCAAGCCCCTGCATCTCCGCGACATCGACGACGTAGGTCATATCGAAGGCAGCCACCGAAATCGGAATCTCCTCGGGCAGTCCTTCGATCAGTGCGATGATCTCCTCGAGTCGAAAGTAGAGGGTACCAATGATCGGCGAAAAGACGACGAGCGCACTGGCAAAGCCGATCATCGTCGCGGCGACAGCGCCCATCCACTCAGAGAGGCCACGCCGGACGAACCACCGCTGGACGGGCAAGAGGACGTATGCAACCGTCAACGCGAGCAAGATCGTACTGAGAACCTCGAGCAAGATGGCCCCCGTGAGAAGTCCCAGCGTGAGGACGATCCCAGCGAGGACGTATCGACGAGTTCGCCCCGACTGGGTGTGTTCTGGTGGCGCTGTCGGTTGTGCCGCCGTCTCACTCGGAGGAGACTGGTCCGTCGTCCGCGTCCCACGCTCGTTCGACATCGACAGAAGACAGTCATTGGAGGCGTAAAATTGTTCCCACCAACAGATCAGCATCGGTCTTAAGCCATCGCGGGAGAATGTGGGTACAATGAGACGACGGTCGTTCCTCAGGCGCGTCGGCGCAGGCTCGAGCGTCTGCGTCGCCGGCCTCGCAGGCTGTTTTACTCGCGAGGAGAGCGACGACCCGGAGGAAGACACCAGCAACGGAAGCATGGATGACGCCCTGCGTGTTGCAACCGATCCGTCGATGGTCACCGGCGACGCCTCCGCCGGCGCGTGGCTCAAAGAAACTTTTGAGGAGGAATACGACACAGAGATTCGCTGGCGCGTCCCCGAAGCCGGTATCGATCACTTCATCCGCCGCGGCGAACTCGAGGCCAGCCTTGGTGCGGACCTCTATCTCGGGCTGACCGCGGGCGACCTCGTCCGCGTCGATGACGCACTCGGCGCTGGCGCACTCTTTGAGAGTATCGACCGCGACCAGCTCGAGTACGACCAGCGGCTTCGAGGCGACCTCGCGTTCGATGATCCCGCGAACAGAGTTCTGCCGGTCGGGACAAGGTATCTCTCGCTCGTCTTCGACGAAGACGAACTCGAGGCCCCACCGACAACCTTCGAGGCACTGCTCGAGGAGGAGTACGCCGATGCGTTACTCGCACAGGACCCACGGACGTCTCCCTCCGGACTCGGCTTCTTGCTGTGGACGATTGTCGAATACGGCACGGACTTCCTCGAATACTGGCACGGACTGACAGAGAACGGCCTCGAGGTTCACGAGAACTGGATGGATGCCTACTGGACGTATCTCGCCGCAGAGCGCCCGATGCTCGTCTCCTACTCGACGGACCCCGTCAGAGCAGCCGCGGACGGCCGCGACCTGAGTCGGCATCAGACGACCGGACTCGAAGGCCAACACTTCCAGTTGACTGAGGGTGTGGCCGTCTTCGAGACGACGCCGCGGCCAGACGTCGCGTACGAGTTCATCGACTTTCTGCTCTCGGAGACGGCCCAGGCAGAACTCGCCCTGCGAAACGCCCAGTATCCCGCCGTTGAGGAGCCATACGTCGAGTTACCGGACGCCTTCGACCGCGTGGGTGAGGAGCCCCAACAGACCGTCACCGCAGACTACGACGACCTCAGTGGCCACCTCCCCGGGTGGCTCGAGGAGTGGGACGCCGAGTTCGGCGACGAGTGGGCGGACGTGACTCCACCGGACCCACCCGATCCGGATGACCCAGATGCCGAGACAACGGTTGAAGCGACCAGCGACGACGAAACCGAGTCAAATGAGAGTGAGCCAGCAAACGAAACGGCAGGCGAGCGTGAGTGAACGGTTTGCGTCATTCTCACCAAATTCGAAGGGTAAACCACCTCACACGCGACTTCGCGTTACAGTTTTAAGGTACCGAGCGTGGTACGTCGCGTCGCATGGCACTCGGACGGTTACTCAGCGGCGACCCATCGAGAAGTTCAAAACTCTACCTCGCGATTGGCGGCCTCTCGCTCGTCAAGGCCATCGCGGTACGCAACGACCAAGAGCGGTTTCGCCGAGAACTGCTCGACGCCGGTATGTTCATCGGCGTCGGCTTGCTGCTTCGTCAGTACAGCCAAATGAAAGAACAGAAGCGAGCCGAAATCGAATCGCAGGTTCCCGACTGGGCGATCAGCCTCGCTGGCTCCGAATCGGCGAAACACGGCGTCCGAACCGCAGCCCGACGGCTCCAAAGTCGTTCAGAACCCGAGCCGGACCCATCGATTCGCGACCGCGCACGCGCTGTCGTCTCGAGTCGCTAACGGCTTCCTACTCCACTCCGTCTCAGGGCGACACCGGCTCGAGTCCCGCCGTAAAGTGACGCAACTCCGGAATCGCCGGATCGGTCGCGATCTCGAGGCCCGAGATCGCCCCACTGTTCTCGAGGACAGTCTTGACCGTCTCAGCGACGTGTTCGAAGTGCTCGCGGTGATACGTTCGTCGCGGCACGGCGAGACGAACCAGTTCCGGCCGATCCGTGTCCGGAAACGCGAAACTCCCGAGTTCGACGCCGCGAACGCCGCCTTCGCGGTAGAGCGCACAGACCAGCGCTTGGCCCGGAAATGCCGTCGCCTCGAGATGGGGGAGCGCTTCAGCAGCGTCGAGATAGACTGCGTGGCCGCCGGTCGGGGTGTAGACCGGCGCGCCGACGTCGGCGAGCAGCGAGCCGAACGTTCGGACCTGTTCGACGCGGTCGGCGACGTACGTTTCCGTGACGGCTTCGCGCAGGCCGACGGCCATCGCGGCGAGGTCGCGCCCGGCCATCCCGCCGTAGGTCGGAAAGCCCTCGTAGAGGATCGCTCGCTGCTTGCAGCGGTCGAACAGGTCGGGATCGTTGGTCGCGACGAAGCCGCCGGTGTTGACCAGGCCGTCTTTCTTCCCGCTCATGACGATGGCGTCGGCGTAGCCGAGTTGCTCGCGCGCGATTTCCTCGATTGTGGCGTCCGAAAACTCGTCCTCGCGCTGGTGGACGAAGTACGCGTTCTCGGCGAACCGACAGGCATCGATGACGAACGTCGCGTCAATTTCCTCGGCGAACTCGCGCACCCGGCGGGTGTTGTCGACGCTCACCGGCTGGCCCGCCGCCGAGTTGTTCGTGATCGTCTGGATCACCAGCGGAACCTGATCGGCCCCAACATCGTCGACGACCGCCCGAAGCTCCTCGAGCGAGGTGTTTCCCTTGAACGGCTCGTCGGCGTCCGGGTCGTGTGCGTCAGGTACCGGACAGTCGACCGGCGCTGCGCCCTGATTTGCGACGTGGGCGCGAGTGGTATCGAAGTGGGTGTTGTTCGGAACCACGGCATCGGGGGTGTCGCCGAGAAGCGTGCCGTAGAGGACGTTCTCCGCCCCTCGGCCCTGATGGGCCGGGATAACGTGCTCGAAGCCCATCACGTCAGACACTGCCGACTCGAGGCGCTCGAAGCTCTGTGAGCCGGCGTAGGCTTCGTCGCCTCGCAAGAGTGCGGCCCACTGCTCGTCGCTCATTGCACCCGTCCCGCTGTCGGTCAGTAAGTCAATAAACACCGCATCAGCGGGGAGATTGAAGACGTTGTACTGGGCCTGCTGTAAGTTGCGCTCGCGTTCCTCCCTCGAGGGCAAAGAGATACGCTCGACGGATTTCGATTTGTAGCTGACCATACACCCGCCACGCCGCCGGGATAGTTGAAATTGAGTGACGGAATGTGGTCTCTAACGGCAAGATTCGGCTGAAATCGGACAGTTCCGGAGAGGCGAGTACGGCTGCGTTTTGGCGGTCAAAAAAGCGGAGTCTGTTCTGCAACCGGTTCAGATTTCGCTATCGGTGAAACGCTCCCCGCAGCCGAAACAGTGGCGCAATCCAGTCGTCGCCGGAACGCCGACGGTTCGTGCAGACGCACAGTGTGGACACTGCGTTCCGAGTCGTCGGACAGTCGCTTGAAGTCGGCCCATGGCGTCTCTAACGGGATGCAACCAAAAATTCGTTGTGCACGAACACGGTCAACGCTCGAGAATCCGGCCTCGAGCAGGCGGTTAGAACAGGTCCTGTGTTAACTCGAGGGTCTTCTCGCGGTCGTCCCACTCGACGAACAGGGCGACGCTGGTTGCGCTCGTAACGACATCCTGCAGGTGGATGCGCTCGTCGGCGATTGGCTTGACGATCTCGTTGATGATTCCCGGCTGATTGGGCAGTTCGCCACCCGTTACGCGGATAACAGCGGTAGGTGAGTCGACCGTCACACTCGAGAGTTCGTCGCGGGCGATAACCTCGCGGTGGAGGATGTTTTCGGCGCGTTCGGCTTCGGACTCGTCGATGTAGAACGTGATCGTGTCCATGCCGCTGGCGACGGCGTCGATGTTGACGTCGCTCTCGCCGAGTGCTTCCGAGAGATGCTGGAAGATACCGGGTTCGTTGCGGATTGCGCGACCGGCAACAGTCAGGCAGGCCAGTGGGCGCTCGCGCAGGTCGACCAGATTCTTGAACTCGCCTTCGATGCTCGTCCCGCCGTCGAGCAAGTCGCCGTGTTGGTAGTGGACGACACGAACGTCGAGCGGGCCTTCCTTGTACGACAGTGCAGAAGGTGCAACGACCTCAGCACCGCGGAACGAAAGGTTTCGGAGTTCATCAACCGAAATCTCGCCGACGTTGCGAGCGCCTTCGACGACGTTCGGGTCGCCGGTCATGACTCCTTCGACGTCGGTCACGATGACGACCTCGTCAGCGTCCATATACTTGCCCATCATCACGGCCGTCGTATCACTCCCGCCGCGGCCGAGCGTCGTGATCGATCCGTCCGGCCCTTCCGCGAGGAAGCCTGTCAGGACCGGAACGACGCCGTCCATCTCCTCGGCGAGCGCGAGTGCACGTGCCTGTGTTTCTTCGACGTCGACCTCGCCGTACTCGTCGGTGATCACCGGCCAGCCCTCGCTGCCAGGCTCGAGGAAGCGAGCCTCGATGCCCCGCGATGCGAGGGCGGCTTTGAGCATCCGTACGGACGTTCGCTCGCCCATACTGACGATCTGGGCGCGGTCCATTTCGTCAGTCTCGAAGGTGATGTCCTCGAGTAAGTCGTCCGTGGTCGATCCCATTGCGCTGGCGACGACGGCGATTTCGTGGCCGTCTTCGACGGCTGCAGCGACGGAATCTGCAGCGCGGTCGATTCGGTCACCGCTGCCAAGACTGGTTCCGCCGAATTTAGCTACAACTCGCATGCTGACACCTCACACGCAGATCGCATACCGGTGGCGTGGCTCATACACCGTCGTTACCAGAGCGTGCAAATAACTGTGTCCCATTGCGTGTTGCAGAGTGCCATTCGCGGGCGAGATTTATTGTTATGGGAGTACATAGCATAGAACAATGAACGTACGGGATGCCCTCGAGGCCGACGCTGATGCGCTCGCGGCCATTGCTGATTCTCCAACTGATGTGATGCGAAATCTCGTCCACGACCGGACAGTTCGCGTCGCCGAGGACGGCACCCACGACCCGAACGCCGATATCGAAAACTCACAGTACGATGGCTCGAATCCCGAAGACCTGCTGGGATTCATCAGTTTTGACGCGCGCGAAGAAACGGTACACATCACACAACTCGATGGAACCGGGGACGCCTGCAAGCGACTGCTTGGCGAACCAGTCCGATTCGCCGAACGCGAATCGATGGCCGTCGAGGTGCTCGTTTCTCCGGAGACGGACGCAATCATCGGTGCCGCGGAAGACCTCGGCTTCGAACGACAGGGACTGGGGCCGCGATTCAACGGTGCCCAGACGGTTCGATTTCGACTCGAGCCCTCGAGGTAGGGTCCCGACTCCTACAGTTTGTGTCGAAACGCCCGCAGCGCGTTCTCTCCCGTCTCGGTGAGGAGCACTTGCTTGGTCCGCCCAACCGATTCGACGTCAATATAGCCGATTTCGAGCAGCGGGTCGATGATTCGGTTGTTCAACAGGGCGAATTTCGCCTTGTCGTTGGCCGGTTGGGATTTCGTCATAAAGGTGAGATCGTTTTCTTCAGCGAAGTCGATTAGATCGCTCTTTTTCGGCGTGTAAGACGCTGTATCCTTGTTCTCGATGAAGTTCAGAATGCGGACCTGATCCGCTGTCGGCGTCTCGAGTGGATAGGATGGTAACTGTTCGGCGACCGTCATCCCTGCCGTTCGTGGCGTGTCAGTGACCGGATGCGCTCGTTCCTCAGGGTGGACGTAGTAGCCGTTCGCGTCCGTCGCCATGCAGGCAAGCGCCGCACCAATATCAGCCAGTTTCGGCCCACTCGAGACATTGACGCGGACGATATCCTCGCGGTACTCGTCGACGATGGTCGTAATCTCGCCGAGGACATCGTACATATCGCCCAGGTCGATTTCGCGGACGTGGACCGCCACACCGTGATCGGAAAGTTCCTCGATCAGTTGGTCGTGATACGGAACCGCCTCGCCGTCGTCGTCCTCGAGCAGATACAACAAATCAGCGCCGTATTCGAGGACAGGCTGGCAAATTCGGTCGTACTCGTACCCAAGCGGGGCGATATGGACCTCGACGATTGGCCGAAGCTCCGTGTCACCTGTCATTGTAGATAGTATACGTAGTACTGATACTATAGTAGTATCGATTGTATGCATAGTTTCATGAAACTACTGAATAGAACCCCCGATATAGAGGGATATATGGCACGACAGCATTACCGACAACAGAACCTCGAGGCGAACATCGATATCGATGTCGAGGCGGCACTGACCCTGCTTGGGGACGAGTACGTCCAAGAAATCTTCGCGGTGCTTCGCGAGGACCCAGCGACCGCTCGAGAGTTGACGGATCGCTGTCCGGGATCGAAGGTGACGATCTACCGCCGGCTGAACGATCTCACGGACGCCGGACTCGTCGAGTCAGAGCCACAGATTCGACCCGATGGCAATCACTGCAAGCAGTACCGCGCCGTCGTCGACGAACTGACGATTTCGCTGACTGGAGACGAATTCGAAGCGACGGTCGAGGCGTGAGCAGGCTCCATCCTGAACTCGAGGCGGCTCTCAACTGAACTTCTGAACTGTGACATCGAGCGTATCGAGGTCGACGATTGGCGCAAAGCCTGCGTCAGGATCGATGTTGACGCTCTTCTGGAAATCCGTCTGTGACTGCCAACAGCCCGAGTTGATCGCGAGCACGTTGTGATACTTGCCAAAGCCGAGTTTGTGAACGTGGCCCGTGTGGAAAATGTCGGGCACCTCATCGATGACGAGATAGTCTTTCTCCTCGGGTGCCAGTCGGGTGTGACCACCAAACTGCGGGGCGACGTGGCGCTTTTTCAAGAGTTGGTACATCGCCTTGTGTGGCTCGTCATAGTTCGCTTTCTCCTCAGGAAGTTCTGCGATGACCTCGTCCAGTGAAACCCCGTGATACATCAGGACGGAGACGCCCTCGAGCGTGACCGTCGAGGGATTGCTCACGATCTGTGGGTCGTGGGCGGACATAATCCCCCGCAGTCTCTCGTCGAATCCAGGTTGAGGTTCGGCCAGTCGAACCGCGTCGTGGTTGCCCGGAATCATGACGATGTCGAGATCGCCTGGCACCTGCTTGAGCCGTTCGTTGAACGCCTCGTACTGTTCGTAGATGTCGATAATCTCGAGTTCGTCGTCCTGATCCGGGTAGACGCCGACGCCTTCGACCATATCGCCAGCGAGGAGCAGGTATTCGACGTGTTTGGCTTGCTCAGTATGAAGCCAGTCGGCAAAGTCGTTCCAGGCATCGGCCATGAACTCGTCGCTGCCGACGTGGACGTCGCTGATCAGTGCGGCCTGGACGTGGCGATCAGCCGTTGATGGCTCGTGTGTTCGGGGCACGTCCGGGAAGTACATCGAATCGACGAACGCGATGCCGGCATCATCAGACAGTGTCCCTTCCATCGCCAGCGCCTCATCACAGAGCAGTTCGTTGACCAGATCGGCGTACTCCCGATCTTTCATCACAAGCCACGGGAAGGTTCCAGTGGCATCCTCGAGTTCGACCAGCCAGTGACCGCTGGCCGTCGAGCGAACGTCGTTGACCAACCCGACCATCGCGACCTCGCTCCCGCCCGGCATGCTCTGAATCGCCGTCGCCGGCCGGTGATTGATCCGCCCGCGAAGCTTCGATCCGAGTCGCTCGAGGCGGTCCCGAAAGACGGTCACAAAATCCGAATACTCGCCCGTGCCGGTACTCTGGCCGGTCATATCGCCTGCAATCTCGAGGTCGCGCAGGTCGTGATCGACGCTCCGCTCGATGGGCTGAGACCCCTCGGTTTCGACTGGAGTTTCAGCCCCAGAGCCACTCGCCGTGGGCTGGGTCGTTCCAGTCGAAACAGAGGGGGTGGAGTCAGTCTGTGCGGCGGAGTCGGGAGCGGCAGGATCCGGGTTCGCCGCGGCTGCGTCGGTCTCGAGGGCCGAGCGCGCCGATTCGACGTGAGCAGAGCGAACAACCAGTGCATCAGCCGGCAGGTCCTCGAGGAGGAACTCGAGGACAGCCGCGGGCTGGTCTGTGGCAGCGAGTTGCGTCACGGCTTCGCGTTCGGCGTTGTAGCCGCGGCTAGTGAGTTCACTGACAATTCGGGCGTGGTCCTCGAGCGGCACACGAATCGCATTCGTGAGGGTGGCAAAAAGAATAGCGATGGCGCGGGCTCGGGCGCGAGTGCAAAACCGTGAGCATGAGCAGAAGGTTGATTTTCGCCCCCGGCAAAGGACGGACAATGAGCGGGCCCGATGCCGGCAGGGTTGACGATGACGACGACTGGTCTGGCCAAGAGGACCAGTCGACTCGGCAGCCACCGGACGACGCCAATACAGCGGACGATGTGACGGTCGCAGACGATGGCTACGTTCGCTGGTTTCTCAACACCAGTGACGAACGAGTCGCCATCACGCGAGATATTTTGAGTAGCGTCGCCATCGTCGCTGTGGTCGGCCTCCTGTTGTTCGGAATCAGTGGCGTCTGGCCCCCACTGGTCGCTGTCGAAAGCGGAAGCATGCAACCGAACATGGAGCGTGGCGATCTCATCTTTGTCGTCGACAACGAGCGCTTCGTGGGTGACGATCCCATCGACGGCACCGGCGTCGTGCCAATGGATAACAGCGACGGCCACGACAAGTTCGGACAGGATGGTGATGTCATCATCTTCCAACCCGACGGCAGCGAGTTCCAGACACCGGTGATCCATCGTGCCCACTTCTGGGTCGATGAGGGCGACGACTGGGTCGAACGGGCAGACGAGGATATCATTGGAGACACGACCTGTGAGCAAGTCAGCACCTGTCCCGCAACCCACGCCGGCTTCATCACGAAAGGCGACGCCAACAGCGGCTACGACCAGCATCGGGGCCACGTCAGCGACGTCGTCAGACCGGAGTGGGTCACCGGCAAGGCCTCGTTCCGCATCCCATGGCTCGGGCACGTCCGACTGGCCTTCGAGGACTTCTTTGCTGGAATGGCCGCTCCAGCACCCGTAATCGACGTTCCAGCGTCTGCGTTTGACGGGTTGAACCCCGCCGGGCTGTCAGCCAGCACCCTCGGCGCGACCGGCGTCGCCGGCGTCGGTGCCAGTGCAAGCGTTGGACTCGCCGTTGCCGCGGGCCGAACTCGAGACCGATAGCTCTCATCCTGTCCGGCACAGCCCACATTATTCGGTCGCCAAAATCTCGAGCAGGAGATCATCCCCGTCGTGTAGCTCCGTCGTTGTCGGATCGACGTCCTCGCCGTTGCGCTCGAACGACAGGTCGGTGTCGTCATCGCGGCCGTCATAGACCGTCCCATCGTAGGTGATGACATCCGCGCCCTCGAGTCGGTCGTACTCGAAGAGTGGCAACAGGTCGATGCCCTCCGCGAACGTCACGCGGTCCCGGTCCATATACCACCGGTCGTCGCCCTCGTGAAAGTGAAAATCAAGCGAAACGTTCTCCGCGTGTTCGGACTGAAATCGGTCAGCGTTCAGGTCGACGGCCTCGCCGTCGATGACGATCTCGAGGTCACCGGATTCGTAGCCATCGATATCTCCCTCGAGGTCTCGAGCCTCGTGGCCACTGCCGTCTTCATTCTGGAAGAGACAGCCCGCGAGTCCAGTGAGGGCGACGCTCGAGACGAGAACCGCTCGTCGCTGCATATCGTATCACGCGCGCCGAGACGTATCGGTCCTTCGCTGCCGGTCCACCCGAAACAGGGGGCCATGAACAGAAATTGCTGCGATCAGTTCTCGAATCGCGCCTGAACGAACGGCTGGACATCGTCGATATCCGAGAGGCGCGAATCCGAGAGCAACACGGCTTCGGTCTCGTCGATTGGCACCGAGAGACTGATCTCTTTGGTGCGGCCGTACCGTCCCTTCGAGACGACGACAGCGTTGACGATCCCCAGCATATCGAGTTCGCTAATCAGATCCGTCACCCGTCGCTGGGTGAGCACATCAGCGTCGATCTCCTCACAGAGTCGCTTGTAGATGTTGAACACCTCGCCCGTGTTAATGCTGTGTACGCCGTTTTTCTCGAGTAAGATGATCGAGAAGAGGACGAGTTTCGACTGCGTGGGAAGGGTACGCACGACTTCGACGACGCGGTCAAGTTCGATCTTGTCCTGGGCCTCGCGGACGTGTTCTTCGATGATCGTCTCAGCCTGCGAGCGCTCTGCGAGTTCACCAGCAGTCCGCAACAGATCGAGTGCACGACGAGCGTCGCCGTGTTCCTGAGCGGCAAACGCCGCACACAATGGAATCACGTCATCCGAGAGTGCGTTCCCTTTGAACGCGACCTCAGAGCGGTGCTCTAAGATGTCTCGCAACTGATTCGCGTCGTATGGCGGGAAGACGATCTCCTCTTCACCCAACGAGGACTTGACGCGCGGATCGAGAAAGTCCGTGAACTTCAGGTCGTTCGAGATACCGATGATCGAGACGCGCGAGTTCTCGAGTTCAGAGTTCATCCGTGAAAGGTTATACAGCGTGTCGTCGCCGCTTTTCTCGACGAGTTTATCGATTTCGTCGAGCATGATGACGACAACGCGCTCGTCGTAATCGACGGCGTCAAAGAAGACGCTGTAGACGCGGTCGGTCGGCCAGCCGGTCATCGGCACGTCCTCGAACGAGTCCTTGTCATCCTCGAGCGACTCGATCCGGTCGTCGATTTCCTCACGAGAGTCAAACGGCGTCGACTCGAGTGGATGGTCGGCCGCGTCGGGTGCAGTCGAAGCGGTGGGGTCCGAGTCAACGGACTCCGCTCCGGTATCGATTGCCTCGGAATTAGTCGGATCCTCGCCCGATTCAGACCCCTCTGTTTCGCCTGGAGAATCGCTCTCTGTCTGCGTTTTGTCGGGTCCAGTTGAAACGCCAGGGGTGGACGACTCGGAAGTGGATTCGAACACCTCGGGATCGATCTCGAGGTCCGCTTGCTCCTCGAGATCAGCGTCGTACTCCTCGAGTGCATCACGAAGCGTCTCGAGTGAGTCGATCTGGTCGTCGATACGGGCTTTGTTCTTCTCGATAAACTTGTTTGCGAGCTGTGCGAGGACGCGATACTGGGTATCGGTCACTTCACAGTTGATGTACTCGACGTCACAGGGGACGCTGTACTTCTTGGACGTGCTCTCGAGTTCCTTGCTGACGAACTTCGCACTGGCGGTCTTGCCGGTTCCAGTTTTCCCGTAGATAAGGATATTCGACGGGGTCTCACCACGAAGCGCGGCAACGAGGATCGTTGCCATCTTGTTAATCTGATCGCTGCGGTGGGGGAGTTCGTGTGGCGTATAGGACGGTCTGAGAACCTCCTTGTTCTCAAAGATTGGCTCGCCACTCAGAAGATCGTCGAACAATCCCTGCTTGGGTTCGTCGCCGCCGAGATCAGTTCCCTCGAGATCTGCTGAAAACCCATCGCTATTGTCGATCTCGTCTGTCTCTGACTGTGTCGGTTCCGTATCGTCGTCTGACATTCCTCGTACACGCACCCCTTGGTTTCAGGTGGAATCCCGAACCCAGAACAGGAATTATCGTGCATAGATGGGCCAAACAGCACCATCTACGAGCGTCCGAGCCTGGTTCGGGTCCAGTTGATGCAAACGAAACAAAGGAAGACGGACGTATTAAATTCTTCCCTTCATTTCAGGACCGATTTCTCCCATCACTCCGAGAGTGTTGCAGTGCTGGGTAGAATGTAGCGTCTCGAATTCACGATCAGACTGACCCCGGCAAAACGTATCAGGTTCCAGAGAGTGATTCAGACTCGAGAGGTTATGGAGTGTGTTACCTCGTGTCGTGGTAATCAATACAGGGGTGGGAACCCCCCACCCCTTTGTTTCGAGTGGAACGTGGAAACAGGAGGGCGGGGGGTAGCGATGGCATCTAGAACGGGAAGGTTTAGGTGGGTAGGCAAGAAACAGTATCCGCACTCCTAGCAAATAGAATAGTTTACTAGAGGAGTGTATTATTGTTACTAGTTCCTACTAGAATAGCTCTCTAGAGCGTCTCGAGTTACTAGACTTATCGCTATTGCTGAATTCCCGTTCGAGAACACCGCTGCATCCGGTTCGAGGGGAAACACGGGTGTTCACTCACCGACTCGAGTATCGACTGGGACCCACTCCCTTCTGTAGTTCCACTCGAAACGAAGGGGTGGGGGTCTCGCAGCAACAGCGATTGGTGATATATCGGTCGATAGATATATCTATAACTGGACCACTTCCGTGCTACTTTCTCGTCTGGTAGTTCACTCTTATTGGTGAGTCGATAGGACAGACATAAGCTTAAGTGAATTCAGTCAGTAGTACGCGCAGATGCACCCCGCGGTGCTGGAGGCCCTTACAGATGGGATTGTTCACAGAACTCAAAGATAGTGTCTCTCGGGTTACGGACCGCCTGTTCTCAGAACAGGAACCCAAACGTATTGGTATCTATGGTCCGCCGAACGCTGGTAAGACGACCCTCGCGAACCGTATTGCACGTGACTGGACTGGTGACGCCGTCGGAACGGAAAGTCACGTTCCACACGAAACGCGTCGCGCACGTAGAAAAGAAAACGTCGAAATCGAACGCGACGGAAGCACGGTGACAATCGACATCGTCGACACGCCGGGTGTGACGACGAAAGTCGACTACGAAGAGTTCACCGACGAAATGGACGAAGACGACGCGATCCGTCGCTCTCGAGAAGCAACCGAAGGTGTCGCCGAAGCGATGCACTGGTTGCGCGAAGACGTCGATGGCGTGATCTACGTCTTAGATAGCGCAGAAGATCCGATCACACAGGTTAATACCATGCTGATCGGGATTATCGAATCTCGTGATCTTCCTGTTCTTATCTTCGCGAACAAGATCGATCTCGACGACGCGAGCGTCAAACGTATCGAAGACGCCTTCCCACAGCATAAGACGGTCCCGCTGTCGGCCAAAGAAGGCGATAACATGGACGAAGTCTACGATAACATCGCGGACTACTTCGGGTGATTTCCGATGCCACAAGCAACCAACGATGACTCTGAGTCGCCCGAAAACGGTGTCCAGATCGATCTGATCAGCGGCGAGCGGATGCAAGGAATGGCCTCGATGGAGAAGATCCGCATGATCCTCGATGGCGTCCACGATGGCAACATCGTCATCCTCGAGGAGGGGCTGACGCCCGACGAGGAAAGCCGCCTCATCGAGGTGACGATGGCCGAAATCAGCCCGGACGAGTTCAACGGGATCGAAATCGAAACGTATCCCAAATCAGACTCGCGCGATTCGTCCCTGCTCGGCCGGATCATGGGAAGTGAGGAAGCAGATGCAAAACTCACGGTCATCGGACCAGCAAATCAGATCGAAACGCTTCACAAGGACGAAACGCTGATCAGCGCGCTCGTCTCCCGGGACTGATCTACTCATGCCACACCAATGTACGAACTGTGGTCGGACGTTCCCTGACGGCTCCAAGGAGATGCTGTCGGGCTGTCCCGACTGTGGCGGGAACAAGTTCCAGTTTACGCCCTCGAGTGCAAGTTCGAGTTCGGCATCGAACGAACCCGCTCCCTCGAGTTCGAGTGCAGCCACATCCGACCCCGGTGACGCGGACTCAACAGGACCCGGCACGGCCGACGCCGCGGCGGATGACTCCGCACCCGCCACTGAACGCGAGAGCGTGACCGCTCGTGCTGCGGAGACGGTTCGTGATTGGGTGTCGTCGGATGAGACGACCGAGGCGACCTCCTCGAGTTCGAGTGGAACCGACCCGGCGACAGACACGCCAACTCGAGCAGACGAGACGTGGGCTGAGGGGGCCGCATCGTCGGAGGCCGATCAATCTCCAGCGACCGAAACGCAGTCTGCAACAGCGGATGCGTCCCAGTCTGCAGCAGACGCCGCCTCTCAGTCGGGGGGAGCCGATTCGTCCCAGCCTGCAGCAGATGAACCCACGCAGCCGGCAGGACGTAAGTCGTCCCACGAAGCAGATGGCGACGACCATGCGTGGCCACAAACCGCGACTCCGGAATCGCTTCCCGATGACGCTCCAGACGAAATGGAGGCGTTCTCGGAGTGGCCGGAGACCGCACGCCGGCCAGAAGACCGCCGATCCACGCCTGACTCGAGTAAGCGTTCCGAGACAGACTCGAGCGAGCAGGCTGGCCCGACGGCTCCGTCCGAGTCGGCCACTCAATCGGAGACGTCATCCTCACACTCTGTGGACTCGAGTTCCAACTCGAAGGCACAGCCGACGACGACGTACGCAGACAGCGAAAACTCCGCGCAGGCGGATGCGCGAAGCGGCGTTGTCTCCGAGAACGAACTTCCGGTTCACTCACACTCGAGTGGCGATCACGCTGGGACAGACGCTCAAGACCAGACTGAGCAGCCGTCGCCAGCCGAGTCTGCATCGACGGCTGAGATTTCGTCGGTGGCTCAGTCTCAAACCGGTGGGGCTGACACTGCCGAAGCGACACAGCCCGATTCCGACCCGACGGCCGACGCAACCGATACGCCACCGGAACACGGCCGCGTCGTGAGCGAACCGACCGGCGACGAGCCATCGATTGAGGATCTTCGGGAGGAACTCAACCAGCAGTTCGAGAGCATCAAGATCGTTCGCCCTGGACAGTACGAACTCAACCTGATGGAACTGTATAACCGCGAGGAGTACATTATTTCGCTGCAAGAGGATGGCCGATACGTGATCGACGTCCCTGACTCCTGGCGCGATGGCGACGGCGACGACGCGTAGCGCTTTTTCTCGACTCTCGAGGCCGGACGAGCGGGGGAGACAGATGGATTTAAGCGACGGCAGTGATTGCCCTCGAGTATGAGCACTGCAACCAAGATCGTTCTCGCAACGGTCGCTGTCTCAGCACTCCTGTCGGTCCTGCTCGTCTTCCAGAACGTCTTCGCCTGATGTTCAGCGAACGAGACTGCTCGAGTGCCGTCGCGGCCGTTCGGGATGAGTATGCACCCGACGCGATGGTACTCGACTGTGACCGGGACTTTGAAACACTCGCACCCGCCCGCGCGGAGGGCCTCGGGCTCGTCGTCGAGGCACTCGAGCCGGCGAGCTATCCGTCGTCGTGGCTGCCAGATGCTTCACCGACGCTCCTCGAGCGCTACGTCGGCTCGGATCTCACGATAGGCATGCCAGGGGACGGTAGCATCGCCTGGACGCGCCAGACGACGCCACCAGTCGTGCTGGTCAAACCCCGCGTCGAGGGGACGCCAGAATCGTTTTTGAACTTCTTGCTCGCCGAGGCACTCGTCGAACTCGGACTCGAGGTGCCCGAGCACTTCATTGGCTTCTTCGAGGACCAGTATCGCGAGCTCGATAAGGCGGTTGCGCTTGATCCGAACGACACCTATCAGGTCGCGGCAGCGCTGTTCGATGGGTGGGTTGGTCTGCAAACGCGCGACGAATTCGCGACGTGGCACGGCACCCATCCCGACCTCGCCGATGCCTGGCAGGACGCCGGCACACGTCTCGAGGATCGGATCTCTGGGCTCCCGCGGGCGGTTGCACGCGGCGAAACGTCGTTTGCGGATGCGACCGAACTCGCCTGTTCGGGGCTCAAACACGCACTCGAGTTACCGGCTCCGTTTGCGGCGCTCGACACCGAGGCGTATGTCGAGCATGGCCCAGCCTACGCCGTTCAGTGGGCGGAGAAAACGTTCGACTCACTCGCAGAATAAGACGACGGAATTACTGTTCGTCAACTCGCTCGAGGACGATCCCCTCTTCGAACCCGCCGCGCTCGGCCCGTTTCTCTCGACGAGCGCGCTCGAGTTCGGTTCGGTCGATGTCTCGATGTGCGAGTATCGCGTTGATGACCTCGAGAACGTCTGCTAGTTCCTCGAGCGTTCGGTCCTCGTCGAACTCGGCGGCTTCTTCGCAGAGTTTCGCTGCGAGTCGGTCTGCGTACTCTTCGTTCTCAACGGTGTGTGTTACTGGCTGCTCGTCGGTTGCTTCGATGATCGCTGGAATACGGTCGCGAACGAGTTTGTCGTATACTGTTGGCATCGCTCAGGAGTGTCGTCGAAGCGGACTTAGAAGTCGGCGTCGACACTGCCGTCTTCGTCGAGGTCGATAATCCCAGCAAACTGCTCACGGAACGCGTCGACAACTGCATCGTCGTGTGGGTCTTCCGAGAGGTGGAAGAGGCCAACGGCGTCGTACTCCTCGAGCAGGTTGAGAATTCGTTCGACGGCCTCGAGTGCATCGTCGTCGCCGGCGTAGTAGGCGAGTTCGGTGACGGAGTCGAAGCTAATGCGGAGTTTGCCGTCGTGTTCGCTCAGAAAGCCCTCGATGTGTTCGACGATGCCGTCGATGTCGTCGGGGGCGGCGACGTAGTGGACGGTGTCGGTTTTGCGTCGGGAGTAGCCGCGTTCGATTGAGAGCGTATCCAGAATTTCGGCGCGCTCTTCGTCGACGTCGTAGTACTCGAGTTTTTGTTTGACTTCGCGGGCAGTGGTTCGCGTGGAGACGACGAGGAAGTGATCCGTATCGACTTTCAGAAAGTCGGTATCGATGCGATCTGTTTCGCCTGTACTCGGATGGAGCAAGAGGATTCCTGTCCCGCCTGCAATCGTTTCCGGCGTCTCGTCAATCTCGAGCGTGTACTCCATGGTGGCGTCAACAACTCTTGGAATCGACTTAATAGTGCGGATGTGTCGTGTCAGTGGGGTCCATACTAACTGATCTTCCCGCCTTCCTGTCGGAGCAAGACGAGCATCGAGAACCCTGAAATGAGGATCAAGATGAGCGATGGGATAGCGGCGTACCGATAGGCCAGTGCATCCTGTGCGTCCCAGATAATCGACACGAGCGTATCCATCCCGACGGGTTGGAGCATGAGCGTCACTGGCAGTTCCTTCATCGTTGTCAGGAACACGAGGACGCCCCCGGCGACCAAACCCGGCATGATAGCCGGCAGGGTCACGCGGCGGAACGTCTCGATTCGGCCAGCGTTCAATGTGCGGGAGGCCTCGATTGTCTTGTCATCAACCTGGAGCACGGACGAGCGGACGGTCCCGACCGCCTGTGGCAGGAATCGAACGACGTACGCAAACACGAGCAGCCACACGCCTTGGCGGTACAGCGAGGGCAGCGTTCGGGTGCCAAGAAACACCAGCGCGAGCCCGATGACGATTCCCGGGACGGCAAAGCCGATGTAGGTCGCTCGCTCGAGGATACGCGAGACGAGAGAGTTCGCTCGGCCGGAGTAGTATGCGACTGGAATCGCGAACAGGCAGGCGATCAGCGCGGCCAGCAACGCGAGCCGGACCGAATTGTACGCGAACTCCCAGTGGAACTCGAGGGATGGAATGGGATCGCCTTGGCTGTGAATCAACCAGTTCGTAAAGATCGCAACTGGGACAACGAGTGTGAGAGCGCCGATTGCCGAGACGAACCCCATTGCTGGCCACTTCCAGTAGCCGAGTCGGATCGTACTTCCTGCGCGTGCACCGACGCCGCCGCTTGCATCCTCGTCACTTCCGATTCCGGCTTCGATGACGAGGACGATGGCGACGATTGCGATCAGTTGTAAGGCAAGTAACGCGGCGTACTCGACGGCGAAACTACTGAACTCCCAGTAGATCATGCTCGTAAAGACGCTCGCTTGCATGAACGCTGGCGTTCCGAAATCGGAAATTGCGTAGAGACCGGCGAGCAACGCACCGGCTGCGATCCCTGGCCTGATCTGTGGGAAGGTTACGCGCCGGAATGCTTCGAACGGGCCGGCGTTGAGCGTTCGTGCGGCGTCAGCCAGCGAGCTGTCCATCGACAGGAGCGCTGCTCGAGTCGTCAAGAAGACGTACGGGTAGGTGTACAGCGTGATAATGAAAATCGCGCCGGAGAGGCCGTCGACGCGCGGAATCGACATCCCCAGAAGTGAGTCGACTTGGCCGCCCGAGCCGAACATGCCGGTAAACGCAATCGCGCCGATGTAGCTCGGTATCACGAGCGGGAGCGCGGCGACGACCGTCCAGAACCGGGGATACGGAAGATCGGTCCGAGTGGTCAAGACGGCAAGTGGGACGCCAAGCAGGATCGAAAACAGCGTGACGAACCCCATCAGCCCGATGCTGTTGACTGTAATTCGTGCGGTCTCTGGCGAGAGAAGAAGATCAACCGACCGAGAGAGTTCAACTGTCGACGCCTGCCAGAGCAGCCAGAACATCGGCAACACGACCAAGAACGCGACGAACGCGCTTGCGCCGCCCAAAGCGACCACCCAGGGATCGGCGCGCTCGAGTCGCTCCGTAACCGCGTCGACAGGCTGCGCGTTGTCGATGGCGTTTTTGAGTGATTTCATCGTAGATGGTAAGGCAATCGAACCGGCGCTTCTAGGAATCGGTCGGCTCTCGATTCTCTTGAACCTCCTGATTGGTCCCTCGAATCGGGACACCAGTGTCGGTGATCGGAATAAAAAGGTGTGGGTCGAGTGATGCCAGCGGGAACGACTCGAGTTCTTGCGGTCCGACTGTCGACCCAATTTGTGTCCACTTGTCAGCCGCGACGGTACTTAGAGTGGCATCATGCCTTCGTCTTCCAGCACCTCGTTGGCTTCCTGGAGATCCATGTCGAACTCGCTGAGGTCGTACGTCGGCGAGTTGAGCTCGTCAGGGCCAGGCAGCGGGCCAACGTAGTCGACGCCGTCGACGACTGGGAACTCGCCGTTGTCGTCCATCATGAACTCTTGGCCTTCCACGGCGAGGAGGTGGCGTGCGAACTCGGCGACGAGTTCGGGGTCATCGACTTCGTTTGTCACGGCGATACCAGCGACGCTGAACAGGGCGCCTGCGTCGCCTTCAGTGAACGTCACACGGATCGGCGAGTCGGGGTCCT
This sequence comes from Natronolimnobius baerhuensis, assembly GCF_002177135.1. NCBI lineage: Archaea > Methanobacteriati > Methanobacteriota > Halobacteria > Halobacteriales > Natrialbaceae > Natronolimnobius > Natronolimnobius baerhuensis. The sequence goes on from NZ_MWPH01000003.1 coordinate 241,282, forward strand.
CGTTGACAAGGCGGGCGGCGTAGTAGCTGTTGCCGAGACCGATAATCGGGTCGTCGTCACCGCCTCGTTCGACGGCTGCAGCCTGGTCGCTCCCGCTCGGGAACAGATCTGGATCCTGTTCCATAAAGTCGCTGACCCACTGTCGCGTCGCGTCTTCGCCCTCGAGGTCGACCATTGCCTGGACGAACCCGCGGAACGTCCCGGAGTTTGGCCGCGTCGAGATGATGCCCTCGAATCGATCATCGGTCGCGTACTCGAAGATATCCGTTGGCAACTCGTCCCAGCTGTCGAACGGCGTCTCATCCAGTCGATCCTCGTTATAAAAGACGGACCGAACCCGGCCGCTGACCCCAGTCCAGTAGCCGTCGGGTTCGCGGTAACTTTCGGGGACGGTATCGACGATGTCTTCCGGAAGCTGCTGAACGAGGCCCATGTCGTGAACGGCACCGAGTGCGCCCGGGTCCTGGGAATAGAAGACGTCTGCCGGCGTCGCCTCTCCCTCCTGTTGGATCTGGTTGACCTGAACGTCGTTGTCGTCGTAATCGCGGAGAATCTCGAAACCGTCGTACTCGTTCTCGAGTTCTTCGAACACCAGGTCGATCTGGTCGCGTGTTCGGCCCGAGTAGACCGTGATCTCACCCTCGAGATCGCCGAGATCGTCCCAGGAAACGCCACTCGAGTCGACTGGACTCGCGAGTGGTTCGGCAGCGGCAACCGATCCTGCTGCGTTGGACCCTCCGCCGTTGCCGTCGTCGCTGCCGTTGCCGCTAGCGTCTTCGTCGCCGTTCCCGTTGCCGCTGTCATCATCGCCAAGACAGCCTGCAAGGGCAGCGAGGCCCGCTGCAGAAAGCCCTGCGCTGGCGAGGAATGGTCGGCGGCCGAATCGATTCGTGTGATCGCTGTTTCGCTGTTGCATACTTGTTTTAGGCCGACCTAAAACACATATACCTTCCGATTATTTTCGAGAAAACGGGAGAGAGGGCCAGACAGCGGTAGCTGTCCGTTCGACCGAGACCGATGCCCACGGTATTTCGGCCGACCTAAACCTCTCAGCTACTTCTTTTTAGGCTATCCTAAAGAGCCTGTCGGTCGCTCTAGTTTGCCGGCATCTGTTTCTCCGCTGGCGCGCGGACACACCCTCCTCGAGTCGGAAGCCGAACCGACTTTGGCCGCTGAGACCGACATCTCCGTATGAGCGTACGCGCAGAATTCGACGAGTGGGCGACGAGCGGACGCGATAAAGGGATGGAAGAGCGCCACTGGCATACCGCGAAACACGCACTCGCGCGCATGCCGGTCGAACCGGGAGAAACCGTCCTCGACCTTGGCTGTGGCAGCGGCTACGCCGGGCGTGCGCTTCGAGACACAAACGACGCCGGCCGACTGTATGGTCTGGATGGCTCGCCGGAAATGGCCCGCAATGCAGCCAGCTACACGGATGACCCAAACGTCGGCTACGTCGTCGGCGACTTCGACGCACTGCCCTTTGCCGACAACTCAATTGATCACGTCTGGTCGATGGAGGCGTTCTACTACGCCGCAGACCCCGAACACACGCTCGAGGAAATTGCCCGGATCCTCCGCCCCGGCGGCACGTTCTACTGTGCGGTCAACTACTACGAGGAGAACGTCCACTCTCACGAGTGGCAGGAGTTCATCGAGATCGAAATGACTCGCTGGGACCGAACTGAGTATCGCGAGGCCTTCCGCGAAGCCGGCCTCCACGTCGCTGAACAGGATACCATCCCCGACCGCGAGATCACGATCCCGGCCGCAGCCGAATTCCCACTCGAGGACTGGGACACTCGCGAAGCGATGGTCGAACGCTACCGTGAGTTTGGGACGTTGCTCACTGTCGGCGTCACACCGTAAGACTGTCACTGATTCCCGACCACTGTTTCCACTCGAGGTGGTCAGCATGCCCGCTACCGGCGACTCGAGAAAATCTGTCCGTTTTGCAACCCCCTGGTTTCCACTCGAGGGTCGTTCGCGTCGTTTTCACGCTGACTACAAATCCGAACTGAGACGGGTTAGGCGTCGAGTATCTGGCGCAACACATTGGGGGCGTCCTCGAGTGCGTCGTCCAGATCCTCGTCGTTGGGGCCGCCGCCCTGTGCGAAGTCCGGCGGGCCGCCACCGCCGCCGCCGACTTTGGCGGCGAGTTCGCCGACGACCTCACCAGCGTTGACGCCGACGCCGTCGGGGACGGAGACAACGAATTGGGCACCGCTTTGGCCGGTTCCGAGGACAGCGATCTTGCCTTCATCGCTGATGGCGGTTGCAGTCGCCCGGAGTTCGTCCATATCCGCGTCGATGCGGTCGACGACAGCGACTGCGTCACCAATGTCGATCTCCTCAGCGCCGCCACCGCCGCTGGCGCGGGCTTCGGCGAGCTGTTCGGTGAGGTCGTCGATCTCCTTTCCTCGAGCCTTCCACTCCTCGAAGAAGCGTTCTGCGGTCTCGGGAACGTCCTCGGGCGAGACGTCGAGACTGTTAGCGGCCTCGTAGAGGGCGTCCTCGTTATCCTGGGTCGACTCGAGGGCGGCCTCGCCAGCAGCGAAGGTGATCCGCTCGACGCCGTCTTGAACGCGTTCGGTGTTCAGGATCTTGATCGAGCCGATGTCGCCGGTTCGGGCGACGTGGGTGCCACCGCAGGCCTGGACGTCTTCGGCGACGTGGATGAGTCGGATCTGTTCACCCGGCGGGATGCCGCCCTGGTAGAGGTCGAAGCCGTGTTCGGCTTCTGCGTCGTGGCGGTCAGGCCACTCCTGCGTGACGCTGACGTTGTCCATCACGAGGTCGTTCGCGACGGCTTCGATCTGTTTGACATGCTCGCGGGAGATTCGGTCGTAGTGGCGAACGTCGATTCTCGAGGAGTCGACGCCCTTCTGGGCACCGGCCTGGCGGATGTGGTCGCCGAGGACGGCGCGGGTGGCGTGCATGATGATGTGCGTCGCCGTGTGATGGCGCATGAGTTGGCGTCGTCGGCCAGCATCGATTTGTCCGTTGACGAACTCGCCTTTGCCGAGGCTCTCGTCGGTTCGGTGGAGGATCACGCCGTCTTCGATCTGGACATCCGTGACATCGACGGCAGTGTCGTCGGTTGAAAGCGACCCAGTATCGGCAGGCTGGCCACCACCTTCGGGGTAGAACATCGTCTGATCGAGGACGATGTCGTAGCCCTCCTCGCGCTCGAAGACGTCGAGGACGATGGCCTCGAACTGGGTTCGCTGCTGGTCGTCGTAGTAGAGGCGCTCCGTTTTGGGGAGGTCCTCGAAGCGTTCGTCTTCGTCATCATCCGTCGCTGCCTCGGCGGCCTCGACAGTGTCGTGGCGGTCTGCAACGAGGCTGTAGAAGTCGTCGGGGACGTCAACCTCGGCTCCCGCCTCATCGGCGATTTCGGCGACCATATCCGGCTGAATGCCGTGGGAGTCATAGAGTTCGATCAACTCGTTGGTCGGAATCGCCTCGTCTTTCGTTGCGTACTCTTCAGCGAGACTCTCGACGCGTCGGCCGCCGCGCTCGAGCGTTTCACGATACTTTTCGACTTCGGTGCGGACGATGTCGCGGATGGTATCGCGGTTGTTGTACTCGAGGCGCTCGGCTTGCATGTCGACGAGTTCGTCGAGCGGGGCGTCGATCCCGACATTATCGCAGAGGCGTTTGGTGCGTCGGAGCACCATCCGCGCGAGATAGCCCGTGCCGACGTTCGACGGGACGATGCCGTCGCCGAACATGTACGCGAGCGTCCGGCAGTGATCGGCGATGGCGTAGATGTCCTCGAGTGGTTCGACGAGGTCGCGTAGTTCTTCGACCGAGACCTCGAGTTTGTCGGCAATCTCGCCGCGGGCTTCCTCGACGTCGTCGACGTCGTCGATGTCGAGATTCCCTGAGAGGCGGGCTGCGCGGGCAACGAGGGCGGACTGCTCGTCGGTGTGTTCGATTCCCGCGTTGTCCTTGAGGAAGTCGATCATCTCCGGGTAGATCGCCTCGTAGACGGTCGGCGTGCCCTGGCTCATCCAGGTCCAGCGCTCTAAGCCGTAGCCGGTGTCGACGATGTAGGTGTCCATGTAGGAGTAGCGGTCCCCTTTGATCTCGTAGTCGCCGTCGGGGTCTTGCTCCATGCACATGAACACGAGCGTCGCCAACTCGAGGCCCTTGTAGATGACCTCGATTGCGGGGCCGGCGTTGCCGCCGCCGACCCACGGATCTTCGATGTAGGTGACGTCGGTGATGTCTGCGCCCAACTCCTCGAGCAGCGTATCACAGAGTTCGACGGTGCGGTCCTTCCAGTAGACCTCGCCCTCGTAGGCGTACTCCTCGTCGGCGTCCTCGCGGGTGTTAAACGCGTGATGGGCCATCATCTCGAAGGCCATGGTGTGTCGGCCGGTCTTGCCGACGTTGTCGATGTCCTGCATTCGGATACAGGGCTGTGAGACCGTCAGCGGGTTCGCTGGCGGCGGCGTCTCGCCCGACGTGACCAGCGGCTGGAAGTCATAAATCGACGCCTGGGTCAGCAGGACGTCATCACGCCAGCGGTTCGCCGCGACGGGGTAGGGGTCGATTCGGTCGTGGTCCTGGTCCTCGAAGTACGTGAGGAACGCCTCGCGCATCTCCTCGAGGCTGTATTCCGCTGCGAACCCGGGGCTCCCGATGAAGTCGTATTCTTCACAGGGCGGCTCGCCGCAGGTTTCCCGGTCCTCGTCGCGCGTCCAGAAGTGTGCCCCACACTCGGGACACTCCGTGCGCACGAATCCTTCCTCCTCGAAGTACTCGAGGCGGTACTCGTCCGCCAGTTCAGTCATTATATCTGTGTTGGCCAGCCAGCGCCTAAAACAGTTCCGCAACGTTCACCACGGGAGAATTCGCCCTGAATCCGGGTCGATTGTCATCGACAGGACTGCCTGCTTGGGGATTGGTTCGGAAATCACCATTCGGAAACGAATACTGTCTGTAATGGGGGATGGTCAGACGAGAGACACTCTCGGGACACGTACCGATACGCTGCACAAAAGTATGTTCAATTGATATTTTCGCCTCGAATGCGACGATTCGGCCAGCAAATCTTTACCGCAGGTCTGCAGCACACTATGTATAGACTGCTCGCTGGGCGGACACCCGAACGGATGCGATCCCAGCGAGCCCCGACCGGACCCCCAGTCGCTCTGCCGACCGAACCCACTATCGACCGCTGATCACTGATGGCACACTCGTCACCTCGCTCACGCACACACGCACGAACGATCCTCTACGTCGCGCCGACCGACGGGACAGCCCGTTCCGGGGCTGAGACACTCGCACGCGTCACCGCACAGACCGACCCTGACCTCGAGTCCACTGTTCAAGCAGTCCAGTCACCTGAGCGCTTGCGCGAGCTAGCGCCGGACGCCGACTGCGTCGTGATCCACGAATCTACAGACGAGGAGGTCTCTATGAGCGTCCTCGAGATCGTCTCTGTCTGCGGGGCGACGCCGCTCGTGCTCTTTACCGACGCATCCTACGCCTCCGCGGTCACGCGTTCGGCAGAGGGTATCGACGGCTACGTTCGCCGCGGCACCGACGACGCCGTTGTCCACCTCGCAGACGAGATTTCGAAGGTGTGTCACAACGAGGCCATCGGCGGCCCCACCGCGGAGTCGCCGCTCGAGCGGGCGGATTCGGACGCGACTGTCGAGGCTAGTCTCGAGGGTGTAGACCACGACGAGCAGGCCCAGCCAACCGCGGACGCAGCTGACACAGCCGAGAGAGCGGACGAGAGCGGTCACGATGACGCCGACGCTGCTGGTGATTCCGGCGCAGGAACCGACACCGGCACAGGCACCGACGCTGGCGCACTCGAGGAGTCCGTTGCCCACCCCGAGCAGACAATCGATGGCGGGGGTGCGGCTAGCGCTCCCCCTGTCATCGGCACCGACCGACAGGCCATGCGCGCCGATCCCAGAACGGCGACCGCGCTGCTCGAGACGACTGCCAGAATCGTCGACTGCCGGGACCGGGAACTACTCTTTGGCCGCGTCGTCGAGGGCGCGGTCGGCGTTCTCGGCTTTCGTCACTGCTGGCTTTCGACCGTCCACTTCGGCGAACTGGTCCCGCGCGCTGCGTCGCCAGCGGTTCCGGGACACGCCCTCGAGTCCACTGCCGTCGATGGCCCGCTCGGAACGGCGTTCAAGGCGGGTGAACCGACTCGTATCGACGACGTGCGCGACCATCCGGATATTCGGCTGCCGATTGAGGGTGCTCGCTCGCTGTGTAGCGTCCCGGTTGGCGATATCGGCGTGATTCGAATCGTCGCCGACACGGAGGCCGCGTTTGACGACATGGACGTGGCGCTCTTGCAGGGCCTCTGTAACGCCGCAGCAGCCGTTCTCCAGCGCAACTGGGACGAGATGGGCGTCGTCAACGCTCGCAATCAACTGGAACGGGAAGTCGAGCGCCTCGAGTCCGAACGCGAGCAGTTCGCCGCCGCCGCAGAGCAACTCGCGAGCGAGCGGGATCGAATCGCAGCCGAACGCGACCAGTTGCTCACGCTCGTCGAAGACGTCGCCAAACCGACGCTGCGTTATGACATCGCCGACGGCCAGGCCATCATCCGCGATGTCAACGAGGCCGTCGAAGCCGTCTTCGGTGACGACCCCGACGCCGTCCGCGGCCAGCCAGTCGAGGCGTACGTCGTCCCCGACGGCCTCGAGGAGCGAGCCGAAACGCTCGCCGACGCGCTGGCTGCGACCGAGCAGTACCAGATTCTCGACCAGCGCGACACCGTTGAGGGGGTCCGCGATTTCATGCTGACGATCATCCCACTCGAGCAGGCAGCCGACGCGCCAGCGGCCGCCGACTGCGAAGGCCTGCTCGTCTACGACGATATCACCGAGTCCAAGCGACGAGAACTCGAACTCGCCGCCGCGAACGCCCGTCTCGAGCGAGTCGCCGATCTGATCGACGACGACCTCGAGCAGCCGCTGTCGACGGCACGAAACTACCGTGAACTGGCCGCCAAGACGGGCAGTAACGATCACTTCGCCGTGATCGCGGAGGCCCACGAGCAACTCGCGGCGCGACTCGAGGATCTCGAGGCCGTCGCCGCGTGGGACGATGCCTCGGACGAGACGGAGCCGATTGCGCTGCAGGACGTTGCCCGACGCGCGTGGACCGATATCGACACGGGCAACGCGCAGTTAGTTGCAGAGGATGACCTCATTCTCGAGGCCGACAGAGCGGACTTACGGGAGTTATTCGAGTACGTGCTTGACGCTGCGATTGACGACGACGGCAGGTCGGACACCGACGAGGAGACGCCGGCGACGATCACCGTCGGCGCGACTGACGACGGCTTTTACGTGGCCGGTGATCGACCGACGGGCACTGAGAACGCAACTGGCGACGGCCGGCAGGACGCGCCCACACCCGGCCGATTAACTGCCTCCGATGGTGCCGGCGTGCAACTCGGGCTGGTCGAGCGAATCGCCGACCAGCACGGCTGGGACATCGGCGTCGCCGAAGACGATGACGGGACCGCATTCGCGTTCCGCGGGGTCGACGCGATCAGCGTGAACCGAAATCGAGTGTAGCCGGCGCTGGGACTCGAGTTGTACGTACGTAGCGCAGTGTTTGAGAAAATTCATGTATCCATCGTAACTTGTTCTGGTATGAACCGCACAGAACTGTTCCTCGCGATTATCGCGTACACGCTCATCGTGCAGGTGTTCGTCGACGGCAGCGGAGACGTCTCGTTCGCGTACCTCCCGCTTTTCGTCCTCTTGTTTGCCCTCCCGATATTCGTCGTCCTCGACCTGCTGAAAAACCCGCAGTTCGAGTAGCCTATTCGCCGTCGCCCTCGAGCGCCAGCGACGCGAGCAGCGCCTCGAGTTGCAGGCGCTCGTTTGCACCCTCAGTGATCCGGTAGTCGACCTCGCCGAGGCGCTCGAGGAGCCGAACTGTGGCTTGCTCGGAGATGTCGAACTCCCAGGCGGAGCGATGGAGTTGGTCAATCACGTCGCCGCCGGCCAGTCCGCGGTCCATCAGCAGGTCCTCGAGTGCGGCGCGGGCGGCGGTGAAGTCGCCGCCGATGGCGTGGGTCACCATCTCCTCGACCTCCTCCGGGCGCGCGGTGGCGGTAATCGCGAAGACGGTTTCCTCGTCGACGGTTTCGCCCATCACGGCCGCGGCCTGCAGGGCGTTGATCGCCTTGCGCATGTCGCCGTCTGCCGCGTAGACGAGCGCGTCGACGCCGTCGTCGGTGACTTCGATATCTTGGTCGGCGGCGATTTCGCGCACCTGCGCCTCGATTGCGGTCTCGGTAAGTTGGGTGAATCGGAACACCGCACAGCGAGATTGAATCGGATCGATAATCTGACTCGAGTAGTTACAGGAGAGGATAAAGCGGGTGTTGTTGGAGAACTGCTCCATCGTCCGGCGCAGCGCTGACTGAGCGTCAGAAGTGAGCGCGTCCGCCTCGTCCAGAAAGATGATCCGGTGGTCGTAGCCGCCGAAGGAGGAGCGCGCGAAGTCTTTGATCCGGTCGCGGACGACGTCGATGCCGCGCTGATCGGAGGCATTGAGCTCGAGGAAGTTCTCGCGCCAGTCGTCGTCGTAGACTTCGCGGGCGATAGCCTGTGCAGCCGTCGTTTTTCCTGTTCCGGCTGGGCCTGCAAACATGAGATGCGGCAAGTCGTCCTGCTCGACGTACCGTTGCAGGCGCGGGACGATGTTCTCGTGGCCCTTGATCTCGTCGAGCCGCTGCGGGCGGTACTTTTCGATCCAGACTTCGGTTTTCCCGGGTGTGGGCTCCGCCGCCTCGGCGTCGGCCTCGCTCATACCGGTCCAAGGGTGGGCCGGGAAATAAATCGACCGAAGGTGGTTCCGGCTCCGACGTCCGAGCGCCAGCGCCGATACGTCCCCCTCGAGTAGTTCGCCTCCTCCCTGCGTGACAGCTTTTTCTCGCTGCTCGAGGTAGCTCGAGAGAGTGAGTGAGATGACACGAACACCAAAGCGATTACAGACACGAGCCCGGTCGGTCCGAATCGTCGCCGTCGTCGTGCTCGCCATCGCCTGTACGCTGGCGCTGGTTCCGACTGCGGTGCTCGCCCAGACCGATGCACAGACCGGCGGCACGGTGATAGTTGAGGAAGGAGAGACCGTCAGCGACCTCGAGGCGTTCGCGGGGTCGGTCGTCGTCGAGGGAACGGTCACGGGTGATGCAAGCGCCGTCGCGGGCTCGATACAGGTCGCAGAGAGCGGCGAGATCGGTGGCGACTTCGAAGCAGCCGGCGGCAGCGTCGTCATCGAGGGCACTGTCGAGGGCAACCTTCAGGCCGCAACGGGGAGCCTCGAGATCCGCGAGGACGCGACTATCGGCGGCGACCTCTCGGCCGGCGCTGGCAGCATCGTTATCGACGGCACGCTCGAGTCGAACGCAGAGGTCGGTGCCGACACGATCCGACTCGGTGACGACGCAGCAATCGCGGGCGATCTGCGCTACGGCGGCGACCTCGAGGGCAACACCGACGCCGTCGCGGGCACAATTACGGAAGATTCCTCGCTCGGTGTGACCGGCGACGTGGTACCGTCGATTGAGCCGGTGGCCTCCTGGCTGTTTTCGGCGTACATTTTCGCGGCAAACCTGCTCCTCGGTGTGGTGTTGCTCGCGCTCTTCCCGCGCTTTTCGGCGGGCGTCGCCGCTCGTGTCGCAAGCGATCCGATTCGGACCGGACTGGCCGGGCTAGGGTTGCTCATCGGTGTGCCAATCGCGCTCATTGCGCTCGCGATTACCGTCATCGGCATCCCACTGTCGGTCATTGGATCGTTCCTGTTCGCGCTGCTCGTCTGGGTCGGCGTCGTCTACGGGCGATTCGCCGTCGCGGCGTGGCTGCTCGGTTTGGTCGGCCTCGAGAATCGCTGGCTCGCGCTCGTCGTCGGGCTGGTCGCCGGCGCGCTGGTTGCGCAGATCCCCTACGTCGGCGGGCTGATCAATTTCGTCGTCTTCCTGCTCGGACTGGGCGCACTCGGCTGGGGGCTGTACGCACACCGACGAGCGGCGCGAAACCGGGAACGCGACTCGCCGGCTGGAGTCGGACCGTCCGAGTCGCCGATGGACTGAACGTGACGACGCCGAGCGACGCGCTCAAGTCCGCGCCCTCACAACCGTCGCGTATGCACGTCACCGTCGATATCAAAGGCGAGGGGACCCACGAGTTCGACCTCGAGGAGGTTGCAGACGGAACCGACGGCCGACCGACGTACGCCGCGTTGCTCCGCGCGGTCGACCTCAGTCCCCACGAGGTAAGCGTGCTCGTCGACGGGCGACCGGTGCCGGAGGATCAGCCAGTCGAAAGCGAGCACGTGACCGTGTTGCGACTGATCAAAGGCGGTTGCGTCGACTGAGACGGCCTGACATCCCGAGTTCCGGGGTCGTGGGATATGAAAGCTCGAGGGTTTTGACGGTGGCACTGATACAGAGACATATGACTGATGGTGCCCGCGTCACACTGGCGAACGTCGGTCCGGGTCCGGACACGCTCACACTTGCGGAGTTGGCCGACCCAGTCGAGCCGACGGATCCGACAACGACGGAGGAGCCGGATCCGGCCTACGAGGCGGTCGTCGTCTTGCTCCACCGCGACCACCACTGCGGGCAGTGTCGCCGCCAGGTTCGGGCAGTCGCCGACCGGTACGACGAATTTCGCGAGCGCGGGTGTCAGGTGGTCTCGATTGTCCCCGAGCCACGCGAGCGTGTCACAGAGTGGCAAGAACGCTACGACCTTCCGTTCCCGATCTGTGCCGACCCCGACGCGGTCGCCGGCGAGGCGTTCGACCAGCCGATCCGACTCGGTGCGCTCGGCGAACACTTTGACCTCGTCGGGCGGATGCCAGCCGCGCTCGTCTTCAACGTTCGATCTGACGACGCCACCGAACTGGACGCCCCGGATCAGGACTCGAGCGAGGCCAAACTCACGCTGACCGCGAGTCACCGCGGCCGAACGACCATGGATCGCCCCGACATCGACGACTTGTTGGCCACGGTCGACCGACAGGCGTGAGATGGCCGTCTTTGTCCGTCCTGCAACGCCCGACGACCGCCTCGAGGTCCGGCGGATCCTCGACGCCGCGATGCTCGAGCCGGGCGATGTCGAAACCCGGCTCGACGCTGGCGACGTATTCGTCGCGGGCGATCACCGCGGGAGTGCTTCGGCAGAGTCAGCGACCGCGTCCGGGCGCGAACGCATCCTCGGCACCATCGTCCTCGAGCCACTCGCAGACGACGACGGCGCACACATCGCAGCCATCGGCGTTCGTCGGAGCCACCGCGGTCGCGGCTTCGGCCGCGCGCTGATCGAACACGCCCTCGAGCGGGAGGGACGACTCACCGCGCGATTCGACGAGGGGGTGCGGCCGTTCTACGAGCGACTGGGGTTTTCCATCGAGTCGATTGACGACAAGCGCCATCGCGGTGTGGCTGTCGCCGCTGATCACGTATAGTCCCAAAACCGGGGGACAACCTCGAGTTCCAACACTCATGTTGATATGATGATACAGCGATACGATTATGTGTCAGTTACAATGATTATGGGTATGACCAGTCGTCGCCCCGACGAGTCCTCGTGGCGCAGGTGGCACGCACTCGTCGAACACTATACGCCGGATGGTGCCCTCGGGCGGTGGCTTCTTGGCTCGCTGAGTAGCTTTTTTGGCCTCTGGCTGCTCGCGATCTTCGGTGCCGAAGTGATCTACTGGGGGCTGTCGCTTGCCATGCTGTTCTGGACGACGGTGTTACTCGGCGTCGGCATTCCCATGGTCCTCGTGGGACTGCTCACACTCTGGCCGCTGTACCTCTCGCTCATCGGCAACCTCGAGTCGGCGGCCGACTACTCCGTTCCGGGGATGGACCGGGCGAATCCGCCGGTCGAAACGCCACAGCGCGATCCGTCCGCGAAGGACGACGTCGATGCGACGGACCCGTTCGCTGATCTCAAGCGCCAGTACGCAGCCGGTGACCTCTCCGAAGACGAGTTTGAACGCCGACTGGATGCTCGCCTCGACGAGGTCGATTCATCAACTCGAGGGGCCGACGACAACACGACTCGAGACCGACTTCAAGATCACAACTGACACTTAGCCGCTCGAAGAAAGCCTAAATACTCACCGTGCAAACGATTGACTTGCACCGAAAGGTGCGGTATGTGAGAGTGCGATCCCTACCACAACCACCCTCTCACATACGTGCTTCCACCTGGAAGCGACTGGGTGTTGTCACCCACTCTCCTAAACGATAGTGGCTGCTTAGTCATGCATTCGGCCGTGGGAGGCGTTCACGACGATGGCCGTCGTTTTCTTATCGACTCTCTGACTCGAGTATCGACTGGAACCGGTTGACTTACTAATTAGTTACGGTATTTTACACTATGAACCGCCGGGATCTTTTCGCGATAGCTGGGTCAGGGGTTACGATTCCAGTTGTCGGATGTCTACAACGTGGGTCCTCAAATACTGACGTACTCACCCCGTCACCGTCGATTGATACAGAAGCGCCGGCGGACTGCGGTCCCGCAGCACTGTCGCTCTCCGAGCGACTCGGCGACAATCCGGGCGACGAGGGGCCGTGTCCTGAGGACGCGAAGCCGGCGATTGCCGTGGAAAACGAACGGGACGAAGACGTCACGGTCTCCGTGGATATCGACCACGACGATGCGCTGACGGAGTCGTACGCGCTCGATTCGGGCGAACGGGTCCTCGAGCGGCAGGCGTTTCAGTCGGTCGAATCGGGCTGGTTTGGGTCGACGGAGCTGCGGGCGACTATCCAGATCGAGAACGAACCGGATCGAGAGGTCGTCTGGCCTGACCGGTCGTGTTACAGACACGCCATCGCAATCGTTCCCGATGGCCTCGAGATCGGATGGATCGAACCGCTGGACGGGGTCGGTGACATCGATCACGACTGTTATACGGGTGATACCGTGTCGTTCCGGCTCGAATCCCTCGGAGAGGTCCGAACGGTGTCGGTCACGATTGTCGACGTCTGTGCCGAAACGGAAACGACTGAAACGGTCGACGCGGGTGCGTACGAAGAAGGCGTTTGGCTATCCGACGTGCTCACGAACGGCGGCGTCTACGAAATCACGGTGTCCGTCGAGAACGGGCCGACGGAAACGTACGCGTTTGACGCGGAGTGTGGCGGACTAAACGCCGTGATCGACGAGGACGGTGACCTCGACGTGTTTCCAATCCCGATGGAATAGCCGTTCATGAATCCGAGTTCATTGGTACTCGGTCGAAAAGATCAGTTCCGTCCCGAACGCGGTCGACTCGTCCAGTTTACGAGGACGGCGACCTCGACTGATCCGACTCGAGTGTCGACCGAAACCGGTCCAGTCCCATCTCGAGCATGTCCGGACTCACGGTCTGGAACTCGCCGTCGTCGGGCAGATACGGACGCACAGAATCCCAGCTTTCGCGTGCGTAGCGTTCGTCGAGCAGGACACGCACGCCGACATCCTCCGGACTGCGAATCACGCGACCGATTGCCTGGCGGGCCTTGCGAACGGCGGGGATCGTCAGCGCGTAGGTAAAGCCGTCGCCGAACTCGTCGTCGTAGGCCCGCCGAACCGCCTTCGTGCGCGGGCTCGCGGTGTTGACGAGTGGAACGCCACAGACGACCGCGGCGGAGAGGCGGTCGCCGCTGTAGTCGACGCCCTCCGTGAGTGTCCCTCGCAAACTCGTCACGAGCACTTTCCCCTCGCCCGCGAAGAACTCGCTTTTGAGCGACTCCGTCGCCTCGTCGTCGCTCGAGGCGTCGAGCAAGATCGGTTTCGAGAGGTGGTCCTCGAGTGCGCCGGCGATCCACTTTGCTTCCGAATAGCTTGGCATGCCGACGAGGACGTTCCCCGGCAGGCGGCCGATCTTCGCGACCGCGTTGGCGTAGTGGGTTCGGGTTCGATTCTCGTCGCCCGGCTGCCCCCGATTATCGTAGGTAAACTTCGGTGCGGCGACGGCGAAGCTCTCGCGGTTTTCCGCGGGAAAGTGCAGCCCGTAGCGACGTTCGACGACCGGGCGGTCGTCCTCGCGTGCAAGGTACTCGAGCCCGGTCACCTCGGTGAAGGCGTCCATCGGCTCGAGGGTGGCGCTCATCAGGACGCCGCCGCCGAACGAGGCGAGGCGCTCGCCGATGGCATCGCTCGGGACGCAGTTGTGCAAGGCGAGACGGGCGTTGTAGGCGCGACGCCACGAGTCGCCGGGTTCGGTGTCGTCCCAGGTACGCTCGAGTTCGATTTCGCGGAAGTACTCGGTGTGATCGCAGCGATACCATTCGCCGAGGACGCGGCCCGCGGCGGGGGCGGCGCGCGTCCGATCTTCGTCTTCGGCTTCGTTGAGAATGCGGGCGACGACGGCGCCGACGGATTCGGCGCGAACCCACTCGGCGTCGCTGTAGCCCTCGGATCTCGCCCACTCGGTCAACTCGTCTTCGGCCGGCTGAGACGGGTCTCGGAGCGGAATTTCGTCGTCCGAGAGGTCGGTGAGGTCCGACTGCCACCCCCTGTGTTTCCGGTCGAGATGGGCAGTGACACGCCGGTCGAGTTCGATACGAAGATCCTCGACGAACTCGAGGGTGCGATTGAGTTCTTCGTAGGTGACGTCGCTGTCGTTCAGTTCGGCGCGTACGAGGTCGGCGTCGGCGGTTTTCGAGCCGCCCTGGGCCTGGCGGCCCTCGCGTTCGAATTTGATCGGCTGGAGCACGCGGGAAATCTCGGTGGCGGCGTCTCGCAGCGTCCGGTCGCCGACGCCCTCGCTGACCAGATCGCGCACGCGTGGCTCGAGCATGTGGGCTTCATCGCAGACGACGAACGTCGAGTCGTCGAGTAGGGCTCCCGTAAACGTGCCCGTCGTGCGCGGATCGAAGGCGTGGTAGTAGTTGCCGACGACGACCTCGGCGTGGCCGAGCACCGCGCCCATCACCGAGTGCGGGCAGGTGCCGTGGGCGACCGAGCGCGCGACGAGGTCATCGGGCGTGATCATCCCCGCTTCGGTGAAGTCGTACGGAACGGCTTCGCTCGCATCGCCGTCGCTGTCTTCCTCCGGAAGGTCCTCGAGGTACTGCGCGTAGAACGGGCAGTACTCGGTTTCGGCCCCGACGGGGCCGCCTTCGCCGTACTCGGGCAGATCGCGCGGATAGGGCGAGGGCTCGCCGGCGCTCTCGAGATAGGTTGCATTGCCCCCGCCTTGATTTCCACTGTCGGCGAGGCCGATCTGCTGGCTGCGGGCGCGTGCGGCGAGATTCTGAGCGGTCGTCTCGCCGGCTTCGCCGGTCAGATCGCGGGTCCGGTCCCGCAGCGTCTCACAGCGGTCGTAGACGTTCCCGTCGTCGAACCCTGCTGCACGTTCGCGGTTGTACGGACAGACGTCCGCCTTGCCGACCAGCGTGAGCCCCGAGACGGGGTTCCAGTCGTCGGGCAGATTCGCGTTGATCGTCTCTAAGTCTTCTTCGAACTGGCGCAGTTGCTGTTTGACGCTCGTGAGCACGAGCACGCGCTCGTAGTCGGTGTCTGGATCGCGCACGAGGTCGATCCCCGCAGTGAGTGCGATCATCGTCTTGCCCGTGCCGCAGGCTCCCTCGATGACCGTATAGCCGCCGTCTCGAGCGGTCTCGATGGCGGTTTCGATGCCGTCGACTTGCGGGTCGTACGGCTGGGGGTGGCCGAAGATCGAGCGCCAGTCCGTCATTGGGTTCGGAGTCGTCGGCGGTCGTCCATAGCGTTGACGAACCGACCTTGCCGCCTCCTGATAGATAAAGTCGCGGATCGGGACGGCTACTCGGAGTCTGGTTCCGGGTCGCCATCAGCGGGATCGGCCGTCTCGAGGCCTGTGTCGTCGGTATCGGCATCGGCTTCGGCGTCTGCCTCCTCGAGTGCCCAGTCGCGATCAAGCGTCGGCGTGCCGGTCAGGACAATCGCGAGGGCTGCGAGACCGAAGACGGCGATCCCAATCCCGCCAACGGGGTTGACGAGGAGTTCGTGGCCGCCCTGTGCGAAGACGAGCATCGTCGTCGCAAAGCCGTTGAAGACGCCGTGAAGCACCGTTGGCGCGACGACCGACTTCGCGCGGACGGCGACGTAGGTGTAGACCGGCGACATCGCGAGACAGGCAAGCGTCATCACGGCGACGCCCTCGAGCGGGTACGACGGGTAGTTGTACCCCTCGAGGATGATCGGTGCGTGCCAGAGTCCCCAGACGACGCCGATGGCGGCCGAGGCACCCCAGAAGCCAAGCGGCGCGAGTTCGGTCAGGAGGACGCCGCGCCAGCCGAACTCCTCGCCGAGCGCGAAGACGGCGTTGATCGTTGCGCCGACGACGAGCGCCGCGATGATCGCTACGATGAGGTTCAGCGGCCAGTCGAACGACGGGCCGGCGGGTGTCTCGCCGTCAGCACCCTCCGGAACCTGTGCGAAATCCGTTCCCTCGCCGGTCAGCGGGTTCGCGTCGGGGACGAACTCGACCCCCGGCAGGCCGAGTGCGAGCCCGGTGCCAAGCAGGACGAGGATGATTGGGATAACCGCGGCGAGAGCGAGCCACTGCAGGCGGTTCCACGGGAAGCGAAGGCCCGCTCGCTCGAACGATTTGCCGGTCGCGATGTAGGTCGCGAGCCCGGCGAAAAACGGCGTGAACATGTACGCCGGTGCAAGCAGAATCAGACTCACGCCGGTCAGCCACGAGACGGCGACGAACCCGCCCGCGAGCGCGACGAGCGACCCGACAAAGACGACGAGTGCCTGGCGGTCGATCACGGCCACTCATACTGTTGGACAGAACTATTTGAAGATCGGTCGCTCCACTGCGGCCGTCTCCGAGGGCGACGGCCGCGAATTCGCGACCGGCTTCTCACTAACTTCTGTCCGACAGTATCACCCACGACGATCTCGAGGTGTCGCATCGGTGAGTCGTTGTCGCGAGACTCGAAAAGCCTTGCGTCAGCGCCGCGAGTGGCACACAACGCCGTCTCGAGGGGGACTGCCCAAAGCGCAACCCATTCCAGTCCCGAGGTGGTAGCACCCGTATGACCGACTCCAGCGAGCCGAGCGATACCGCTGCAACCGCCGACGACGGACTCGAGGGCGACATCGACGTCGAGCAGTGGCGGGCCGAACTCGAGGACAAGCGCGCCGAAAAGGACGAGTTCTTCGCACAACATCCGCAGTCGCCGGTGCCGCCCGAAGAGCGCGACGACTTCGCGGGCGTCGAGTACTTCGATCCGGACCCGACCTATCGCGTCCACGCGACCGCGACGGTCCACGACGACCCCGAGGTCGTCCTGATGGACACGACCGCGGGCCGAGAGATGCGCTACCTTCGGCTCGTCACGCTCGAGTTCGACCTCGAGCGCGACGAGGCAGATCTCGAGGACGGCACCTACGAACTCGCGGCCTACCAACTCGAGAGCCCGAACGAACAGCAGTTGTTCATCCCGTTCCGGGACAAGACGACGGGGCAGCAGACCTACGAGGGCGGGCGCTACATGGAACTCGCACCGGATCGCGACCTCGAAACGGGCGACGACCTCGTCGTGGACTTCAACCTCGCGTACACGCCCTTCTGTGCCTACAGCGAGACCTACGACTGTCCGCTTCCGCCCGAGGAAAACTGGCTCGAGGTCACGATTCCGGCGGGCGAGCGCTTCGAGTAGTGTGGTAGGGTAGTTGACTCTCGAGCACTCGTCAGGAACCGAAACCATCGCCTTGCTCCACCCGGTTGTTCGAGTATGCCGACTGCTGTGACCGACTCCGTCTCGCTGTATTACGACCGCACAGGCGACGGTCCGTCCGTTGTCTTCGTCCCCGAAGCCGGCCTCGGCGGCTGGTCGTGGGGGTGGCAACACGGATCCATCGCCGGCCTCTACGAGGCCGTCGTCTGGGACCTCCGTGGCACCGGCCGCTCCGATTCGCCACCGGGCCCCTACGCGCTCGAGACGCTCGCAGCCGACCTCGAGGCGGTCCTCGCCGATTGCGGCATCCGGAAGGCCCACGTCGTCGGCTGCGGACTCGGCGGCGCGGTCGCACTCGAGGCCGCCCGTTCCTCGAGTCGCGTCGCAACGCTCTCGCTGATCGGCACCGCGGCCGAGGGCTCGGCGTTCGACCTCGAGACGCTGTTCGCCCCGCCGGACGATCCGGACGCACTTCGGAAGTCGCTCGAGGCAGGTCTCTCCACCGAGTTTCTCGCTGCACAGCCCGACGCTGTGTCAGGAATGGTCGACTGGCGCGCCGACGGCGACGCCGACTGCGCGGGCTGGGATGCGCAGGTTGGCGCACTCGAGGACTTCGACGCGCGCGACTGGCTCGTCGAGGTGGCCCAGCCAACGCGAGTTTTCCACGGAACCGACGATGCACTCGTGCCAGCGTCGGCGGGTCGCGACCTCGCGCGCGGGCTGCCACGCGGTGAGTTCGTCTCGCTCGAGGGTGCGGGCCACCTTGCAATGATCGAGCAATCGCGGACGCTCAACGACCGGTTGGTTGGCTTTCTCGAGGACCAGACGAACGACTGATTCATGTCAAAAGTATAACTTATTGTGGGAGGGCACGAAAATTCGCGGTATGAGCAGGGACACTGACCGCTCGCTCCGCCGACGTGCCGACGACGGACGAGACGGTATCGAACGATAGTGGTCTCGTGTGGCTATCTGGTTCAGGAACAAACGAGCTCGGACTGACTATGAGACATCCATTGTCTCACATCGGATGTGGACGGTCACATGTCCATGGTTGCGGCAACGTCCGCATCGGACAGAAAGCCTTTCTTTATCGAGTTGCCAGTAGGGGACAATGAGTCAACTACGCATTGCCGTCCTGAACGCCGCCCACCAGGACGAGAACACGACGCGGAACTTCCGGCGCGAACTGGATGCCTCGCTGTCGGAATTCGACGTAACAAGCGGAACGGTACCCGACCACTTCGCGTTCGACGGGGTCGTGGTCACCGGTTCGCGGTCCTCCGTGTACTGGGACGATGACTGGATTGCGACGACCGCTGAGTGGGTCGATGACGCTATCTCTCGAGACATTCCGCATCTTGGTATCTGTTGGGGACACCAACTTCTCGCGCATGTCCTCGGTGGCACCGTCTCCGATATGGGTGCCTACGAAGTCGGCTACAGCGATATCGAGCAGACCGCTGACTCCCGCCTGTTCGATGGCATCTCGAGCGAGTTCAGCGCCTTCACCAGCCACTCCGACGAAGTCGCCGACCTCCCGCCCGGCGCATCCCCGCTCGCCGAGAATCACTACTCCAATCACGGCTTCCGCAAGGACCGGGTCTTCGGCGTGCAGTTCCACCCCGAATACGACACCAAAACCGCCCGCGACCTCGTCCACCGCAAGGAACTCTCCGACGAACGCCTCGAGTCCATTCTCGGGGAAATCACCCAGGAGAACTATCGAGCGGCCTGCCCCGCAAAACTCGTCTTCGACAACTATCTCGAGTTCGTCCAGGAAGTGCGCGAGCAGGAGCAAGCACAGACGCAAATGCAAGCCACAGCCATCGAAACTCCATCCAGCGTCGACACCGATGCCGATGCAGATATCGACGCCGATGCGACGACCGAGGTTGGTTGTTCCGATTGAATTTTCGGTTTTCTTGAACCTCACCGTCGTCCAGTGGGTCCGTGCTGATACCCTCAAGTTCGGGTGGTTCTACATATGATAGTAGTTTCAATGAGTACTCGAGCGCATAGTTTTCGTGTGATCGGTACGCAAATAGTTTTAACTGTACGATAGCGAGTGGAACCCTCTGCCTGAAGTTTCTAGTCTGCGAAAATTCCCGTTTGCGCCGGTAACGAGTGCCTCACAGCATCTTCGTTTGGTGAACATCCAGCGGTCACCTGTTACTACGATCAATGGCTGAGTAATTATTATTAGAAAATACTAAAGCTAATCAGCAAAAACATCATTCTGTTATTGCCTACCCAAGAACCTATCAAAGTAACAGCGTCTTCCAGCGCTTACTATCGGAAACGCACTAGGGGACATATTATTATGCATATGAATATGAAAAAGAAATAGGATTACCGAGGTATTATATATTTAGAAATAGTGGTTGAAAATAGAATAAATCACTGATGACATTTTTCGAGATTAAGAGGCTATAATATGATTAGTAAACCGTTAGAAAGGCTGGTAAACTTTGTTACAACTCATAATCGTGTTGTCGTTCTCGTACTCCTCGTTCTCACGGCGGGAGTGGCCGTCGGTATCGGGAATATCGAAGGTGGTGAAGCAGAAGACGAGGATCTATTTCCCGAGACTACTCCCGCTGAGAAGGCCGAGTACGTCGATGAACGGTATTCCACCGAGGACGGTACTGAGACCGATACTGCGTACACTGAAGTATACGTAAGGGACGAATCAAATAACGCACTCTCGAAAGAACCGTTACTTGACACACTCCAGTACAAACAAACGGTTCTCGAAAACGAGTCGGTCGCAGTTGCGATTCCCGCTGATGGCGAGATCACAAGCATCGCAAGTATCGTTGCGGCGGCCGCTGCGGACGATCCGGATGCCACCCTCGATGAGCAGATCGGTGCGCTCGAATCAACTAGCGAAGCGGAGGTAACGTCGATTGTCTCGGAGGCACTTTCCGAGGAACCCGAAGCGCGTCAACTCGTCTCGAACAGTTACGACCCAGAAACGACGTCAGCCGAAAGCCATCAAATCATATTTGTATTCGAAACAACCGAGGATGGGGAAATCAACGATGCGGTGACGAGCCACCTCTTCGAAACAGCTAGTGACCGGGAAAACCCCGAGTATTTCACGTTGAATGAGCACGCCCTTGTCGAAGCTAACGAGCAGATGAACGAGAACACGATAGGACTAATCCTCCCGGTTGCATTAGCTCTCATTCTAGGCGTGCTCGCGTTCACGTACCGCGATCTCGTTGACGTTATCGTCGGAATGGTCGGCGTCGTCGTTTCGATTATCTGGATGTTCGGTATCCTTGGATGGCTCGAGATTTCTGCCGGAATAACGATGATCGTCGGTCCGGTGTTGATTGCCGCACTCAGTATCGACTATGGATTTCATATATTCATGCGGTACCGTGAACAACGGGACAGCGGCGAACCGATACGTCCGCCAATGAACCGTGCCGTTCGGTCGGTCTCGATTGCCCTCTGTCTCGTGACGATCACTGCAGGAATCGGATTCCTCTCGAATATTGTGAACCCACTCGAAAATATTCGAGATCTCGGACTCGGAATCACGTTCGGAGTCATTTCCGCGTTTCTCATCTTCGTCACGCTCGTCCCGGCTCTGAAGGTTAGCATCGACCAGACACTGGAGCGCTTCAGACTCGACCGCCAGAAACACCCATTAGGGGATGGAGCGGTGCTGCGACCGTTCCTTCAAAGTGGAGTCGTTCTCGCGAAACGGGCTGCACCAATCGTTGTCGTTGTCGCGTTGGTCGCTACCGCTGGTTCGGCAGCTGCTTGGACGGCACTCGACGAAGAACCCTTCGAACAGCAGACAGAGCCCGCTCCCGAGTGGATGGGCGAGCTTCCCGGCCCACTCGCCTGGGAGGACCCTGAGTATAACCTTAACGAAATTTATGTCCAGGAACAGTTCCAGCCAGTTGCACAAAACGAGGGTGATCGGATTCAAATTTTAATCCAAGGTGATGTGACAAACGATGAGACGCTTACGCGAATCCACGAAGCGAAAGACACCGGTGTCTTCGCTGAGAGTACCGGGAACACTGATACCGTTTCGGTCTTAACAGCAATGGACGACCTCGCCGAGGAAGACGACGAGTTCGCTGCAGCTATTTCGGAAGCCGACACGTCCGGAAACGGTGTTCCTGATACGAATCTCGAAGCACTGTATAACGAGATGTACACTCTCTCACCTGAGTCAGCGAGTCAGGTAATTGAATCGACTGATGGAACCTATCAATCGATTCGGATAATCGGTCCGGCCGATGGCGGTGGCAGTCTCAGCGAACGAGCTGATGATCAGACGGCTGTCGCATCGACTGTCGAGGACGACAGCAATCTCACGGCGACGGCAGTCAGCGAGACAACGATCCTCCAATCAGGAATCGAAGCAATTACTGACGGAATCTTGCACGTGATGGTGCTCGCCCTCGTTTCTGTTTTCGTTGTCTATACGATAATTGCACGATATCTATACGGCAGTGCAACTCTCGGTGCCGTAACGGTCATTCCTATCGTTCTCGTGACCGGCCTCGTCATCTCCGGAATGTACGTCCTGGATCTCCCCCTCACATTGGTGACTGCATTGTTAATGAGCCTAGTCATCGGTCTCGGTATCGATTACAACATCCACGTTAGCGATCGGTTCGCTCAGGAACTCGAGGCCGGACGCAATTTCTCCCAGGCCCTCGAGGCTGCCGTCGTCAACACTGGTGGTGCCTTACTGGGGAGTGCCCTAACTACTGCCGTCGCTTTTGCTGCAATAATTTTGCATCCCCATCCTCAACTCGAGAATTTAGGGACACTGGTTGTTCTGGCGTTGCTTATGTCGTTCCTCGTCAGTGTGTTCGTTCTCCCGAGCCTGCTCACAATCTGGGCACGGTTCACGTTACCGACTGAGGAGGTGACAGAGACGGAAACGACATCGCCGAGTGATGACTGAGCAATTGTCGTTTAGATACTCGATTGATGTACCCGAGTGAGGGTACAACTGTAGTTGCGCGAAAGCCTACGACTGACATCGTGGGAGCGGTCGACTTCTAAATTCTTCATACGCAATACGAGACGTGGGCACTGATTCGGGGGACGTTCACTCTCTATCTCTGTCAGTTTCATCCGATTTCACGGCAGAGAGTGCTGCTTCACACCGATTCGTACACTGATTCCGGAATTCGCGATCGAACGTATCGGTAGTTCCCACTCCGTTGCAGTATACGTACTGTTCGTCAGTAAAGTATCCAATGTGGTCGTCGGGGGTTCGTTGGTTCTGAAGGAATTTCACGCACGCGTTGAAGACATCGCTGTATGCGCGCGCAACTCGAGACCCGGTGAGAGATTCCAACAGCGGTGCGGCCTCCGTGAGTTTGTACTCGGATAGTACTGCAACGAGATTTCCGAGAGTCAGTAGTTGCGTGGCCGAGTCTGATAACCAGTAGCCGAAATCTCTTGTCGGTGCCTCGTTTCGAAGTCGGTCCCACTCTTGTTCGAGAACGGCGAAACAAAGACCGGACGCGATGACGGTGTGATAATCGTGGAACCAGTGTTCACTGTTTTCATCCCACTCACCCAACGAATCTATATCGATATCTGAATTTTGAATCCGTTGAGTTGACGACGCGATAGCGTCTCTCACTCCCGATCCTGGAACAATTCCATTCTCACTTCTGGTTTGCAGCCAGGAGAGTACGAACTTCACAAATTCCGGATCAAGCTGTCGCTGGATAATTCCAGCCAGCAGGAGTTCTGCAACGGCGTCAGTGTCGTCAATCGCAAGGAACCGAAGAAGAAGACCGGATAGACACGTCGAAAGATCGGTGGGGACGATGGTATCCGGAAACCCTTCTCCAGGGATTCCGAAGTTCGTGTAATAAAATATATTGTGAGTAATAGCGTATACATCACGGCGATTACACTGAATAAATCCTGGTTCCTTTCGGATATTACTAACGGACAAAATAGTGGCGGGATCAAGATGTTCCGTCTGGAACCCTAACTGTTCAAGAATATGATAATAGTGGAGTTGAACGAACGGGTACCGTTCTGGAGAGTGAATTGGTTTTTGTGTGACCGTCCGTTCGAGAACCATCGTGGCTTCGGTCCTTAACCTCCCGCGAGTAGCGGGAATGGCGAACGGGTACCCATACTGTACGATATCTGTAGGATAGCGGGACAACAACTCGAAGTACCGTCGATCGTTGACAGTTTCCGTGATAGAGTCTACTAGTTTGTCGTGGTTTGCTTCTTGATCCGTGATCTGACTCGTAACTTGGAGAAAGAGGCTAAGTTCACTAAATGCTTTCCGACGAATCTGTCGTTTCCTCTTATCTTTCCACACTAGTGGATTGTATTCTTCTATGTAGTTTGTGTGCCAATCAACG
This sequence comes from Natronolimnobius baerhuensis, assembly GCF_002177135.1. NCBI lineage: Archaea > Methanobacteriati > Methanobacteriota > Halobacteria > Halobacteriales > Natrialbaceae > Natronolimnobius > Natronolimnobius baerhuensis. The sequence continues at coordinate 265,345 of NZ_MWPH01000003.1, forward strand.
GAGGCATCGGCCATTTTGGCTGCTTCAGACGGCACGTTTTCCGTTGCAATTGGTTCGAGATCATGAAACCGTGAATCGACTTTTTCATCACTACCCATGATTAAAATAATTATATGTTAGGGCTATAAGTATATTGTGTAGAAAATGGTCGAGCAGTCGTCTGAGAATTCTTTATTAATAATGGGTACTGTATTCTTTCTATACCTGTTTGGACTAAACGTTGAGAGACGCGAAGCAACACGTAAATGTCAACCAATCTCAAAAACTTTATCTGTGTATTAAATAAAGAGTTATTATGAAGAAAATTAATAAGGACGATGTCGACGGAGTATCTCAAAATTTAGTATCGAAAATCGAATCATTTGTTCTCGATTGGATGAATGACAACACCGTTCCCGGTGTGAGCTTCGCATTGGTCGATGGCGATGAAATTATCTACACAGACGGTTTCGGCGCCAGAAACCTGGAGACGAACGCGCCTGCAACATCGAACACAATATATGGACTCGGATCTGCTACGAAACCGGTTACGGCCACGGCGATACTGCAATTACTCGAGCGAGAGAAACTAACCCTTGACGACGATCTATCTGATTATTTGCCAGTATTTGAGGATCTATCCGGTGATCCAATTACGATCGAGCAACTACTGACGCATACGTCCGGAATGCCCAGCGACGGGGCGGCTATTACCCTCGTTACTCGAGCGGAAATCGGGGCCGGTCCTGAAGTACCGCTCAGCAGTCGATCAGATTTTTACCGTCATGTTGACGGAGCGACTGAGTGTCGTGTAACCGATAGGCGAGACGAGTTTCTATACTATAATTCGGGATTTGTCCTTCTCGGACACCTTATCGAAGAGATAACTGGCAGAAAATACACGGACTACGTTGCGAATGAGATTCTTGAACCGTTGGGTATGGAACGGTCGACGTTCACCCAGGCCGCGTTCGAGAATAAAGAAGACACGATGCAGCCATATTACTCAGACGGAGACAACATAAAACAGGGCCGTACCGTTTTTGATGAGAATATCTCCCCTGCTGGCGGGTTATTCGGCTCCGTTACTGATATTGCGACATTTGTTTCGAATACTATCACTTGTCCAGACCAGTGTTCCATTCCAAATATCGATACTGACGTGATAACCGAAATGCAACAACCACAAGCGGTTATGACGACTCGACTTGACGGCACAGAGACCCGATACGGATACGGTTGGATGAGACAACCGTTGACGGATCGTACTCTCGTTGGCCATGGAGGTGCCTCTGCAACATCTAGCTTTGGGTACTGGGGCGAGCAGAACGGTACTCTTGGGGTAGCAATCGGGTGCAATAAGGCTCCGCGAATTTCGTCGAGATACGTAGGGGAGGCTATTATTTCGATCGCCCGCGGGCATGCCCCATCTCAGACGGTGCTTCCATTTATGCTGGAAAAAAAGTATAACCAGATTGTTGGAGAATACCAAATGTACCGCGATATTCAGTCGGCAACTGTCGAAAAGAACGGGCAAATACTAGAAATAAGCTACGACACTCCCGTTGGGAAACAGAGTCAACCCCTATTTCCAGAATCTCCTGCACCGGATGAGTTTTCCTTTTTTACACTTACTGGAGCTGGTACACGAGTTCCCGTGGAATTCCATCTAAAAGACGGTTATGTCGAGTTAGAACAAAGCCGACTGCGACTCCGTCAGGAATAGATCCCACAGTGGGTCATGGACTACTGTCCAATGACAGTTACAGGAGATGCGTTTCGAAAAAGTCAGTTGCTCTTTTACAGATTTCGATTCGATGTGCTCGATCATCTATTCGGTGACCTACGTCTGGAATGAACAGCGTTTCGACAGGGATATTCTGGTCTTTTGCCTGTTTCGCAAATTGTCGTACTTGGTTAATCGGGATCCGAGAATCATTTTCACCATGAACGATAAGTAATGGTGATTGGATATTTTCAACGTCAGTGATCGGACTGAGGTCTTCGAGTAATTCCCTGTGTTCGTCCAGCGATCCGTATTCGGCCTCCCGAAGTTCGCGACGCCACGGACCCGTGTTCTTTAGATACGTTTCGAAGTCGACGATCGGTGAGATAGCGAGTCCGCCGGCGAACTTCTCCGGCCATCGGGTCATTGCGGCTAGGACGAGAAACCCGCCGTAGGAAATACCACTAAGTAATATTTGGTCGCTATTGATACTATTCTTCTCGCTGAGCCAATCAGCAGCGGCTTCGACATCTCGGATCCCATCCGGCCGCTTCTCCACATCATCTAGTCCGAGGTACTCTTTGCCGTACCCTGAGGAGCCCCTGAAATTGGGTTCGAGTCGAGCAAAACCTTGCTCGAGATAATATTCTCGAAACGGGTCGATAGTTGGATAAATCTGGCTCCGCGGACCGCCGTGAAGGTGTATCATTGCAGGATACGAAGCCCCGGTAAATTGTTCCGGTGTCGTGTAGAACGATGGGACATCGAGTCCGTCGAATGAGGGATACGTTACGGGCTCCGGTTCGGTATAGGTTCGATCAGGGACGGGGGCAGTAAAGTCCGTCCATCGTGTGATATCCCCGGTTTTGATCTCGACTGTATAGACGTCGGGCTTCCCGTCGGAAGGATAGTGGACCAATCCGAGACGAGTTCCTTCTCGATCTATTGTTAGGGACCGAGACACACCGGCTGGAAAGGTCGGAGAGGGAAACGTGGTTACCTCGTCCGGTTTCACAAATCGAGCTGCTTTGACCGCCGAGTACCCATTTTTCGACTGGATATATCCGAGTTGTTTCGAGGGCGAGTGATAGACTAATCGTTTGATATTCGCCTCCGGCTGAAGAACCGGCACTAGGTCGAGAGAAATGAGATCAAGGCGGGCGAGATACAGCCAGTTAGCGTCCTTATCTGTGAGAAGATAGAGTGAATCCTCATCTGAGCCCCAGACGATCGATTTGTAGCGCGTTTCGTTTGTCGGACCGTCGGTAAGTAGTTCCGACTCACCTGTTTCGATATTGATTAGGTGAATGTCTGTATTAAAACTAGAATGTTTCTCTATGACTAGTAGTTTGTCATCAGTTGGACTCCATCCTAATGGAACGATAATTGACTGATGATCATGCTCGTAGATGCATCTGGCAGTTCCATACGACTGATTGCGGTTCTGTACGTAGATATCGAACACATCTGATTGGCGGCTATTCGCCGCGTAGGCAACTTGCTCACCATTACTTGACCACCCTCCCCATCGGTGGACCACCGACGGTTCAGTCGTTAGTTTTGTTACAGTCTTTTGATCGCTGGTGAGGAGGGATATTTGTATTCGGCCATCACCGAATTGATCCAATCCGAAAGCAATCTCGGTACCCGTTGGGGACCATGCATACCACTGTACACTACCATCGGTAAACGTTCGCTGCTGTGGCCACTGTCCGGGTTCTGTGAGTTCCCAAATTTCACGAGTAGACGACAGGTCACTTATAAAAAAAAGGCGGTCACCGGCTGGTCCAAACGTTGGTTTCGTAACAGCACGAACATGCATATATCGATCAATCGGATATCCAGTCATATAGCATATATGTTGGGTGTTGAATTAATATCTATTGGAATGTAATACGTATGTAGCTTTATATGTGGTTGGGCCAAAGTGCAAACCTATTAGTATTTTTTATCATCTATGTTTAAAATACTAACACCAAAAGAATTAATATAATGGGGTCACATATACTATATACTGGGACTTGATAACGCCCTCGGAGGTGACACACAATGGAAAATATTTCAGACCTTACCGACATTGCCGCAGCAGAGTCCGATGAAGATGACTGTGGATGTCTAATCATCGTCGACGAATAAGCACGGTATCCGTGTTTTGTTGAATAGATATATGACTATTTTTAGCTGTAAGTTAGCGTTGACTTCGCATTTTAACACCCATGCTATTATTAAATCAACATACTTATAAATATTAAAATCATATTAGATATTGATGGAAGAAAAACCAGATGGTAAGATATGATGAAAGCGATAAAATATACTGTGGGCCTCCTAGTCGTCGTTGGTTTGCTTTTCGGGCTGTTCACTGCATACGTGAACGGTGTTGGAGGAATCTATCCGCACGATCATGGCGAACTTGATGTCACGGTCGACGGTGAGTCCATCAACTTCGATCAATCGGAGCACCACAACCAGCATCCAACATTCCACTTTCACGAGGGATACGGTCAAACGTGGCACCACCACCCAGAAAGTCCCCTGCAACCATGGGAGTTCGAACGAATGACCGTCGCGGAAGCGCTAGCAACGTTAGATATGGCCGTTACCGAATCGACTTTCACTCTCGATGGTACCACATACGATGACGATCACTCCGAAACAACAGTTGAGATTGAAGTAAACGACACTTCGATTAATCCGCAAGAACATCTCATTCACGACGAAGATTACATTAGTATCACCGTCGAATCATAGAAAACCGGTATTCATTGTTTCGGGTTCCTTTGGCCGCCGAAGCAATGCTTATTCTCGTCATATACATGATTTCATTGGAATCAATTATTGCTACCGTTCGAGTCGTCCACAATAACCGAGAACGGTGATTCGAGGTGACTCAAGCGAATCTCCGTTGCTACGTTGTTGGGGTTTCCTTACAACGCCACTCCGAGATTCGATCTCGAACTCGTAGAGCGTTACGTCGGTTGTATATGGCCCTTCTTCGAATAGCGTCGGGTGCCACGCTTTCTCGAAGGCTGACCCGACGTGGTCCCACTCATCGGAGGGCACCTCCCCAAGCCGGCCCATCAGCTGGACGCTTTGCCAGTCGACCGGAGAGGACGCCTCGTAGACCAGAAACTGCGTGGCTTTGGCCCTGTCGCTCAACTCTCGCTTGCGGCTCTCGTCGTCGTACAGGTACGTAAAGTAGAGCCGCGAGTCGCCGTCGAAGCCAAAGGAAAGCGGGATCAGATACGGGTCCCTGCCGTTGGCGAGTCCTAGGACGCCGACGCCCTGCCGTCCAAAACGTCTCGGATCTCGTTGTCGTCCAGTCACTCAATGTCGATCCCCCCGAGTACGTCGACAATCATGTGCGACAGTGCCACCGGCGGCCGGATTAACCCGCCTGACAATTGCCACTGAAAGGGAATTTTCGACGTGTCTCTCGTGATTCGGGGTCGACGACTGCTGCTTCTGTTTACTGAGTTACCGCCAGTACTTGAGAAGTCGGCACAGGAGGCCGTCGGTCTCGTTCTTGTTCGACATTGTGTTGTCGTCCTGAGTCGTGTCGTCAGTTCGCTCCGCAAGCAGTCGCTCGTACTGTGTGATGAGATCGTATTGGCGTTCTTCGCTCGTCTTGAGGGTACGTTCCAGCGCGGTCACCTGCGTCTGGAGTTTCGTGCGCTCAATTCGGTGTGCCAGCGGGGCGTCCGACTCGGCCGCCCGAGTCTTCGGTTTCGAGTCGCCGACCGACTGTGAACGCGGGCCTATCGGAGATTCGAACTCGAGTTCGACGCCGTCGGTTGGGTGGGCGTCATTGTCTCGCTCGCTGGAATCGTTTGACGTGTCGGCTTGGCGGTCAGTCGGGATGGGGTGCTGGTCGACGGACATGGACAGCACAACCGTATGCGAGACAGTGACAAAAGGTTCAGTCAGTCGCGCGTCAGACGCGTCTGACGCAAGTCATTCGAATGACGGCTGTGTTACTCGGAGAGGTGCTCGAGGATTCCGTCGGTCTCTGCGGGCACTGGCTCCGGCTCTGCTCCGGCGGCGGCCGCAGCGTCGGGGTCTTTGAGCAGGTGGCCGGTCGTCAGGCAGGCAACGCGCTCGTCGTCGTCAACGATGCCCTCGGCACGCAGCTTGCGGAGGCCGGCGACGGAGGCCGCAGACGCCGGTTCGACGCCGATGCCTTCGCCCGCGAGATCGCGCTGGGCGTCCGTGATTTCCTCGTCGGAGACCGAAATCGCGGTCCCGCCAGTTTCGCGGATACCCGGCAGCGCCTTCGGTGCGTTGACCGGGTTACCGATTCGGATCGCCGTCGCGCGCGTTTCGACATCTTCCCAGCGTCGGACCTCGTCTGCGCCGTTCTCAACTGCTTCGACCATCGGCGCTGCGCCCTCGGCCTGGACGCCCGTCAGTTTCGGCACCTCGTCTTCCTCGAGTGAGCCCACCTGGACAAGTTCGCGGAAGGCCTTGTACAGCGCCGACGTGTTGCCCGCGTTGCCGACGGGGAGAACGATTCGATCCGGCACGGTGTCGTAGTCCGCGAGAAAGCCCTCGAGAATCTCGAGGCCAATCGTCTTCTGGCCCTCGAGGCGGAACGGGTTCAGCGAGTTCAGCAGGTAGGCTTCACCCTGCTGGGCGAGTTCCTGGACGATGTCGAGGCAGGCGTCGAAGTTGCCGTCGACCTCGAGAATGCGCGCGCCGTGCAGGCTGGCTTGGGCGATCTTGCCCGCTGCAACTTTCCCTGCTGGCAGGAGCACAAGCGTCTCCATCCCGCCGCGGGAGCCGTAGGCGGCGAGTGCGGCGCTCGTATTTCCGGTCGACGCACAGGCGAGTCGCCCGACGCCCAACTCTTTCGCGACGGCGACGCCGACGGTCATGCCGCGGTCTTTGAACGATCCCGTCGGGTTCATCCCCTCGTGTTTGATTCGCAGGGCCTCGACGCCGATATCCTCCTCGAGCCGTGGCACCTCGTACAGCGGCGTTGCGCCCTCCTGGGTCGTCACGCCTTCTTCGAGCGGGAGTGCGTCGGCGTAGCGCCAGACTCCCTGGCCCTGGCCCTCGTAGTCTTCAAGCGTCGGGAGGTCGTCGTAGCGAACCTCGAGCAAGCCGTCACACTCGTCGCAGGTGTAGCGCACGTCGTCGAAGGGCGCGAACGTTTCACCGCACTCGATACACTCGAGCCAGACGCCGTCGTCGGCGTCGTCGGGCACGGTCGGCTGGTCGGCCGAGAGACTGAGACTCATTGTCGAGCGAGAAGTGGGCGAGTGGCAAAAAGCACGTGGATTGGTTCTCGCCTACTCCGTACGTGTTTTGCTCGCTCCTCTCGGTTGAATCGTGACTCGTTTCTCGAGTTCCAGTAGCGATGACGAGAACCCCCAGTGACACCGGCAAAAGACTTGTATACATTGTATACCATGTATTCACCATGGGGACGATTTCAGCGCGCGTTCCAGACGACCTCGAGTCGGAACTCGAGGAGTACCTCGAGGAGGAACGACTCGACCGGAGTACAGCCGTCCGAAAACTCCTCTCGGAGGGCCTCGACGAGTGGCGTCGCGAGCGGGCACTCGAGCGACTCGCCGCGGGCGAGACGACGCTCTCGAAGGCCGCCGACACGGCCGGACTCTCCGTTTGGGAGTTCGCACAACTCGCGGACGAATGCGACGTGACGTGGGTCTCGAGCGATCATCTCGAGTCGGATCTCGAGGAGTTGTGAATGTGGGTTTTCGACGCGACACCGCTCATTTATCTCGCGAAAGTCGAGCAACTGGATCTCGTTTCGGCGCTCAATGGGACGTGTTACATCCCTGACCGGGTGTACGCAGAAGTCGTGACGACCGGTCTCGAGGAAGGCTATCCTGATGCCCGCCGCATCGAACAGCGTGTCGATGCAGGGGCTCTCGAGGTCGTTTCAACCCCTGACTCCCCACTCTGGGATCGATTACAGGGCAATCCTCGGTTGAGCGATGCGGATGGTGCGGTGCTTGTCTGTGCCGACCAGTTCGATGCAACTGCCGTCATGGACGAAGCCGCCGGTCGAACGGCTGCGGCGGTCGAAGATATCGAGACCAAAAGAACGGCATACCTTGTCCTCTCGTGCACTAAGAACGGCCATCTTCCTGTTGCAGAAGCGCGTGAGACTATCGACGCGATGGTCGAAGCTGGCTGGCACTGTGCGCCTGCTCTCTACGCGAAAATCGTCCACAAATTGGATTCGTTCGACAACTGAAAATCGGTTATTGCTCGCAGTCGATGCTCACTCGAGGAGCCAACTCAACAGCGCCTTCTGTGCGTGCAGCCTGTTTTCGGCCTGATCAAAGACAATCGAGTGGTCGCTTTCGACGACTGCGTCGGTGATCTCTTCGCCGCGGTGGGCCGGCAGGCAGTGCATGACCGAGGCGTCGGGGGCGTGCGAGAGCAGGTCCGCGTTGACCTGAAAGCCCTGGAAGTCGTTCATGCGGACGTCGCGTTCGTCCTCCTGGCCCATGCTGATCCAGACGTCGGTGTAGATGATGTCGGCGTCAGCGACGGCTTCGGTCGGATCGGTCGTGATCGTTGGATCGCCACCGAGGTCGCGGGCGCGCTCGAGGACATCGTCGTCGATAGCGTAGCCCTCAGGCGTCGCGACGGTCAGATCGAGGTCGGTCAGCGCAGCGCCGACCGCGAACGACTGGGCGACGTTGTTGCCGTCGCCGACCCAGGCGACCGACACGTCCTCGAAGCCGCCCTGTTGCTCGCGGATCGTCAGCAGGTCCGCGAGCGTCTGGCAGGGGTGGGCGTCGTCGGTGAGGCCGTTGACGATGGGGACCGAGGCGTACTCCGCCAGCACCTCGATGTTGTCGTGTTTGAACACGCGCGCCATCACCGCGTCGACGTAGCGCGACAGCGTTCGCGCGGTGTCTTTCAGCGGCTCGCCGTGGCCAAGCTGGATGTCGTCTTCGCCAAGGAAGACCGCGTGGCCGCCGAGTTGGGTCATCCCCGTCTCGAAGGAGACGCGGGTGCGCGTACTCGGCTTCTGGAAGATCATCCCCAGGGTCTGGCCCTCGAGGTCTTCGTGATCCTCGCCCGCGTGTTGGGCGCGTTTGTACGTCTCGGCGCGCTCGAGGACCGTCTGCAGTTCGCTCGCAGAGAGGTCGTCGATCTCGAGGAAGTGTCGCAACTCTGTCGCTGTCGAATCTGATGCTGTCATTCGTTGGCTCCTCCACACAGTGTTTGGGAAACGCGTTCTAAGATTTCGACCGCCTGATCGAACTCCGAAAGCGAGAGGCGTTCGTCTGGCGCGTGATCGAGGTCGGAGTTGCCCGGGCCGTAGGTAGCTATCGGGCAGTCCCACGCACCGGCGTAGATGTTCATGTCGCTGGTTCCAGTTTTCCGGACCAGACGCGGGTCTTCGCCCACGTCGCGGATCGCGACGCGGAACGCTCGAGCGACCGCCGTTCGCGGGCTCGTCATCACGGGCGGGACCGTATCCTTCCAGGTGACGGTCCCGACCTCGAGTTCGGCTTCCGCGGCCTCGCGGACGGTTTCGACAGTGAGGGCTGGGGGGACGCGCAGTTGGACGTCCATCGTCGCCTCGACGGAGAGGCCGTCCTCGCTGATCCCGCCGTCGATGTCGACCGGTTTGGTCGTCACCTGCTCGAAGATGGGTTCGTACTCGTCACCTTCGAAGCGGTCTTCGACGGCTGACCACCAGCGAACGGCGTGCTGGATGGCGTTCGGGTCTGGCCGAGACGTGTGGCCGGACTCGCTCGTCGCGACGTAGGTGCCGGCGATCAGGCCTCGATAGCCGAGCGTGATTCCGTCGGTTCCGGACGGCTCGCCGTTGACGACGGCGTCCGGCGTCGCATCGCGGTCGTCGACCAGATAGCGTGCGCCTTTCGAGTCGACTTCCTCGCCGACGACGCCGACGAACGAGACGCCCGTTCGGACGGCGGCCGCGGCCATCGCAGCGAGCGGTCCCGTCGCGTCGACGCTGCCGCGGCCCCAGAGAACGTCTTCGCCGGTCTCTTTGGCGATCTCGGCGGCGACGTCGTCCTCGTCTGCTGGGTTGACCTCGACCGGAATCTCGCCGGGGACGGTATCGATGTGCGAGGTCAGCAGTACCGAATCGTCCGCGGGCGCACGGACGTTGCCGACCTCATCGATCCAGACCTCCCGGTCGTGGGCCTCGAAGAACTCGACGAGTCGCTCCGCGGCCGCGTGTTCCTCGCGAGAAAGCGAGGGGATCGAGACAAGATCGATCAACAACTGTCGTGCGTCCGCGGACGAAACGTCGGACGAATCGGTGGTGCTCGCGTTCATGATTCAGCCTCTGCGGCGTCGGGCGCGATGATCTCGGTCAGCGCCGCGACGATCTGGTCTGCCTCCGACTCGTCGATTACAAGCGGCGGCAGCAGGCGCAGGACGGTCCGACCCGCCGGCAGCGCCAGAATCTGGTGATTGATCGCCAGATCTCGAGCGACGCGGTTTGCCCCGCGTTTCAACTCGAGGCCGATCAGCAGTCCCTCGCCGCGAATCTCGCGGACCTCGTCGCCGAGGGCATCCTCGAGTTCACTGGTGAGATAGTCGCCCATCTCGGCGGCGTGGGTGGGCCATTCTTCCTCGACGAGCGTCGAGATGGTCGCGTGGACGGCCGCGGCAACGACGGGGCCGCCGCTGAACGTGGCGTTGTGCGAGGCCGCGCCGTCTGCGATCCAGTCCGCGACGGCGACGGCACCGACGGGCAGGCCGTTACCGAGGCCCTTCGCGGTCGTGAGGATATCGGGCGTGACGCCCACGTTTTCGCAGGCCCACATCGAGCCCGTGCGGCCCATGCCGGTCTGGACCTCGTCGAAGATGAGCGCCGCGTCGGCCTCGTCGGTGACCTCGCGAGCGGTCTCGAGGTAGCCCTGCGGGGGCACGTTGATCCCGCCTTCGCCCTGAATCGGCTCTAAGATCACGGCCGCGGTCTCGTCGTCCACGGCGGCCGCGAGTTCCTCGCTATCGCCGTAGGGGACGAACTCCACGTCGCCGGCGAGGGGTTCGAACGGCTCCTTGTACTTGTCTTTCCAAGTGGCCGCGAGCGATCCCATCGTTCGGCCGTGGAACGAGCGGGTCGCTGCGATGATCTTCGAATTTCCTGTGGCCGAGCGGGCGAATTTCAGTGCGGCCTCGTTGGATTCGGTTCCGGAGTTACAGAACCAGGCCTGATCCAGTCCGTCGGGTGTCGCCGCCACGAGCGAGGCGTAGGCGTCCTCTCGGGACTGGACGGGGAACGAGGAATCGACGAACGTCAGATTTCCGACTTGCTCTGTGACAGCGTCGACAACGGCAGGGTGGGAGTGCCCGAGCGGCGTGCACGCGAAACTCGCGCCCGCGTCGAGGTAGTCCGTTCCGTCCGCGGTATAGAGCGAGACGCCCTCGCCGCGCTCGAGACCGATCGGCTTGCTGCCGGAGACGAAATCGTGGTCGCTCATTGGTCGACCTCCGTCGCTGCGTTTTCAGCGTCCAAGACGCCGGGCTCGAGCGTCGTGCCCTCGCCCTCGAGTGCGCTCGTGATCGGTGCGTCCGCGTTCGCCGACGCGACGATAACGGACGAGGCCCCGCCCTCGAGTGCCTCTTCGGCGGCCATGACCTTCTTCGTCATGAACCCTTCAGCGGCGTCTTTGACGCCCTCGAACTCTGCAGGGGTCGCAGCCGAATCGATCTTCGTCGACTCGTCGTCGGGGTCTTCGTAGATCCCCGACACGTCCGTGAGGACGACGAGGTCTGCCTCGAGTGCGCCCGCAATTGCGGCCGCGGCGCGGTCGGCGTCGGCGTTAACTGCCGTATAGCCGCCTTCCTTCTCCTTGCCCAGCATCGGGACGGAGACGACAGGCGTGTAGCCACCCGCGAGGACGGTCTCGAGCAGGTCGGCGTTGACCGATTCGATCTTGCCCGAGTGATCGCCACGTTTGATCTTCTTCTTGCCATCCTCTTTGACGCGGACGGCGGACTTGCGCTTGCCCTCGAGCAACTTTCCGTCAGTACCCGAGAGGCCGACCGCGTTCACGTCGAGGTTCTGCAGGCTCTCGACGAGGTCCGTGTTGAGCTTGCCCGGCATCACCATCTTGAACACGTCCATGGTGTCCTCGTCGGTGAACCGGCCGACGACGCCGCCGGGCGTCTCGACGTAGGTCGGCTCTTCGCCGAGTTCCTCTAAGGTCTCGTCGACGGCGGTCGAGCCGCCGTGGGTGAGGACGACATCTTCGCCCTCGGCGACGAGTGCTGCAACGTCGCTGAGTGCTCCTTCGGGGTCGACGGCGCGTGCGCCGCCGATTTTCACTACTACCGTCATGGTGCCCCCACGGGGTGTAGTCCCGTAAACTCGAGTCCGGCCGTCTCCTCGAGCCCGAGCGCGATGTTGGCGGCGTGGACGGCCTGTCCCGCCGAGCCTTTCATCATGTTATCGATGGCCGAGAAGACGACGATGCGTTTGTTCGATGGGTCGAGTTCGAAGCCGACTTCGGCGAGGTTCGTTCCGGCAACCGCTTTGGGTTCCGGATATCGATAGACGCCGGAGCCACCGGCGGCCATGCGGACGAACGGCTCGTCCTCGTAGCAGCCGCGATACGCTTTCCAGAGGTCGCCCTTCGAGACTGGTCCCGATGGGAAGACGTGACTCGTCGCGCTCGCACCGCGGATCATGTCCACGGCGTGGCAGGTAAAGGCCACCGAGGTGCCGAGGAACTGCTCGATCTCGGCCTCGTGGCGGTGGCCCGTCGGCGCGTAGGGACGAACGACGCCCGAGCGTTCGGGATGACTCGAGGCCTCGCCGCCGCCGGCCCCGCCTTCGGAGGAGCCGACTTTCACGTCGACGACGACCTGTTCTCCCCCCTCGAGAATCCCGTGCTCGAACAGCGGGTACAGCCCCAGAATCGTCGCGGTGGCGTTACAGCCGCCGCCGGCGATGAGGTCTGCGCCCGCGAGGTTTTCGCGGTTGATCTCGGGGAGTGCGTACTCGGCCTTCTCTAAGTATTCCGGCGCGCTGTGGCCGTCGTACCACTCGTCGTACTGCTCCTCTGTATTGAGGCGGAAGTCAGCCGAGAGGTCGACGACGGTGTCAGCGATGTCGAAAAAGTCGTCGACCTGTCCCATCGAGACGCCGTGTGGCGTCGCCGCGAACAGCACGTCGACGCTCTCGAGATCCTCGGGTTCCGTAAACCGAAGGTCCATGCCGCGAAGCGGCGGGTGGACAGAGCCGACGCTCTTGCCGGCTTTCGACCGGCTCGTGACCTCGGCGATTTCGACGTTCGGGTGCCCAGCGAGCAGGCGAAGTAGTTCGCCGCCCGTAAAACCCGAGCCGCCGATGACCGTCGCGGTGACGGTGTCGGCGCTCTCGTCGGTTGCTCCAATCGCCATCAGGCGCTCACCTCGAGTTCGTCGTCGGCCGCAGCAGCGGCCTTCTGCTCGAGCCAGTCGACGACGGTGCCGGCGATGTCGGTCTCGACGGCCCCGTCGAGGGCCTTGAACTCGACCGTGTGGTTGACTTCGTGAACCGTATAGCCATCCTCGGTCTCCATCAGGTCGATACCGAGCAGACCGCCGCCGACGGCGTCGCTGGCCTTCTGTACCAGCGCTTTCGCTTCCTCGTCGGGTTCGAAGACATCAGTCTCTGCACCCTTCGCTGCGTTGGTGATCCAGTGATCCGAGGAGCGGACCATGCCGGCGATTGGCTCGCCGTCGGTCGCGAGCACGCGAATATCCTGTCCGGGTTTGTCGACGAACTCCTGGACGTAGAACACCTTGTGCTCGTAGTGGCCAAGGGTCGCCTTGTGCTCGAGAATGGCCTCTGCGGCGTCGGGCGAGTCGATTTTCGCCATCAGGCGACCCCACGATCCCACGACGGGTTTGAGGACGCACGGATAGCCAAACTCCTCGATGGCGTCCATCGCGGTCTCTTTCGTAAAGGCGACTTTCGTCGCGGGCGTGGGTACGCCAGCCTGCTCGAGTGCGAGGCTGTTTTTGACTTTATCGGCGCAGATATCCGCGGTCTCGTGGCTGTTGATCACCGGGATGCCGTACGCCTCGAAGAACTGCGTGGCGTACAGGCTCCGGCTGGTGGCGAGACAGCGGTCCACGACGATGTCGAGGTCCGCGAACGCCTCGGGGGCCTCGCTAATGTCGAACGTCTGTTTGCGAACGTCGATCTTTTCGACCTCGTGATCGCGCTCGCGAAGCTCGTTCAACAGCAGCTTCTCGTCCTTGCGAATACGGGAGTAGAGTATTCCTACTTGCAAGGTTACTCACCCCAGTCCTCTTCGAGCTCCGGGGCTCGCTCGAGGACTGGCGGCTCGGTGTCGACGACTTCCAGTTCGGCTCCGCACGTGGTACAGTCAACGATCTCTCCAACTTCCAGATCGTCGTGCAGGGACACTTCTGCCCCACACTCGACGCATTCGGTCATTGTACTCCCCACTCGGAGCCGATATCCCTTAAAGCCTTCGAACTTAACAACAAAATTACACGATACGTACTATCCTCTAACGGTGAAAGCGCCCTACGTTACGGCGATTTTAAACTGACATATCATGTGGTAGGTAGTATGTCCCCGGGCGGGGACCGCCGCGGTCGCGGCTGTGCGTGTCGCCCGCCAGACAGCGCTGCGGTGTGACCAACTGCGCGCTCACACATACTCGGTCACCTCCGAACGCAGCGCCTCGTGGGTGTCCTCGAGCGCGCCGGCTGTCTCCTCGAGCATCGCCTCGTCGGCTGCCAACGCGTCGCGCCCTGACTCGAGTTGGTCGGCAACGGCGTCGGGTGCCGGGCCGCCCTGAGAGTCGCGACTCGCGACGCTTTCGACGGGATCGAGTGCGTCTTCGACCGCTGCGGGGTCGACGAACGACTCGAGGGAGTCACCGAGAACGTCCTGGGCAGCGGCCTCGAGGGCGTCGTAGTCCGCGCCATTTTCAGCAGCAACAGCCACCATTTCGTGGGCTGTGCGGAACGGAAGGCCGTTTGCCGCAAGCAGGTCCGCGACGCCGGTTGCGGTAGAGAACCCTTCGCCGGCCTCGGCAGCAAGTGCCTCCTCGTTCCAGTCGGCGGTTGCGACCGCGCCTGCGGCGACTTCGCTCGCGTCGGTGACTGCATCTACGATGTCCCAGGCGTGGGTCGTCGCACGCTGCAAGTCGCGGTTGTACGCACGCGGGAGTCCCTTGAGCGTCGTCGTCAGTCCTTGAACGCTCCCCGCAGCGTCACCCGCGACTGCGCGAACTAACTCGAGCGTATCGGGATTTTTCTTCTGGGGCATGATCGACGAGGTCGAGGCATAATTGTCGTTGAGGTCGACGAAGCCGCGATTCGCGAAGATGATTACGTCTTCTGCGATCCCCGACAGGGTCGTCGCGTGCGTCGACAGCGCCTGGGTCGTCTCGAGCAGGAAGTCCCTGCTCGAGGAGGCGTCCATCGAGTTTTCCACCACACTGTCGAAGCCAAGCAACTCGGCGGTGCGTTCGCGGTCGATGTCGAACGTGGTGCCGGCGAAGGCTGCTCCGCCGAGTGGCGATTCGTTGATCCGGTCGTAAGCGGCAAGCAAGCGCGCCGTATCACGACGCACGGCCCCCTCATACGAGAGCGCCCAGTGGGCGACCGTAATCGGCTGGGCGGGCTGGAGGTGGGTGTAGCCGGGCATCACCGTCTCGGTGTGCGAATCGGCCACCTCGAGCAGCGCCTCGCGCAGTGCGAGCGTCGTCTCGATTGCCTCGAGGATGTCCTCGCGCAGGCGATAGCGGATGCAGGTTGCGACTTCGTCGTTACGCGAGCGCGCGGTGTGCATCTTGCCGCCGTCGTCGCCGATGCGTTCGATGACGGCCGTTTCGATGGCCTCGTGGACGTCCTCGCCGTCCGGCAGGTTCTCGTGGCCGTCGACTTCTATCGTATCGAGAGCGGTGAGGACCTCACCCGCCGTCTCGGCGTCGATAATCCCCTGCTCGGCGAGCATCACGACGTGTGCGCGATCAACCTCGAGATCGGCCTCGAAGATTCGCCGGTCGGCTGCAAGCGAGGAGAGGAAACTCCGGGCTGGGCCGCCGCTGAAGCGGTCTCGTCGGACGACGCTGTCGCTTCCTGCGTCGCCGCTGCCGTCGGTTTCGAGCGCCGGTTCGTCGTCACCGTCGTGAGTGCTCTCCTCGGTCATGGTCTTACTCGTCGTCCGTTCCTACGTCGGACACGTCCGACGAGGATCCGCTCGCTTCGCTCGCGTCACCGCTCCCGTCCGTTGCGACCTCAACCTCCTCGTCCGCGTTCGCCGCAATCGCCTCGTTCGCGAGACGGCGCTGGAAGCCGTGGTACTTCGCGACGCCGGTTGCGTCTTCCTGGGTGATCTTGCCAACCGTCTCGGTGTCGAAGGAAGCGTGCTCGGCCGAGTAGGCCGCATAGTTGCTGTCGCGTGCAACCGGACGGGCCTGGCCGCCTTCGAAGCGGATCGTCACGGTGCCACTGACGCGTTTTTGGGTGTCAGCGATGAAGCCCTCGAGTGCGCTCACGAGTGGCGCGTCGACGAGGCCTTCGTAGCCTTTCTTCGACCACTTCTGGTCGATGAGCTGTTTGAACTCGCGTTCCTCTTGCGTGAGGACGAGGCCCTCGAGTGCTTCGTGGGCGTTGAGCAACGTTGTTGCGGCTGGGTGCTCGTAGTTCTCGCGAACTTTCAGGCCGAGCATGCGGTCTTCCATCGAGTCGGTGCGGCCAACGCCGTAGGCACCGGCGACCTCGTTCAGGTGCTCGATAAGCTCGATAGGCTCGTACTCCTCGCCGTTGACAGCGACGGGATAGCCCTGCTCGAACTCGATTTCGATCTCTTCGCTTTCGCCGGTTGGTGCGTCGGTCCAGTCGTAGATGTCCTCCGGCGGGACGTAGCTCGGGTCCTCGAGATCGTCGCCTTCGACGGAGCGACTCCAGAGGTTGGTGTCGATCGACCAGTCGCCGCCGCTGCCGCCTTCAACTGGTAGGTCGCGCTCGTCGGCGTACTCCTGTTCCCACTCGCGGGTGAGGCCGAGTTCACGCACGGGCGCGATGACTTCCAGATCGGAGTCGCGCCAGACGGCCTCGAAACGAAGTTGGTCGTTACCTTTGCCCGTACAGCCGTGGGCAATGCCAGTACAGTCCTGTTCTTCGGCGACCTCGAGAATCGCTTTCGCGATGACGGGGCGAGCGAGTGCCGTCCCGAGGGGGTAGCCCTGGTACGTCGCGTTCGCTCGGACGCTATCGAAACAGAGATCCGCAAATTCCTCTTTCGCGTCGACGACGTAGTGTTCAAGATCGAGGGCCTCGGCGGTTTCTTCTGCTTCGTCGAACTCTTCGGCCGGCTGGCCGACGTCGACGGTAACGCCGATAACCTCATCATATCCATACTCCTCTTCGAGCAGCGGAACACAGACAGTCGTGTCAAGGCCGCCCGAGAACGCAAGTGCCACGCGGGTCATATCGTACTCGAGTGAAACGGAAGGATGAACTTAAACACGTTGGTTTCAAATTCGTAAAATATCGACAGAGCGCTTGCTACGCAAGAATTCGACGTTTTCTGAGTCAGTCGAACGATGAATCAAACCGGACGCGAGGGGTGAAAGAGAGTACGGGCTCGGGGGCCCGCCGCGGTCGTCGTGGTCGCCGTCGAAGAGACGGAGTCCTGTCGGTGGCGACGGCAGCGGACGCGTAGCCGACAGTACGACTCATTGGTAGGGCTATACCACTTACGTCTATTAAAACTTGCCCGGCTGGCAAGTCTTACAGCAGGAACTGTGTCTCGACTCGAGTGTGTGGCGCTGGCGAGTCGGTGTTCACTCGTCGGTCCCGGTGTCGTCGCCGTTCGTGTCGTCTGTCTCGGACTCGGTCGTCCCGGGTGACGTTGCGTCTCCAGTCGCCTGCTCATCGCCGTCGGGAAGCGAAAGCACGTTCTCGCGACCGATTCGGAAGACCTCGATGTCGTCGTCTTCGCGCAGTCCGCTGACGACCTGACTCGTCTTGGCCTCAGTCCAGTCGAGTTGCGAGACCACTTCCTGTTGTTTGATCCGACCGCCACGCTGCTCGAGCAGTCGGAGGACGCGTTCTTCGTTGCTCAGCAGTTCCGGTGGTGGTTCGGTGACGGATTTGGCGGGATCGGGCTGTGCCTCTGGCCCTGACGCGGCTGTTTCTTCCGGTTGTGTCACCTCTGTGGGGCCGACAATGCCCGTGTCTCTGAGCCACCAGCCGACAGCGGCGACAACGACGAGCAGTACCAGCGCAGCGGCGACGATCAGCCATGGCATGGCTGGATTGGGTTCGGGGTCAGGATCGGGCGATTCCGGTTCCGTCTCAGCCTCGTTCGTATTGCCGTTCTCGATCATGACGACGGTTGGTGGATCACTGGCGAAATCGACTTCATCGCCGTGCCAGAAGACGCTTTCTGCAGTTGCTTCGTCGGTGTCGTCCTCGGTGTCTTCGTCGCCGTTACTGATGACGTACCCCGCAGGCGGGAACAACTGCATCGTCGTATCCTGCATGAGCGTCATGCCCGTCAGCGACTCGTCGACCTCGAGGCGGTTGAGTTCGCCGTAGGCGAATGCGGTCCACTCGAACGAGATTTTGACGTGACCCAGGTCCTGTGGTGCGGAACTGGTATCCGTCTCAATCGAGAGATCTCTGATCTCCATCTCTCGCTCTGTCGCGTTCTCGCCTTCTGCTTTCGTGTTGTTCCAGGCGCTTCGCTCTGCCTCGGCGTACTCCTCAGTGTTCGTCTCGATATCGTCACGGAGCGTCTCCCAGTTCGACTCGGAGTTGTTCTCGAATCGGTAATCGACCTCGAACGTCGCCGAGTGGTTCTCGTGAACGGATACGACGATATGGATCTCGCTGGCATCGGTGAGCCGATCACTCCCGGTCTGGTCGTCAGGGACTGCGTTGCCATTTTCTGTTTCGTCTTGTATCTGTCCTAGCGAGATATCGCCTTGAGCAGGTGCTCCTGGTCCAGTGTCCACTGGCTCTGCCGCGACGACCGGCATGACCGCGAGTGAACACCCCGCAAGCACAACCACAAGCACGCAAAGCAGGGCTCGAAGCCCCTTCCCCTCCATCACATGCAACTGCTGTTGCCGACTAAATAGGTCTTTCCGACCACGTCGGTGCGTTTTTTACACTGGTCGGAGCAGATAACCGTATGAACGATACGCGCGCCGAACTCGAGGTCGAAACGCTCCTGAAGATCGTCCTCGGGCTGATCGCGGTGTTGCTCGTCCTCGAGATCATCTCGATGGCCTTTGCCATCGTCAGCATGCTCATCCCCGTCATCTTGCTGGTGATGGCGGTCCTCATCGTGTTGTGGCTGCTTGACCGTATCTAAGCCGATTTTCACGCCGCGTCGTCAGTAACCTCCCAGAGCGTCACACTGATACCCGATCCGCGGGTAGCTGGAGACGTGTACAGCGTCACCGTACCGATCCCCGGTCGCGTCCGCCAGCTTGCACACGAGCTTCACCCGGACCTGCTCGGGTTCGAGACCATCCGCGAGGAGCATTCGTGTCTGCTCAAACGGCTTGGCGACGTCGACCACGTCTCCCAGTTACAGCATCGAACCACCCGCGCACTCGAGGGTACATCCGCTGTCGACGCCGAAATTACTGGTATCGACTACTTCGAAGACCCGCCACTCGGCGCTGCTCCCGTCGTCTACCTCGCCGTCGAGAGTCCCGGCCTCGAGGCGCTTCATGCGGACCTTACCGAGACGTTCGCGCCCATCGAAGGTCTCGAGGGCGAGGATTACGTCCCCCACGTCACCCTCGCGCGCGGTGGTGACGTGACGACCGCAAAGCGTCTCGCTGACCGCGAGATCGAGCCGATGTCGTGGACGGTCGACGCACTCGAGTTCTGGAACGGAGCTACGAAGTTGCCAGTGAGTCGGGTGTCGTTGTCAGCGTAGCAAACGGCCAGAAGCTATTATTGGGCAGTGTCACAACTGCCGGTATGCACCGACGCTCGTTTCTCGCGCTCGCTGCGGTCACACCGCTTGCCGGCTGTACGTCGCTGCTCGGCGGCGGCGTCGACACGACGCTGAGTGAGGGTGAACTCGTCGAGTTCGACGCCGATGAGGGTGCCGAACTCACCGTGACGGTTGACGTTGTAGAAATCGAACAGCCCGGCGACGACGATGACCTGACGACCGATGAGGCGGACGTCGAACGCGACTCGGTCGGCTTCCAGATCCGTCATGATGAGGAAGGGGTCGTCGATACGTGGTCGGTCGAAGACACTGAAGAGTTCGATATCACAATCGAACACGGCGGATCCCACTCTGCAATGGTGATGAGCGGCGAGGCTGACGTCACGATTAGCTAATCTCGCTGTTCTCGCTCGAGCGAGGCGCTTCGGCTCCGACTTCGGCTACGGCGCTGGTGGCTCACCATCGTAGGCGTTGTGGCCGCCGTAGAAGTTGAGCATCGCAAATTTGAGTTTTTCCGGATCGAGATCGATCAGTTCTTCGCGCTCTTCGTGCGGGAAGGTACCGTTGACGCTGTACCGGCCGAGGTCAGACTTCGCGCGCCTCGAGTAGCGCCGATCCAGCAGTGCGCGGACGCCGATGTCCTCGGGCGAGCGGATGACGCGTCCGAGTGCCTGTCTGGTCTTTCGAACGGTTGGAATCTCGACGGCGTAGCGCCAGCCGGTTTCGGTGCCGTCGAAGGCCGCGTCGTAGGCTTCTTGAACCGCCTCAGCACGGTCGTCGAGATGTGGGTAGGGGACGCCGACCACGAGCACCGTGTGCGCGTCGTCGCCGTCGAAGCTGACACCCTCCGCGAGGGTGCCCCACAGCGAGGTACAGAGCACGGCATCGTCGTCCGCGATGAACTCCTGGCGAAGGTCCTCGACTGAGACACCGGGTTCATCCAGATACACCGCGTCCGCGGAGCCGATCCGTCGCTCGAGGCGGTCTGCATAGCGTTCGGCTTCGCCGTAGTTCGGGAAAAAGGCGAGCGTGTTTCCAGGGGTCATCCGGGCCGCATCGAAGATGGCCTCTGTGACTTCCTCTTGGACCGCGGAGTCGTCCCGATCCGAAGCGAACAACGCCGGCGTTTCGACGGCGTACGTTCGCCGGCGCTCCTCGGGAAACTGTAGGCCGTAGGCCATCGTTACCGGGTCCTCGAGTCCGAGGACGTTTTCGGTCACGTCGAACGGTTGGAGCGTCGCGCTCATCAACACGGTCGAGTACACTTCCTCGAATAGCTGTCCGGTGACCTGGCGGGGGAGACACGTATAGAGTTCCGCGCGGCCGTAGACCTCGTCGGTGCCGGCGTCGCGGGTGACGGCGACGACCGGGTACAGGCCCTCCGTCGTGCCCTCGTTCATCCACGCGCTGACGAACGCCGCAGCTTGGAGGGTTTGACACTCTGTTCGCGTCGCGGTTTCGCCCTCGCGATAGGCCTCCTCGTACTGCTCGTCTAACTCCTGACCGAGTTGCATTGCCGCCTCGAGATCATCGTCGATCCCCTGCCCGGCGTAGCGCTGGAGGAACTCGAGGGTGAGGTCGTCGCGGCGACCCTCGTTGGCGATTGGGATATCCTCCCAGTTCTCGCCAATCTGTTCCCGTTCGCCAAAGCCAAAGGAGTCCTCGTAGGTTTCGACGAGTGCGCGATGGAACGCAGAGAGGACGTTCACGGCGTCGTCGGCTCGGATATCGTCCGTCTCGGCTAACTCCTCGAGGGCGGAGTCGAACGTTCGCTCTGAACAAGCGCGACTGGCGTGATCGCGCGCGGCGTCCTCGACGTTGTGGGCCTCGTCGAAGACGGCGATGACGTCCTCGGGGTCGCGGCCGAGCCAGCGGAAGAACTGTTCGCGAATGGTGGAATCCAGCAAATGGTGGTAGTTACAGACGACGAGATCGACGCCTTCGATCCCCTCTTTTAACAACTCATAGCCACAGAACTGCTGGTTCTCGGCGTACTCGTAGATTTCGTCGGGCGTGCGTACGTCGTCGAACAGCCACGCGAAGAAGTCGTCCGTGTTCTCGGTGAGGTTATTCCGGTAGTAGTCACAGACGTTTTTCTCTTCGAGATCCTCGAGATCGTCTTCAATCGACTCGAGTTCGTCCATGACGGCCGAGCGGGCGTCGGTTGCGGAACCGTCTCCAGCCTGACTCTCTGCGAGAAGTTCGCGCTGTCGCGCCTCGAGTTTGTCGCGGTCGCGTTCGGTTTCGACGACCGACCGCGTGGTATCCCGCAGGGCCTGGCATTCCTCGTAGCCCACGTCGATGTGACACATCGAGCCTTTGCCTTTGAAGACGACAGCGCGAATCTGCTCTTCGCGGGTGATCGCCCGGGCTTCGGCGACGAACTGGCGCATCTGCTGGTGGACGTTCGTCGTGATGACGACCGTCTTGCCCTGCTCGCGGGCCACCTCGAGGGCGGGCACGAGCGACGAGAGGGTTTTGCCGGTCCCGCAGGCTCCCTCGAAGAGGACGTTTTGCCCTCGCGTGAGGGAGTTATGGATGCGGTCCATCGCGTCGCGCTGGTTGCCGTACGGCTCGTCGTACGGGAAAAAGCGCATGTACCCGTCGGTTTCGGACACGGTAGAGGATTGGTTCCCGCTGCGATAAAAGCATTCGTCTCTCCCAATTAATATAAATCGACTGTTGGGATTGGGTGGCGCTGCTATCGTGGCAACAGGGAATTGCCGCGCCCTCCCCAACCGATTCGTTCGCTCCGGGGTCGCTCACTCATCCCTCGCGTGCGGTCGACCGCCAGTTCGCCGCTGGCTCACTGGCTGTCAGCACGCGCCACCGTAGAACGTCAGTCGTCAGTCGCCTACTCAGACCACCCGATTCTCCATCTCCTCGAGTCGCCCCTCAGCGACAGCCTCGTAATTCGGCTCGAGGATCTCGAGCCAGCGGTCGAACCGGTGTGGCGTCGAGCCGGCCATGTGGGGCGTGATGATGACGTTCGAGAGGTCCCACAGCGGCGAGTCTTGTGGGAGCGGTTCGGTCTCGAAGACATCGAGTCCTGCGCCACGGATGCGGCCCTGCTGGAGCGATTCGACGAGCGCGTCCTCGTCCGCGAGTTCGCCGCGGCCGATATTGACCAGGACCGAATCGCGGCCCATCACGTGTAACTCGCGTTCGCCGATCAGGCCGCGCGTGTCCTCGGTGAGCGGACACGCCAGCACGACGTAGTCCGCGCGGGCGAGCACCTCGTGATGGTCCTCTGCGGCGTAGATTTCGTCGACGGCGTCGGGCACGTCCTCGAGATCGCGTTTCGTCCCCAGGACGTCCATCCCGAACGCCGCACAGAGTTCGGCGACGCGCTCGCCGATTGCACCGACGCCGATGATGCCGACGGTCTGGCCGTGGAGTTCCCCGGCGCTGACGCGCTCCCAGACCGACCGGCGCTGCTGGCGGACGCTTTCGGTGAGGCCGCGTTCGAACATGAGCATGTACCCGAGCACCTGTTCTGCAATCGGCTGGGCGTGAATCCCCGCCGAGTTCGTCAGGACGATTTCGCGCTCCTCGAGCGCCTCGAGCGGGTAGCTGTCGATGCCGGAACTGAGCGCGTGGACCCACCGCAGGTTCTCAGCGTGCTCGAGTAGTTCCGGAGAGAGTCGGTTGGTAACGACGATGTCGGCGTCTTCGATTAGATCGCGCGTTTCTTTGGGAATCGCCGCCCGTTCGACGACGCCGTCGGGAAGGGCTGACTCGAGTCGGTCGACGAGTTCGGTTGCCGTCTCTCGAGCGACGTAATCCGTCACGAGCACCGTCGGCTGTGTTGACATGGCTAGTCGTTCGCCATCGTCGTAGTAAACACTTCTCGCGTCAGCTGCAGCCCGCGGGGTGTGCGGGGTCACCCACGTCCCGCCACCGAATTTTCACGCTCGGGGGCCGGCTATCGCGCGGTTCAGACCCATCCGTCTCGAGGCCCTCGCTCCGATATGGCTATTCCGGGCTACGATTCCGACAGTGTCGCCCAAGACACACTCGAGTACGCTGGCGCGCAGGTTGCCGTCGTCGCCGGCGTCGTTCCTGACGAGTTCGGGCTTCGAAAAAGCGACAGCGAGTCACCGGTGGACGCGCTCAGTGACCCAGTCGATATCTCGGGACTCGAGGGTGTGAAAGCACTCGAGGCGATTCGCGTCTCGCTCGTCTACGATCCCGCCAAACTACCGCCCGGTGCGAGCCCGACGGATGTCGCGGTCGCTGTCGACACGGATGAGGGGTGGGAACCGCTCGGGTCGACCGTCGATCTCGAGGAGACGACGGTAACGGCAGTGTTGAACGAGGTGCCGCCGGGCTCGACGGTCGTGGCAGGGTACGATAATCGCGATACGGAGTCAGGTCCGCTGGCCTAAGACGGTCCGTTGTACCGATTTCCTGGTGGATCCGCGATTTTGAGATACTGTCTCCAGTCCTTTTGTAACTTAGAAGATTCCCATAACCAGCGGAACGAACACGGCAGCGATGACGGCCGCGGCCGCTGCGCGGCGGACGCTTACGTCGTGGGTGCGTGCCATCCCGTAGGTCCAGATGTAGATCGCCCATATCGTCGTCACCAGCAGTGCTGCAAGCGTTCCGATAACGAAGAGAGCGGGTGCGTCACCGCCGAACTGGAGCGCAATCTCCGCTGGGTCTTCGGCCGTAATCGGCTCCGACGGCGTGGTAAATGGCGTTGTTGCGGCCTGGATAAGAACGGCAATCGCGTACGCACCGAGTCCCCAGGCTGCAATCTCGAGGCTCGATTTGAGCGAGCCTGAGCCGCCGGCGACGCGCGTGACACCGTGGAGAATCGTCGTGATGAGTAGCCAGATCAGTACGACGATCATTCCCATCAACAGTGCCGTCATCGGAACAATGCCGCCGAGTGACGCGTCGGGTAACTCCGTTGCTGCGTCGAAGAGATACCACATGTAGATGCTCATGTAGGCGACCATCGCGATCCAGAAGACAGCAGCCACGGTGACTGCTGCTGTCAGCGAGGCGTCCCCCTCGCGCGCGAAGTACTCCTCGGGATCGAAAAGCGGGGTCGTTGGGACCATGCGCTGTCATTCGACCACTCGAGTCTACAATCTGTCGCTCTCGGTCGCGTGCGTGCCGCCGCGCCAAAGCCGAAACAAAGGTTTTACTCGCCAACGAAGCAACCGGTATGACCACGATTGCGATTTTCTCGGATACGCACAGCAGCCACGGCCACTGCCTCGAGGGGGAGGCGCTTTCGGCGGCGCGCGAGGCCGACGCCGTCATCCACGCTGGTGATTTCAACAGTGAGGCGGCGCTCGAGGCCTTCCAGTCGGTGAATTCGAGCCTCTACGGCGTCTTCGGCAACACTGATTCGATGAGCGTCCGCGACCGGTTGCCGGAGGCACGGACCGTCGACCACGCGGGCCTTCGAATCGCGGTGACTCACCGCCGCGACGGTGGTCAGACGGGACTGAAGATGTTCGGGCGCTCGCGCGACGCTGACATCGTCGTCTCGGGTCATACCCATCGGCCGACGGTTATCGACGCCGACGACTGCGTCCTGTTGAATCCGGGGAGTCACGCCGATCCACGCGGGAACCGACCGGGATTTGCCGTTCTCGAGGATACTGGTGACTCGCTCGCAGGTGAGATTCGAGAACCCGAGGGCACGCTCATCGAGTCGTTCGACATTGCACTCGAGTAATCGGGGTGTGTCCCAGCGCAGTTAAAACGGGACGAGAGTGCGTCAGCGGGGGCGGGGTGTCAGACAGCGCCAGCGGGGACGGTGACGAGCGGGGGCGGCTACCTGGTCCATCAAACGCGAGCGGGAGGGCGATCTGCTCGGTGGTTCGATGGTCGCTGCGGGGACGGCAGGGACGGTCGCCAGGTGGTCTCGAGTCGACACTCACGGTCAGCGGCCCGTGCGATTGTCGACCCGCAGTACTCAGTAGGACCGGACAGTCAATATAAACGACGCAAGGTCAAACACCGATTTTAGCTACGGCGATATCGACCGCACGACGGGCAGCAGTGCCTTTTACTCGAGCAAGTCTTGTGTCGACGAAACGTCGAAACTGTTTTGCACAGTGACACAGTACCGGTGTCGTATGTTCATATTCGACCTCCTGCCGGACGATCCCGTTATCATCGCGATCGTCGTCATCCTGCTTTCGCTGATCTTCTTCTCGTATCTGCTGCTTCGCCGGACGGTCCTCGAGTTCCGCGACGGGATGCGCGGCCAGGAGTAACTCACGTCAGTCAAACCGGCCGGACAGTCGCTCGAGCGCCTGTTCGATATCCGCTCGCGAGATATCGCGGTGCGTACAGAACCGAATTGTCGTCGGCCCAAACGGCGTCGCCAGCACGCCCTCGTCCTGACAGCGCTCGAGCACCGCGTCGGGTTCGAGACCAGTCTCCGAAACGTCCGCGAGGACGATGTTCGTCTCCGGGTTCTGGACGTCGAAGCCGGCGAGTGCGTCGAGTCCGTGCGCGAGTAGCTGTGCGTGCTCGTGGTCTCGCTCGAGATCAGCGACGTTTTCGAGCGCCTCGAGTGCGGGGCCGGCGATGATCCCGGCCTGGCGCATCCCGCCGCCGAACAGTTTGCGCGTTCGGCGTGCGTCCGCGATGAACGCCTCGGTTCCGGCGAGCATCGAGCCGACGGGTGCGCCGAGGCCCTTCGAGAGCGAGCACATGACGGAGTCGACGGGCGCGACAATGTTGCTGGCGGGCACGTCGAGTGCCGTCGCGGCGTTGAACAGCCGCGCGCCGTCGAGGTGAACCGGCACATCCCGATCCTGGGCTGTCTCGGCTGCAGCCGCGATTTTGTCCGGTTCGATGGCGAGCCCGCCGCGGGCGTTGTGCGTGTTCTCGAGACAGAGTAATCCCGTTCCTGCGCGATGGAGGTCTTCGGTCACGACGCTCTCGGCAACCTGTTGTGCAGTTGGGACGCCTCGATCTGCCTCGAGCATGCGAACCTGCAGCCCCGAGTGCTGGGCGAGACCGCCGAGTTCGTACTTCACGACGTGGCTCTGTCGGTCCGCGAGCACCTCCTGGCCGCGTTCGGTGTGGACGCGCGCGCCGATCTGATTGGCCATCGTCCCTGTCGGACAGTACAGCGCGGCCTCGGTTCCCAGCCGCTCGGCGACGCGGGCCTCGAGTTCGTTCACGGTCGGGTCCTCGCCGTAGACGTCGTCGCCCACGTCGGCGGTCGCGGCGGCCTCGCGCATGGTCTCGTCGGGCGTCGTCACGGTATCCGAGCGCAGATCGATCATGTCTCGCGTGTATCCTCGGGAGCGCCAATACGCTGTCGTCTCGAGCGCTCCGTGTCCGGGTTTGAGACACCTCCCAGCCGAAATTCTGCTGCCCCAGATATAAAACACCGATAGGCTTCGTGAGTATCTACTCCTGTTGCCCGGTGAACACGGACGTATGGGAACGGACACACCGGAATCGGCGACGGCACAGGCCGAACGACGAGCACACCTCGAGCGAAGCCGCACCCAGTGGGACCGTTGGAGTAACTGGTACGCCCTGAGCGAGTCGGATTTCGAGCCGATGCGCGAGGACGCAATCGACCACCTCGAGTTACGGCCGGGTGATCGCGTCCTCGATATCGGCTGCGGGCCGGGCGTGAACCTCGAGCGACTTCAGGCCGATGTCGGCGAACAGGGGGAAGTCGTCGCCGTCGATTACAGCCCGGCGATGGTCGCGAAAGCGCGCGCTCGCGTCGACGACCACGGCTGGACCACCGTCGAGGTCCGGCGCGGCGACGCCACGACGGTCGACTTCGACGAGCCGTTCGACGCCGCAATCGCCAGCCTCTCGATGAGCGTCATGCCGGACGTTCACGCCGCGGTCGAGAACGTCCACCGACTGCTCGAGCCTGGCGGTTCGTTCGTCGTCTTCGATATCAGGCCGATTCAGTCCGGTCCCGGACGACTCGTTAACCCACTCCTGCGGCGCTTCCTTCGCTGGTACGCCAACTGGAATCCGGACGGCGATGTCCTCGAGTCGCTTTCGACTGTGTTCGAGGAGTGTGCTGTTCTCGAGACGTACACCGCTGGAACGACCTATACGGCGCTGTGTCGCACGGCTGAGTCGTAGCGCAGGTTACCGCTGGCGCTCGAGCGTCTGTCCGATTATCTGTGCCTCCCCACGCCGGAGCAGTTCTGACGCCGTCGATATCGCACAGTCTAACGCCTCGGCGACCGTCTCGATGCCGTTCCGTCGCGGGACTTCGTAGTAGCCCACCTCCCAGGCCGTCTCGAGTGCCGCAAGTTGGCGGTCCGACACCGGCGTCTCGGTGGTCGTCACGCGGTCGCTCGTCCACAGAATATCGATTGTCGTGCCCGCGGAGATTTCTTCGATCACGCTCGAGAGCGCACTCGAGTGACCCACAAGTGTCAGGCGAATCGTTCGATCAGATCGTACCTCCATCGGCGGGACAACGACGACGGTCTCCTGTGTGAGCGCGTCGAGCAACGACCGACCGTCCGGGCCGAGACCGCGGCGCAGGTACAGAAAGAACCCCTCCTCGGCCGGCGTCATCTCGTACTCGCGGACGGACTCGAGATCAGTCAGCAGCGACTCGTAGGCCTCCGGGTCGCCGTAAACGAACGAGGTGATCGTCTCGATGCCGTCAACTGCGTGCCCACCCAAAATGAGTTCGCGGCTGATATCAGGTGACGCACAGATGCCCTCGTGAATCGGCGCGAGCGCCTCCTGATCGTGGCCGAGCGAGACGCGAACTGATTTCATCGACTACGCGAGGGGACGGGCGGCCCGAACATAAATTACCGAGACAGTTCGTCCCACTGGTCGAGTTTTCACGAATCGGCGTCGGGACGCCCTTACCCGAGTGAGCGCTACTCGAGTCATCACCAGCGACCAACACGTTGAATATCCTATCGTTTCTCGTCGAATATATGGTCCCCACACCCGAGGAACCGCCCGGAGACGATTTCGACTCGGGCGACTCGTCGGCCAGCCAGTTAGGCAGTCCGTTCCCGAGACACGTCTCTCGAGCGACCGACCGGTTCGACAGCCTCCTTCCGTTTGCAATCATCCCGTTCGTCCTCTCGCTGTTCCCGCTCGAGCAGTTCGCGCGCACGCTCGAGCCGCGGCGCGGAGTTTCGATCAGTCTCGACCTCCAGTTCCCGTCACCAATCCTCGACCTGTGGACGTTTATCGACCCGGTGGAGCCGGTTCCGTCGATGACAGTCGGCGAGCCCACGTCACCGGGCGCGCCGGGATCTGATCCGTTCGCAACCGGACCGGGGCGGGGCTCCAGCTCTGAGTTCACCATCGACACACCCCTCGAGTCCATTGCCATGCCGGTCCAATCGCTCGGCCTCGAGACGCTCGGCTGGATCGGGTTCCTGTTGCTTATCTACGGCGTGATCGCCGCTGCCGTCACCGCTGGCTACCTCGGCGGAATCGACCGTCGACTCCGCGGTGAGCGCGCCGCACCGCTGACGTGTCTCGCCCAGTTCGCGCCGCGAATGCTGTTGTACTACGCCGTTTTCTTCGGAGCGATGTTCCTTGCACTTCCAATCCTGCTGATCGCACCTCCGCTGTTGCTGCTCGCGATCCCGTTCATCATCCTCATCGGCTACCTCTTCTATGCAGTGCCGTTCCTGCTCGTCGTCGCCGATGAAGGCGTCCTCGAGAGTTTCCGGCGCTCCTATGGCTTTGCACTCTCTGGCGGTCCCTACCTCTCCTTTGCACTCTGGCACGTCGTCGTCACTGGCATCTGTTCGCTCGTCCTGTCGGTGCTCGCAAGCGGCGGTGGCGTAGGCGTGCTCATCGCCCTCCTCGTGGTCGTTCCGCTCTCGCTCGTGCTGACGGCTGCGACGGTGTCGTTCTGTCAGGAACTCGTCGACGACGACTCCTCGGAACCCGACACTGGCGCACGTGACTCACAGCCCTGGTAACAGCGTTGATATCCGAACCTTTCTCCCCCAGCACTGTGGAGAACCGATATGAACAACCAGAACGGTCGCGAGCGGGTGAGTAAACCTCCATGACCGACGAGCGACCCGAGACGACCGGGACTCAAAACGGGCGCGCCCGACAACTCGTTTCCGTCCTTCGACTCGCGGCGGTCGCGCTCGTCGTCGTCGGCTTTATCGGCTGGCTCGAGGCCGGATACGTCGACCTCGAGTCGCCGTTCACGCTCGCCTTCGGCCTCGGCGTCGCGTGTGCGCTGGGGTCGATCTACCTGGGGATTTTTCTGGCTGAGGGCGGCGACGGCGAATAGCGACGGCAGAGGCGCGTTTCGATTCGAAAACGGTATCCCGCCGTCTCCGATACCGTGTGACATGGATCCGCGAATCCGCGAACACGCCGAAATCATCGCGAATCACTCGGTCGATCTCGAGGCAGGCGACAACGTCGTTATCGACGCTCATCCGGTTGCAGAGGATCTGGTCGTCGCACTCCACGAGGTCATTGGTGACCGTGGCGCGAACCCGGTGACAACGAGCCAGCGCACCGGAAAACGCAGCCAGCGAGCCTATCTCCGTGCCAGCGACGACGAGTTCGAGACGCCCGACCACGAACTCGCGCTGATCGAGAACACGGACGTCTACATCGCGATTCGGGCAAGCGACAATGTCACCCAGAGCAGTGACGTCGATCCCGAAACGCAGGCTGCTCACCGCCAGGCCCACCAGCCGATTCTCGAGGAGCGACTCGGAACGCGGTGGTGTCTCACGCAGTTCCCCGCGCCGGCGAACGCCCAACTCGCCGAGATGAGCACCGAAGGCTACGAGAACTTCGTCTGGGATGCGGTCAACAAGGACTGGGACGAACAGAAAGCACACCAGGCCAACATGGTCGACCTCATGGACGGCGCAGACGAGATCCGCATCAAAAGCGGCGACACGACCGACGTGACGATGTCCATCGCGGGCAACCCGACGCTGAACGACCACGGCAAGCACAACCTGCCCGGCGGCGAGGTCTTCACCGCGCCGATTCCCGACAGCGTCGAGGGCGAGGTGCTGTTCGACATGCCGCTGTATCATCAGGGTAGAGAGATCACGGACGTCTACCTCGAGTTCGAGGGCGGCGAAGTCATCGAGCACTCGGCGGCGAAAAACGAGGAGACGCTGACTGAGGTCCTGAACACGGACGAGGGAGCGCGCCGACTCGGTGAACTCGGGATCGGGATGAACCGCGATATCGACCAGTTCACTTACAATATGCTGTTCGACGAGAAGATGGGCGATACGGTCCACATGGCGGTCGGGCGAGCCTACGACGATACGATTGGCGAGGACAACGAGGGCAACGACTCCGCCGTCCACGTCGATATGATCGTGGATATGAGCGAGGGTTCGGTCATCGAGATCGACGGAGAGGTCGTCCAGCGCAATGGGACGTTCCGGTTTGAGGACGGATTCGAAGCATAGTCGCGGTTTTTCATCGAAGTTTTGGCTGGGTTTGAGCGAGCGTAGCGAGCGAAAACCCAGTTGAAAAGTTCGGAGTACCCGGATTTATCTTCGTCGCAGACCAATCTGCTGTATGGCAATTCTCGTCGCGTACGACGGCTCAGAGCCCGCACAGAAAGCAGTTCGACGCGCGTTCGACGAGTACCCTGACGAGGAGATCGTCCTTCTACGGGTCATCGAGGTCGCAGACAGCTTTACGAAACTGAGCATGCAGGCGGTCCAAGAGATGATCGGCAACCGACGCGAGGAAGTCACCGAGGAGTTGCATGCTGATGTCGGTGATCTCAGCACCAACGGCGTCGATTTCCGGACGGAAGTCACAAGCGGTGACCCCGCTCGAGAGATCGTCGCCTACGCCGAGGAGCACGATATCGATCACATTCTCGTCGGCAGTCACGGTCGAGAAGGCGTCTCGCGCGTCCTCCTCGGGAACGTCGCCGAAGGCGTGGTGCGTCGGGCACCCGTTTCGGTGACCGTCATCCGGTGAGACTCACTCGAGGGCGGCCGACTTGAGGACGGTTACATCCCCACGTTGACCCTCCTGTTGGTACTCACAGCGGTAGGTCGCCATCTCGGCCGTCGCCTCGAACGTCAGCGTTTCGCGTTCGCCTTCGACATCGGTGCCGTCGGTCGTGTAGTTGTCGACGACCTCCCGATCAGCGTCCCAGAAGGCGATATTGTGGTGCATGCCGTCCTGATTCTCCCAGGTGAGGTCGTACTCACGTCCCTCGAGCAGCACCAGCGTCGGGTTCTCGACCAGCTCGATTGGGGCGGGGTCGCGCCCGACCCAGCCGCCGACGTAGCCGTCGAAGCGGATGCTCGAGACGTCCGCCCAGGCTTCGGGGTCGGTGTCGCCCTCGGTCGTCTCGGCGATGTCGACGACGGGGTCGTCTGCGGTGCTGTCCGCGTCGTCTCCGAGACAGCCCGCTGTGACCGCGACTGCGGTCGTCGCTCCGATGCCGGCGAGGAACGCTCGCCGGCCGATTCCGTTTGTCCCCATTGAGCGCTTTAGGCCGCGAGCACGCATAAACGACCGTTCAGGACGCTTTGACTGTCGCCTCGAGCGAGCGGTTTTCGAGCATCGACCGAAGTCGCTTAGTGTGATCACCGCCGAATATCGGCCGTGAATTTCCCGCACTGGCAGACCTATCTCGTCACGCAGGCGTCGATCTCGGCTGGGCGTTCAACGGCCGAAATCGTCGAGCGCGCGATTTCCGGCGGCGTCGACGCCGTGCAACTGCGCGAAAAGGAAACTGACGCGCTCGAGCGCTACGAACTCGGCCTCGAACTGCGCGAGTTGACGGCCGCGGCGGGCGTCGACCTGCTCGTCAACGACCGGGTGGATATCGCCCAGGCCATCGACGCCGACGGCGTCCACGTGGGCCAGTCGGACCTGCCGGTCGCGGTTGCCCGTGACTTGCTCGGACCGGATGCGATCATCGGCTGCTCGACGGGCACCGTGGCGGAAGCCGAGCAGGCCGAAGCCGATAGCGCGGACTACCTCGGCGTCGGGACGATCTACGGCACCACCTCGAAGGACGTGAGTCGGTACAAAGACGGCGTCGGCCCGGATCGCGTCGCCGAGATCGTCGACGCGGTTGACATACCGGTCGTCGGCATCGGCGGCATTACCGCGGAGAACGCAGGACCGGTCGCCGAAGCGGGCGCGACTGGCGTCGCCGTCATCTCCGAAATCACCGCCGCGGACGATCCCCAAGCCGCCACCGAAGCGCTTGCGCGTGCCGTCGAAACCGCCACGCCGCTCGAGAACGGAGGGCCGACCAATGAGTAGTGACTTCGACCCGTCGAGTCTGACCGGCGACGACCTCGCGGAGGCGCTCGAGACGCTCGAGTCGGGCGGCCCGCTCGTACATTCGATCACCAACGAGGTGACGATGAACGACGTGGCGAACCTGATTCTGCACTGGGACGCGCTGCCGGTGATGGCCGACTCGGACGGCGACGCGGGCGAGATGGCGTCCATCGCGGACGCCGTGTTGTTCAATACGGGGCAGGTGCCGGAGCGACGCGTCGACGCCATGCACGACGCGGCCGAATCGGCCGCCGAGAGCGGCGTACCGATTGTGCTGGATCCGGTCGGCGTTGGCTCGACGCCGACGCGTCAGGCCGTCGCCGAGGACTTACTCGAGGACACTAACTTCGCGATCATCAAGGGCAACTACGGCGAGATCAGCGCGCTCGCGGGCGTCGAAGCCGAGGTCAAAGGCGTCGAATCCGTCGGCGAGTACGACAATATCGAGGAGACGGCCCGCTCGCTCGCCGAATCGACCGGCTCGGTCGTCGTCGCCAGCGGCGTCGAGGATGTCGTCGCGACGGGCGACACTGTCGTCCGCATCACAGCAGGGGACGAGATGCTCTCGACGGTCGTCGGCACCGGCTGTATGCTCGGCGGTACCATCGCTGCCTTCCGCGGTGCACTCGAGGACGACGCGGCTGCCGCCGTCTACGGGACGCTCGCGTTCGGAATCGCAGGCGAGCGCGCGGCAGAGACCGACTATGCGGGACCGGCGAGCTATCGGACTGCGTTCCACGATACGGTTGCTGCCCTGTCCGCGGGCGACCTCGAGTCGGTCGATCTCGAGGGGCGACTCGAGTTCATCGAGTGACGGAGCGCCGGAATTTCCGATTGCCGACTGAAATCGTTTTATTCGCGACTGCTGAACGATACCGCATGGCACGAGAGAAGCTCGAGGACGCCGCCGAGACGCTCCAACACGCGGCCGATCAGCCACAGACGAGGAGACACGGGATCGCCTCCGGACGCAGTCGAGCCAGCTCGCCGACCACGCGACGGCCGACCGCGGCCCCGACCACGGCACGCTCGCCCGACACGAGCACATCTTGACGGAGATCGCCGACGAGGAAGGCGGTGACGTTGCTGCGTCCGTCGAGGACGCACTCGAGTCGATTCGGTCGTTTCGGGAGACCGTCTCCGGCGTCTGATCGCTCTTGGATACCGACTCTTCTCACCCTGTAGGAACAGGTGTGAGTGCTATACGCATTGACGTTCTATACACTCGTATGACCATCCTCGTCGCAACCGATGGCTCGGAAGTGAGTGATACCGCAGTCGAACACGCCGCACGGGCCGCACGCGCCTGGGATGAGCCACTCGAGATCGTCCACGTGCTGACGCCCGAGACGGAACTCGTCGACGGGACGCTCGTCCTGCCCGGCGAAGACGAGGCCGTCGAATACGGCGAGCGGACGGTCCAACAGGCAAAAACCATCGCGGCCGACACCGTCGTCGGCCCCGGCGCAGACCTCGAGGTCACGACGGAACTGCTCGCCGGCCGGCCTGCCGACGCGATCACGGACCACGCGGCAGCGACCGAGGCGCGCGCAATCTTCGTCGGTCACCGCGGCCTCTCGGAGGAACGCGAACAGGTCGTCGGCAGCGTCGCGAAAACGGTCGTCGACAAGGCGACGGTGCCGGTAACGATCATCAAGTAATCAACAGACTGGCTTCGGATTCGCGCCCATCGCCTCGAGATTCTCGACGTACTCGCCGTAGGCGGCCTCGATTGCACCCGTCGCGGCGTCTTCGGCGCGCTCCCAGTCGTCGTCGCTTGCACAGACATCCTCGAGCAGGTCGTCGACGCGCTCGAGTTGGGCGTCTAAATCGTCGCCAAAGTCGCGGAAGACGCCGGCGGTCTGGGGATCGGCGTCGCCGACGAAGTAGCCGACGACCTGTTCTTTCGAGCGCTTGCTCGCGAGCACGCGCCCCGCGAACGCGCCGACGCGCTCGACGGTCGACTCGAGGCCGCGCAGGTACTCGTGGAGTGCGGGCACCGACTGGGGCTCGTACGCCTCGTTTCCGAGGTGCTCGCAGACGGTCTCGAAGTGTCCTTCCTCCTCCGCAGCGGTGTCCGCGAACGCCTCGCTCGCGGCGTCGGTGTCCTCGTCGTCGGCCCACGCGCTGAAGGTCTGCCAGGCGGCGTATTCGGCGTCCGCCGTCGCCTCGAGGACGGGTTCGGTGTCGATGTCACCGCCGGTGTCGGCGTACAGCGATTTCGAGGAGCCGAGTCGCGAGAGGGCGGTCTGATTTGTTTCGCGAACGGTCTCGAGGAAGACGTCTGCGTCGGTCATGGACGGGCGTTCGGGCGGGCGGGAGTTAGGCCTGTCGTCGCAGGTTTGGCCGAGCGAGTGGCTCCCCTACGGTTCGGTGAACAGCAAGTACCCGAGCGCGGTCACGAACAGCCCGAAAAAGAGGATCATAAGGAAGCGGTCGGCAATGATCCGAATATTGTAGAATTCGTCACCACCGAGACTGACGAAGCCAGTCGTGAGGACGGCGATCAGTACCAGCAGGAGCTGATTCGTCGCTTTCCGACTCGAGAGCCACGGTCGATTCGTGTCGCTCATTAGTTGGGAATCCAACTCGAGTGTGATACGGGTTCCGATGGCTACTCGAGAGCGATAAAGAGGACGTCTGTCGTTCGCAGGGTACGTCTACTCGCCCTTCTCAATCGGCGCGTTCACGAGATTCCCCCACTCGGTCCACGAGCCGTCGTAGTTGACGGCGTCGTCGTAGCCGAGCAGTTCGTGCAGCGCGAACCACGCGACCGACGAGCGCTCGCCGATGCGGCAGTAGGCGACGGTCGTCTCGTTCCCGTCAATGTCCTCCTCGCCGTAGAGGTCCTCGAGTTCCTCGCGCGTTTTGAAGGTGCCGTCGTCGTTCGTGACGGCGGCCCACGAGATGTTCTTCGCGCCGGGGATGTGACCGCCGCGCTGGGCGGTTTCCTGCAGTCCTGGTGGCGCGAGGATCTCGCCGCTATACTCCTCGGGCGAGCGAACGTCGACGAGTGGCACGCCGCGCTCGATTGCGTTCTCGACGTCCTCACGGTAGGCGCGGATGCTCTCGCGCGGGCCGGCGGCGTCGTACTCGACTGCTGAGAACTCCGGTACCTCGTCCGTGGTCGGATAGTCGTTCTCGAGCCAGTAGCTGCGAGCGCCGTCGAGCAGGTAGACGTCCTCGTGGCCGTAGTACTTGAACTGCCAGTAGGCGTAGGCGGCGAACCAGTTGGCGTTGTCACCGTAGAGGACGACCGTCGAGTCCTCGCTGATGCCGTGGCTTCCGAGCAGGTCCTCGAAGTCCTCCTTCGAGAGGATGTCTCGAGTCGTCTGGTCCTGCAGTTGGGTCTCCCAGTTGAAGCCGATTGCACCGGGTGCGTGTTCCTCCTCGTAGGCTTCCGTGTCGACGTCGACCTCGACGAGTCGAAGGTCGGCGTCGTCATCCTGGAACTCCTCGAGACGGTCCTCGACCCAGTCAGCCGTGACGAGCACGTCGTTGGCGTAGTCTGTTGCCATACCTATTCCTACGGATGCGGTAGTTATAGGGCCTCTCGAAGCGGTTAATGCAGTCGCTGGTCGACCGTCGCGGACACAGTTGCCGGTATCTCGGCTGGGATCGATTCGGCGACTGGCGAGCGCCTGCTCCCGTCAGCCGATTCCAGACGCCCCCCTCATACGACCCGTCATTTGCAACGGGGACCGCAGCAAGAACCAGAGATACTTGCCACAACCTCGGTACCCAGGGGAGTGGTGCCGTGATCGATGCGTTATGAACGCTGGAGTGGCTACCGTCGGCCAATGGACGATTCCTTCGTTGTCTCCCCCGACTGGCTCGCCGCGCATCTCGAGGACGCCGCCGTTCGCGTCGTCGACGTTCGCGACGCCTGGGAGTACGACGGCATCGGGCACGTGCCCGGCGCTGTCAACGTCCCGTTCGACAGCTATCGTGACGAAACCGACGTGGATCGGGGCACGCTGCCGGGAGCCGACGCCTTCGCCGACCTGCTCTCCGACGCCGGGATCAGCCCCGAGGACACCGTCGTTGCCTACGACGACACCCACGGCGTCTTCGCCGCCCGGTTCGTGCTCACCGCCCTCGAGTACGGCCACGACGACGTTCGCCTGCTCGACGGCGACTTCAGCGCCTGGAACCGCGACCACGAAACGACGAGCGACGTGCCTGATGTGCAGTCGACCGGCTACGAAGCCGATCCGCTCGAGCGCGACGACAGCCCGCTCGTCGGCCTCGAGGCGGTCGAGAACGCCCTCGAGCGCGACGCCGTCTTCGTCGATACGCGCGAACAAGATGAGTTCGAGGAGGCCCACCTGCCGGGTGCAGTGCGCTTCGACTGGCGCGAGGTCGTCGACGACGAAACCCGCCGACTGAAGCCCGCGGACGAACTCGAGGCCCTGCTCGCCGAGCACGCCATTACGCCCGACCGCGAGATCGTCCTCTACTGTAACACCGCCCGGCGGATCAGCCACACCTACGTCGTGCTTCGGGCGCTCGGCTACGAGACCGTCGCCTTCTACGAGGGCAGTTTGACGGAGTGGCTGGCAAACGACGGTGAGGTGGTGACGGGCTCGAGCGAGTGACTGGACGGTACCAGTGTTACGTGAATTTATGCGAGACAGAGACGAGGTAGAAGAGGATGATCCCCGAAATGAGTGCGCCGATTACATCCACCATGACGAGATCGAGGAGTAGCCCGATCCCGTAGAACACGTACGCCCACGTCAGCGCAGTTGCGCTCATCTGCAACAACCCGATGATGACGAGCAGGTGAGCAATGTTGAGTCCGAACAAAAAGAGCGCGAGGGTAGCAGCGCCGCCGCCCATTCCGAGTAACTGGAGAATTGGACCGAACGCCAAGAGAAAGCCGAGAATGCCGAGCGCACAGATGATCGTGACGCCAAGCGGGCGGTCCGTCTCGCCTGACGCTGGCGGTGATCGTTTCCTCGAGTGACTCGTTGCGGTTCCTGTTGACGAACGAGACCCTGATTGCATACCCTATCGTTCAAGTAATCAAACAAGTGCTTTGTGACTGGTTGCAGCAGTTTCATATTCTGACACTGCGACGCTCGAGCGCTCATCCCCATAGTTCCGCGATCCGAAGAGTAAACCGCCCGCCTCGCAAACGCCGACCCAATGCCACGCGACTCGTTCCCACGGATCGGACTCGGCACGTACTCTGACGACAACCGCGAGCAGTGGGCCGACAACGTCCAGACCGCCCTCGAGGTCGGCTATCGCCACGTCGACACCGCGCAGGTGTACGAAAACGAGCAGTACGTCGGCGAGGGACTCCGCTCGAGTGCGGTCGACCGCAACGACATCTTCCTCTCGACGAAGACCGTTCACCACAACGTGCCGGCAGAGCCCGCGGACGTACCGGACGCCATCGACGGCTGCCTCGAGCGCCTCGGGGTCGACGCCGTCGACTTGCTGTACGTCCACTGGCCG
This sequence comes from Natronolimnobius baerhuensis, assembly GCF_002177135.1. NCBI lineage: Archaea > Methanobacteriati > Methanobacteriota > Halobacteria > Halobacteriales > Natrialbaceae > Natronolimnobius > Natronolimnobius baerhuensis. The sequence continues at coordinate 303,699 of NZ_MWPH01000003.1, forward strand.
TCGGGAATCTACGACCACGAGACGGTGCTTCCACACTACAACGACGCCTACGAGGCGGGCAAAACGCGCCGCATCGGGCTCTCGAATTTCACACCCGAACTCCTCGACGAGGCTCGCGAGGTGCTCGAGGCCCCGCTGTTCGCCCATCAGGTCGAGATGCATCCGCTGCTCCCGCAGGAGGAACTGGTGGCCTACGCGCAGGAACACGACCACTGGCTCGTTGCCTACTCGCCGCTGGCGAAAGGCGAGGTGTTCGACGTGCCCGAAATTCAGGACGTCGCCGACAAACACGACGCGACGCCAGCGCAGGTGTCGCTCGCCTGGCTACTCAGTCACGACAACGTCGCCGCGATTCCGAAAGCCAGCAGCCGCGAACACATGCAACAGAATCTCGCTGCGGCCGACCTCGAGTTGGACGACGACGATCTCGAGCGAATCAATTCAATCGACCGCCGGCATCGCGTGATCGACGCCGGTCACGGTCCCTGGAACTGGTAGACTGGGACTGCATCGGTCGATTACGCCACGTCTCGCCAGTCCGGCGCGGTCGAATACGGCCGCGCGGACAGTTCGTCGAACGCCGCGTGAACCACCTCCGACAGCGCGGGGTGGACGTGGACGGGGTCCGCCACGTCGTCGACGGTTCCCGACCCGCTGTCCATCGCGACGACGACCTCCTGAATCAGCGTCGAGGCGTCGGGGCCGGCGATATGGCAGCCCAGAATCTCGCCGTCCGGGCCAGCGAGGACTTTCACGATTCCGTCGTCCGCCCCGCGGATCAGCCCCAGCGGCGCGGCGGTGAACGGGACCGTCGCTGACTCGTATTCCCGACTATCGTCCTCGAGTTCCCCTTCCGTTTTCCCGACGCTCGCGACCTGTGGCGACGTGAAAATTGCGTGGGGCATCGCCCTGTAGTCGACTTCTGTCTCTGCAGCATCGAGGACGTTCGCCGAGACGATTCTCGTCTCGTAGTCTGCCGCGTGTTTGTACGGCTCCTCGCCGACGATATCGCCCAGCGCCCAGACGTCCTCGACAGCCGTCTCGAGTCGGGTATCCGTCTCGACGTGGCCCGACTCGTCCGTTTCGATGCCCGTGTTCTCGAGGGCGAGCGTGTCGGTGTTCGGCTGGCGGCCAGTTGCGAGCAAGAGATCATCCGCCTCGAGATCGACGCTTGCGGGTTCGTCACCGCCGTCATCGCTCTCTTTGTTGGTCGGCTCCGCGGTGACGACCACGCCGCCGCCCTCGCCCGACTCGACTGCGCTGGCCTCGTAGCCGGTGTAGACGTCGCAGTAGCGCTCGAGCGAGTCGGTTACGACGGCGCTGATCTCGTCGTCCTCTCGCGGGACGAGGTGCTCGCTGCGCCCGATTAGCGAGACCTCGGTGCCGAGCGCGCCGAAGACGTAGCCGAGTTCGACCCCGATGTAGCCCCCGCCGACGATGACGAGCGAGTCGGGCTGGGCGGAAAGAAAGAGTGCGTCGTCGCTCGTGAGGAAATCCACGGTCTCGAGCCCGTCGATTGGCGGTACCACGGGTCGGCCTCCGACCGCGAGGACGATTGTTTCGCTCTCGATCTCGAGCCCCTCGACCCCGTCGTCGCGTTCGGTACCGTCGACTGCGACCGCGTCGCGGTCGTCGCCCGGTTCGACCCTGATCGTGTGGTCGTCGGCAAATCTCCCCTCGCCGCGATAGAGCGTGACGTGCGCGTTGTCCTCAAGGCTCCGGGCCTGTCGCTCGGCCTTCTCGTAGACGGTGTCGTGAATCGTGTCGGTGAACGCGCCGTAGTCGACCGACTCGAGGTCGGCGTCGATCCCGAACTCGCCCGCGCGTCGAACCGTCTCGGCCACGTCCGCACGGTGGATGAGCGCCTTCGAGGGGATACAGCCGCGAGTGATACAGGCCCCGCCGAGGGGGCCGGGTTCGATGACGGCCGCCTTGAGGCCCTGCTCGGCCGCTGCGGTCGCTACCTGACTGCCCGAGCCGCCGCCGATGACGACGACATCGTACGCCGTGGTGGTCATGCGAACTGCGTCTACCGTCTGCGGGGTAAAACCGAGACCTGCGATGCCAGCCGCGTCGGCCGCCGGCTACGCGCTCGTGGCGAATTGGTCCGGAATCGCTCGAGCAACGCCCCGGGCGACGAGACTCGAGGCGAGCGAACAGAGCGCGTACCAGGCGAGCCACGCCTGGACGGGGCCGACGACGCGGGCGGTCCAGACGATGTCGCCGAGAATCGGGGCGACCGTCACCAGCGGCGCGGTCGCGCGGGCTGGCGAGGTGACCAGCCACGAGAGATAGATGATGACGGGAACGGTCATGAGCATCGTCCACGCGAGGATTCTGAGGTGATCGGTCAGCAGGAGCGCCTGGCGCTCCAGCAGGGCTTGGCGCTGTGACGTGAGCCGGGTCGCTGTCGTCTCGTCACCTCGCGCTCGAGCGGCGGCGAGCCGCGCTTGCAGTTCGCGACTCCGGTGGCGCAGCCCGCCCATATCGGGCGAGTCGATTCGGTGGCGGACGATCACTGCAGTGATGGTCGTCGCGGCCGCACACAGGAGAACAAGCCCCGGGAACGGGAGGAGCGTCGCAAGCGGCCCGAGCGCGAGATCCAGCGCGGCTCCCAGCGCTGCTCGAGTAGCGCCGATCCAGTAACTCGCAAGCAGTGCGAACGCGCCGACGGCGGCGACGACATCCGCGCGGGACCACCCCTTCGGTTCGGGTGGAACGAACTCGCGTTCCTCGAGCGTCTCGGCGACCGCGGTCGGATTCGCGAAGACGAACCGATCACCGTCGCCGTCGCTTGCTGCCGGAACGAGGACGCCCTGCTCGAGCATTGCACCCCAGTGCCTGCGTTCGATTTCGGCGCTGACATCGTCCCAGGCGATGGTGCCATCACCTTCTTCGGCGGTCCGGAGGACGACCGCCAGGGCCGCCGCACCGTCGTCGTCGGTTGCAACTGCTGTTCCAGCGGCTGTCATGCCGGACGAAATGATGCCGGCAACAGTAGCCGTTACTCGCGGTTACTCGCTGTGAAACAGCCCCACCGATCCCGACAGTCGTGTCCTATAACCAGTCGTCGCCCGTCGTATCCTCGTCCGCTTCCCGGTGGGTGTCGACCGCGGCCGCGAGGTTTTCGACGGCCGTTCGCTCGTCCGGTCCCTGACTCGAGACGCCCGTGATCTCGTCTTCGGCGATGTGGAGGCCGTTTTCGTCCACCCACGTTTCGACGTCTGCGTCCACGAGTTCGTCGTACTCGTCGGGGTCGACTGTCTCGGTCTCGTCTCCGTCGGAACTCATACTCCGCTCTCGGGTCGCGCGGGTGAAATACGCATCGACAGCGTGGGACTAGGCTTAGATTCCGATTACCGGCTGTGGCTCGTACGGCTCCTCGAGATACTCCACGTCCGAGTCGGAGAGGTCGATCTCGAGGGCTTCGACGGCGTCCTCGAGATGCTCGATGCTCGAGGTGCCAACGATTGGCGCGTCGACGTACTCGTTCTGGAACTGCCAGGCGAGGGCGATCTGGGCCATCGTGACGCCCTTGTCGGCTGCCAGTTCCTGAATGCGGGCGTTGATCTCGCGTCCGCCGCCGCGGTCGTACTCCGGGGCCGGGTTGTGGCGATTCTCGGGGTCGCCACGCGTGGTGGACTCGAGGTCGTCGACGGGACGGGTCAGGTAGCCCTGGCCGAGTGGCCCCCATGGGATGACGGCGATGTCGTTTTTATCGCACATCGGCAGCATGTCGCGCTCTTCCTCGCGGTAGGCGAGGTGGTAGTGATTCTGCATCGTCTCGAAAGACGCGAGGCCCTCGCGCTCGCTCGTGCGCAGTCGCTCTGCGAGGTCGTGGGCGTACATCGAACTCGTCCCGACGTGTCTGACTTTCCCGCGGCGGACGGCATCATCCAGTGCGCGAAGGGTGGTTTCCGGCGGCGTGTTCGGATCGACGCGATGGGTCTGATAGAGGTCGATTGTGTCCATACCCAATCGGTCGAGCGAGGCCTCGAGTTCCTGTTCGATGGTCTTTCTCGAGAGGCCTGCGGCGTTCGGGTGGTCGCTGTCGGATGGGAACCGGACTTTCGTCGCGACGACCTGCTCGTCGCGGTCGTAATCGGCGAGTACGTCGCCTAAAATTTCCTCTGACTCGCCACTCGAGTACATATTCGCGGTATCGAAGAAGTTGATCCCGAGGTCGATGGCGCGCTCGATGAGTTCGCGACTCTCCTTGCGGTCTAACATCCACGATTCGCCGCTGCCGAAGCTCATACAGCCGAGACAGATCTTACTGACCTGCATGCCCGTCGAGCCGAGTGTGGTGTATTCCATGGGTGTGTCTCTCACGTATGGTCACGCCGGTCGAACATATACCGCTGGTGTTCCCAGAAGCCGCTCGTCGCCACTGATGGGGGTATAGTAACAACTGAAACTGTGTACACCCAATCGAATCGCTGTCGTGCGATTGGGTGTGCACTGACTTGCAGTGGCTACTATATTACCGAAACGAGTCACAGACTGGTGTCCGGATCTGTCAGTTACCGACTGGGTCCTCTTGGATGATCGCCATCCAAAACCCTTCAATTTCCTGTACGAACCCGATGTAATCTTCCGGCTCGACTGGTTTTTGAACGTAATGATCCGCATCGATGCCATGCGATTTGATGATGTCTTCTCCGGCCGCCGAACTCGTGAGGATGACCACCGGAATGTCAGCTAGTGCTGGCTCATCATTCAGTTCGGTGATGACGTCTGTCCCGTTCGTTCCGGGCACATTCGGCTCGAGCAGGATGAGATCCGGCTTCGGATCGGTCGCATACTCGCCGCGCTGATTAATAAAATCTAGAGCGTCGTCAGCATCGGAGACGGTGTATAGCTGATTTGTGAGCTTTGCGTCTTTGAACGATTCCGTAAAGAGTCGCGTATCGCCGGGGCTTGGTTCGACAAGAAGAATAGTCACGAGCTCATCCCCGTGTTCAACGTCAGAGACCATTGCACCCTCTTTTTCGTAGGTGAATAAAAAGTTGCGGTCAGGTGGATTGATCAGTTCACACCCGCTACTCGAGTCCATGAATACCACTTATCTCGGCGTTGAGTCGGTCTCTGCGATCCGCGGGTAGAAAAAGCCTTTAACGCCGTCGCCTCGTAGGGAGTACAAATGGTACTCGACGATCTCGGCAGTTCGCTACGGGGCACGCTCGACAAGCTCCGTGGCAAGTCCCGGATCAGCGAGGAAGATGTCGAGGAAATCGTCAAGGAGATCCAGCGCTCGCTGATCTCCGCCGACGTCGACATCTCGCTCGTCCAGGAACTCTCAAGCAACATCAAACAGCGCGCACTCGAGGAGGAACCACCCGCCGGGACGCCCGCGCGGGACTTCGTCCTCCGCATCGTCTACGAGGAACTGGTCGATCTCATCGGTGACTCGACGGAACTCCCGCTCGAGGAACAGACCATCCTCCTCGCCGGGCTGCAGGGGTCGGGTAAGACGACCTCCTCGGCCAAGATGGCCTGGTGGTTCTCGACGAAGGGGCTGCGCCCGGCAGTGATCCAGACCGACACCTTCCGACCCGGTGCCTACCAGCAGGCAAAAGAAATGTGCGAACGCGCCGAGGTCGACTTCTACGGCAACCCAGATGCCGAGGACCCAGTCGAAATCGCACGCACGGGACTCGAGGAGACGAGCGACGCGGACGTACACATCGTGGACACGGCCGGTCGCCACGCGCTCGAGGACGACCTGATCGACGAGATCGAGCAGATCGAGGGTGTCGTCGAGCCGGATACGTCCCTGCTCGTCCTGGACGCCGCAATCGGTCAGGGCGCGAAGGATCAGGCTGCTCAGTTCGACGAGTCGATTGGGATCGACGGCGTGGTAATCACGAAACTCGACGGTACTGCGAAGGGTGGTGGTGCCCTGACGGCAGTCGATCAGACCGATTCGTCGATTGCCTTCCTCGGGACCGGTGAGGAAGTACAGGACGTCGAGCGATTCGAGCCTGACGGCTTCATCTCGCGGCTGCTCGGCATGGGTGATCTCGGCCAACTCGCAGAGCGCGTCGAGCGCGCGATGGAGCAGACCGAGATCGAAGAAGAGGACTGGGACCCAGAGGACATGCTCAAGGGCCAGTTCACCCTGAACGACATGCAAAAGCAGATGGAGGCGATGAACAACATGGGGCCGCTCGATCAGGTCATGGACATGATCCCCGGCTTCGGCGGCGGGATCAAAGACCAGTTGCCTGACGATGCGATGGACGTCACCCAGGAACGGATGCACACCTTCAGCGTCATCATGGATTCGATGACCGACGCCGAAAAGGAGTATCCGAAAGCCATCGGCGCGAACCAGATCGAACGCATCGCCCGCGGTTCGGGAACGAGCGAAGAGAAGGTCCGCCAACTGCTCCAGCAGTACAAGATGATGGAAAAGACCATCAAGCAGTTCCAGGGCATGGGCTCCGATCAGGAGATGCAACGCATGATGCAACAGATGCAACAGGGCGGTGGCGGAGGCGGCGGTGGCATGGGCGGCATGGGGCCGTTCGGCTAATCGACCACAACCTCAAATTTTCAGGTATTCCTCGAGTTGTTTTTCACCGAGAGACAGACCTCTCTCCGACCATGATTGTGCTGTTCGCGTGACAGTCCGGTCGTCACGTTAAAGAGAGCCGAGACGAACGCTCGAGTCATGAATCGTCGACAGTGTCTCGCCCGTGGCGGTGCCGGGCTGGGCGTCGTTACACTCGCAGGTTGTCTCGGAACGCTTACTGGGGATGACGAGGGCCACGAAGTCGCGGATCGGACCGGCGAACGGGCGCTCTCTCGAGCCGTCGGCGAACTGAACGACGCCGCACTCGCAATCTACGAGGCGGACCTCGATGCGGCCGACGCCGATGACGTCGAGTTCGACGCCGCTGCACCGCAAGCGCATCTCGAGCAGGCGGCGGACTACCTCGACACCGCCGAGTCCGAACTGGACGGTCGAGACGCCGACCTCGCGGAACTTCGCGCCTACGCCGACGTGCTCGCAGTCGTCGTCGAGACGACCGCCGTTGTCACCGACGGGGCGCTTACTGACGAAATCGAGCAGGTCAGCGCCGCACTCGAGGCCGAGGGCGACGACGACCTCGCAGACGCACAGGAGACGATTGACCAGCGAACGTCGACGCTCGAGGCTGCAGGGGCGGAGTTTGCCGAGGCGACCGCCGAGTTGGCGGCGCTTGAGGAGGATCGTCTTTCGGATCTCGCGGTCATCGCCCTCGAGGAAATCGAGTCCGGCGTCGACGAGTTGGAGTCGGTGCTCGAGGCCCAAACGGCGCTTGCCGCCGGCTACGATGTGTTACTGGGCGGCTACGACCATCTCGAGACTGGCCGCGAGTACGCTGACGACGAGGACCACGAGGCCGCGGCGGCTGCGTTCCGTGAGGCAAAACAGGAGTTCGAGGCCGCAACCGAGACGTTCGAATCGCCAGACGAAGACGCGCCGTCGAATCTGGCTGAGGCCTTTGACACCGCACACTGTCAGAGCCACAATCTGACCGACGCCGCAGCCAACTTTGCGGCGGCAGCCGACGCATCGAAGGAGTACGATCTCAGCACCGCACAACAGCGCCAGTCCGAGGCTGAAGACGCACTCGAGGCTGCTCGAGCGTGTTAGATTGAGCCGTTTGGCAGTCTCCAGACGGCTGTGTACCGGTATCCACTAAACTGACGCTTTGGAAGAAGGGAATCGTTCGGTGTTCCGTGTCGGCGCAGCGCTTACTTCTCAACCGGTCTGCCGTCCTCTGTCGGCGGTGCGATGTGGTCGATATACTCCTCGAGCGTTGGCTCGTCGACGCGGACGCGGACGCTGATCTCCCCGAGTTCGTCGGGTTCGCCGACCGAGAAGTTGATTCGATCCTCGAAGGCCGCTTGTTTCTTGAGCGCGAACGAGAACGTCTGTCCGTCGCGGTTCGCAAAGAACTCGCCGCGGGCTGTATCGAGGATTTCCTGCTGGTGAAGCAACTCCGAGACGTGGTCCAGTGCGTGGGCCTCGGCGCGGATCTCGCCGAACTCCTCGCTGATCTCTGCGTTGGGGAAGATGTTCCCGACAGCGTCGGCGACACGACTCGTTACCTCGGTGTCGTAAATCGGTGCCGTGATCTCTACGTCGACACGGTAAATTTCTGTCATGGGTGTCAGTTGTTCTCGGGCTGCTCGAGTGTCGTCTCGCTCTCGCCATCAGTCGGTCCGTTGCGGATCACGCGCCGCACTCGCTCGTGGAACGCCTCGAGCGAGTCCGTGTTCTCGATGACCACATCCGCGCGATCCATCGCGTCGTCCATCCCGAAGCCGCGTTCGCGCTCGTCGCGGGCCTCGAGCGGTTCGCCGCCGTCGTCCGCGCTCGCATCGCGCCCGCGGTCGTCGATTCGCTCCGCGCGGAGATCGAAGGGGGCTTCGATGCTGACGAGTGTGAAGTACTCGCCGAACGCGTCTTCGAAGGCGTCGAGTTCGGTTCCCGAGCGCAGGCCGTCGACCAGGACGGTCTCGTGGCTCTCGAGTCGGTCCTCGATCATCGGCAGTGATCGCTCGGCGATCGCCGCCGGGCCGTTTTCCTCGCGCAGCGCCTGGGCGACGGTCCCGTGGTCTTTCGTCGGGTCGAGGCCGCGGTCGGCCGTCTCCTGGCGGACGACATCGCCCATCGTCACCACCGGGATTCCGTCCTCGCGTGCGACGGTGGCCGCCTCGCCCTTGCCGCTGCCCGGGAGGCCCACCGTTCCGATGACGTGCATCGACTTGAGGTAACAGTGTTGCGTGCTTAAGGACTGTGGGTTCGCTATCGTGTTCGCGTTCGCACTCGAGGATGGCCGTTCCGGAACGCTATTGCTGGTCGGTTGATACGTTGTGCTCGAGATGGGACTTCGAATCCGGCTTGGGTCGGATGACGACGACGATGACGGCTACGACGAGCCAGCGTGGGCGAGAGACGAGGATGCGGATGACGACGAGACGCTGCGGGAGTGGGCGGTTAGCCCACCCGATCTGGGTGGTCTGTTCGTTCGAGCCGCACTCGTCTGTCTCGTGGTGACTGTGCTGTCGATGCTCGCGCTCGTCGTAGAACTCATCGCGGCGTCTGATGAGTTGTTCGTGGATCAACCGCATCTCGAGGACCCGATCACTGCGTGGGTGTGGCTGTTCGCGCTGACGGGGACTGCGCTCTCGATCACCGGCTACGCCGTCTGGTCGGCCTGGAAACAGCGCCAGCTGAAACGGCAGATTGCAGGTCCCAGCCAGCCGACGCTCGGCGGGGCGCTCAGTAAGTTGAACGCGGACAGCAGCGAGTGCAACGCCTACGAGGAACAGGTGAAAAAGACCGTGATGGCGCTGGTCTTCGCTGTCATCGTCGGGAATCTCCCCGCCCGGATACTGCTTCCGCTCTAGGGCTGCGCGCTCGAGGGCGTGGCGACTGTCGCTGCCGTGTCCTGACCCTGGCCCTCTTTGGCGCTCGAGGGCGAGCGTGTTCGTATGCGCCTGTCCACGACAGTCATCGCCGTCGCCCTCCTGTTGATCGTCATCCCGATTCCGGTGGTGCCGCCGTTCGTCGGGACTGCGATTGGTATTTTGGTGTTACTGCTCGGATTGTTCCTGCGGTTTCTCGGGGTGTGAGTGTCGGCGCTTGTGTGCCGTTCTGAGGCGACAATCCGCACTGTTTATGCCAATCGGTCGTTGAAGTAGTCTCGAGGGCACGTAGCTCAGTCCGGAAAGAGCGTCGGACTTCTATCCTCGCCGCGTTTGCGGTGGGGGAAGACATCCGACGGTCGTGGGTTCAAATCCCATCGTGCCCGTGAAGCCGCCGAGTACTACGAGGCGTGCTGAACGCAGCACGCAGGGGATTTGAATCAGGGAGCTGCTTGCTGCGACCGTGGTTCAAATCCCATCGTGCCCGAACCGTTGTGAACGGGTTTCACCGTTTATTGGAGACTGGCCTCGAGCGTACGTCTATTCTGCTTTTACCAAGAAGCACCGTAATCTGTTTGAGAACTTCAGGTGTTGATTTGTACTCGAGGGCGGGGTTGCTGGGTCAATCTCGCTACCCCGCTGCGAGGCCGGTTCAATCTGGGAAAATGCTCCTTCCCGGGTGTCCTAAGGAAACAAAGCCGAGAAATACATCGCCCCGCTCCACCTTCGTATTCAACTTTCCAGTTGAATCATATGAAATATAGGAAAAACATCACTATGTGGCTTACAGCAATAAAATAGTGCGGGTTATTTTCCCACTTTAAAATTTGAGTTAATACTGCTATTCTACCCTGTCGTCAATCAAATACCTCAATTCATCCAGTTTATTTTCAATTTGGAATAGCTTTCTATTAGGGAGACTCTCTTCAAACTGTTCCCAGTCATATCTGTCTACCACTATGTTCGCGATCTCTTCACTATAAAATTTACTAGTCATATATCCATTATAGTCTTGCTCTGGATATGCAAATTCTGTAGACATTTGGATTGACCCAGTAATTGTTCTCTTTGACCCATCGACTCTCTCATGTGGGTTTCCTGTATTTGATTTAGATTCAGGATGCTCTTCAGGTAACCCTGTTTGGCTACTATGCCAGTTTATCTTTAGTACAATCTCGAACTCATTTTCCAAATATATATTTATTTCTGATATATCTTCGGAGACCTCCACTTCCCCACCTTTTGGAATAAACAAGCCAGTCTTATCTTGGTCTGTGAAATATAGATCTTCATTTAATTCAGACAAGCATTCCTCAAAGTCAAATCCGATTTCATCAAGTAGTACCTCATCTTTTATTTTCAATGTACTCAGGTCATAGCTCTCAAACTCATATCCTTTGTTTATATCTATATCACTTACCTTTTCATTAATTGATTTCTGCATTTGATCATGGGATCGAATATTCAATCTATGTAGTATGGATATAATCAAAGCTCTTCGGAATAATGCATGATACATAGTATAGCCGCTTTCCGGATCATCCAGAACTTTTGCTATCTCTTCACTGAAGTTAGAAAGATAGTCATATAAATCGTTCATTCTTAGGAAATATATCGGAGTTGGCGAAACGCTCAACGGTTCATAATCGTGAGTATGGAAATATTTAACAAGAGATGAAGTTTCAAGTTCTAAGTCAGGGTTTTCGTGGAAAAGCGAGACTAACTCTCCGTCAGTAACCAAGCGGGTTGAGTCGCCCGATCTTATCCTATATTCTCTTTTCCTAATATTTCCATCTGAGCGCTCAGTGACAGCAATTGGTGGAGAATTTGCCCTTTGTAAGACATTTAACACTAACACACATCCCGCAGATAAATCATTGCTTTGATTTGAATAGAAATTATGAGAAAAATCCACTGTTGGACTACACCTAGCATTCGCTATTTCAGAGATTGTGCTGAGACATTCACTTTCGATTAAATTGACGCCTTCAGGTTCTCTATCGTCGTCTACGCCAAATATGATTTTTCCACCGCGATGGTTCGCAAAGCCAGCAAGATGTTTTGCTATCTTATATCTATTTTCCCCATCAGGATTCGTCAGCAATTCTGAACTTTTGAAGTCTACTTTATCATTCTCATCATGCTGCAGCAAATCCCACAACTTTTCATTGTTTATGAGTACCGACATATTGGTGTATTCGTAAGGTCAATACAAAAACATTAGGATGATTGTGTTATAAACCCCATTCTCCAGTATCTGGGTTCTCGGTGTCGGATGTTGGCAAAACACGTTTCTCGAATATATACTCTTGTACCCGGTGCTCTCATCCAACCCACTAGCTATTCTGGGACTGCTGTTTTTATACAGAAGAAAGCATATATGTAATCCGTCTTTGATGAACATATGTTACGTCGCCAGTTTTTCACAACGGCAACTCTCTGCGGGATTGTTGGAACAGTCGGCTGTCTAAGCGGGAACAATGGTGACGAAACCACTGACACCAACGACAGCGATTCGGAATCTGATCAAGAAACTGACGACGAGGATGACGAACCCGAACACTGTGAGATTGCGTCCAGAGACGAACAGGGAACTGCCGATCCAATCGAGGAATCAGCCACCGTCGACGCGGATGAAGTCGATTCAGCAGCGTGTGGAACGAAAAGTGCTGAAGCCGCACTTACGGAATTAGACGACCAACTCGAGATCAGCATTGCGGGCGAACCCTGGGTTGATCCGCAGTTTATGCAACGGGATGGCGAGGAACTCGCGGTGGTTTCTGTGTCGACAGTTGGCTCTGGTGGTGAGAAAACGATCTGTCCAGATCCAGACTGGGATTTTGATAAGGCGCTTGCGGTGTTGCCTCGAAAAGTCACGCTCAATGTATCTACTGCTACTGAGACCAGCGAGTGTACGTTTGAGACGAGGCTGCAACAACAGGAACTGTGGGAGGGCTAACGAGAGTCTCGTTTCTGAGTGCCTATCAAGCACACCTCCCTGACAGCAGATACTGTTTTCTCCCTGCCCGTGAACCGTAGATATAAGTCACAACATGACAATAAAACAACCGGAAGCCAAACCGGGCATGAGTGAAATGCCCCGGGTGTTAGAGGCACCCGAGACGGCTTCCAAAACCCGCTCCGGGTTTTGCAAGCATGATTCCGTTCATTCTACCGGGACATAAACATCCCGCACGACAGTTGAATCGCTCCCCTCGAGAGAGCCATCCACACCCAGCGGCAACAGCCGATGGCCGCTGATCGCGATGGGGAACCGGACTGTGGCACAAATGTAGACGCCGACGGCGGAACAGACTCGGACGCCGGTGAGAGAACTGACTCGAGGCCCGACACGGACACAGACTCCGACACGGACGCAGACGACTCCAACACGGACGCCAACCCAGACACGGACACCAACCCAGACTCGAGTCAATCCCAACCGCTCTCGAGGACGCCCTCGAGTTGCCCCTGCCCGGCCTGTGACGGCCGCATTGCGGGCGTGACGGTTCTCGGGCCGACAACGGCGTTCGCCCGCCCCTGTGGCTGTCGGGTGGCACCGGAGGTGTTGCACCAACTCGACGAGGACTGAACCCACGGCAAACGGGGACGCACTCGAGTCTGCGACACACAACCCCGGAACCCTTTTACAGCAGACAGCCGTATCCGTGTGCAACGATGGGACTGGGCTCGGATATGTACCGACAGCAGATCCTCGACCACTACAAAAACCCGCGTAACTACGGGCAACTCGAGGAGCCGACGTTTACCCACATCGGCGAGAATCCAATGTGCGGCGACGAGATCCGCATGGATGTCACACTCGCCGACGAGGACGACGGCGAGACACAGACAATCGAGCGCGTCGCCTTCTCCGGCGACGGCTGTGCGATCAGCCAGGCCTCCGCGAGCATGCTCTCGACGAAATTGCAGGGGAAAACGCTCGAGGAACTGCTCGAGATGGATCGCGACGATATCATCGACATGCTCGGTGTCGACATCTCCCCAATGCGAGTCAAGTGTGCGGTGCTCGCCGAGAAGGTCGCCCAAGATGGCGCAGAGATCTATCAGGGCGAACTCGACGTGGAGAAGACGACGACTGAAGACTAACGGCTTGTTCTCGAGTCGTCATCTGTTCTCACTGATTAGCACTGATCCGACGTATCGTACTGTCGTCTACTCGCTGTGTCTGCGGCGTACGAACCAATCAGTAACAGCTGGTTCCTATAGACGATTATCCGACGACGCCATGCGTAGTGAGCACCGTGGTGAGTGCGGCTCCGAGTCCGACGCTGACCGTGATCCGCAAAGCGGCTGTCCGGGACAGTGGCGTCACTCCGTACAGGAGCAATCCAATGGGAACCGATGCTAGCGCAGCGGCAATCCAGTCAGGAAGCGCGGCGAACAGATCGAGCCGGAAATAGAGCACAGTGAGTCCAAGCCCGGCGAGAACGGCTCCGATACGAGTCCACTGCCACTCGGTCCACGTCGCTAACTCGAGCCCACGTTCCTCACCGAGAAAATCACGCTTAGAAACCATCGCTCGAGTATCGTCTATCAGTCCATTTATGTTTTTCGTGTGTTATCTAGACACCGATCTACTACATCAACTTGCACCAACGCTGATCGCAGTCTTCCCACGAATTTCCGACTGCAAAACAAAAATCGAATGGAGAGCGGTTACTGCGGTTACTGGTGCCGTCGACTATTCGGGCTTCAGACCGCCGTCCTGGACGCGCATGACAGCCTCGCCGTCGGCGAGGTTCGGTGCGTCGACGAGGCGGACGATCCGCTTGTCGCCTTTGGACTTGCGCAGGTACATTCGGAACGTCGACTTGTGGCCGAGGATGTTCCCGCCAATTGGCTGCGTTGGGTCGCCGAAGTACGAGTCGGGGTTCGACGCGACCTGATTCGTCACGATAACGGCGGCGTTGTAGAGGTTGCCGACCTTATCGAGATCGTGAAGGTGCTTGTTGAGTTTCTGCTGTCGGTCCGCGAGTTGGCCACGACCGACGTACTCCGCGCGGAAGTGCGCGGTCAGCGAGTCGACCGCGAGCAGGCGAATCGGGTACTCGCTTTCTTCGTGTTCGCTTGCCAGTTCCTGTGCCTTCTCAGCGAGCAGCATCTGGTGGTTTGAGTTGAACGCCTTTGCGACGTGGATCTTATCGAGGATATCGTCGACGAGTTCGTCGACCGCTGCTTCGTCGCCAGCCGAGCCTTCGATTTCGCGGTCCTCGAGCGTGGCGTCAATTACGTCGTCAGGCAGCCCACGGACCATGTCGTCGATTCGCTCTGGGCGGAACGTGTCCTCGCTGTCGATGAACATCGAACTGCCGTGGAGGCCGCCGACTTCCTTGGGTAACTGGACGTTGACGGCCATCTGGTGGGTGACCTGGGACTTCCCGGAGCCGAACTCACCGTACACTTCGGTGATCGACTGGGTTTCGATGCCGCCACCAAGCAGGTCGTCGACCTCGTCGATCTGCCAGGAGAGCTTGCCGATTTCGTTTCGCCGCTCGAGCACGGTCGAACCGGTTTCGAAGCCACCGATGTCGGCGGCGTCACGGGCGGCGCGAACGATATCTGCAGCGGTCGATTCGCCAACATCGGCTGTGTTCGACAGTTCGGAGGGTGAGGCAACGGCGAGGCTCTGGAAGGATTCAAAGCCTGCTTCCTGCAGTTTTTCGGCGGTTGCTGGGCCAACTCCGGGGAGTGTCTCGAGGTCTGCGTCAGGCATACTTCTCCGTTGTGGTGGCCACCCCATAAAGCCTCGTTAACAGGGGAGTGAAAGTGAAACTCGAGTCCGACATGCGACTTTCCTGGATCCAGAGCGGGCCGCTTTCGGCTGGTTTCTCATTGAGTCGCAGTTACTGGTTGTTGGAATTGATCGAGAAGTTGGCCTGTGAATATAACAATTTATTACACTGTGAGTCAATCACACTCTATGCGAGTCTGGAGGGGGGTTGGCGTTCTGATCGCTGTTGTCGTGCTTGCGGGCTGTGCGGGCGGTTTCGTCCCGGACGGGTCGGTATCCGACGACGAATTGTCGGACCCGACCGCTGACGACTACGCCTTTAGTGACGTCAGCGAGACCGTCGGCCTCGAGTACGAGTCGATCAGCATTGGGGCAATCAACGGGAACGACGGCGTCTATACGACCGACTACACGAACTCACTCGAGACGGACGTCCTCGCAATCGGGGGCGGCGGGCCGGTTTTATTCGAGAATCGCGGCGGTGAGTTCGAGCGCGCTGACGCATTGCCGCCGATCAACGGCACGGTTCAGGGCGCGCTCTTTTTCGATCATGACAACGACGGCTGGGAGGACCTCCTGCTTTTGCGCCGGGGCAACACACCAATTTTCCTCGAGAACGATGAGGGGACGTTCCACGAGCGCGACGTGGGCTTCGACGAGTCGTTCGTCGTTCCAACGTCGGCGAGCGCGGCGGACGTGACCGGAAACGGCTGCGCGGACGTGTTCATCGTCGATTACAACGACTGGCTCGACGAGCAGCCGATGGGGTGGCACCACTACCTCAACCTCACCGCACCGGAGGACAACGGCCAGCCAAACGCGCTCTATACGAGCGACTGCACGGAGTTCGAGCGTGCGACGGACGCCGGAATCGAGGGTGATGGCGACCACTGGAGCATGGCCACGAGTATCGTCGATCTGACGGGTAATGGCCACCCCGATATCCACGTTGCAAACGACTTTTTCGAAGACGAGTTGCTCACCAATCAGGGCGATGGGACGTTCGAGCACGCCTATCTCGGCGAGGCCACGGACCGAAACGGCATGTCCTCGCGCGCGGTCGATGTTACAGGCGACGGGCACCTCGAGATTTTCGTGACGAACATCCACTTCCCGCGGGATCGGTGGGCTGACCTGCCGGATACGCAGCGCCAACTCTTCGTCGACTTCATGAACTCGAGAATCGGTGATCGAAACCAGGGCAATAACCTCCTCGTCTGGACTGGCGACGGGTTCGAGGATCAGGGGGCTGCCCGCGGACTCAACGAGAGCGGCTGGGGTTGGAGCGGCGCACTCGAGGATTTCGACAGCGACGGACGCATAGATATCTTCCACACGACGCAGTTCGAAGCCCGCTTCGAGGGTGGTGAGCCGACGTTCGTCGAACCAATGTTGTTCGCACAGGGCGACGGCGAGTTCCACCGACTCAACGCGAGCGAGGTCGGTCTCGAGGAACTGGACGAACGGGGAGCGAGCGCGCTGGATTACGACACCAGCGGGTCGATGGACGTCGCCGTTGCCGGAAACAACGCTCGATACCGGCTCTACAGCAATGACGCACCACAGGGCAACAGCCTGCAGGTGGTCGTCGGCGGCGCGAGCGACCTCGAGTACACGACACTTGGGACGACGGTCGAAGCGACTGCTGATGGCGAGACGCAGTATCGCGTTCGAAACGCGAAGGCCGATTACCAGTCACAGGACACGCGAACGCTCCACTTTGGTGTCGGCGACGCAACCGCTGTGGACGAACTCCACGTCACCTGGCCCGACGGCACCGAGCGGACGTTCGATGATGTCGACACGGGGCAGCGACTCCTCGTAACGCCTGATGGAATCGAGACGCAGCGATCATACACGGCCGACCAGCAATGACTGACTCCCAGCCTTCCGACGACCGAGTCGATAAGCGAGATCGAGCACAACAGTACCCAGTGGCCGACACTCGAATCCGCTCGAGCCACTCCTCGCAAGCGCCACCGTCGACCGCCCGTCGCCGCCAGTTTCTGGCGCTGGGTGCAAGTGCGGTGGCCGGTTCGCTCGCGGGTTGTCTCTCCCTTCGCGGACCGGCCGCCGACCCGGCAACGGACCCGGTTTGTCGCTGGAACGAGCAGTTTATCGAGGAAATTCAGCACTTTCGGGGAGGCAACTTCGCGCCCACACGCCGCGGTGCACTGCTCAACGTCGCGATGTTCGACGCAGTCAACGGGGTCGTGGCTGCAGCGGACGAAGACCACTTCGAGCCATATTTTGCCGATCCAACCGATGCACCTGCAGACGCCCCGCCGCTTGCAGCACTCGCCGGTGCAGCCGACGAGGTTATGACCACGCTGTACGGGAGCGAGTTCGACGAGACACTCGAGGCGACGCTTGTAGCTGCAGACGGTGGCGACGCTGGCGCTGGCGAGGCGTGGGGTCGGCGCGTTGCAACGGACCTGCTCGCACACCGCGACGACGAGTACACGACGGGCATCTACGTTCCCTGCGAGGAGGCGACCCAGGCCGGCTGCTTCCGACGTGACTGGAATCCGGTGTACGCGACCGTCCGCCCGTGGACGCTCGAGTCGCACGAGCAGTTCCGCCCCGATGGCCCACCGGCACTCGAGAGCGAGGCTTACGCCGCTGACTGGCACGAAGTGTACGAGCAGGGCCGCGCTGGCGGTGATCGACCACAGGAACACGTCGACATCGCCGCGTTCTGGCGCGGGGCACCGGGGTCGCCACGGCCACCGAACATGTGGAACGTCATTACGCAGACGCTCATGCTCGAGGACCCACTGCCCGTGCTCGAGGAGGTGCGACTCTTTGCCCTCTTGAGCCTGGCGCTGGCTGATGCGGGAATTGCGGGGTCGGACGGCAAAGCCGAGTACGGTTTCTGGCGGCCCAGAACGGCGATCCATCACGCAGATCGGGATGGGAATTCGGACACGCACGCCGATCAGTCCTGGGAGCCGCGTGCAACTGGCGGCTCACCCGAGTATCCCTCGACACTCGCTGCCTACGGTGGTGCGGGCTGTGCCGTTCTCGAGGGTGTGCTCGGCCGTGGCGACTACGCCTTCGAGTTCGGCGGCGATATCCGAACTGGGACGACCGGCGAAGACGAAGGCATCACTCGCTCGTTCGACAGTCTTGAGGACGCACTCGAGGAGTCACTCGATAGCCGGATCTACGTCGGCAATCACTTTCGATTCACGATGGATGACAGCTGCGAGATGGGCGAACAGATTGGCGAGTGGGTGCTCGAGAACTATTTGCGGCCGGTCTGAGCGACGGGAACGTCCGCCTAGTGTTCGTCAGTAGTCCACGTCAGACAGTGGAGTCGCCCATCTACGCTGCCAACGAACAGCTGTTCCTCGCCGACGGCGGGCGTGTTCGCAATTGCACTCGAGTCTTCGGTACCGAAGTGCCAGAGATGCGAGCAGTCGTCGGTGAGATCGAGGCCGTACAGCGAGCCGGTTGTATCCCCGACACAGACGACGTCGCCGATCACGACCGGATTCGCCTGGACTTCACCATCGAGTGCGACGCCTTTCTTTGCAAAGAGCCAGCCTCGGAGTTTGCGTCGACCGAAGGTCGTATCGGTGATGTGGAGATAGCCGTCTGCCGCGCCGATAAATGTCGATTCTTCGTCGGGGAGCACTGTTGCAGACGAGGTGAACGCGTCGCGAATTTCGTAGGAAAACCACGTGCGCCCCGAGTTGGTATCGAGTGCAAGCAACGTTCCGTCATCGTCGCCGACGTAGACGCGCCCGTCTGCGACCGTTGGGCTGGCGGTCACGACGCCGTCCGACGGCGCAGTCCAGACGTTTTCGCCGTCGTCGACAGCCAGAGCGACGACCGTTTCGTTCTCGAGGGGGGCGAACACGCGCGAGTGCTCCCACTCTCGATCACGGACGCGAGCATCGGCGATGACGGGTGCGGTGACGACGGGCGCGTCGGTTTCGTGGGTCCACCGCACGTCGCCGGTGTCGGCCTCGAGCGCGGAGAGGCCGTCCGCGTGGCCGACGTAGAGCTGTCCCTCATCAAGCGTTGGCGTCGTTACTCCCCTCGAAAGCGATGTTTCCCACTCGAGATCGCCTCTTGCGGGGTCGACGGCCGTGAGCGCGTCGTCGCTGGCGAAGACGAGTCGCTCGCGGGTAACGACCGGCGTCGCGTCGGTCGCAGTGAGCGTGTCGTACGTCCATCGGCGTCGGCCCGTCTCGCGGTCGAACGCGTATATGTTTCCACGCTCGGTTCCGACGAAGACCGTATCGCGGTCGAGTACTGGCGAGCCGACTGCACCCGAGAGGTCGACTGTCCAGTCTGTCTCGAGTCGCTGTGGTCCCTCGAGATCACGTCGATGGCCGGTGTGCTGTGGGCCGCCGTTGTATTGGGTCCACTGTGTCACTGCCCGGGGCTACTCAGTGGACTGGTATAATGGATACGACACGCACGCGAGGCTGTTGGAAGCCAGTGCGACAACGCCACAGAAAGGGGAGGCGTTGGTGGTGGGTGAACGGTACGACAGGAGCAAATGGATGTATGGCGCAGCGGTGTGTGACGATGCGGTATCCTCCTGTCGCATGCTTTGCTAGCGGTGCCAGCATCAAACCACTACTCCCAAATATATTTGGGTCGCGCGCGAAATGGTCCCTACTCCCAGGGATGGGTCCCGCCCGTACTCGGCCAGAGTGGGTACCAGTACTCTTTCTCGCGTTCGATTTCGAGTTCGCCATCGAGTGCCGACTCGAGTTTGAATTCCGTACTCGAGTCACGTTCGCGACCGGATCGGGGGGCAAAGGGATAGAATCGCCCGCGGCGGAATGAGTAAATCCAGTAGGCTGGCTGGCCCGCTCGGTCCTCGTAGGCAAAGACGGCCGCGAGCAGCCGTGAGCCGTAGTTGTGTTCGACGAACGTATCGGCAGCGAAGTGCAGGCTCGTAATCAGATCCTCGGGATCGCTATCCTCGAGAATCACCCAGTGATAGCCGTGGTCGTCCTCCGAAACTGAAAAGTCGGTGCCGGTCTCTTGCTGGCCCGCCTCGAGAATGGCTTCGACTTCGTCGACGGCTTCGCGAAAGCTGTGTGAGTCGACGCCGGAGAAACAGAGCGCGCCGATATCGAGCGCGTCGTAGCCGAGTTCGGCTTCCATCGTCAGATAGGCAGTGCTCATCCCGAACAGATCCTCGGGATCGGCATCACGTTTGGCGTCGGCTTCGGCCCGCAACCCGAGGGCGGCACGAAGTCCGTCCAGCAGTCCCATACGCCATGCAACGGGGCCAACCTCTTAGAATTCACGTCTCTCGACTCGAGATTCGAATAGTCGCCTCCGCGAGCACCCACATAGTGATGTAGCGCGTACCCGTATCATCGGCCGTGTCTCGGGTATCCAGTACGATGACGAGAGTCGCTCGAACGGTCGAAACCCGCGTCGTGAACCCACTCGTCTGTTGGCTCCTGCGATCACCATTCCACTGGCTTGCCAGTTTTGCACTCGTTCTCGTCACGTACCGAGGACAAAAGAGCGGCCGGGTGTACACGATCCCCATCGCGTACGCTCGCGCGGACGGGGTGCTCGTCGCTGTGACGCCGAAAGCGGAGACGATCTGGTGGACGAACGTTCGCGAGCCAACTGCGTGTACGCTCCACGTTCGCGGCAACCGACGACCTGCAGAAGGGGAACTCATCGAGGACGATGCCGAGCGCGCCGAACTGCTTGCAGCGTACGCCGGACAGCGGCGTGTTCTCGCCCGACTGGTCGGGATCGACACCGCGCGACCCACCGCCGAAAACGAACTCGCAGTCGTCCGGTTCACGCTCGAGGATCAGTGACCGATTGCCGCTCACAGTGACGTTAGAATAGCAGAGTTACAGCCGATCTAACGTCCGCCGAGTCCGTTATACGCCTCGAGAACCTACTTTTAGATGAACCGCCTGCCAACCGAATCTACCCGCAGACACCCGATGCACTCATGAACACAACCGCATCACCGAAAGCACCGCTTCCCGTTCCGACAGCGTCTCACCTCGAGGAGCGCTCGCGCCGTGCACGCACCGACGCCATGTCGGTGCTCGCACTGGGCGATGGGCTCTACGAGGTCGAATCAGCCAGCGACAGCACCTATCTCGTCGATCTCGAGGCAGGCCGGTGTACCTGTCCGGATCACATCTTCCGCAACGTCCGCTGTAAGCACATTCGTCGCGTCGCCATCGAGATTACGGAGGGGCGGACCCCACCGCCAGGAAAAATCGCCGTCGCCTGCCACGACTGCGGTGCGTCTGTCTTCGTCCTCGAGGACGAGCCAGCCCCTCACTACTGCGCCGAGCACACGCTCTGGCCGGGCGACACCGTCCGGGACCGCGAGACTGGCGACCGGCTCACCGTTGTTGATATCTCGGAGTACCGCGCCGATGCCGTCCGGATTGACGCCGCCAACTGCACGGTCGCCGAGTACGCGACGAACAGCGAGTACGAGCCGGACGTCCCAGTTGTCGGTGCAATCTACCCGCACGCGAGCGTTCGCGCGAACGGCGTCGTTCCCTCGTCGCTTCGCGTCTACGTCTTCCCGCGGACGCGCCTCGAGCGCGTGTCGCCTCGAAACAGTCCCACAGATCGCGCAGAAATCCGGTCGGTCGCTGACTGATCGAAGCGCCGGTCAGCGCCCGTCTCGCGCTTATGAGTGGTGCGCTGCGATATCCGTCGAGGAGATCATCCCGACGTAGTCGTCGTCGACGACGGGCAGGTGTTTGATTCCGTACGTCGTCATCATTGCGGCGACTTCCTCCATGTACAGGTCCGGCGCGGCAGTTTCGACATCGGTTGTCATCACGTCGCTCACCTGCACCTCCGTCGTATCCTGGCCCTCTGCGACGGCCTCGAGGACGTCCGTGCTGCTGATGATCGCTCGCGGCGTCGTCCGGACGACGAGCGCGTTGATATCGTGTTCGCGCATCTGCTGTGTTGCCTCCATCACCGTGGCATCCTTGGCAACGGTCTCGAGTGGTGTCGACATTACGTCCTCGACGGTCGTTCGGTCGTCAGAAGTCATACGCTGAGTGTGTGCGCCTATAACTTGAGTCTATTCCTACATCGACGGTGTGTCGGGGCTCTCGCCAACTTACTCGAGCATTGTCGCGGCTTCTTCGACGTCCATGATGCCCTGCTCGACGGCATTGAGAACCCGCAAAATGTCCTCATCGGGGCCGTCATCGTCATTCTCGCCGAGTTCGTCTAAGGTCACTTTCTGGCTCGTGCCGACGAACTCGTCGAAGTCGATTCCCTCCGCAATGGCGGTCTCTTTTTTCACGCGATAGTTCCCGCCGTCGGTGACGTAGAGGTCGCCAGGATGGAAGAAGTACCAGTCCTCACGGTCGAATCGGATGCCGATCCGCGGTTTCGCGCCGAAGTTCTGTGCGAAGTAGATGAGGGCTTCGACCTCCTCGCCAGTCAGATAGATGGGGTCGCCCGAACTCGATTTTGCTTCGATTGCATAGAAGTGTTCGCCGTCGCCAGCCAGCACGTCGGGAAGTTCCCGTTCCGTGGCCGACCCGCTCGCGGGGGCGCGCATCACCGCAAAGCCGGCCTCGTCAAGTGCGTTGACGAGTTCGCGTTCGCGGCGATCACCCTTCGCCTGAGACATACCCTGCTCTCACGTGCGGGTGCTAATAAAGCACCGGACGTCGGCGCGGTCGTCCTCTGTTGAAAACCACTACAGCGGGACGACCGCAAGGATATCTGCGAGTAGTGACGTCGCCATCTCTTCGTCTAAGCCGTAGACCATCGAGATGTAGAGGATGACGAACTGGAAGGCGTTGAGCGCGGCGTGGGCGGCGGTCGGCACCAACAGGTTGTCGGCTTTGACGTAGACGTAGCCGAAGATGACGGAGCCGCCGAACATGATGACGAGCGAGGCAGCAGTCGCAACCATCGAGCCGGAAAGCATGTACATCGGGAAGTGGACAATCGCGAAGATGACGCTCGCGATCAGCACCGCCTGCATCGGGGAGAACGCCTCATAGAGACGTTTCTGGATGATGTTCCGAAAGAGGAACTCCTCTGCCGGCGCGTTAAAGAAAAGGACGATGGCGATCATGAGCAACACCATCGTCTGGTCGTCGGCGATAATCTCGATGATCTGGCTCTCCTCGGCGGGAACGCCGAGGACGGCATAGAGATTGCTAATGACGAGCAGGAAGACGATGCTCCCGACGCTGCCCGCGAGAATGTACTTCCAGTCTCGCATCGTCGGAACGCGCAGGTCGATCCACGACAGCCCGCGATCAGTCCATAGCAGATAGGCGATGCCAGCCAGGGCCATCCCGACGAAGTTCAGCGCCAGCATGAGCGTTCGACCCCAGAGCGACACCTCGCCATACTCTCCGGTCTGGCCGGCCTCGAGCAGTGCTGGATCGGCCAAAAATGCCGGAATCGTCGTTACCTGTGGCACGACGACGAGGCCGAAAACCGTCAGTCCGAGTGCAACCAGCATCGACCGGATTGGCGCACCGTTGCGCTCGATGTCGGCCGAACGGGAGGGTGTTTCCATGCACGGGTCCTACGCCGTCACTCCCCTTGGGCGTTCCTTTCTGTTTCTGACCGAGAAGGCACGCCCTCGAGTCCGGCCACGACGGCGTTTCTGTGGTGTCTGGCTGTGGCTACGCCACACTCCATGTTGTGATCACTCGAAAAACGATATGTGTCGCTCGAGCGCTTTCGCCGTGGTATTAACTGTCACGGATGCACATTCGAGCCGTCAGGTTGGAACGCGTCTCGCCTCGAGGCGCTGTTGCCAGCGGGACTCGCACAGCCGTTATCCACTGATGCCTCCAGCGACAGCGACGTCACACGCTGACCATGTCTGCTCATCACTATCGGGAACTAATTTCCATACTCTCCAGTATGTATTTATATTTTGATTCGGTACTGGTGTGTATGGGAAGAAAGCGCGAACACAACGAATCGGGCCGCGTCGAGCCAACCGAGATGCAATCGCTTCGACCGACGCGACGCTCGTTCGTCAAAGCAGCCGGAATCGGCGCTGGTGGCCTCGCACTCGGCGGCTTGCCGGGAACTGTCGCCGCAGCCGAGGAGCCGTTGCCCCGCCTCGAGACCGAGGGTAAGTGGATCGTCACCGAAGACGGCGAGCAGGTGCGACTGCGTGGATTCGCCACGGCCTCGCTCGATTTCATGGACTACGATTTCTTCCCCAAGACCCAGACCGAGGTCCTAGAGCGCGGGACTGATGGCGAAAAGTGGCACCCAAACGTGGTCCGCCTCCCGATCACCGAAGACGCGGTCCACGAGCAGGGAATGGACTACGTCATCGACGACTTGCTCCGGCCCGCAGTGGATCTGCTGGCCGAACGGGGCATGTACGCGATGATCGACCTGCACCTGATCCGACCGTACATCGACACGCAGGCACAGGCCGAAGGCATGGTCGAGGATGGCTGGGCGGACAGCCTCGATGAGTTGGGGTTCAACCCCTGGGTCGAGACTGACGACCTCCTCGAGGAGTTCTGGAGCGCCGTTGCACCGGCGTTTGCCAACGATACGAACGTCCTCTACGAACTGTACAACGAACCGACGCTGCCGGTGACGTGGTCGGAATACGGCGAGTACGGCTCCGGCGTGACGAGTCAGGAAGACGAGTGGCTGCTCTGGCGCGACGAAGCCCAGCCGTGGGTGGATACGATCCGCGAGCACGCCCCAGAGACGCCGATCATCATCGGCTCGCCCGATTGGACCTCCCGCACCGCGTACGCGCCGGAGTACCCATTCGAGGGCGAGAACCTCATCTACGCCAGTCACATCTACCCCGACAATGGCGTTCCCGAGGAGTTCGACGACGAGTACGGCGCACCCGCCGAGGAGGTGCCCGTCGTCTGTACCGAGTTCGGCTGGGATCCCGACGAGGAGTTCGAAGAAACCGTCGAGTACGGGACAACGAGCGAATGGGGCGATCCGTTCCGCGAGTGGGTTGACTCCTACGAGAACATGGGCTGGGTCGCGTGGTGTTTCGACGACTCGTGGGCACCCACCTTCTTTGACTCGCCCGACGAGGGGACCGGCGAACCGTGGGAACTGAAAGACGACTACGAACAGATGGGGTGGTACATCCGTGAGTGGCTCGAGGAGGAAGCTGACGACGGAAACGGCGAGTCGATTACTGTCGGCGAGTACGAAACGACAGACACCACGAGCGACGGCTTACACAACGATTTCACTGGGGACGGCCAGACCAGCCACGACGACGTCACGGCCTTCTTCGAAAACTTCGAAGCCGATGGCGTCCAAGACAATCCGGAGGCGTTCGACTTCGCCGAGAACGACGACCTCGGCTTTGCGGATGTCGTCGAACTGCTCCGGCAGGTGTAGCGACCAGGGGTTATTTTTATATTCTCTCGGGTTAATTATTTTCTATGGCAAACACTGAAAATTACAACACAGTCGCTGCCGAGACGGCGACGCTCGTGCAGGCACAGTCATCGCAGACCGTCCTCGAGACGTTTGACTCCTGGCCCGGCGGGAACAGCCTCAATGAGTTCTCGAGTGCGGGCGCGTTTGAAAACGGTGATGGAAGCGGCGAGGTCGTCGACGGCGCATTGCGACTTGAGTACGACGATACGGGCTGGTTCTGTAGCAACGTTCGCGCGGATCGCTCGGACGACACCCACCTGGAACTGGTCGTCCGCGGCGACGACGGCGGCGAAGAGGATGAGGTGTACCTCGAGATCGACGCGGTTGAAGCACCGTTGTCGGACCTGACCAGCGATTCCATTGGCACCGAGTTCGACACCGTTAGCGTCGACCTCGAGGCCGCGGGTGTCGAGACAGCGTCTGTACAGGACGTCTGGCTCACGTTCTGGGACGCCGGGAGTGGGGCACTCGAGATCGAGGAGATTCGGTTTGTCGACCGCGGCGACCCGATCTCCGTCGGCGACTACGACACGCGAGATACGACGGGCGATGGTCTCCACAACGACTTCACCGGTGACGGACAGACCAGCCACGACGACGTCACGGCTTTCTTCGAGAACCTCGAGGCAGACGAGATTCAGGACAATCCCGAGGCGTTCGACTTCGCCGAAAACGACGACGTCGGCTTCTCGGATGTCGTCGAACTGCTCCGAGGCGTCTGAGGCGATCTCCTGTCAGTCAATACCGCCGCAGTCGGGAACCTGCTCCGAGTGCGGTGGCACACAGTTACAGTAGTCCGTCTGAGCGATCAGGGAAGGTCGTGGCGCTCGAGTTTCCCTCGTGAGACGAGACGCACATAGCATGACGACCTGTTCCTGACTTTCTTTCCTTCAACAGCTAGTGAAAATATTTATTATATTCTGTGTGTATTATTTGTATATGGTTAACCGACGAAACGTACTCAAAGGTGGACTTGCCGCCGTCACTGCCGGCGCAGTCGGCATGAGTGTGACTGGTACCAGTGGCGCACAGTCAGGCAACGATGGCGTGCTCGTCAACGACTTCGAGTCCGACGGCTATCCCGGCGCAAATGCCGTCAATGAATGGGCAAATCACGCTGCATTCGACGACGCGGCACTCGCAGACGGCGCGCTCCGCCTCGAGTACGACGACGGCGGCTTCTTCGGCAGCGTTCTCCTGACGGACGTCTCGGCGTATGAACGCCTCGAGTTGGTCGTCCGCGGAGACGACGGCGGCGAAGAAGACGACATCGACCTGCGCGTCGGCGACGTGCGCGCGCAACTATCGGAACTGACCGACGATTCGATCAGCACCGAGTTCGACACCGTCAACATCGACCTCGAGGATGCAGGCGTTTCCCGCTCGGCCGTCAGGCAGCTTCGATTCGGCTTCTGGCACGGCGCAAGCGGCGCAATCGAACTCGAGGAAATCGCGTTCGTCGGCGACGGTGACGGCAACGGCGGCGAGGAGCCACCGCAGGTCGTCACCGAGGAGATGACGCTGCTCGAGTACTACGAGGACTACGAGTACGGCGGCTACGGCGACGCCGTCGAGATAGACGAGTACTTCCCGGGCGACCTCGGCGACGGCCACGGCGACCACGACCAGGTTAACTGGTCGGACGAAGAGAAGGCCGATCACTTCAACGTCGACCTCGACGCCATCCGTGACGGTGCCCGCGACGGTTCGGTCACGTTCGGCGAGATGGGTGACGCCGTGATTGACCACGTCAACCAACTCGAGGCGGAAGGATTCCCGCGCCAGGCCATCGTCCAGTTGCTGCCGCGGCTGATCTTCCTGCCCGAAGAAACTGAAGAGCTGACGCTGCACAATGGGCCGCCGAACTACTGGGACGAAATCTACGGGCCGCAAGAGGCGACGAACGATCCCGACACGCTCATTCAGGATCCGTGGCCGCCGGATGCGCGGTCGTACGATCCGGATGAGGTGGCGATCCGTGATCGCGCCCACGACCAGCCCCAGCACGAGGATCAGGAAGGCTGGACCACGGCCGACCGACTGCCGGATGATCGGTACTACGACGACGACAACCCGATTCACCTCCTCGGCGATGGTATCCATCCGGCAACGGAGGAACCACTCGGTGGCGACGGCTTCACCGCGAACGCGCCGATGGACTGTCGTGCGACCGTCCACGAGGAGAGCAACGCCTGGTGGTACCAGATCCTCGAGTTCGAGAATCTGAGCCCGGTTCCGTACCACCTCAATGCCGCGGTCATCATGTGGATCGGCCCCTCGGGCGCAAACGGCGACCTCCGGACGGGCCACTACAACAACGAACAGCGCCCACAGCCGGGCTGGGGCCACCCTCAGCGCGACGTGATCGAGGTCATGTACGACGAAGAGCAACAGCTCTCGGCCTACGCGGTCCGCATCGCGTTCCACGACGAGCCGTACAACATGCGAACGGCCTACCCGAACCAGCGTTGGTCACTCGAGATCGGCATGAGCGCGAACGACCACTTCGATGACGAGGCCTCTCGCGAAGAACTCGTCCAGACGATGGTCGAGTCCTGTCACGTCGAGGTCGAGACGGATATGGACCGCAACGACGACCTGCTCGATGCGTTGGACCTGCGTAACCGGATGACGAACTGAGCGAGCCGACCACCACCCACCACAGATTTCTCACTTCCAATGAGACCACACAACACATCAGCAGACGGTACAGATTCCCACTCAGCACAGCCTCAAGCGAGCCGCCGCGGCGTGATGAAAGCGATTGGCGCGGGCGCTGCAGCGGCCACGCTCGGCATCGCCGGCGTCTCGCCGGCCGCAGCGACGCCCGATGTTTCCTTACCGACCGACGAGTTCGTCGAGACGGATGGAACGGAGTTCGTCATCGACGGCGAACCCGTCTACTTCAACGGCGCGAACAACTTCTGGATCACTCACGAGTACGACGGCACCACGGACCGCATCGATGATGTCCTTGACCTCTATACCGATCTCGGCATCAATCTCGTGCGTATCTGGGCTCACGGCGAGGCCAAAGAGGGGCCGTTCTCCCTCCAACCCGAACCCGGCGAGTACAACGAGGACGCACTCGAGAACCTCGATTACCTGATCGAAGCAGCTCGAGAACGCGGAATCAAGATCATCGCGACGCTGGTCGACAACTGGGACCACGAAGGCGGCATGCTCCAATACGCCGAGTGGGCCGGCGCGGAGTCGCGCTACGAGTTCTACACGATGGACGAGACCCGCGAGATGTACCGCAACCACGTCGAGACCATCCTTACCCGCGAAAATCACATTAGCGGCCTCGAGTGGCGCGAAGACCCCACAATTGCGATGTGGGAACTCGCGAACGAGCCTCGCCTCGAGCAGGATGACGTTCCTGAGGATATGGACAATCTCGAGCCGCCGGAACATCAGGAGATTCTCGGCGAGTGGATTCAGGAGATGTCCGCCTACATCAAGGACCTCGACGATACCCACCTCGTCTCGACGGGGTCGGAGGGCCACTACTACGGCCACTGGGAGGACGACTACCCGGACGACGACTGGGACGGCCAGGACTACATCGAGCACCACTCTTACGACACGATTGACGCTGCCTCGTTCCATCTGTATCCGGACCACTGGGGCGACAACCCGGCTGATCCGGACGACCGGCTCTCCCTGCACGACGGCGCGGACTACATCACCGAGCGCGTCGAAGACGCCCACACCGAACTGGGTATTCCGGCCTACCTCGGCGAGTTCAACGTCAACCTCCACGATCACGACCTCGAGACCAGACACGAGTTCTTGGAGGAGTGGTACGACGCCGCTGACGCGGTCGACTGTAACGCCGTTCTCCCGTGGCAGGTCGTCCTCGAGGACACGGAGGACCACGACGGATTCCAGCTCTATGCGAGCGATTCGGGTTACATCATCGAAGACTACGCTCAGGTCGTCGCCGAGAAAAGCGGTGACTGGGACGGTGACAACGGGAACGGCGATGAAGAGACGATTGCAGTCGGCGAGTATAATACAACTGACACCACAAGCGACGGCCTACACAACGATTTCACGGGTGATGGGCAGACCAGTCACGACGACGTGACCGCCTTCTTCGAGAACTTCGAAGACGACGGCGTCCAGGACAACCCCGAGGCGTTTGACTTCGCCGAGAACGACGAACTCGGCTTTGCGGACGTCGTCGAACTGCTTCGACAGGTGTAGGCACCGCCTATCCCCTCACACTCCGGCGTGGTTTGACTGACGGCGCGTGACGGCCCAACTCATTTTGGCGCGCCAGACGTTTCTCGAGCATGCGCGGAACGTACAGATGCAACGCCTGTACCGCCCATTTCAAGGCAACTCGGCGACAGTGTGGCGTCTGCGGGACGAGCGGGGTTGAGACGGACCGAAAGCGGTGTCTACGTTGCGGTACGAGCTACGACGATTCGACGCATCAGCGCTGTCAGCGCTGTGGCTCGACCGACGTCACACTGCTCGAGCGGGCGTGAGTCGAGACGAGGCGAGGAATCAAACGGGGCGGAGACTACGTCGCCGGAATATCGTCGTCAGTTTCGGTCGGTTGATCGAGTTCTGCGCCGCCGGTCGTGATGAATCGAACCTGTACCTCGGTTTCACCGCTCGTGTGGGCGTTAATCCGTTCCTCGAGCGTCGTGACGACCCCCTCATCGTATGCACCCGGTGGACCACCGACTTCGATAATGACGACGTCGATCTGTTGTGTCGCATCGAGCGAGCGATCAAGCGGGAAGCCGCCGCCGTGGACTTCGACCTCGACCTCGAGCAACGAGAGGGCGTCTTCGCTCTCGAGGACGGATTCGGCTTCTCCGGCTGCCGTGCCTTCGAACTCGGAGACCTGATACGAGGCGAACGTCGTCCCGGCCAGAAACAGCGAGAGGATGGTGATGACGGCGACGAAGACGGCGACCTGTTTGACGAACTTCGTGTGTGCCGTCGATATTTCGAACCAGCTGTTGGGTCGATAGCCCATGTAGCGAAGCGTCAGCAGCCCCGAGAGGTTGACCCCGAGGAGATTGACGAGGACGAGGACGGTCGAGCCGAGTGCGGCGACGGGTAGCCCGTAGGCGAGGGCAATTCCGGCAGCGGCCATCGGCGGAACGAGCGCGGCGGCGATCATCACGCCGACGATGGCAATCGAAAAGCCGGTTGCGAGGCTGAGAATCCCCGCTGCGCCCGCGCCGAGTGCGACCGGTAACAGAAGCAGTTCGGGGGCGATGCGCTCCGCTATTTCGTCGATTTCGGTAATCTCCGCGCCGGGCGGGACGAGAAACAGCGATTGGAAGATCCACGCGACGACCGCTGCGGCGATGATCCCACCGAAGACGCCGGTGAACTGATAGCGCATCCCGTCCATGAACACCTCGCGATCATTGACGACCGTCCCAATCGACGCACTCAGTGCAGGACCGATCAGCGGTGCGATCACCATCGAGCCGACGACGACGGCCGGCGAGTCGAGCATGAGCCCAACCGTTGCGACGATGGCGCTGATCACCGTCATCGCGAGGAACACGCTGAACGTCGGCGTGAGTTCGTCCGCTCGAGTCAGGAGTTCCTGCCTCGAGATCTGTTCCTCCTCGACGGTTTCGGTGGCGTACTCTTCTTGAAGTTGGTCGAACTGCCGTGAGACGACGGTTTCGGCGTCGAGGACGACGGTGTGGGCGTCGTCGTCGATCCCGGCGTCTTGCAGTGAGTCGAGAATAGGCTCGACAGCGTTTGTCGGCACCGGAAACGAGACGACCGCGTCGTACTCGCGCGAACTGGTCTCATCGGTCACGACGTAGTCGATTCCCTCGTCATCTAAGAGAGCAAGCAGCGCCTTTCGCTTTCCAATCGGAATCGTGACCTGAATGTGGCGCATCCACAGTGAGTCATCGGCCGTCCTCAAAGACGCTGGGTCGGACACTGCTTGCTCGTGGACTCTCGCGGGCGCTCGAGGCCGGCCCCAACGCTACTCAGCGTTGGAAAACGGAATCTCGAGGACGTCGCCATCGTCGGGGGCGATCACCTCGTGATCGGCGATTTCCCGTGCCTGCTCGAGGTGGTCGTCGACGTGGCCGGCGTAGCGCGAGGAGAGATGGACGAGTGCGAGGCGGTCCGCGCCGGCGCGATTGGCGATTTCGGCGGCCTGTCTGGCCGTCGAGTGAGCCGTTTTTGCGGCCCGCTCTGCCCGGTCGTCCGCGAACGTCGCGTCGTGAATCAGCAGGTCGGGTTCGTCGGCGACCTCGAGCGTTTCGACCGTCGGGCGGGTGTCGCCCGTGTAGACGATGGTGCGGCCCGGCCGCGGCTCGCCGACGACCTGCTCGGGGTCGACGACGGTGCCGTCCTCGAGTTCGACGGCCTCGCCGTTGTGGAGCCTCGAGAATTTCGGGCCGACGGGGACGCCGAGTTCTTCGGCGTGCTCGCGGTCGAAGCGGCCCTTGCGGTCGTCCTCGACGAGGGCGTAGCCGACCGAGCGGGTGTCGTGGTCAGTGTTGAAGACGCGGACCTCGTACTCGTCGGCGCGGTAGGCGACATCGCCGCCGCCGATCTCGTTGATGTGCACGGGAAACGAGGGGCTGTTGTCCAGTGCGGTGACGAGGTTTCTGAGCGACTGTCGGGTGCCCTGTGGCGTATGAATCGTCAGCGGCGCGTCGCGTTCGTTGAACGCCATCGTCTGGAGCAAGCCGGGAATTCCAAGGACGTGATCGCCGTGGAGATGCGTGACAAACAGATTTGAGATCGAAAAGCCGGTTCCAAACCGCATCATCTGTCGCTGGGTTCCTTCGCCGGCGTCGAACAGCAACTCATCGCCCTCGCGGGCAACGTAGAGTCCGCTTGGATTCCGCTCCGTCGTCGGCACCGCCCCAGCCGTCCCCAGAAACGTCACGCGTAGTGGCATCTGTCCGTAGTCGACGGCCCGCGGCTAAACCGGCTTCGGATCGATGCGCCGTCTTTGCCCGTTTTGCCCTCGTTCGAACAGTAATTCGGCCAGCTGAATTCGGCTCAATACATCCGTTTTGATTGTTCATCTCCCCTCGAGTCACCCATGAGTCGCCGTTTCTCGAGTTTCTGTGCCCGGCTCGGGTGCCCCATCTCTTCGGCTCCGAATCCTGCGAACAAACTACGCGTTTTACGTTGCCTGAGCCCCAATGTCTGCTATCGACACATCTGAGTGCCAATGAGTTCGAGATCGACCCTGGGTACGATCAAGCGAGTCGCCGCAATCTTGATCGCTATCGCGATTGTCCTCGCTGCGGGAATTCTCGTCGGCCAGGCACCGGCCATCTTCGGCGTCGAGGAGGATCCAGAGGCATCACTCGCGTTCGAAGATCAAGAGGGCGACGGGACGAACGTGACCGTTGACAACGTCTCGCTGTCGGAGGGCGGTTTTATCGTTCTCTCCGATAGCCAGTCTGAGACGCTCGTCGTCTCCGATTATCTCGAGGATGGGAGCCACGAGAACGTCACCATCGACATCGAGGAGGACGAGGAACCGGTCTTGATCGGCCGCCTGACGGCGACCGTCCATCAGGATACGACTGACGACGAGACGTACGCCTACGACGAGACTGACGGCGCAGAGGACCATCCATACCTCGAGAACGGATTCCCGGTGAGTGAGACGGCAACGGTGACGACGACCGACGACGACGGCGTCACTGACTCGTTCGTCGTCGACTCAGTTGATGCGCCATCGACAGCCACGACAAACGAAACGGTCGACGTCGTCGCCGAAATCAGTAACCCGACTGACTTCCAGACCCAACAGCTGGTCGACTTCCGCGTCGATGGGGCCGTCCTCGAGCAACAGCTGATTGATCTCGAGCCGGGTGAGGTTCGCGAGGTAACGTTCGAGGTCAACACGCAAGGATCGGAGCCTGGAGAGCAGACCTACGGCGTCTACACCGAAGCCGACGGCAGCCTCCATACCGTCGAACTCGAGTTCCACGCAACGCCAACAGTGACCGTCACCGACGCGACCGACGACAGCGTGACGGTCGATGCCGCACTCCCCGAGGACGGCTTCGTCGCCATCGAGGACAACGAAACGCTACGCGGGACGAGCGAGGCCCTCGAGTTTGGCGAGTACGAGAACGTCACCATCGACCTTGACGACATGGAGAACGTGACGATTGAACTCGAGGACGACGACATCGACTCCGTCGAGGAAGACGACGAACTCACGGCGGTCCTGTACAGCGGCGACCCCGATAACTACGAGAGCGAGTCACCCATCGAGTACAACGGCGAACCGGTCGATACGACGTTTACGCTCGAGGAGGCGATGTCCGAGGACGATGAGTCGGCTGCGGGTGATAGCGACGACAACGAGGGCGACAACGGCGACGAAGTTGCCGAGGGCGAAGACGACGACCAGTAGCGCGCACAATCGACCGATTCTTACCCATCCCGTTCGTAGCGTCCGTCGATGGACGCGCCGCTGTGGACTGATACCTACGCGCCCGAGTTGGCCGAGTTGCCACAGGACGACGCCCGCGAATACCTAGAGCGGGCAGTCGAGGAGCCGCTTAACCTCCTGTTGCAGGGCCCGCCGGGAAGCGGCAAGACCGCAGCGGCACGCGCACTCGCTCGAGAGGCACACGCTGACCCCGATAACGACCTCGTCGAGATCAACGTCGCGGACTTCTTCGGGCGAACGAAAACCGAGATCAAGAACGATCCGCGCTTCTCGCAGTTCCTCGTAGGCCGCTCCTCGATGTCCAAACGCGACATGATCAATCGCGTGCTCAAGGAATCGGCGAGCTACTCCTCCGTCTCCGGCGAGTACAAGACGATTCTACTGGACAACGCCGAGGACGTCCGAGAGGACTTCCAGCAGGCGTTGCGTCGGATCATGGAGAAACACCACCAGACAACCCAGTTTGTTATCGCGACGCGCCAGCCGACGAAACTCATCCCGCCGATTCGCTCGCGCTGTTTCCCCGTCTCCTTTCGCTCGCCGACGACCGACGAAACCGTCGCCGTCTTAGAGCGCATTCTCGAGGCCGAGGCTGTCGAGTACGACGCGGACGGCCTCGAGTTCGTTTCGAACTACGCCGGGGGCAACCTCCGCGAGGCGATTTTGGGTGCCCAGACGACGGTCGAAGCCGAAGGCCAACTCACGATGAACGCGGCCTACGAGACGCTCGGAGAAGTCGGCTTAGACGATGACCTCGAGTCGATGCTTGATGACGCTGAGGAAGGCGAGTTTACCGACGCTCGAAAGACGCTTGACGATCTGCTGGTCGATGAGGGCTTAGACGGCGAGGAAGTGCTCGACGGCATCTTGCGGATTGCGCGGAAACGCTACCAGGGCCCGCAACTCGCTCGCATTCACCGCCTCGCCGCAGATGTCGAGTTCGAACTCCACGAGGGAACGAGCGACCGGATTCACGTCTCGCACCTGCTGGCGGAGCTGGGCCGAGACGCGTAAGCGCGAACTCGCTCGAGGCGAGGGCCTCGTCTATCGCGAAAACCGCCCGATGGCAAAGCTTCTTTGCGGTCTCGAGGAACACGAGCGTATGCCAACTGTCCTCGATACTCATATCGAGAATCGCTTTCGCGTTCAGCCGAATCACGCGAACAACAACGACTCGCTGCACGGCGGGAACCTGATGAAGTGGCTCGACGAGATTGGGGCAATGTCCGCGATGCGCTTTGCCGGCGAAACCTGTGTCACCGCGCAGGTGAACGAACTCGCCTTCGAACGGCCGATCAGAATCGGCGATACGGCGCTGGTCGAGGCCTACGTCTACGACGCGGGACGGACGAGCGCCCACGTCGCACTCCGTGCCTGGCGCGAAGAACCCAGAAGCGGCGAGACTGAGAAGACGACTGCCTCCTCGTTTACGTTCGTCGCAATCGATGAGGATGGTTCGCCGGTGCCGGTCCCTGATCTCACCGTCGACAGCGAGCGAGGCGAAGCACTCCGTGAGCGGGCGCTCGACGCCGAGTACTAACCGAAATCGCGTGTCAGAGACGCGCTACTCGAGCACCAGCACGTACCGCGTCAGCGACCGATGCACGCGCCGTTCGAACGTGGCCTCGAGTTCCCAGCCTGCCGCCTGCGCTTCGTCTTGCCACGACCGATCAGCGACGACGACGGCTCGTGACGCGACGCGGCGGGCTTCGGCGAGCGCGCCGGCAACGAGGTCCTCGAGGCGGTGGGTTTCAATCTTCGACTGGCGGCCGTAGGGAGCGTCGAAGACCACGCCGTCGACGGCGTCGTCGGCGAGCGGCAAGCGGGTTCCGTCACCGCGTCCGACGTGCCAGGAGCCGCGGTCGACGCCCGTCGGCGAGAGGTTGGGGGCGTCGAGAAAGTGCTCGAGATTCGTCCGTGCGCCTGCAGCCATCTTTTCCTGAGCGTCGGTGCCGATCACGTCCGCGCCGACGAGACCAGCCTCGACGAGCACGCCGCCGGTGCCACACATGGGATCGAGAATTGTCGCGCCTGAGCGTGCGCCGGCGACGTTGGCGACGGCGCGAGCGAGCAGCGGGTCCATGCTGCCGGGCTGGAAGAAGGGCTTGTCTGTCGGTGCGCGCGTCCCGAAATCGCGGACGCTCTCGGCGGCGAGCCAGCCGAGCGCACAGACGGAGTCCTGTTCGCTTTCGGCGTCGGTGCTGCCGACTGAACCGGCCGAAAACACCGCACGCAGAAGATGATCCGGATCGTCGAGATCAACCGAAAAGCCGCGTTCGACGAGCACGCGCCCGAGTTCGCGTTCGGCGCGTTCGGTATCGATGCCCGTCGCGCCGTGGACATCCGTTGCGCGGACAGCGATTGATCCATCGTCGCGCTCGAGCGTGGCGGCCTCGAGTAACGCCTGTGCGCTCTCGAGGTCGGCGTCGGTTCGGCCGAGTAACCCACTCGCGCGGTGGGTGTAGGCCAGGCCGCGAACGCGTTCGGGGGCGATCCCACGGGCAACGGCGAGGCCGGGTGCAATCGGTCGCACGCCAGTCGCCGCACTTTCTGCCTCGCGGGCTGCGAACGCATCGTCCTCACCACCGAGCTCGAGCAGGTACACAGCCATGTGTCGCTGGGGCGCTCCTATGAGCCTACCGCTTTCTCGAGTCGGCTCCGGTCCGATTTCGGGGAGACTCTCCTTGGGCAGAGTGTCGACATACCGGATATATCATGCGGCGGCACCAACCTTTATAAACCTTAAATACGTCTTTTTAAGCGACTAATGACGGACCCGAAGGATACCATCAATATCGAAAACGTGGTAGCGTCGACCGGTATCGGCCAGGAACTCGATCTCCAGAGTGTGGCGATGGACTTAGAGGGGGCCGACTACGACCCTGAGCAGTTCCCCGGTCTCGTCTACCGCACGCAGAATCCAAAGTCCGCCGCACTGATTTTCCGCTCGGGGAAGATCGTCTGTACCGGCGCGAAAAGCACTGACGACGTCCACGAGAGCCTTCGTATCGTCTTCGATAAGCTCCGTGAACTCCAGATTCAGGTCAACGACGACCCTGAAATCGTCGTCCAGAACATCGTCACCTCCGCGGACCTCGGTCGCAACCTCAACCTGAACGCCATCGCAATCGGCCTCGGCCTCGAGAACATCGAGTACGAACCAGAGCAGTTCCCGGGTCTGGTCTACCGTCTCGACGAACCCGAAGTCGTTGCCCTGCTGTTTGGCTCCGGCAAACTCGTCATCACCGGCGGCAAGAAGCCAGAAGATGCCGAACACGCCGTCGACAAAATCGTCTCGCGTCTCGAAGACCTCGGTCTGCTCGAGTAAGCCGCTGGGTTGAGATCGGTTGACGCTCGATTGACGCGCAATCGATGAGACCGACGATGCTCGTTTCTGTTCGTTCCCGCTCGTCCGCGCCGTTCGGACGACGGCCGACCTATAGTGTCCTGTGACTGTCGCCGACCGGTGGGTATTGACCACTGTGCCGGCCATTTGTTGACAGTCGTCCAGGACGTACCGTCCAAGAAATGCAACCGCTGTACCTGTTTGTGGGCCTCGCGATCCTCGTCACGGTGATCATCGATATCCTCTGGACGACGCTCTGGGTCGATGGTGGTGCTGGCCCGGTTTCGGGGCGGTTGGCGGCCAAACTCTGGCGCGGTCTTCGCGCCATCAGCCGTGGCAACTCGCGTTTGCTCAGCCTCGCCGGGCCGCTCATTCTCGTGTCAACGCTTGCGCTGTGGATCGCCCTCTTGTGGATCGGCTGGACGCTGCTGTTTGCGGGCGGCTCGGTCGCGCTCGTCAGTGCCCACACCGGCGAACCCGCTTCCTGGTCGGGCTATATCTACTACGTCGCCTACACGATGTTTACGAACGGAAACGGCGACTACACGCCCACGAGCGGGACCTGGGAAATCGCCAGTTCGTTCACGACGGCGACGGGGATGGCGTTCGTCACGCTCGGCGTCTCCTACGTCCTCTCGGTGATGGGAGCCGTTTCCGAGAAGCGCGCCTTTGCGAGCGACGTGACCGGGCTTGGCCATCGCAGCGAGGCGTTCGTCCGCGCAAGCTGGGACGGCAGAGACGATGCCACAAGTAGCCAGTTCCGCGGCGTCGAACTCCCGCTCGAGTCGGTGTCCTCTCAACTCTCCCGACTTGCCAAACAGCACAAATCGTACCCGATCTTGCATTACTACCACAGCGACCCCGGCGATGAGGCGTCGGCGATGGCCGTCCCGATTCTCGATGAGGCGCTGACGCTCTATCGCCACGGCGTTCCCGCAGACGACCAGTTGAATCCGACGCTGATCGAGGCTACCCGCTCGAGTGTTGATGACTACCTCGAGACGCTTGGCACGGCGTTTATCGAGCCTGCCGATGACGTTCCGCCTGCTCCTGACCTGGATCGGCTTCGCGAAGACGAGATTCCGACAGTCTCGGATCAGGAGTTCGACGACTCTCTCGAGGAGTTGACTGAACGCCGACGGAAACTCCTCGGCATCGTCCGAGCCGATGCGTGGGACTGGCCACCGCTTGAAGACGAATATCGGTGAGCAAGAGAGGGTCGTCCTGAAACGCCGCTATCGCTTAGTTGGACTTCGCTTCGAGGTGGTTTCGCCCGGTCGAAGTAATGCCGTAGACGTCCGCCGAGAGCCGCTGAATGTGGCCTTCTGTGTGTAGTTGTTCGCAGTGTGTCGTCACTGTCAACGGATGAACCTCGAGTTCGGTTGCCAGTCGTGTAACCCGCAGTGGCCCCTGGTCGTCAAGCACCGATAGGACTGCGTGTGCTGGACAGTGCATCTGGTTCGACTGATAGCTATCACTCCCAATAACCATTTCGTAACAGGACGGGATACTGAAAGGAACACAACTCAGTTCCGAGTTGTGAATGCGGCTCGTACTCGATTTCGATTACTCGACGAGGCGCTCGATTTCAGTAACGAGGATGTCGCTCGCGCCGGCCTTCTTGACCTCCGTGATGGTCTCGAAGACGTCGCTCTCGTCGACGACGGCGTGGACGGCGACTTTGCCGTTGCCGTTCTCGTCGGCGATATCCATGATCGTCGGCCCGCCCATGCCCGGAATCACGTCGCGGACGGCCTCGAGTTCGGATTCGGGGACGTTCATCATCAGGTAGCGTTTGCCGTCGGCCTGTTTAACCGAGGCGAGTGCGGTGCGAACTTCCTCGACTTTCGTGTTTTCGACGACGTCATCGCGAGCAAAGAGTCGGACGGAACTCGCGAGGACCTCGTCGACGACGGCCAAGCGATTCATTTTCAGCGTCGTGCCGGTGCTCGTAATATCGACGATGGCATCGGCCATCTCGACGTGGGGCGTGAGTTCCGTCGCGCCAGATACTTCCACGATGTCGGGTTCGACGCCGGTGTCGGCGAAGAAATCCGCCGTGATGTTCGGGAACTCGGTCGCGACGGTTTTCCCCGCCAGATCGGCTACCTCCTCGATGTCGCCATCCTCGGGCGCAGCGAGGACGAGTCGACAGCGGCCGAACTCGAGGTCGAGCAACTCAGAAACGGTCTCGACGCGGGCTTCTTGGACCTGATCGTAGCCGGTGATACCCATCTCGGCTGCGCCGTCGGCGACGTACTCCGGAATGTCCGCTGCGCGAGCGAACAGTACCGATACGTCGGGGTCGACGGTATCGGCGTAGAGTTTCCGGTCGGCACCGTTCTCGAGATGGAGTCCCGCCCGCTCGAGAAGGTCGATTGTCGGCTCGTGCAGGCGGCCCTTGTTGGGAACGGCGATTCGCATTGGGCGAATAATTGGGTTGGGAGGGCAATTGTCTTTTCATGTCGCCCTCGGAAACCGCCGGAACCACGGCACTTTATTGGGCGACCAGCGTTGTGCTGTGTATGACGATCACTCACGATGGGCTCACCGTCTCGTGGCTCGGCTACGCAACCGCACGTCTCGAGGCCCCCGATGGAACCGTCGTCTACACCGATCCCGGCCGCTACGGCACACTCGAGGGGACCTGGGCGGACCAGTACGGCGATGCACCACATCCAAGCGGCCCGGCCTACGACGCCCAGGATGGCGACGTCGTCGTGGTCACACACGACCATCACTACGACAGCGACGGCGTCGAGCGCGTTGCCAGCGAGGACGCGACGATTGTCGTCTACGAGGACGTCTCGGCCGAGCGGATTACCGACGGCGGCCGCGATGTGGTCGAACCGGAGTCGCTGCCCTACGACATCGAGCGCGTCGGCTACGGCGACACCCTCTCTGTTGCGGGCGTCGACATCGACGTGATTCCGGCGTACAACCTCCCCGATGGCCCGAACGCACCCAACGGCGAGCCAATCCATCCGGAAGGGCTTGGCTGTGGGTTCGTCCTAACACTCGAGGGCACGCGCTGTTTCTGGACGGGCGACTCCGACGTCATCGACGAGCAGCAGGACCTCGAGGTGTCGCTGTTCATGCCCTCTATCGCCCAGAACTACACGATGGACCGCCACGACGCGGCCGACCTCGCCGAGACGCTCGAGCCGGATCTCGTGCTGCCGATTCATTACAACACGTTCGCGGAACTCGAGGCGGATTCGACGGCGTTCGCCGGCGACGTCGCGAGTCGTGGCATTCCGGTCGTGCTCGACGAAGGCTCGCTCGAGCACTGACGAGGGTCCGCGTCTCTGTCTCCGCGTCGATCAGTCCGGTCACTGTGGCGAGAACTCGGTTTTCGTCACTGTCGTAGAATCCACTCTTATTCGCTGTTCTTCCGGATAACCATCGCTTCGTGACCGGTCTTTCCAGCGTCCGTCGAATACCTAAAGGTGTATTAAGAGAATAAGCGTTCCCACCTACAATATAACTATTTGGTCTGTCTAATAAATAGGCTTATACACCGTCGACTGTCCAGCTATTGGTAGAATATGACTCAGTTCGTTGGGGCTAGAGCGGAAAACGATGGCAGTTGTGGAGTAGATCTGCGAACGGCATGCAATTCGGACAGACACAGGGCCGTCGGTGAGAGTGCATGATCCCCGGCAAGTGGAAGAACCTGCTGTTGGCGACGGCGATGTTCAACCTCGGCTTCGTCATTTGGTTCTCGTTCGCACCGTTTACCGGCGAGATCGCCGACGAATTCGGACTCTCGGTTGCCCAACTGGGGATCGTCTCGAGTGCAGCCGTCATCGCGGTGCCGCTCGGACGAATCATCATCGGCCCGCTGACGGACAAGTTCGGTGCGCCGATCACCGCCAGTGCGACGCTGATCGTCGTCGGCATCTTCTCGATCATCAGCGCCTACGCTCAGACCTACGAGGTCTTTACCGTCTCGCGGGTGATCGCCTCGCTCGCGGGAATTACCTTCGTCATTGGCATCCAACACGTCGCCCAGTGGTTCGAAGAGGAGAATCTGGGACTGGCCGAAGGGATCTTCGCCGGCGTTGGTAACGCTGGCGCAGGACTTGGGGCGTACTTTACGCTCCCGCGGATTTTCGGTGAGGGCTACGTCGGCCCGCTGTTCGATGCGAACTGGCGTGCCGCGTTCTTCTACACTGGCGTGATCGCCATCCTGCTGGGGATCATCTACCTCGTCTTCGGTCAGGCCGCAAAAACAGACGAGCGACGCCAGGCGTCAAAGCAGGGCGTGACGTTCAAGCAGTGGCTCTACATCGCCACGCGCCACGGCGCAGTCGTCCTCTCGGCAGCCTACGTCATGACCTTCGGCCTCGAGGTTGCAATGAACGGCTGGCTAGGAACGTACTACCGCGAAGGGTTCGGGCAGGGCGATATCGTGATCGCGGCGACGTTCGCAGCGACGTTCTCGATTGCGGCTGGCTTGCTCCGTCCGCTTGGGGGCTACATCAGTGACGTGGTCGCGCGCAAGGAGATGGAAATCCTGCCGTGGTTCGACGGCCGCTACCGCGAACAGTGGACGTTCGCGACGATGGCGTTCGTCGCGCTTGCGCTGGTCGGGATGACCGCTGCCGGTCTGACGGGGAACATTTACCTCGCCGTCGCTGCCGGCTTCCTCGTCGGCGTCGGCTGTGCGTTCTCCGAGGGCGCGATCTTCGCCCAGGTGCCCGCGATGTTCCCGAACAACTCCGGGACCGTTGCGGGCGTCGTCGGTGGCATCGGCACAGTCGGCGGCTCGATCTACCCGTTGATCTTCGCCGCGCCGTTCCTGCCGAACCTCCACGTCGGCTACGCACTCGTCGCCCTGACGATGATCCCAATCCTTGCACTCACCGCCTGGGTCTTCCAGCCCCAGATCGCCGAGAACGCAACCGAAGATGGCTGGCTCGTTACCGACGACCCTGCTGTTGCGACACAGAACGTTGCCTCGAGCGACGATTGAGCCATCTCGAGGCCGGAGTTACGTTCTGTACGTTCGGGCAATTACCTCTCCATATACGGAGAAAAGTAGACGGTCAAACAGGTTCTGGTGGACTGATCGCTTCCACATTTGAGAACTGCTGCGGAATCTATTTAATTGGGTAGCACCCTGCATGTACCGATGCGGCTCTCTACGGGCGTGCCCGGCTTCGACCGGTTGGTTAGCGGCGGGCTGTTGCGAGATCGCCTCTACATCGTCAGCGGCCCGCCCGGAAGCGGCAAGACGACGCTCTGCTCGCAGTTTCTCACCAAAGGGGCGTTCAACGGCGAAACCGGCCTCTACGTGAGCATGCACGAATCGCAGTCGGAACTCGCTCGAGACATGTCTTCGTTTCAGTTCGGCTTCGAGCAGGCGGTCAACGCGGGCCAGCTGAAGTTTATGGACGTCTTCGAGACCGAGACCAAGCGCTTTTTCGCCGGCTCTCGAGGCGCGGGCGACGGCCCCGATAGCGTCGAAGCCCTCTCGACCAAACTCGTCTCCTTTATCGACGCCAACGACATCGACCGCGTCGTCGTCGACTCGACGATGATCCTCGAGTACTTCTTTGCGAACGCACTCGAGGAACTGATCACGTTCATCACGACGCTCAAACGCGCCGACGCGACGGTGCTCGTCATCTCGGAGATGACCGATCCGACCTCCTACTCGGACGCCCAGTATCTCGCCCATGGGGTCCTCTTCATGCACAACTACCTCGAGTCCGGCGGCATGACTCGCGGCGTCCAGGTCATCAAAATGCGTGGCACCGAAATCGACTCGACGATCCGCCCACTCGAGTTTACCGACCGCGGACTGCGAGTCGACCCTGATGGGGAGGTCCAATCCTGATGTACGACCGCACCTTCGGTACGGACTGGGAAACACTCGAGGATGGCGACGAGGTGCTGCGCCGAGCGTTCACCCTTGGCGTTG
The DNA here is from genome assembly GCF_002177135.1 of Natronolimnobius baerhuensis. NCBI lineage: Archaea > Methanobacteriati > Methanobacteriota > Halobacteria > Halobacteriales > Natrialbaceae > Natronolimnobius > Natronolimnobius baerhuensis. The sequence goes on from NZ_MWPH01000003.1 coordinate 346,984, forward strand.
CAGAGACACTTGGCGAGCGCCATCCCGAGGAGTTCGACCGCCTCGAGGACACTCTCGCCACGGCTTCTGATCGCCAGTTCCTCGAGATTGCCTACCAGCAGGGGATTCAGTACGTTCGCCAACTCGAGCCACAGGTCGACGACGAACAGCAGTTACGGACGTTCCTGGCCGACGAACTCGCCGAGATCGATCCCCTCGACAGATCGGAGTTGGAGTTCGAGTTTGACGAGAACGACGAGGATGAGAGCACCAACGGACTTCCTGACTCGCTGCGGGGATTCCGGATGGATACTCGTCCCGACGACAGCCGTGATCGAGTGCGACGGCCCGATCTGCTCGAGTAGCGGCGGCCTGACTTGCTCGAGTAGCGGCGACGTGGAACGAACCGATTTCAATCGTTCGGAATCGGGGTGGTTGATCGAACGTCACCCTCGAGACGTTCCGCGTAGTCGAGTCGACACTGACGCGCTTTTGAGGGAGTGACCACCTCGTCGTCAAAGTCGTCTGTGAGTGGCTCGTAGGCTGTGACGTCGAAGCCCATCCGCTCGAGGTACGCCCGAACTGCAGCCGATGACAGGCCGTCTCGAATCGCAGCGTCGACGTACTCCTGGACCGCGTCGAACTCGGGCAGGACGAACTCGTCGTCGGTTATCCGGCCGTTGTCACCCTCGATGCGGACCTCGGCGTCCAGCAGCCGTTCGACAGTGTCTGCGAGATCGCCAGCCAACTGGACGACGTGACTCGGAAGCGCCGTATCGGGTGAGCGCCATTCGACTGTCGAAAACTCGTTCCGAAGTTGGACTGGCGTCCAGACCGCGCTCTCCGGCTCGAAGTTCGACTCGATTGTCGCTCGGTCACTGCCCGCCTCGAGCGCTGCCGTCACGAACTCCTCATACCGATCCTCGAGTCGCTGGTTCCAGTCGGCAGTATCGTCGACGTACGGCCACAGCCGCCCTTGATGCGGGAGCGAGTCATACGCCATCCAGCGGTACAGTTTCGAGCGGGCACCAGTCGCGAGGTGTCGCCCTTGGAAGTACGGTGAGGAGTTGACGAGCGCCAGCGCGGGGTCAAGCGCGATGAGCGTATTCAACTGCTCGGCCGCTCGGCCCGGTTGCTGTTCGACGTGGATGTGGGTCCCCGCACAGTGGCGGACGTATTCGAACGGCTCGCCAATGACGCGGTTCTGGATCTGCGTTCGATCACTCTCGAGTTCTTGGATCTCCTCGCGAGTGATCGGCGTTGCGAGCGGAACGAGTCCTTTTCCCACCTCGTCCGCGCACTGCAGTACCCGACTGATTCGCTCGAACAGTTCCTCGCGCAGTTGCGCCGTCGTCTCACACGGCGTTGTTTTGATCTCGAGTACCGGCTCGACGAACTCCCGTTCAGCGCCCGGTGTTGCGTCGACAAGTGCTCCCGGTTCCACCAGCCGACCCTCGTCGTCGATGACCCAGTACTCGACTTCGATGCTCCGACGTATTGGGTTCGATTCAGTACGTGACACGGTCTCTCTGTGCTTTCAGTGGCGGTTTTATCAGTTTCTGCCGCCCGCTGTTAGGGTCTGTTCGTGACTCACTTGTCGCCGACCATTTGGTATGTTAACACTAGTCACGTTTGATGGGTATATACGCCACAATAAAAATTTGTGGTTAGCTGTGATTTTTGATCGCCACTCGAGCAGCGGACATCGGGTCTGCCGGGAACGCCCGACACCGGTTTGAACGTGGGTCACCTCGGTTCTCGTATGACGAGACGTGCGCACCTCGAGATTACGGGGATGTCGTGTTCGACGTGTTCGGGGACTGTCGAGGACGCGGTGGGCGACCTCGAGGGCGTCGAGGAAGCGAGTGCGAACTACGCGACTGACGAGGGGACGGTGGCGTACGATCCAGAGCGAGTGTCACTGGCTGATATTTACGACGCCATCGAGGAGGCAGGCTACGAGGCCGCTGCTGAGACGGAGTCACTGACCGTGATGGGAATGTCGTGTTCGACCTGCTCGGAGACTGTCGGTGAGGCCATCTCCGATCTTCCGGGCGTCATTCGGTCCGACGTGAACTTCGCTTCTGACGAGGCCCGCGTCCGGTACAACCCGTCCGACGTATCACTCGGCGAAATTTCTGCAGCCATCGAGGAGGCGGGCTACGACCCAGTCCGTGACGACCTCGAGGAGACCCAGGGCGCGAGCCAGCGCGAGCGGGCCGTTGAGAAAGAGCTTCGTCGACAGCGCCGGCTGGTGATCGGCGGTGGCCTGTTGACGCTGCCGTTCGTCCCGATCATGCTCGCAATGTTGGGGCTGATGGAACTTCCCCACCTGGGAACCGTCGATCTGGGCGTCGTGACGGTCTCCGCGATGGGACTGGGAGAGTTCGTCCTCGCAACAGCCTTGATGGCCACGCTGGGCAAGGAGTTCCTCGTCGGTGCCTACCGGGCATTCTCGCACAATCGGCGCGCGAATATGGACACGCTGGTCGCGCTCGGCACCAGCGCGGGCTACATCTATAGCACGGCCCTGCTGTTCAGCTTGATCGCCGGCGCGGGGCTGTACTTCGAGGCCGTCGCCTTCATCCTCTGGTTCATCACGCTCGGCAACTGGCTCGAGGTGCGTTCGAAGGCCCGTGCAGGCAACGCGTTGCGGGAGTTGCTACAAATGGAGGCAGACGAAGCCACCATCGTCGTCGACGGAGAGGAACGGCAGGTGCCACTCGAGGACGTCGAGCCGGGCGACGTGTTGAAGGTCCGGCCGGGCGAAAAGATTCCGACGGATGGCGTGGTCGTTGACGGCCAGAGTGCGGTCGACGAGTCGATGCTGACAGGCGAGTCCGTCCCAGTCGAAAAAGGCGACGGCGACGAGGTCGTCGGCTCGACGATCAACGAAAACGGCGTGTTGCTCGTGGAGGCGACGAACGTCGGCTCCGAGACGGCCATCCAGCAAATCGTCGACCGGGTCAAGGAAGCCCAGTCGCGCCAGCCCGAAATTCAGCGCCTAGTCGACACGGTCAGCGCCTACTTTGTGCCTGCAGTGATCGTTAACGCCATCTTCTGGGCGCTGCTATGGTTTGCCTTCCCCGACGCACTGTATGGCGTCTCCGCCGCGCTCGGCTCGTGGATTCCGATTCTCGAGCCAGTCGGCGGCGGCCCCGTCGTGGGCGGCGTGCCCGTCCTCGAGTTCTCGGTGATCGTGCTCGCGTCGTCCTTACTGATCGCCTGTCCCTGTGCGCTCGGGCTGGCGACGCCCGCAGCGACGATGGTCGGTTCGACGCTTTCGGCGACGAACGGTGTGCTGTTCAAAGGCGGCGACGTCCTCGAGCAGGTTCGCGGCATCGACACCATCGTCTTCGACAAGACGGGGACGCTGACCCATGGCGAAATGACGCTCACTGACGTCGAACTCGTCGGAGAACAGGCAACACCCGACGGCGGCGTCGTTACCGAAGCGGATCGAGACGACGACCTCGAGTCATTGGTCCTCGGTGCGGCGGCGACCGCCGAATCCGGCTCCGAGCACCCAATCGCGCGGGCAATCGTCGATGGTGCGACTGATCGCGACGTTACCGTCGGCGAGGTCAGCGAGTTCGAGAACGTTCCCGGCCACGGCATTCGCGCTGAAACCGAGCGTGGAAGCGTTCTGATCGGCCGCCGCAAACTGCTGGCAGACGCGGGAATTGACACCGAGCCAGCGGAAGAGACGTTGACGCGCCTCGAGCGCGAGGGGAAGACGGCGATGCCGGTTGCGGTCGACGGCGAATTACTGGGTGTGCTCGCAGTCGCCGACGAGGTCCGCGAGAGCGCGACGGAAACGGTTGCAGCCCTGCGCGAGCGCGGCACCGAGGTCGTGATGCTCACCGGCGACAACGAGCGCACGGCGAAAGCGGTCGCCGAGCAGGTCGGAATCGACCCCGAAAACGTCCGTGCCGAAGTGCTACCGGAGGACAAAGCGGATCACGTCGAGGACCTGCAAGCGGGTGGCAGGCGGGTGATGATGGTCGGCGATGGCGTCAACGACGCGCCCGCGCTGACCACCGCGCAGGTCGGCGTCGCCATCGGCTCCGGCACTGACGTCGCAATCGAATCTGCCGACGTAACGCTGATGCGAGACGATCCCGCCGACGTCCTGAAAGCCGTCCGAATCTCGGAGGCGACGATTTCGAAGGTCCGCCAGAACCTCTTCTGGGCGTTTATTTACAACATGACGCTCATTCCAATCGCCTCGCTCGGGCTGCTCAATCCCGCACTCGCCGGGCTAGCAATGGCTGCCTCGAGCGTGAGCGTCATGGCAAACAGCCTCTCGTTCGCAAACTACGACCCCCACGAGGAGTACCGCCCGCTCGTGTTGCGCCCGCTCGCGTGGATTCGCGGTGGCCGCTGAGAACGCGATCATACGACCCAGTTGCGGTCTCAGGGCAGTTCCGGGCCGGTTCCGGCACCATTCTCGAGTTGTGCTTCGAACAGTGCCTCGAGCAGGGCTGGCGTCACGTAGGCTTCGACGAACGCCGCGAGGACGAGCAAGAGCCACGCGAAGAGGACGAATGCGACGGTTCGAGCGACGTAGGGTTTCGTAAAGAATTGCTCTCGAGAGCCGACGAGGCGCTGGCCAAAGCGATAGACGATCTGGAAGCCGACACCGCCGGCGATGAAGATTGCCGGGAGTTCGAAGATGCCGTGGGGGGCAATCCCGATGATGATGAAGTCGATCCCAATCTCGTTGGCCGCGGACGCACCGATGTTACCGAGAATGACGCCGTTGAAGATCATCACGAACGCGGTCAGCAAGCCGACCGTCAGTGCGCCTGCGATGGCCATCAGGAACGCCTGCGTGTTGTTGACGATGAAGAAGGTCGCGGTAAGTTCGAGTTCACCCGTCTCCTCATCGGCTTCGGGGAAGAGTTCTTCCTCGAACTCCTCGATCAACTCGGCGACCATCTCGAGTAAGTCGAATCCTGCGGCGAGCAGCGCAACGCCGATGAGCGTCCCGAACGCGAACAGGCCGGTCGCGAACCAGACGGCGCGTCGGTTTTCCGCCCAGCCCCTCGAGAGTCGCCGGATGAGGTCGTTGTTGCCGGTCTGGGGCAGGGCAGCGAGTGCGGCAAAGACAACGCCGAGGACGGCTGAGCCAAGCGCCGGCTCGAGTGCGCGATCACCCTCGAGCGTCACCAGGATGAACAGGGTTGTCGCGAACGAGACGGCTGCGAGAGTGGCGAACATCGCCGTCCAGTTTCGAATCGCGTTCGGGCCGGGGTCCGGTCCGGGCTCGGGTGCTGTCTGCTCCGGGTCGCGACCAGGTGGTCCGCTCACGTCAGTATCGGAGCGGTCCTCGAGGTCCATCCGAATTCGGTCCGACCGATCTTCGCGTTCCTCGGCCGACTGCCCGGTGGTGTCGCCTGCGCGTGACTGTTCATCCGGTGGCTGTTGGTCGGGTCCGAACTCGAACCCACCCGCGTCATCGGAGCGGCCACGGTCGTCTCTCTCGTCTCCGCCCGTGTCATCTCCATTCCCGGCTCCGTTCATACACCCTCATTGGACAAAAGAACGAATAAATCCGCCGACCGGTTTCAGAACCTCACTCGAGCAGGCGGCGACACTGTCGCCAGAGCTGTTCCCGGCCGCGGGTGCTGCGGGCGACGTGTGCGTAGTTTGCCAGCGATTGAGCGAGCCACAGACCCTTGTACCAGCGAAGTTGACGGCCCATTTCGTCCGTGACATCGAGTGGCCCCTTGCGTGCGTAGCCCTCACGAAACTGCTGGCGGAGCCGAGCACGCTCCCCTCGCTTGAGTCGACCGGCACTCCACTCGAGGTCGACGAATCGACACTCGGCGCGGGCAAGTGCGTACGCTGCGTGGGTGATGTGGGCGTTTCCCCAGTCGAGGACGCCCGTTATCGTCCCTGTATCATCGACGAGCAGATTGCTCGGCTGGTAGTCGCCGTGCGTGAGCACCGCCAGACAGTCGACATCGCCAGCCAGCGGAACCGAAACCCGACTGCAAAGCGCCTCGAGCGCCCCGCCAGAATCCATCGCATGCCAGCCGTCGGGAGCGCAGACGGTGAGGCCCCCGCCGGATGCTCGAGCGATTCCGCCAACGTCGACGTCCGTGGCTGTTGTCGTCTCGAGTCCAAACGATTCTTGCGGCGTTGCGTGCAGTCGGCCGAGCAGTCTCCCAGCGTTTGCGACGAATTGGTGACGAACTGCGGGCTCGAGGTCGCCCTGGTCTGGACTCTCGCCCTCGAGATGCTCGTAGAGCGCCCAACGTTCTGGTTCGCCGTCCTGATCGGTGCCTGCGAGCGAGCCCCGCGCCAGCACCTCGGGGACGGGAAGCTCGGTTGCGGCGGCGACGCGCTCGCAGACGAACGGTTCGATCACGTCGCCGGTCCAGACGCTCGCGCCGCCGCGCTTGCAGACGACGCGGTCCGGAACGGGAGAGTCGGCGTCGGCAGCGAGTTCCAGCACGGCAGTGTCGGCGACCGAGCCGGCTCGTGGTCGCCGCAGTGACTGGACCTCAGCCTCGAGTACGGTGTCGACGATTCGCTCGAGTACGGGCGGAACCCGGCTGTACCCGGCCCGCGATTCGTCGCCTGTCACGTCCGTTCCTATTTCGGGGCGCACCGTAGCCGTTTGGACCCTTCTCGAGCGAACGTACAACTGGCTCGAGCGCGTACAATCCTCGAGTATGGCGAGCGCTCCCCCCGAGTCAGCGACGACCGCGTTCTACGTTGCCCGCGGGCTCGTCTTTCGGGCCTATCACCGCCTCACGCGGTCGAACTACGAGTACGGCTGGCTTGTTCGGGAAAACGAAACGCCAGCAGGTACGTTTCGGTGTTACGAACCGCTCACTCGCCACGGCGACGACGAAATGCTCGCCGAACTGGACGCCGCTTGCGGCCCGTCGGACGTGATCTACGACATCGGCGCAAACATCGGCGTCTACGCGCTGGCGCTGACGGTTGATGAACCCGACCGCCGATGCATCGCGTTCGAGCCAGTTCCTACGACCGCCGACCGACTGCGGGCGAACGTCCGACTCAACGACCTCGAGAACCGGATCGACTACCGCGTCTGTGGACTCGGCGACGAAACCGGCGAGCAGCGATTCTATCGCTCGAGCAACCCCGAACTGTCCTCGTTCGACCGCGAGAGTGCCCAGCGCTGGGGTGCAACTGTGTCCGCAGCGGAGACTGTCTCGAGCTATCGACTCGACGATCTCGTCGCTGGTGTCGGCGATTCCGTTGACGACGTGGCGCCACCCGACGTGCTCAAACTCGACGTCGAAGGCACCGCACCCGACGTACTTCGCGGCGCTCGCGAAACCCTCGAGACGTCCCAGCCGCTCATCTTCGTCGAAATTCACGCAGACGGACTCGAGCGCAACGTTCCAGGCGAAACGAGGGGGGTGCTCGAGGAGGCAGGCTATGACGTTCGGGAACGAGACGGCTACTGGCGCTGTTCCCCAGCGTAGTGAGTCTCGAGGGGGTGTTGTTCCGGTCCGGCTCTGTCGCCGATGATCCGATAGCCATTATATAAGTCCCACCAGCGAGAAATCCCGGCAATGACGACGCTTGCGATTACCGGCGGGCAGGTACTGCATCCGGATATCACTGTCTCGCGCGCGGACGTGTTGATCGATCAGGACAGTGGCGAAATCCTCGAGATCGGTGCCGATCTCGCTGGCGACGCGGACGAGACGCTGGATGCGTCAGACTCGCTCGTAACGCCCGGATTCGCCAATGGCCATAGCCACGTCGCGATGACGTTGCTTCGGGGCGTTGCCGACGACAAACCGCTGGATGCGTGGCTGCAGGAGGATATCTGGCCGGTCGAGGCCGAACTGACGGCCGAGGACATTCGTGTCGGGACCGAACTCGGCATCCTCGAGATGATCAAATCCGGCACGACCGCGTTTTCGGATATGTACTTCGAGGTCGACGAAATCGCCGCTGTCGTCGAGGAGGCCGGCGTCCGCGCCGTCCTCGGGCACACGGCGATCACCGTCGGCAAAGACGACGACGGCGCACACGCGGATCTAGAACAGAGCCTCGAGGTTGCAATCGACCTCGACGGGGCGGCTGACGGGCGAATTTCGACGACGTTCCAGCCCCACTCGCTGACGACCGTCGGCGGCGAGTATCTCGAGGAGTACGTCCCGAAAGCGCGGGAAGCGGGCCTCCCGATTCACTTCCACGCGAACGAGACCGAACACGAGGTCTCGCCGATTGTCGACGAACACGGCGTTCGCCCGCTCGAGTATGCCGTCGAGAAGGGCCTACTCGAGTCCGAGGACTTCATCGCACACGGCGTCCACGTCGATGAGACCGAGATCGAACTCCTCGCCGAAACCGGTGCGAGCGTGATTCACTGTCCGGCCTCGAACATGAAACTCGCAAGCGGAATGGCACCGGTCCAGCAACTGCGCGATGCGGGCGTCACGGTCGGCCTCGGCACTGACGGCGCGGCCTCGAACAACGATCTCTCGATGCTCGATGAAGCCCGCGATGCAGCGATGATCGGCAAACTCGCGGCCGACGACGCGAGTGCGGTTCCGGCCGACGCCGTCGCCGAGATGATGACCCAGGGGAGCGCCGACGCGATGGGTCTCGAGAGCGGCCGACTCGAGGCCGGTGCGCCCGCGGACCTGGCGGTGATCGACCTCGAGACGCCGCATTTGACGCCGCGTCACGACCTCGTAAGCCATCTCGCGTACGCGGCCGCGGCAGCGGACGTGAAACACACGATCTGTGACGGGCAGGTGCTCATGCGCGACCGCGAGGTGCTGACGCTCGATGCGCAGGCGGTTCGTGAGCGCGCACAGGAGACCGCCGAGTCACTGCTGTCGCGTGCGAATTCGGCCTGAACAGTTCGGTCGTCACGCCCGATTTGCAAACGAAATCTAAACACTCTCAGCAGTTTATGAACGCTTATACTGTTTCTCTACCGGTCCTTTTACGGTCGAACTGGTGAGAACGTCCGGGCGGGTTTATCCTCGGAAAACGGGACTGTCAGCCCGGATGAGGAGATCAAAACTCTGTGCTGTGACGTTGGCGATTGTGATGGCCCTGTCCATCCTCACCCCGGCTGGAGCAGTGGTGGCTGACCCGGCCGTCAACGACAGCGACGAGCTATCAGTGAGCGCCGACGGCGAACTCGTCACGGTCACGGCAGACGAGACGCCGGTCGAGAACGCAAGCGTCGCGGTCGAACCCGTCGATGAAAACGCGACGTACACGGGAACAGGCGAGTATCGAACTGACGAGAACGGTACGGTGACACTCGAGTCAGCGACTACCGACTCCGTCGAACTCGAGATCACGGCAACCGTCGATGGTGTGTCTGAGACGACGACGGTGACGCTCGAGGCTGCGGCGGATAGTTTCGGCGCGCTGGTCTCGCAGTTCGTTTCCCAGCAACAGGCTGAAACGAACAGCTCGATTGGACTCTCGGTTGCGAATTTCGTCCTCGAGAATAACCCTGGCAATGCGCCGGCTCACGCTGGTCCCCCAGAACATGCTGGTCCGCCGAGTGACAGTGATGGCGAGCGCACGCAGGGGCCACCGGCACACGCGGGACCGAACGGGAACGATGCTGACGGTGAGGATGCTGACGATTCGCCGGCCAACACTGGCGGCCCGCCGGCACATGCGGGTCCGCCGAGCGAATCCAGTGATGACGATGACACTGACGACAGGGACGACATGGAATCCACCGACAGCGGCATCAACGACGACAACGGCGGCGGCCCACCGGACCACGCTGGCCCGAACTAGCGTGTCACGGCGGCTGCCCCACAGCTGATACCGGCTGACGACTTCGGCACCGACTGTCAGAGGCACGGCCCGTCACCGGTATCGATGCGGCGTGTATAGGAGCTATTGAAAGTCAATGCACACCTGATCGCAGGATGGCGTTGCGATCAGTGTGTAAATCGTTTCAAACGCTCCTATCCGAACACAGGAATCGGATCGGCTCGAGATCGACACCAATTCACCCCCACTTCGTTTTGCAACCACTGGTAGCACTGCTTCGGTAGCGTTTTGGCCCCGCTTGCACTCACTGTAGCTATGACCGAATCTGCGTACCCGCCGATCAGCGACCAACTCGAGGAACTCGAGTCGGCACAGGAAGAGGGCCGACGGAAGATGGACTGGGCGACCCAGCACATGCCGATTCTCGAGGCCGTCCGCGAGGAGTTCGTGGCCGACCAGCCCTTCGAGGGCGAGCGTATCGCGATGGCGATGCACGTCGAAGCGAAGACGGCAGTGCTCGTCGAGACGCTCGCGGAGGGTGGCGCGGAGGTCGCCGTCACCGGCTGTAATCCGCTCTCGACCCACGACGACGTAAGCGCGGCACTCGACACGCACGAGAACATTACGTGCTACGCCAAACGCGGCGTCGACGACGAGGAATACTACGAGGCTATCGAGGCCGTCATCGCTCACGAGCCGACAGTGACGGTCGACGACGGCATGGACCTCGTCGCCGCGATCCACGAGGACTACCCCGAACTGATCGACGGTATTGTGGGTGGCGCTGAAGAGACGACGACTGGTGTGCACCGCCTGCGCGCGATGGACGAGGATGGCGCGCTTGACTACCCAGTCTTCGCGGTGAACGACACGCCGATGAAACGGCTGTTCGACAACATCCACGGCACCGGCGAGTCCTCGCTGGCGTCGATTGCGATGACCACGAACCTCTCGTGGGCCGGCAAGAACGTCGTCGTCGCCGGCTTCGGCTACTGTGGCAAGGGCGTTGCCCGAAAAGCGTCGGGCCAGAACGCGAACGTCATCGTCACCGAAGTCGAACCTCGGAGAGCGCTTGAGGCCCACATGGAAGGCTACGACGTGATGCCGATGGCTGAGGCGGCCGAGATTGGCGATGTCTTCCTCACGACGACGGGCAATCGGGACATCATCGTTGAGGAGCACTTCGAGGCCATGAAAGACGGCGTCCTGCTCGCCAACGCGGGCCACTTCGATATCGAAATCGACCTCGAGGCCCTTTCGGACCTCGCAGTCGACACCTACGAGGCTCGTGACGGTGTCGAGGCCTACGAGATGGACGACGGTCGACGGCTGAACGTTATTGCCGAGGGGCGACTCGTCAACCTCGCCGCACCCGTCTCGCTTGGCCACCCCGTCGAAGTCATGGACCAGAGCTTCGGCATTCAGGCCGTCTGTGTGCGCGAAATCCTCGAGAATCCCGACGAGTACGATGCGGGCGTCCACGATGTGCCGGACGAACTCGATAAGGAAATCGCCGAGATCAAACTCGCAGCCGAAGGCGTCGACTTCGATTCGCTGACCGATACCCAGCGCGACTACATGGGCAGCTGGGACCACGGAACATAAGGCTAGACGAGACACCGACCTGACACGGACGGCCACTACGCTGAAACCGGGTCCCCGAGATATCCAATCGATGGGTGAACGGGTTACAGCTGTGGGGGACACCGGTGATGAACCGGGGGAGTTTCCGATCTCGCCGTTACTCGAGCGGTCGTCGATCAATGACAACGGCCACCTCGAGATCAGCGTGTCTGCTGTCGGTCGCGATCCACTCGATGCGAACGAACTCGATGTCTTTCTCAGACAGTCTCGAATCGCACCCGGTGAGCGAATCGAACTCGGCGTGTTTGTCGCGTCGGAGGCGATTGAGCACACGGATCTCGACGTCTTTTCCGATCACGACGATATCATCGACCTCGAGGATCCGGGGACGGTTCGACGACGCTCGAGCGAGCAACCGGCTGGTGGCGATTCCGATGGCGAGGCACACGCCGGTGAGCGACTCGAGTCGCAGGTGACTGGGACTGAGACGGACACGGACACACGGGCGGCCATCCATACGGCCGTTGGTGAGACTGACCACGAACTCACCCACAAGCCACTGGGCGGGACTGGCGCGGGCGGGCCGGGCTATATCCTCGAGATTAACACTCGCTCGACGGCTCCACCGGGGGCGTACTCGCTGCCGATTGTCTTTACGTACCGCTCGAGTGATGGCATCAAGCAGGTCAAAGAACAGCGGACGGTACACGTCAAGACACGCCGCCAGCAGTGGGAGCCGTGGGTTACCCGCGTTATCATTGTACTCGTTAGTCTGGCTGGGTTGGGAACGGTGTTCCTTCTCGAGCCAGCGCTATTCGTTTCGTAGCAGCAGTTCCAACAGTAGTTAGCGCGGCTCAGAGCCGGCGTCGGTCGACGCTGACTGCTCCGAGTCGCCGTCGCGCTCGGTTGCGACAAAGATGAGACTGCCGTCCTCGAGGCCGCCGAGGCGGATGTGGACTGGCACTGGCTCCCCGGATTTCTCGCGGCCGGTACAGTGGCCGGTCCAGCGCCAGCCATCGGTGACGGTCGCAATCGCCGTCGACTCGAGGTGGGAAACGGTTTCGTCGCTGAAACACGTCTGCCAGGGCTGGCCCTCGAGTTCGCTGGGGCTGTAGCCAAACTGCATTGTATACCGCCGCGTAACGTGTTCGAAGGTTCCATCTGGCGCGACGATTGCGAGTGGTTCCTCTGTTAGTTCGACGGCAGCCAATGATCGGCTCACGATTCCATCGAGACGGTGATGGTCGACGAGGTCGGTTACGCGCTGTCCGATCCGCTCGAGGTCGGCCGACTCGTCGTGGGCGCTGATCGGGACGTGGACGGTCCAGCGCTGTGTGTGTGCAGCAGTTGCCAGTTCCGTCGCCGTCTCGCTGTCGGGATCGGTCGTGACCACGACGACTGGAAACGCCGGCGCGTAGTTTCTGAGGCGATCTAGGACGTCGACGCTCGCGGTGGTCGTCTCTCCGGCGTTCTCCGTCTCGTCAGCAACGAGTACGAGACAGTCTGTCGCCTCGAGTCGTTGCAAGACTGCCCCAGTCGATGTCGCGTTGGAAACCTCGAGTCCCGACTCGCTCTCGAGATGGGACTCGAGTGATGGCGGGAGCGAGTCGTCCGGTGTGAAGAGGAGGACGCTGCGGTTCGTTGGTCGCGCTATCGCGTCCGTCTCAGGTGCCAGTGCTGTCTCAGCGCTCGAGTCGGGAGAATCGGATGGATGCATTGTTACCAAACGGGTCGAGTCGCAGTCGATGATACTCGAGGCGTGTGCGAAACGACTGTAATGCCCGTCGCCGCCGTTGCCTGTACGGTGCGATCAGTTATCGCCATGGGCGTAGACCGAGCCATCGACGGCAATCGATCCGTCACCGCGGACCTGAACGTCGTGTCCATCGTAGACGAACTGGACACTGAGATGGTCGACCTGATCGCCGTCGCTGTTGACAATCTGATCCAGCGCTTCCGGATCGACGACATTGTAGAGCGGGTCGAGATCGAGCGGGTCGGTATCAGTGACAGCAGCGAGTGCATCGACGATGCGAAGGCTTGGCGAGTCGTGGTGGTAATCGAGTGTCGTTCCAGTCATCCTGTTTGGAGACACGCCAACGATGGGTATCCCCCTGTCCATTATACACGTAGCTTCCGCGCTGTAGCGGTGCTATATGTGTAGTGTCATCAGCAAAACCGCATGCAGGCGTCGCGTTCCATCTGTCTCCTCTCGTGTGGGTCCTTTCCATGGTTCTTGTGAACTCGCACCATGAGGTGAATTATCGTCCTGGGCTGTGGCTTTCATTCATGTATCAAAAGACTGTCGTACCAAACGGATAATTTTGTTCGGCCGTGTATGTGACCTATGTTCGGTGACTGGGCGCAGCGACTGACAGAGCGTCAGTTGGCTGCCCGAAAACATCGACGTCGCCCCCGGTATCACGGCTCTCTGGCAGTCCTCTGTTGCTGCCTCGTTGTGGGCGTCTTGCTCTCGAGTCAGAGCCTCGATAGCGCGGTCGCACTTGAGGCGAGTGATGGCCCGATACCGTTTGTCCCGCTCATTTTCGGTCTCGCAGCAAGCGGTGACCGACGCGATACCCTCGAGCGACTGACGGCTGCCATCGAAACGTATGCGGATCGACTCGGGCAGGAGACGGTGACCGACCTGACAGAGACCGACCGGAGCCATGGGTTCGGACTCGAGACTGAGTCAGGTGAAACCAAGGCCCCACCTGAGCTACTCACGGACCTCGAGACGGTCGCCAGCGACCGGGATGACGAACTCGGCCACCTGTCGGCTGCAGTCGAGGAGTTAGTGTCGACGATACAGACCCGCGAGCAGTGTCTCGACCGGCAGCGAACGGTTACTGCCGACATACTCGATACTGTTCCCGACCTGATCTACGTTCTCGACGCTGACGGTGACCTCCGCCGGTGGAATCAAAGTGTGGGCGATGTCACGGGCTATGACGATGACTCCATCGCAGAGATGCACGCCATGGAGTTCTTCGACGAGAGCGACCGTGCGGCCATTGAAACGGCAATCAACGATGCACTCGAGGAGGGAACCGTCCGTGTCGAGGCGGTCCTCCGTACTGCCGAGGGCGAGCGAATCCCCTATGAGTTCTCTGCGAGCGCACTCGAGGATCCGGATGGGAACACGGTCATTGCTGGGATCGGCCGTGACATCGCGGAACGAACGGGATACGAACGCGACCTCGAGCGGACGACGCAACTGTTAGCACAGGTCCAGCGACTGTCGACTGTTGGTGGCTGGGAACTGACCGCAGACACGAGCGACGATACTCGAGAGCCAGACTCGACTCCAGAGCGTGACGACCCTCGTTTGTCCGAGTGCGATCTTCGCCTGACCGATGAAACTGCCCGCATTCACGGTTTCTCTCCCGATGCTGATCCCACTCTCGAGGCAGTCCTCGAAACCTATCACCCGGACGACCGGCCGCGCGTTCGAACTGCACTCGAGCAGTCGCTCGCGAACGGAACGGGGTACAATCTCGAGGTTCGATTGGCTGCTGGCGATGGAACGCGCTGGGTTCGAGCCACTGGCGAACCGGTCCAGACGGACGAGACGGCCGCTGTCGTGCGTGGCTCCGTCCAGAATATCACCGACCAGAAGGCGCGTGAGCGACGTCTCGAGGCGACGTCTGCACGACTCGAGGCGCTGTTCGAACACTCGCCGGATATCATCGACGTCATCGATTCGGAGGGCACGATTCTCGAGGTGAACCAGCGCTTCTGTACGGAACTTGGCTACGACGACGCTGACGTGGTTGGGACGAAAATCTGGGAGCACGACGCACTGTTCGATGCCGACGCGGTCAAATCGATGCTTGCGGACCTCGCAGTCGACGAGCGCCGGAAGTTCGAAGGTCGATTCCAGCGGGCTGACGGCTCGACGTTCCCCGTCGAAGTGCATCTGATCCACCTCGATCTGACTCGAGATGCAGTCCCAACGGATACCACTCCGGAGACCGTCACTCGGTATCTCGCGATCTGTCGCGATATTTCGTCCCGAAAAGCCCGCGAACAGGACTTACAGGAAACGAAACGCCGACTCGAGCTTGCACTCGAGGGAGCCGATGCGGGGATTTGGGAGTGGCAGATCGACTCCGATGACATCGCCTGGAACGAGACGCTTGAACGACTGCTCGGGCTTGAGCCGGGCGGGTTCGAAGGGACCTACGAGGGCTTTGCCAGCCGGGTCCATCCGGACGATCTCGAGCGTGTCGAGCAGGCGCTTCAGGAGTCGGTTGCGACAGGCGAGTCCTATCGTGCAGAGTTCCGTATGTTCCATGCGGAGGGGGATGTGCGGTGGTTCGTCGCCCGTGGCCGACTCATCGATGAGGCCGATCCGAGTGCTGCAACGGACGATACTGCCAGTGCAGCCAACGGGACCAGACGAATGCTCGGCATCGTCAACGACATCACACAGCGAAAGCGCAGTGAGCGTCGACTCCGCGACCGAGAGCGCGACCTCGAGCGGTACAGAGCCTATACGAGCGATATTATCGATGCCATCGACGACGTGGTCTACGTCCTCTCTGCGGAGTACGAACTCCAACGCTGGAACGCGAGTTTTGCGGCTGTCACCGGCTGTAGCGACGCGGAACTCGAGGCGATGGATGCCCTCGAGTTCATCGCGCCTGAGGACCGTGAGACTGTTCGAACAGGTCTCGACGAGATCGAAGAGCTCCATGGCGTGCCACTCGAGGCGGACATCATCTCTGCAACTGGCGAGCGCATTCCCTACGAGTTCGTCGCTGCGCCGCTGTCGGATCCCGACGGCGACCGGGTCATCGCAGGTGTTGGCCGAGACATTAGCGAGCGACTCGAGACGGAACGACAGCTTTCGCGGCTGATTAGCAACGTGCCTGGATTCGTTTACCGCTCCAGAAACGAACCCGGGTGGCCAATCGAATTCGTCAGCGATGGTGTCGCCGAGATCACCGGCTATGAACCGGCTGCACTCGAAGATGGCGACGTGCGATGGGGCGACGATATCGACCGTAGCGATGGAATCTGGACTGACGTCCAGACCGCACTCGAGAACGGTGAGTCGTTCAGCCTGGTGTATCCAATCGAAACCGCAGCTGGCGAGCGCCGGTGGCTCAAAGAACAGGGCAGTGGTGTGGGAAACGGTGGCTCACCTGACCTGATTGAAGGCGTCATCATCGACATCACCGAGCGCATCGAGTACGAACAGGAACTCGAGCGGACGACTGATCTTCTTGATCGAACCCAGGGGCTGGCAGGCGTCGGTGGCTGGGAACTCAACATGCAGGATGACCCGCGAACAGCCACCTGGACCGACGAAATGTATCGTATTCACGATGTCTCGCACGATGTAACCCCAACCCTCGAGCGTACGCTCGAGTGTTACCATCCCGAGGATCGCTCGGCTGTCCGCGAGACACTCGAGACGGCGATTACGACTGACTCGAGCTACGAACTCGAGGCTAGACTCCAGACTGACGCTCACGGAACGATCTGGGTGCGAGCCATCGGCGAACCGATTCTCGATGACGGTGATCTCGTGACGTTCCGGGGTGCCATCCAGGATATTACCGAGCAAAAAGAGCGCGAGCAGGCGCTCGAGGCGCTCACCGAGACTGCACGGAATCTACTTCACGCCGAAACGGAGCAGGCAATCGCCGAACTGGTCGCCGAGAGTGCAACCGACGTCCTCGAGTCGGTTGGGGCTGCGGTCTACGTTCTCGATGGCGAAACGAATCAGTTCGAACCGATTGCACACACTGCTGAGTTTGTCACCGCGGACGAGACGCTGCCATCGATTCCGGTCGGCGATAGCGACTCCATCGTCTGGAACGCCTATGTCGCTGGCTCACAGATGGTCATCGACGCTGGAAGCACGGATACCCACTCGCTGCTGTTCGAGGACGGCGGGCTAGTCGCCCCAATCGGTGATCATGGCGTGTTCGTCCTCGATACGCCGCCGACCGCCATCGACGACGACATCCGCCAACTGTTTGAAACACTCGTTGCAACGACCGAAGCCGCCTTCGACCGACTCGAGAGCGAAGCCAGTCTGCGCGAACGTGACGCCGAACTGGAAGCGCGCAATCGCCGGCTGCGACGCCAGATCGAGATCACCGAACTCATCAGACGGATCGATCAGTCACTCATCGGCGCAGCAAGCCGAGCTGAGATCGAACAGGCAGTTCCCGAACGCCTCGTTGAGTCCGACGCGATTGATTTCGCCTGGATCGGGACCGTCGACACCAGCGCAACCACACTCGAGGCCCAGACCTGGGCGGGCGCACACGGCGAGTATCTGGATGCCGCCGCACTCGACCTGGAGGGCGGAGGGGGTGACACCAATTCGGATATCACGACGGTCGAACCGGCCGTTCGAACGGCACACACGGAACAGCCAACACTCGTCGAGAACATCGTCGAACGGCTCCAGCAGGACGACTGGCGGCGAACCGCTGTCGATGCTGGGTTCCAGTCTGCGCTTGCCGTTCCGCTCTCGTTCGACGACTACACCTACGGCGTCCTCGCGATTTACGCCGACGAACCCGGGGCGTTTACCGACCTCGAGCGGACGGTCCTGCTGGAACTCGGTGAGACCATCGCCAACGCGATCAACGCAGTGAAAACTCGAGCAGCACTGCACGCCGAAACGTTCGCCGAACTCACACTCGAGATACCTGGCGCGGCTGGGAGCGGACCGGGCGATGATATTCTCTCGAGACTTGCCGCAACGACTGGCGGGACAGTCACCTATGAGGGATTAGGCTCCGTCTCGGCCGACCGAACGGTGCTGTTCGTCGAACTCTCCGGTGTCGATATCGACGCTGTCGAGACCACCCTCGAGACCCTCGTCGCTGTCACGGACTATCGCCAGATTCGAGCGACAGACGAGACCTGTCTCGTCGAACTGACGGTTGCCGGTGACACACTCGCCTCGAGACTGGTCCGCTACGGCGGGAGTCCACGCTCGATTACGGCAGATGGGGCAATGACAACCGTCTCCGTCGACGTTCCGATTGGCACGGACGTCCGCGAGTTCATCGAGATGCTTCGTGATCACTACGCAACTGTCGACCTCCAGTCCCAGCGCCACGTCGAACGGGAAACCCAGACGCGACAGGAACTGGTCACGTCGCTGTTCGAACCACTCACCGAGCGCCAACTCGAGGTGCTCCGGACGGCGTATCTCGCCGGCTTTTTCGAGTGGCCACGCGAGAGCACCGGCGAGGACATCGCTGAGATGCTCGAGGTGACCCAGCCGACGGTCAATCGCCATCTTCGGGTCGGCCAGCAACAACTGCTTGCGCAACTGTTCGACGAACAGGCGCTCACACTCGAGGGTGACCTGTCGTAGCGGGTGCGTGGAACGTCCTTAGACGCGCCGCAGCAGATCGGCCACGTCCGCAAAGCCGACCTCGCCGTTGCCAGCGAAATCGAAGGAGTCAACGTTATTCTGTACCGCGTCATCCTCGAGATTCTCGAAGAAGACCGTTACGTCGTCGTGGGTCGTCTGGCCGTCGCCAGTCAGATCGTTGTACGTGCCGTCCCCGTCCGGATCGGTTGGTCGCGTACCACCGATTTCGGGCGGCCCCGACCCGCCCTCTCCAGGCGGTGCCTCGCCGAGTTCAACGGCCCGTGTGTGCTGGACGAGCCAGTTCGTCACGTCGCCATCGGGTATCTCGAGGTCACGCGTCGCCGACTCGAGGTCGGGATAGCCGCCGACGTCGTCTTGGCTGTCGATGATCGTGCCAGTGCGATTCTCGACGTCAGCAAGGATGCGCTCGTCAATCTCGGTCCGGTCGGCCGGGCGCGCGCCAGCGTGCAAGCGAACCTGATCGTAGGGATCGCCGTCGATTGGCATGAAGTCTGCGGGCCAGTACTCGTCGATCCGGTCGGACTCGAGTTGCCACGGCGCGTCGGGTTCGACCAGCGTATACCCATCGTCGAAGACGTTGTTCGACGTATGGAGGGAAATCGTTGGGTCGCTCTCGTCGTGTGCGGTGTAGACGATTGGGCGGTCGGTATCCGCGTCGGGGCCGTCGCGGTAGTGGTTGCCGACGACGTTGATGTAGTTGGGTTCGTCTACGTCGCCACCGATCCGCATGCCGCGTTCGAAGTTGTACCAGACGTTGTTCGCGACCGTGACCTCTGTGCCACCCTTGAGGCGCGGATTACGACTCCACGTGTGGGCGTAGAGATTCCCTAGGATTGCCGTTCGGTCGGCACCGTTGCCGACCAGGCTCCCATAGGCGCGCTGATCGTCGCCGCCGTGGGCCGGCGAATCGAACAGTCCCTCCGCGATGAGATTGTTGCTGAAGGTGATGTCCTCGGAGTGGTCGCTCGCGTTGACCGACATCGACTCCTCGCTGCCCCAGCTCACGCTACAGTGGTCGAAACAGACGTTGAAGCCGTTATCACCGACGACCATCGAATCCGACGGCCCGCTGATCTCATCGCCCGGTCGCGAGCGGATGTGCTGGACGAACTGATTCTCCTCGTCGAACTCGAGGCCGGGTGCATCCACTCGGATGAGCGTGATCCCCGGCGACGGCGCGGTCTGACCGGCGACGTAGATGTTCTTTCGCTCGGCCTGTATATCCGTATTCTCGAGGTCGATGACGCCGCCAACTTCGAAGACGATCAGTCGCCGCCCGATGTCTTCGGCGTTCAACTCGTCGTAGCCCACTTCGCAGGCCCACTTGAACGACCCTTCGCCGGTTGCATCGAGATTCGTCACCCGGACGACCACGAGTGGCCCCTCCTCGAGCCACCTCAGATCGGCGAAGCCGTCGTCGGGTGCAATCGGTGAACTCGGAGAGACCGCGCCGACGTTTTCGAGTGTGACGACCTCGCGGCCATCTCTCGTCTCTTGGGCGGTGACAGTCTGTGTACTTCCAAGCGTCGCTGCGCCAAGGCTCGCTGCTCCCACAGCGTGCAGGAAATTCCTTCGTTCCATCAAATAAATACAAGAGATACAATATAGAAATATATGTGTGCCCCCGAATCGGCTGCCGGTTAGCGTAGCACTACATGCCTGCAGTCCCGTTACAGGAATACGCACTCTCGTTCTCTCATCGTCGCCGCTGTTCTCAGTAGTGACATCGTGTTCCGCTCATAGACAGCTATAGTAGCCACTGGAAGTCAGTGTACACCTGATCGCACTCGTAACTGCTCGACTCATCTTCGAATCTCGGGCAAAAATCGCACTCGAGGGTGTGACTCCGAACTCGGGGCTGTTAGACGCGCCGGAGCAAGTCGACCACGTCCGCAAAGCCTATTTCATCGTTGCCGGCGAAGTCGAACGCGTCCGGATTGTTCTGGATGTTTTCGTCCTCGAGGTTTTCGAAGAAGGCGGTCACGTCGTCGTGGCTGGTCTGCCCGTCGCCGGTAAAGTCGTTTTGCAGGCCGTCGTCGGTGGTATCCTGCGTTTCGTACTCGCCGACCTCGATGGCTCCGGGTTCTGGATCCGAGCCGTTTCCAGCATCGCTGCCGCTCTCGTAGGTCGTGCCGTTGACCGTCACGTCGAGGGTGTTGTAGGTCACATCGCCCTGAACGCCCTCCCAGTACTCATTGCCGACTTCGATGCCGCTGACCCACAGGTCTTGACTGAGGCCGTAGCGCTCGGTCATGAAGTCGATAATCTCGGTCAGGTCAACCTGTCCGGTCGTCAGCCCACCGTTGACGCGGAAGATGTGGAATGCGGCGTCCGTGCCGCCGCCACCGCCGTAGACCGTCCAGTAGTCGATTTCGTTGCCGAACTGATCGGTCCAGACACCCGGCTCGTCGACCCCGCCGTGGCTGTGTTCTGCGCCCCACTCGAGGACGAGCATGATTTCGTGCGTGTGGGTTTCGATCTGCTGGTCGGGCGGCTGTTCCATCAGCCACCACTCTTCGGCGAGGTTCCACTCGCCGCCAGAGACGTCGAGGTCGATATCGACCTCGAGGGTCAACTCGTCGACGTCGCCGCGCTGGATCGGGAACGAGTCGGCCCCGCTGTCGTCGCCCCAGGGTTTGGTGCCGAGTAAGACCTGCGGATAGTTCGGCTCGCCACCGGCGGGGCGGGAGGTCCACTCGTAGCCGTAGCTGCCGTCCTCGGCGAGCCAGCTACACATCTCGAAGCCGTGGTCCTCGACGCTCGCGCCCCAGTCGTTGTTGATCAACAGGAAGTCGCCGTCGCCGATGTCGATTTCGCCGAAAGACTCACAGGTCTCCTCGAGTGGCTGTGCACCGGCGATGCCGGTGCCACCAAGTGCGAGTGCGCCCGCCGTTGCACCGGTTGCCTGGACGAACCGCCGCCTCGAGAGTGCGCGGCTGACGCCGTTGTTGTCAGAACTCGCCGTCTCGTCTGGGTCACGCTGTGAGTGGTCGGTCGTCTCGGTTCGGTCACCGTCTGTGTCGTCCGTGTCTGGATTCGAATTCATGGCTGTCTGTTGTGGAGGGTGCTCGAGTGCGATGCTCAGACCCGTCGAAGCAGTTCGGCCACGTCTGCGAAGCCGACCTCGTTGTCGTCGGCGAAGTCGAACGCATCGGGGTTTTCCTGAATGCCCGCATCCTCGAGATTCTCGAAGAAGGCGGTCACGTCGTCGTGGGTCGTCTCGCCGTCGCCGGTGAAGTCGTTGTGCAGGCCGTCGCCTGTCGTGTCTTCGGGTGTGTACTCGCCGACCTGAATCGGCTCCGGCTCCGAGCCGCCGCCGTCGCCCGGAAGCCCATCGTCGCGATAGGCCTCGAGGTGTGCTTTGACGTACTCGCCGGCGAACTCGTCGCCGCCGAGGAGGTCCCACTCACAGGGCAGGTCCTCGCAGTGGACGGGAATCTCGTCTTCGTAGGGGTGGCCGATGGAGTCGGTATCCTCCGGTAGCGTCGGATCTTCGTCGAGAAACGCTCGCGTGAACATAACCGGTCGCCAGATCGGATCGGCACACCAGGCCGTCCAGTGAATCGCCTCGCTCGACTCGAGCCACTCGAAGAACGGGTCGGCGAAGTCGCTCGTGCGCCCGTAGAGTTCGGTCGCGCCGGCGTGGGTCGCCTCCCAGCCGAACTCGGTGACGAACACCGGGACCTCCTCGTAGACGCCGTCGGTACCCATCCCGTCGATACCGACCTCGTCCCAGGCTTCGTCCTGGCTGACGACGTGGCCTGAGTAGATGTGATACGCGTAGGCGAGATTCTCGCCCTCGAAGGGCTCGATGTAGTAGCCCTCCGGGTTCTGGCTCCAGCTTGGCGAGCCGACGATGACGATGTTGTCGGCGTGTTCGCGGATCGTATCCACCCACGGCTGGGCCAACTCCTTCCACAGCCGCCAGTTGTCTCTGACCCACTGGCGGTCGACCTCGGCCCACATGCCGGGTTCGGTCGGCTCGTTGTAGACCTCGTAGAGGACGTGGTCGTCGTCGGCGTACCGCGGCGCGACGATCTCCCAGAACATGTTGACCTCTTCTTGCAACTCCTCGTTGATCGTCCCCGTCTCACTGTTTCCCCACTCGCCGTCCCAGCCGTCTTCGGCGTCGTTGTCCGTCCAGTGGCGGTGGAAATCGACGATGGCGTAGACGCCCAACTCGCCTAACTGCTCGATGATCGGATCGTAATGCGTCTCGAGATACTCCTCGAGTTCGGCTTCGGTGAACGCGACTGGATCGGGCGGGCCGCCGGTGTGGCCGGGTTCGTGCTCGCCGATATCGACCGGCTGGGCGGGTACGCGGATGACTCTGGGATACCAGCCCTGGCTCTCATCCGTGAGGAGGTCGACGACGTGTTCGGCGGCTTTCCCGCGTGCCGGTGCCGTCACGTTCAGGCGCTTCGGATCAGCGATGTTGAGTCCGCGGAGCGTGACGGTGTTTCCCTGCGGGTCTTTGATCAGGTTCCCCTCGACATGGAGCCGTGGCGTTGGGATGCCCGTCGTGGCCGCCGAAACCGTCCCTGCTGACCCTGCGCTGAATCCGGCCGCAAGCGCTCCTGTCGCAGCCGCTGATTGGAGAAATCGCCGTCGGGTCGGTGCCCGTTTGTCGGTGGCTCCGCGCTCGAGGCGAGTTACTGACTGGTCGTCTGTCTGCTCGTCTGTCGATGATGCGTGTTTCATGCCCTTTCACTGCTCGTTCTGTGTGCTGACAGATTTCAAATAGTGGTGAAAATGTGTGCCAGCAGCGTGTGGTTGGAAATCGATACTGGTCTGCGGCTGCAGCTTACAGCTGACGCAGCAGTTCGGCGACGTCCGAGAAGGTAACGTCACCGCTCTCGGTGAAGTCGAACGCTTCGGGGTTGTCCTGGATCCCGTCGTCTTCGAAGTTCTCGAAGAAGGCCGTCACGTCGTCGTGGGTCGTCTCACCGTCACCGGTGAAGTCGTTGTGCAAGCCGTCATCGGTCGTATCTTGGGCTGTGTACTCGCCGACTTGAATGCCCTCCGAGCCGTTGTAGAGGTCCGGATCGTCGTGGCCGGGCTCGGTCGTTCCCAGATCGAACGGCACCATATCGTCGCGGTGGACCTCGAGTTGCTCTTTGATGTACTCGCCGCTGTGTTCGCCGCCGAGGAGATCCCACTCGCAGGGCTGGTTCTCCACGTCGGGACACGGTGCGCCGTTCGGCAGCGCCGCCCAGATGTCCTCGAGATCGGTGTCGTAGAAGTTGTCGTTGACGAGGACGTCGCCGATGAGGTCACCCTCGTCAGGCCCTTCTGGGAACTCGAACATCGTCGGGTACCAGCGAACGTCGGCACACCAGGCGATCCAGCTGATGCGGTCGTCGGCTTCGATCTGGTCAAAGAACGGAATGCCGTACTCCGGCAGCGTCCCCTGGCCGGTGGTCGTCCCGCGCAGCCAGTGAGCGACTTCCGGGTCGTTGATCCAGCCGAACTCGCTGATCGAGATGTGATGGAAGTCCATCGCATCCTGCAGGCCGGCGGCCTCGTAGCCTTCCCAACCGTAACACGAGTCGTCGTAGACGTCCTGTTCCGGCTCGATGTATGGGTCAGTCAACTCACCCTCAGTCTCTGCGGCGATGTCTTCGTGCCAGCGGTAGTTCGTGTCGTTGAACCAGTTGTTGAGTTGGCTCACGTCGTGGCCGGCGTAGTTGTGCCAGGTGACGGCGATGTTGTCGTAGCCAGCGTCGTTGAAGTCATACCAGTACAGTCCCTGCAGCGACTGACACCAGCCGGGGACGCCGACCAGCAGCACCTGTTCGGGCTGGTGCTGTCGGATTTCGTCGATGATCGGTCCCATGAAGTCGTCGACGAACGTCTCCCACAGCGGCTCCTGTTTGAGCGCGCCACAGCCCTCGACTGGTCCCCAGATACCCGGGGCAGTCGGCTCGTTGTACGGCTCGAAGACCACGTGCGGTTCGTCGGCGTACCGGTCGGCGACGACGCTCCAGAACAGGAGTGCCTCCTCGAGCAGTTCCTCGTTGACCTGCCAGTTTTCGTAGGCGTATGGCGTACCAGGGATGTCTGCCGGTGAGTCGACGCCGGCCCACTCTCCCTGTTCGCCGTCGTGATCTCCCTCGTTGATGTACGTCGAGTCGACGTAGCCCCACGAACTGGGCGTCGTTTCGTCGAAGGTAACGTTCGGCCCCGAGAACGTGTTGTACGCCCAGTAGTTCGTGTACGGACTGTCGTAGGGCAGGTGGTTCTCCGCCGCGCCGGGGGCTTCCGTTCCTGGCGGCTGTTCGTGCCAGTGGCGGTGGAAGTCGACGATGGCGTAGACGCCTCGTTCCTTACAGCGCTCGACGAGTGGGTCGTAGTAGTTCTCGAGATAGTCCTCGAGTTCGGCTTCGGTGAACGCGACGGGCTGTGGCGGCTGCATCGCCCGGCGGTTGTCGCGAATCGCGTCCGGATTCTCGATGTCTGGTGCCTCTGGACGCAGGTTGCCGTTGTCGTCGAAGTACTCCGGACCGGCGTGTCCCATCGGGTGTTCGCCGATGTCCTGTGGCTGGGCGGGCAGGCGAATGGCGCGTGGATACCAGCCCCGGTCGTTGTTGGTCATCATGTCGAGCAACTGCATCGGGGTTTTCCCGCGCAGTTGGCTCGTCCGGTCGAGTCGCTTCGGATCGGGAATGCTGACGCCCCGCATCTTGAACGGCTCGCCCGACTCGTTGACGATTCGGTTCTGGCTATCGATTGTCAGGTCGTCGAACTCGCTGATGTTGCCGGCGACGCTGCCGGTAATGCCTGCACCCAGTCCGAGCGCGGCCATGCTTGTACCAGCCGTTGCTCGCATCATCGACCGGCGCGACATGTTGATCGTCGGTCGCTCACTCGCACGGTCTAACGCGCGTCGTCTTGCGCTTTTGTTCGTCGATTCGCCCGTCTGCTGTCTGCTGTCGTTGTTGTCGTTCATTGTCGCCTCATCTGGTTTGTCGCTGGCTGTCCCGCGTTCGCTGCGAAGACATTCAATATTACAGTATAGATTATATTAAAACTAACTACTACAAAGTGAAATAATATTGGCAAAGGGGGTGACTCAGCCCGCCCCTCTGAGCGCCGCTATACTCGTTCTACACGTCGTAAAGCAGTTCGACGACGTCCGCAAAGCCGACCTCGTCGGTACCAGCGAAATCGAAGTCCGCCCAATTCTGCTGGATCGCATCGTCCTCAAGGTTCTCGAAGAAGGCGGTGACGTCGTCGTGGGTCGTCTGGCCGTCACCGGTGAAGTCGTTCCGGAGGCCATCGCCGGTCGTATCCTCGGGTGTGTAGTCGCCGACGACTGGGTCGTCGTCGCCGTTTCCGTCGCCATCGACTGTGAGTTCCAACTGCACGGGCCCGTCGGCGTCGGTCACGGAGACCTGCTGGGTCGCCGACTCGCCGTTGACAGTGACAGTAACCTCGTGGTCCCCGTGGAACACAGCTGTCTCGAACTCGCCGCTGGAATCGGTCGTGCCGGACTCGTCGGTCCACCACTCGTCGAAGACCAGATCGACGTACTCGTCGTAAGCCGGCTTTTCGGTCCAGTCCTCTTCGTACAGCGGCGCGTCCGGATCGTCGCCCATTTCCGGGCCCCAGTGGACTGGATCCCAGTGGCCCCACATGAGGAAGTCCTCGGCTTCGGGATGGCTGAAGAACGTCTTGAGGAACCGGTGGAGGTAGTCGGCCTGCATCTGTCGGTCCCAGCCGTCGCCGAACATATCGAACTCGGTGACCTTGAGGCCGGCACCGTACTGGGCGTACTCATCGAGCCGGGTCATCATCTCGTCGTAGCTGATCCGCTCGTCGGCGTAGTGGTGGGACTGCATCCCGATGCCGTCCAGATCGATCCCGCGCTCGTTCATCAGATAATCGATCTGGTCGTGGTACTGGTCGCGGGCGTAGCCGTGGTTGCCGTTGAGCGTGTTGTAGTCGTTGACCGCAATGTCGATGTCGTACCGGTCGGCGACCTCTTCACCGAACTCGTACCAGTCGCCCAGGATTTCTGCGGTCTCCGGAGTGGTTCCCTGCCCTTCGATGGCTTCGATCATCGCTGGCTCGTGGAAGACCTCATTGACGATCTCCCACTCCGTAATGTCGTCGCCGTAGTGTTCGATGATCGTCTCGATGTGATCCATCGACTCCTCGACGACGTAGTCGGGGTCGTGATCCGGCTCACCAGCTTCTTCCCAGTCTTCACCCATCGCTTCGACGACCCGCGGCGGAATCGCGTGCGCGTCGATGTTCCCCCACAGTGCGACGTGACCGCGCACGTCCATATCCCGCTCGCGAGCCCACTCGACCGCCTCGTCGGCGATCTCGGTGTTGTCTTCCCACAGGTTCCACTTGTGGACGTTCTCGAGGACGATCATGTTGAAGTGCTCCTCGAGGGTTTCGGCGTAGCGCTCCTGATCTTCGTCGGTGTAGATATCCTCGCCCCACTCGCTGCCCCGCGTGAGGAACTCGGCGTGGGCCATACACCCAAAGCCAAAGTCGTGTCCCTGTTGTTCGATTTCGACCGTTGCATCCGTCACCGCCGCGCCGTCGTCGGTCTCGACGACGACCTCGAGGTCGCCCATTCGGTACTGCTCGATTCGCTCGTCGGCCGCGGCCTCCCACGACTCCTGTGCGAGCGCACTCCCGGTCGCACCAGCACCGAGGCCGAGTCCGCCAAGTCCGCCGGCCAGCCCCGCGGCTCCGATTCCGCGAAGGTAGTCTCGCCGCTCGAGCGCTGTCGTCGACTCTTGCTCGTTGCTCGCTTGCGACTCTGTCCCCGCTGCCCGTTGGTCATCCGATGCTGTTCGCTCGTCGTGCTCCCCTGGCGTTGTCTCGGTATTCCGTGTCATTGTCGTGGTCTCCGTTGCTGGTCGCTCGAGTGATCGATCACGCCGGGTGTACCCGGTGTCTGGTCACCACTTCAGGTGCACTCGTGATTGGCTCACTCGGCTGTCTGACTATATTTCACAGTAATTAGTATAAATATTATCTAGATAAAAATAGAATAGTAGGCAGACAGTTCAGCCGACCTCGTCGACTGACAGGTAGGTCGGTTGGGTTCTGTCCGGTGGCTGTGTACCGTGGCGCGTCGTGATCCCAACAGGGTGATGCCAGTTTCCCTGCTATCGGTGCGTCTCCGATCAGGAGACGGTGATTTCGACTTCGTCAGTCGACTGACGGTCGAGTTGGTCCGTCGCGGTGAGTGTCACCGTGTACGTGCCACTCGAGTCGTAGGTGTGGTCGTTCCACCAGCCACTGGCGGTCGTGCCGTCGCCGAAGTCCCACTCGAGGGACGTAATCCAGGCGTCGTTCGGGGAGGTATCGCTGACGCTGAACTCGAGGCGCTCGCCGGCCGAGGCGGACGTACTCGAGGGCTGCAGTTCGGCCAGATCATCCTCGAGCGGAATCTCTCCCTCGAGTGGTTCCCAGGTACCGTTGACATCGTATTCGGGTTCCTGACCCTGGTTCGTCCACTTGGCTTCCCAGTTCTCGCCATCCCAGGAGACGCGCTCGCCTTGCTGGTAGAGGACGTCCGACTCCCAGGTTGGGTAGTCGCCTGGTGCTGGTTCGTCTTCTTCGTCGGTCGTCGCCGTCACCGTCGCGGTGTCGGTCTCGTCGCCGTCGTCGCCAACAGCGCTGACGCCGATTTCGTAGGTCGTGTCGTCGTCGAGACCCGTGATCGTCGCGCTGGTCATCGTGGTATCGCTGTCGAGGCTGCCGTCGAGGTAGACGTTGAAGCTGGCCGCGTTGGCGTCGGCGCTCCAAGAGACCTCGATGGAGCTCTCAGTCGTCGAGACGACCTCGAGGGCTTCGGGGACGACCGGCGGTTCCTCAACCGGTTCACCCACGACGGAGAGGGTTGCGGATTCGGTTTCTGCCGGGATATCGTCGTCGTCGAGATCCTCCATGCGGACGATTTCGACGTCGATGTCGGTGTCGCCGTTGGCCTGCCCCTCGAGTTCGACGTGACCGAAGTCGATATCGGTCGTGCCGGGGTCGAGCGGCTCGATGGCGCTGAGGCGGACAGTGTCGCCCTCAATGTCGACGTAGCTGATTGGCTGGGACGTATCAGGGAACGGCTCGCTGATGTCGGCATCGGTGATCTCGACGATGCTGTCGTCGATGGTGAGATCGACGGTAAAGCCGAGCAGGCCGTCGGGTGCCTCCGTGAGGCCGAGGTCGACGGTCGTCGTCTCGCCAGTGTCGATCTCGTCGTCGGCTGGGTCGACCGTAACAGTCGGCGTTTCCGGCGGCTCCTCACCAGTGACGGTCAGCGATTCGGACTGGGTTTCTGCCGGGATATCGTCGTCATCGAGGTCCTCGAGACGGACAACTTCGACGTCGATGTCGGTGTCGCCGCCAGCCACGCCCTCGAGTTCGACGTGACCGAAGTCGATGTTGGTCGTGCCGGGGTCGAGGGGTTCGATGGCGCTCAGGCGGACGGTATCGCCGTCGATATCGACATAGCTGATCGGGCTGGAGGTGTCTGGGAACGGCTCGCTGATATCTGCGTCGGCAATCGAGACGACGCTGTCGTCGATGGTGAGATCGACGGTAAAGCCGAGCAGGCCGTTCGGTGCCTCCGAGAGGCCGAGGTCGACGGTCGTCGTGTCGCCAGGCTCGATCTCACTGTCTGCAAGATCGACCGTGACCGTCGTCGTTTCCGGCGGCTCGTCGTCTTCGGCGTCGGTCGTTGCCGTCACCGTCGCGGTACTCGTCTCGTCGCCGTCGTCACCGACAGCGCTGACACCGATTTCGTAGCTGGTGTCGGCGTCGAGACCCGTGACCGTTGCACTCGAGGTGGTCGTTTCGTCCTCGAGACTGCCATCGACGTAGACGTTGTAGCTGGCTGCGTTCGAGTCGGCGCTCCAGTCGACTTCGATGGAACTCTCGCTCGTCGAGACGACCTCGAGGCTCGTCGGCGTACTCGGTGGCGATGGGCCGTCGTCGGGCTCGCCAACGGTCAGCGTTGGGGCGTCGTAGTTGGCTTCTCTGACGACGTTGCTGTCCGGGTCTGTGAGTGCGAAGTCTTGAAGCTCGAGCGTCGTTTCGCCGTCACCCTGTGCTTCGAGGTGATAGGTTCCGACTTCGACGCTAGACTCTTCGATATCGGCGATCCGCGGGAGCAAAATCGAGTCGACCCCGCCGCCTGCCTCCTCGATTTCGTCGTTGAGTTCGAGTTCGAGCAGCGAGTTATTGATGTCGATTTCGGTGATCAGTGCAACGTCGGGGTCGACCTCGAGCGTGACGTTGACGCCGGCTGAGCCGACTGGAACGTCCTCGAGTGAAACCGTTGCGGTTGTCGTTTCGCCGGGATCGAGTTGGTCGTCAGCGAGTTCGGTGACGATGGTTGGGACGTCCTGTGCGGATGCCGCTGTGGCACCGAGTGTAAGCGCACCTGCGCTCGCGCCGGCGGCTTTGATGAAGGTCCGGCGTGAGGTCGGTGTACGGTCGTTTTCGGCCGCTTCGTCTGTGTTGTGGTGTGTTGTATCGTCGTTCATCGTGGGTGTCTCCTTTCTGTGCTGTCTCCGATTCCATGCTGGTGTGTCGTCGCTACCGTTCGTGCCCGCCAGCGATGGAAGGGACACATATTACAGCTCTATTCCGACAGATAATAAGATTTTTTATTGACTGAATAAATTAATATTAACTCTATTTTCTGTCGGTGTTGTGCCCTCCCGCTGTTGCTGGTGCGGACGGACCAGCGGTGGAATGGGATCGCTGTTCCGGATTAGATGCGGTTGAGCATATTGACGACATCCGCAAAGCTGACCTCACCGTCTCCAGCGAAGTCGAACGCGTCAGGGTTGCCCTGCACGTTTTCATCCTCGAGGTTTTCGAAGAAGGCGGTCACGTCGTCGTGGCTGGTCTGTCCGTCGCCGGTGAAGTCGTTGTGCAGACCGTCGTCGGTGGTGTCTTGTGCGTTGTAGTCGCCGACTTGGATGCCATCACCGGTCTCGCCGATTGGGCCAGGTCCGACGTGCAGCGGGTTCTTGCCGTTGTCGGCGTCCGGATACGGCTCGTCTCCGGGTGCGAACTCGTCTCGGTCGCCAGCCATCTGCTGGTTCCATTCGTGCCACCAGACACCGGGCGTGTCGTCGTTCAGGTAATCCATCCAGTCGTCGGCGTCGGGTGCGCCGGATGCGCCGCCCGGGCCGGGGTCGCCGTGTTCAAACATGTGTGGCTCCCAACTGTGGTCGAAACACCAGGCCTGTGGATGCACGTCGTACTCCGTGAGGAACTCCTCGTAGCCCTCGATAAACGGCTCACAGTCCGCATCTTCTGGATCCTGGTCTGGATCGGTCGTACAATCCATCCACGGCGTGTCGACTTCCTTGCCGCCGCCTTCGATCCAGCCGAATTCGCTGAAGAAGATCGGCACGTGCTCGGATGGCTCACCGATGTAGTCACCCAGTGGCCGCATGTCCTGTTGCGTGTAGACGTGGGCCGTGTAACACATATTCGTCGCGTCGAACTCGTTGTACGGTGCCCAGTAGGCGTACTGACTCCAGCGTGGGCTGCCAATCGTGATGAGGTGGCCGGGTGCGTTCTCCTCGACCGTATCGACCCACGGCTGCGCACGGTCGCGCCAGAGGTCGTACCAGCCTTTCATTTCGTCGAGTCGAACGTCGTAGTCGCCTTCGGCCTCGCCCGGTGCTTGCTCTGGGAACGAGAGTTCGCCGGCCTGGCGCTCTGGGCCGCCCCAGTCGCCGCCGTACGGGCCGGTTGGCTCGTTGTAGACGTCGAAGATGACGTGGTCGTCTCCCGCGTAGCGATCCGCGATAACCTCCCAGAACGTGTGCAGTTCCTCATCGAGCGCGTTCGACACTTCCGGTGGCTCGAGGTAGATATCGTCCTCGTCGAGGTCGAACGCTTCGACGATGTTCTGGTCGTCGATCAGTGACCAGATGTCGTCAATCTGGTCCTCACCGTGCCAGAGCGGGCCGCGTTCGCCACAGACTTCGGGATTTCGCCAGCTTTCGCCGCCGTCGGAGTCACACTGCCACGTATCGTATGGAATGTCGTGGCCCGCGTGGTCTTCCTGATGGAAAACGGGATAGTGGCGGTGATAGTCGATCATCACGTAGGCGCCGCGTTCGGCACCCATGTCGACGAGTTCGTCGAGATACGTTTCACAGTACCACTCGACGTCGCTCGCGTCGAACGAGCCAGGCAGCAGTGGGCCCCAGTCGTCGCCGTGGGGCATCTGTCCAGGTTCTGGCGCGCTCGTTCCAGCGGCAATGAACTCGGCTTGGACCGGGATACGGACGATATTCGTGTACCAGCCTTCGCTCTCGTCAGTCGCCAGTTCAAACGTTTCGGGTGCAGTCTGTCCGCGCCACTCACGGCTCTGCTCGCCGGGATCGGCGATGTTGACTCCGCGGAGAATGACCTCGTTCCCGCTCGGGTCGACGATCTTGTTTCCGTCACGCGCAAGCGGCGGCAGATCTGCGGCCTGCCCCGCCGCGCTGCCGGCGACCGCCCCAAGGCCGCCGACTGCGAGGACGCTTGCACCGGTTGCTTTCATAATGGACCGTCGCGACGTCGAGACCCCTCGACGTCCGCCAGTTGCCTGTTCTGCTCGGTCAGATGGATTTGTGTTCTTGGTCATGGTCAGTCGAACGCATCCCGCCGCGACACTGAGTCGCGGCACACGAAGGGCCGTCAACGACCCTCTCGACATACTTACAACCCATACAATATGAAATTTACTTCTAGGAGAATAAATATTATATTTTTACTACTGGCTGTAATACCCTCGAGTGCTCGCGTTGTGGTGGCACGGAACAGTATTCCTCTACGACCGCCAAGACGGCACACTGAACTGGGGCGCACCGATTGGCGATTCGGCCATCGGCAGACCGGTGTTTCCCGTCGCGGACGAGCGACGCGTTTACGCAACCTATCGGGGCCACCTCGCGTGTATCGAACCGCGGTCAGACCGACTGTGGAATCTCGAGGTCGACTGCGGAAACGGAACCATCGCCATCATCGACGGCGCGCTGTTCGTCGCCACGACAGGTGGCCGCTGCTACGCGGTCGCCTGACCCCCGAACCCGCGTCGCATTTATACCTTGTTCGCCCCTAGGGCCGTCCGTGAGTACGCGAACGAGTGCGCTCGATGCAGTCGTCTACGGCGTCGATATCCAGAGTGGCGACGTACGCGGCGATGCTCCCTCCTACGCCCTGGTCCGATACGATGGCGAGGAACTCGAGCGGGATGTCGTCAGCCACCGCAAGCTCCGACGACTGATCGACGACGAGGAGCCGGCGATCATCGCGACGGACAACATGTACGAGCTGGCCGCCGACAAGGACCAGTTGATTCACTTTCTGGGTTCGCTGCCGAGCGGGACGAAACTCGTCCAAGTGACGGGGGCCGAACAGCCCGAACCGCTCTCTCGAGTCGCGAAACGCCACGGAATCTCCTACGGTAAGGAGCCGATGAAAGAGGCCGAGGCCGCCGCCCGCCTCGCCGCGCACAACGTCGGCCACGAAGTCTCCGCGTTTACCGACACGACGGAAGTCAAAGTCGCCCGCGGGCGCTCGACCGGCAGCGGCGGCTGGAGCGAGGACCGCTACACGCGGCGCATCCACGGCTCGGTTCGCAAACGCGCCCGCGAGGTCGAATCCGAACTCGAGGACGAAAACCTCGCCTACGAGAAAGACGTCCGCGAGTCCTACGGCGGCTTCGCGAACGCCATCTTCACCGTCGAAGCGAAACCCAGCGAGATTCCCGTCTCGCGGAATCGCTCGGGCGACGTACGCGTCGAAATCGAACGGGAACGCCGTGATGGCATCGAGTTCCGCCCGCTCGCAAAACGCCGCGATCACGTCATCGTCGGCATCGACCCCGGGACGACCACCGCCGTCGCCATCGCCTCACTCGAGGGTGAGGTCCTCGATGTCTGGAGTTCACGCATGAGCGACACCGCCGACGTCATCGAGTGGATCGTCGAGCGCGGCCGGCCGATCATCGTCGCGGCAGACGTGACGCCGATGCCCGAGACGGTCGAGAAATTCCGCCGTAGTTTCGACGCCGCGGGGTGGACGCCAGAATCAGATCTTCCGGTCGACGAGAAACAACACCGCACGCGCGAAGAACCATACGATGACGACCACCAGCGTGACTCGATGGCGGCCGCCCTGTACGCCTTCGACGACCACGAGGATCAGTTCGAGCGCATCGCGCGAAAGCTCCCGCCGGGACTCGACCGCGGCGAGGTCACCGCCCGCGTCGTCGCCGGCGAAGAGAGCGTCGAGGCCGTCCTCACCGACCTCGAGGACGACGACCAACCAGAGGAGAACTCGACCGAACACGAACCCCGCGAACTCTCCCCGGAGGAACGCCAGATCAAGGACCTCAAGCGCCAGGTCGAGCGCCTCCAGTCCCACGTCGAAACTCTAGAGGGTCGCCTCGAGGCAAAAGACGACCGGATCGACGACCTCGAGTCCGACCTCGAAAGTGCCCGCAGCGACCAGCGAAAGGAGGTCCGTCGCGACCGGGAAGTGACTCGCCACCGCCGCCGCGCGGAGCGCCTCGAGTACGAACGCGACGAGGCCCGCGAGGAAGTCGACCAGTTAGAGCAGAAAGTCGACCGAATGAAAGCCCTCTGGAAGCTCGATCACTCGAACTTCAGCGATGTGTCGGCCAAAAAGGAAGGCCTCGTCCCGGTCAAAGTGATCGAGAAGTTCACCAAGGGTGCGATTCGCGAGGCGGACGACCAGTACGGGATCGCACCCGGCGATGTCGTCTTCGTGCGCGACGCAAGCGGTGCGGGTCGCTCGACCGCTGAACTACTAGCGGATTTCGGCCCGCGCATCGTCCTGAAGAAAGGCGGCCTTTCAGAAATCGCCGACGAAATCCTCTTCGACGAGGACATTCCGGTCGGCCCCGCCGACGACGTCGCCATGCAGGAAGTCGACGAACTCGCCGTCGCCCGCGAAGACGACGTCGAAGCCGTCATCGACGACTGGCACGAACGCGCTCGAGACCGTCGCCTCGACCGGAAAGCCGAGATGGTTGATCAACTCATCAGCGAGCATCGTGCCGGCGATAACGAAGTGTAACGTCCGGCGAGCACTCAAAACATCCCGAAACTCTGGAGCACGCTCGAGACGAGTGACTTGACGACTAGGCCGAGGCCGGCAAGGACGAGCGCGATCCCAGCCGCGATAATCCAGTCTGCATACGCGATCAGTCCGATACCGGCGAGCAACACCACAATCCCGACGAAACCAAGCGGGCCAATCTTATCGATCATACGCTGAGTGGCCAGTCGACCGAAATAAACGACGTGGTTTTGTGATACTGCCGGACAAAACGAGTTACAGACTTTCGACCGAACGGTTGGTCGAAAATCTGTACTGACTTTTGTCTGGTATAGTAGCCACTGAAAGTCAGTGCACACCTGATCGCCAGACAGATCGGCGATCAGTGTGTGAATCGTTTCAGTTGTTACTATAGTATGACTCGCCGCTGGCTCGAGGGTCACGGCTCGAGTCGGGGTTTCGGCTGGGTGGCGCGAGAAAATCGATAAAGGGTTAAACACCTCCACCGCGAATTTCAGGGTATGAGTGACGACGGAGACGGCGGTCGAAAGAACCTCCGGATGCCAGAGGACGACGAGGTCTTCGCGACCGTCACCGATATGCTCGGGGCGAATCGGGTTCAGGTACGCTGCGCAGACGGCCAGGAACGCACGGCGCGTATTCCAGGCAAGATGCAAAAGCGCGTCTGGATTCGCGAGGACGATGTTGTCCTCGTTTCCCCGTGGGACTGGCAGGACGAGAAGGCCGATATTACGTGGCGGTACGAAAAGAGTGACGCCGATCAGTTGCGTGAGGAAGGCCATATCCAATAAAACGAACTTTTGCGCTGTCGTTCGAAAGACGCAAAGCGTCTTTCGTGATGACGAGAGAGCTTCGCTCTCTCGAACCACGGGCGCGGCAAGCCGCGCCCTCGGCAAAATCTTCAAAAGAGCGCGCAGCGCTCTTTTGGACCTCGCGGGATCAAAGATCCCGCTTAGCTTCGATGAAAAGCACTCCTCCTTCCGTTTCCTCCCTGTGGAGCGACGCAAAGCGTCGCGTCCTCGCTCGTTCACATCAGTCGTCGGCCCGCGAGCGCCGTCGGCGCTCGCGGTGAACAGCTTCGCTCACGGTTCACTTCGTTCACCGTTCGCTGGTCGCGGTTCTCGCCCTCCGGGCTCCGAACCGCGCTTCGCTCGGGTTTTTCAAACCACTCGCTCGCCGATACTATGTCGTGGGTAGTTTGGTAGCTGAGGTACTCCGGCGCTGTGCTCTGCCTTCGATGGTTTCCCTTCGTCAGCCTGCCCTTCCCCGTTGAGCGAAACCGAAGGTTTCGCGAGATTCTCGGCGCTTTGCGCCGACTGCTCGAGGGACCTTTGGTCCCTCGCTGCTCGGAAGCGCTTGCGCTTCCGTTGGTTCGTGCGCTTCTCGAGATTCTCGGAGCGCACTCACAGCCATGATATTGGTGGCTCAACTCGTCGATCATGAGACGCAGACACGTCCAGCACCGTCGTACAGAAAGCTTATTCCTTTCCTTGACTTTCCAGCCGGCATGACTCTCAGTCGACGCCAGCTCCTGCAGGGTGTCGGAGCCGGCGTTTCCGTCGGCGTGCTCGGGAACACGGCATCGACGCCGGCAGCCGCGTCGACAGCGCCGTCGGGGGACGACACGCGACGCGTGCTGGTCCATCCGGACAACGGACTGCTCGGCGGGCTCATCGACGTGATCGAGCAACTCGGGGGAACGAAACTCCTCGAGTTCGAGCACTTCGAGTTCGTCGCCGCGGAGGTGCCCGAAAGCCGACTGGACGACCTGCTCGGTGCATCGGGCATTGCCCACGTCGAAGACGACGAGGAGACGGGCATTCCCGACGACTGGTCGCCCGACCTGCTCGAGTTTTTGTTGCCGCCAGATCGGTCGGACTGTTCGACCCACCCCGACGAGCAGGCATCGTGGGGCCTCGAGCGAATCGGGGCTGACGAGGTCGAGGCGGATGGCTCGGGCGTTGATATCGGCATTCTCGATACGGGGATTCAGACCGATCACTGTAGCGTCTCGGTCGCTGGCGGGCGCAATTTCACGGCCGACGGACTGGCTGGCGACTACGAGGACCGACACGGCCACGGTACCCACGTCGCCGGTATCGCGGGCGCACTCGAGAACGATCTCGGCGTGGTCGGAACCGCTCCGGAGGCGACTCTCCACGCGGTAAAGGTGCTCGACGACGAGGGCCGGGGCCGCTACAGCGAGTTGATCGCGGGCATCGACTGGTGCATGTCGAACGATATCGAACTCATTTCGATGAGCCTCGGCGGCGAGGAGGAGAGCCGCGCGGTCGACGACGCGGTCGAGGCCGCACACGACGCGGGCCATCTGCTGCTCACCGCGGCCGGAAACGCCGGGAACGCCGGCGACGGTGCCTGCAGCGAGGAGACCATGTCCTATCCGGCGACCCACGAAAAGGTGCTTGCGGTCGCAGCGATGGACGAGGACGACACGCTGGCGTCCTACAGCAGCGTCGGCGAGGCCATCGATCTGCTGGCTCCGGGTACTGACATCGTCTCGAGCGTCGTCGACAACGAGTACGCCGAAGCCAGTGGGACGAGCATGGCCTGTCCGTTCGTCACCGGCGTTGCCGCGCTGGTCTGGGAAAATGGCGAGGGTAACGGTCCCGGTCCGAACGAGACCGTCCGCGAGGTGCTGACGGTGACCGCCGAACCGGTCCTCGAGACCTGCGAGGAAGGCGCGGGCCTCGTCGACGCCCGCGCAGCGCTCGGTGCGGATATGGCTGGTGACTCGGACGGCACCCCACGGAGCGGCAGCGGTCAGGACGGCGGCCTCGGCGGCGGCGGGCGCATCGGCTCGGCGCTCGAGTGGGTTTCGGACGCGGTTACGGGCCTTCTCGAGTGGATTCGGGGTCTCTTCGGCTAATCAGTGGTCGGGGTGGCGAGGTAGCCAATGCTGAACGGCACGATTGCCATGGCTGCTGTTCCAACAAACGTCGTGACGCCGGTCTCAATTCTCGAGATGGGGGACAGTAAGAGCAACGCGAACCCAATCGGGAGGAGGGCACTCACGAACGCGTCGCGCCGGCCGCGTCGGGTTGCGACTGACCCAACAATCATCGCCGAGACAGCAGTGAGTGCGATGAACTGCGTCCCGGTTACCTCCCGCAGGACAATTTCGGACACCGACGGGTCGACAGTCGTCGGCTGGGTGTCGCCAGCTACGAACGGGGTTTCCTGCACCCATTCGTAGGTATATCGCGCAATTCCAGCCACGCTCACGAGGACGCTGAGAAGCAGCGCGAGAAGCGACCGACGCGGTGTCAGCGGTCTCCGTGTTTGCTGTCGCATCGCGAACGCACCCCACGTGAGAAGTATCGGGCCAGCGATTGCGCTGGTATACACAACGAACGGGTGGGCACTTCTGATCCCTCCGTAGGGGAGCGAGTCGCTACCCGGAATAACGTCAGCGGGGGACAGCGGATACGCCATCATGCAGGCGATTCCAATGACACCCATAGCCGCACCGAGTGCGCGAGTTCGTCTCGCTTTGAGTCGGCTCACGCGGGTGCGTTTGGGCATAGCGCTTGCTCATTCGCCGATTGTATAATTGTTCCGCCGTTGAATTAAACAGAGACGACTTCGATTAATTCCAGCCTGCAAACCGC
Source organism: Natronolimnobius baerhuensis (assembly GCF_002177135.1). Classification (NCBI taxonomy): domain Archaea; kingdom Methanobacteriati; phylum Methanobacteriota; class Halobacteria; order Halobacteriales; family Natrialbaceae; genus Natronolimnobius; species Natronolimnobius baerhuensis. Next base: position 385,381 of record NZ_MWPH01000003.1, read on the forward strand.
CTGCCTGCAAATCGGTCGCGGTGCGAAGCGCTCGCCGCTGAGTCGTGACTGCGAACGCTGCCTACAGACCCGCGATGTCTTCGATTGCACCGGTCAGGGCTTTGATCGACTCGAGGTCGTGTTCGCCCATATAGGCCCACCTTTTGCACTGCGGGCCGCCTTCGGCGTCCGTCGGCAGAATCTGGACCAAAAGCACTCCTCTTTCCGTTTCGGGTGCTTTGCACCCTCCACATCAGTCGTCGGCCCACTCACTCACGTCCGTTCGTTCGCGGTTGAACGTCCTCGACAGAGACTCCAATCCGGCGATGTCCTCGCCAGTGATTACAGTCCGGCCACGTCTTCGATTGCATCGGTCAGGGCCTTGATCGACTCGAGGTCGTGTTCGCCCATGTGGCCGATGCGGAACGTTGTCTCGCCAAGTTGGGAGCCGTAGCCGTTCGAGAAGACGAAGTCGTACTCCTCGCTGACGGTCTCGATGGTGTCGGCCACGTCGATTCCCTGCGTGTTCTCGATGCAGGAGACGGTCTGGGACTCGTAGCCTGCCTCGGGGAACATGTCGAAGTGCTCGCGGGCCCACTCCTGGGTGTATTCGGCCATCTCGCGGTGGCGCTCGTCGCGAGCATCGTGTCCCTCCTCGAGCATGTGTTTCATCTGCGTGCGGTAGGCGAGCATGATCGGGATGGCGGGCGTCGAGTGGGTCTGGCCCTTCCGGTCGTAGTAGTCGATGGTGCGCTGGAAGCCGCCGTACCACGAGGCCGAATCGGACTCGAGTTCGGCGTCGTAGGCGTCCTCGCTGACCGTACAGATGGCGAGTCCCGGGGGCATCGCGAATGCCTTCTGGCTCGAGGCGAACAGGACGTCGATGTTGTGCTCGTCGATATCGACGTAGTCACCGCCCAGCGCGGAGACAGCGTCGACGACGAAGTAGGTGTCTGGATACTCAGCGATGACATCGCCGATTTCCTCGATTGGGTTCCGAACGCCGGTCGAGGACTCGTTCATGACGGTTGCGACGACGTCGTAGTGTGTGTCGCTCTCCTCGAGGGTTTCGCGGATGTCTTCGGGTTTGATCGCCTGGCCCCAGTCGTACTCGAGGCGATCAACGTTTTTCCCGAGTCGTTCGGCGACGTTGGCGTGGCGCTCGCTGAAGCTGCCACAGGTCGGAACGAGGATGTTCTCGTCGACGAGGTTGAGCGTCGAGGCCTCCCAGAACTCGGTGCCCGAACCCGTCAGGACGATCACGTCGTTGTCCGTGCCGAGGAACTCCTTCGTGTCCTCGACGATGGTCGTATAGAGGTCGGTCATACGGTCCATGCGATGGCCGAACATCGGCTCGCACATGGCCTCGATGACGTCCTCGCGCACTTCGGTTGGCCCCGGAATGTACAGCGTCTTGTCGGGATAGTCGCCCGTATACTCGCGTTTGTTGGTCACGAAATCACCTGATACAGTGTACTGACGTGCCAACCAGTATGGTACTTTTGATGCCCTGCCGGACTCGAGACTGCTCGCACTCGAAACTACCCACTCTCAGGACAGCAAAAAAGAACCGCACAAACGAACGGTGTCGGCTTACTGAACGTCGATGTCGCCGGCCATCGACCCTTCGTGTGGGTCGCAGACGTATTCGACCATCTCCGTACTGGCTTCAAACTCGAGCCACTGGTCGTCGTCAGGGTCGCTGACTTCGTCGGTCTCGAGGTCGTCGACAACGTCGCCGTCGTCGTTTCGAATCTCGATGTTGTGGTCCTGACCGTCGCCCTCGGACCAGCCGAGTTCGTAGCTCTCGCCCTCCTCGAGGACGAGCGTTGGGTTGGTCTCGCCAGCGATGGCGTCGGGTGCAATACCCTCCCAGCCGGCCGTCTGGCCGTCGAGTTCGATTTCCGTGCCTGGCTCGAGTGCTTCGGCCTCGTCGCCGTTGTCGTCGCCGTTTCCGTTGCCGTTTCCGTTGCCGTCGTCATCGTCGCTACAGCCAGCAACGAGTGCCGTTGCAGCAGCCGCGCCGGTGAGCTTCATCGCAGTTCGGCGGGAGACCGATTTGTCTCGTGTCATCAGCTGTGAGTTAGGGCTGAGCACATAAAAATTAATACCCTCCATTCCTTCCCAGACATGCGTTCACATGCCACAATTTTACCCGCCGTTTTTGTGAATCTGTATATTTTGTTGTGTAGGAAACGCCATTGTGCACTCGTTATTGCGCGAACCACGCAGTTCGTGTTCGATAGCCGTCGCTTTTCCCGTTAGTCACCAGATTCGCTGCTCTTCCGACCAACGAGTCCGTCTTGCTCGAGCGAGAGACGCAGAAAGATTGGAATGGTGACGAGTGCAATTGCAATCTCGAGGCCGCCGACGGTGAGGAAGGCCAGATCGTAGCCGTAGCTGCTGGCGACGGTACCGCCGATGAGGAAGCCCCCGAGGAAGCCGAGGTTGCCGGCAAGGTTGAACCCGGCCATCGCGAGGCCGCGTTCGCTCTCGTCGGCGAGGTCGGTCACGAGTGCCATCGTCGTCGGCGAGACAAGTGCGCCGAGGATGCCGATGGTGATCATCGCGATGGCGGCGGTCGAAACGGTGGGTGCAGCGCCGACGAGCAGAATACCAACCCCGTAACAGATCGATCCGACGACAATCGGTGCCGTGCGACCGATTCGGTCCGAGAGCGTCCCCATCGGATACTGCAGCAAAGCAAAGGGGGCGAAAAAGCACGCCAGCAGGAGTCCCGTCGTTCCGGCGTCAATGTTGAACGTTTCCTGAAAATATAGCGTCCCGACGAGTGCGAAAAAGCCGGCCGTCATCCGGTCGACGAACCCGAAGGCGTACGGAATCGAGAGCGTGGGTCGTCGGCTAATCCCCTCGAGCAGCGCGCGTGCGGTCCGGGTCTGGGTTGGCGTGCGGTCCGGGACGAACGAGACCAGCACGCCGCCGACGACGAGCAAGCCGCTGGCGACGGCAAGCGGTGCGAGCGGGTTGACCTCGGTGAGTTGGCCACCAATTGGCGCGCCCATCGCAGCGCCGAGTCCGATTGCGATGCCAGCCGCGCCCATGTTGCGGCCGTGGCCGCCCTCTAAGTCCATCAGCATCGTCATCGTCAGCGAGAGCGCGCCGATAGTCATCGCGCCCTGCAGAACGCGCAACAGGAGGACGCCCTCGAACGAGATCGAGCCGATAGTCGGGACGAGTGCAAGCGCCGCATAGCTGGCCGCACCGGCGAGTGCGCTGACGATAATAAATGGCGTTCGACGGCCCGTCACGTCACTGAGCATCCCCCAGACGCCGACGAAGGCGACGTAGGCGGCGAACTCACTGACAAGAAACCACATGCTCGCATCGAGTGCGGTCTGGGCGAACGGCGAGGCGGTCGCGTCGGCACCGAGCGTCTCGACCAGCGTCGCGATACCGGGATAGAGCAACAACTGCGAGAACAACACGGCGAAGACGACCGCTGCGAGGACCAGCCGGTCGCGGTCTCTCGAGTGCACGTCGGCCACTACGGGTCGGAGTCCTATCAAGCGTCCGACTTCGGCCAAGTAGCGGGGCGTCTCTCGACCGCCTTACTCCGAGACAGCGGCCTGTGCCTCCGCGAGCGTGAAGTTCCCTTCGTAGAGTGCGCTGCCGACGACGACCGCAGCCGCGCCTGTCGCCTCGAGCGCCTGGACATCCTCGAGCGTCGCGACGCCGCCGCTTGCGATCACTGGAATGTCAGTCGCTTCGACGAGTTCGCGGACCGGCTCAGTTGCGACGCCCTCGAGTTGGCCTTCGACGTCGACATTTGTAAAGAGAATCGCTGCGGCTCCGAGGTCCTCGTATCGCTCGGCGGCTTCGACGGGCGAGATGCCCGCGCCCTCGGTCCAGCCCTCGACGACGACCTCGCCGTCTTTGGCGTCGAGACTGACGACGACGCTGTCGGGGTAGTCCGCGCTAATCTCCGCGACAATGTCGGGGTTTTCGACTGCCGCTGTGCCGAGGATTACCCGGTCGAGACCGCGCTCGAGCAGGTCTGCGGCGTCGTCAGCGGTTCGGATACCACCGCCGAGTTGGGTTGGGACATCGACGGCCTCGAGCACGCTGTCGATTGCCGCGCCGTTTGCGCGCTCGCCGTCGAATGCGCCGTCTAAGTCGACCAGGTGAAGCGACTCGGCACCGGCGTCGATCCACCGTGTTGCGGCCTCGACTGGCTCGCCGTAGGTCGTCTCTGTGCCGCGTTCGCCCTGGACCAACTGGACGACCTCGCCGTCCTGAATGTCGACTGCTGGAATCACGTCGAACTCCTCGAACTCGTCGCTGCCGTTCGCGTTTGCATCGTTCATACGCGTGTGGGCGCGGTCAACTCGAGTAAAGGCGACGGTTTCGCGCTCGGCGTTGCGTTGTGCGAACGAGCAATGGCCATCGACAGCGTGCTCGAGAGCAACATCGGACCCACTCGCAGACAGTGTCCAGTACTTATTTTATCGGTATTGGTGTATGTGTGATCGATGGTCGAAACCGTGCTGTTGGTTGGTGTTGTGGCCTCGGTTTTCGTCGGGTTCAACATCGGTGGCTCCTCGACGGGGATTACGTGGGGGCCGTCGGTGGGGGCTGGAATTGTGTCGAAGACGACCGCTGCGGCAGTGATGACGGTGTTCGTCTTCCTCGGTGGGATGACTGTCGGCCGAAACGTGATGGATACGCTTAGCGAGGGGATCATCGATGTCGAACTCACGCTCGCAGCGGGCGTTGCGATCCTCTTTTTCATCGGTCTGGGGATGCTCATCGCCAACATCTTCGGTGTTCCCGTCCCGACGTCGATGACGACAGTCGGGGCAATTGCCGGTCTCGGACTGGCGACTGACACGCTGAACTACGAGATGATTGCCGGTATCATCACGTGGTGGATCGTTACCCCAATTATCGGTCTCTGGGTTGGCGTGTTGATCGGGCGCTACGTCTACCCGTGGGTCAACGAGCAGGTGACGATCACAAAATCCGACGGGCCGTTGCTCGCACTCGAGCGCGGCGACAGGGTGCCGAAGCCGACCCTCGGCCCGAATACGACGAGTACCGAACTCGCGACGACGATTGCTGTCCTCGTGATTGGCTGTTACATGGCGTTCAGCGCAGGTGCGAGCAACGTCCCGAACGCTGCAGCCCCGCTTGTGGGGACCGCAGACGGTCTCGAGGACACGACCGCGATTATCGTTGCCACACTCGCGATCAGTCTCGGCGGGTTCACAATCGCTCGCCGAACGATGGACTCGGTCGGCGGCGAACTCAGTGATATTCCGCTGCTCGCGGCGCTGTTCGTCATGGTGACTGCCTCGACGATCACCACCGTGCTCTCGTGGGCTGGCATTCCGATCAGTCTCGTGATGGCCACCGTGATGACTATCGTCGGCATCGGCTGGGGCCGGGCAACACGTCCAATCACTGTCCGTGAGGCGGTTACCCGCGACCCCGAGACAGCGGACATCGAACTCGGTGCGATTGTTTCCGAGGAGAAAGTCGACGAGGCCGCCCCCGCTATCGGTGAACCCGAATCCGAGGACGTGCTTCGCGGTGACGAACTGTTTAACCCGCGCGCGATCATCAAATACGTCTCGATGTGGGTTATCGGTCCCTCGATGTCGACACTCCTCGCGTACGGCTTCTTCGCTGTCGTTCCCGGTGTCGCCTAAATAGACCTTTGGGGCTGGGCGTTGTCGTACGCCTATGCTCTCGAATATTCTCGTCCCAATGGACGACTCCGACCACGCCGAACACGCCCTCGAGTACGCCCTCGAGAACTACCCAGACGCCGAAATCACCGTCTTGAACGTCGTCGGCGTCCCCTCGATGATGATGGGTGATGCAGTCGGTCTCACGCTCGAGGATGATCTTGATGCGGCTGCAACAGACCATGCACAAGCAGTGTTCGACCGTGCGCACAAGTGTGCCGAGGAACGGGACCGAGACCTCGAGACGGTCGTCGGTATCGGACATCCGGCGCGGAACATTATCGACCGTGCTGCTGACTACGATGCAGTCATCCTTGGGAGCCACGGCGAAGACTGGAGCCGTGCGACACATCGGTTTCTCGTTGGCAACGTCGCAGAGACGGTGTCAAAACGGGCACCAGTTCCAGTAACGATTGTCAGATAAAGACAGGCCGTTACGAGTCCGCTTCCTTCTCACCGGATTCTTTGTCTTCGTCGTCTTCGTCTTTGTCTTCGCGCGGATGCTGGTGTTCGTCGACGGCTTCGAACTGCGCCTGAACTTCTCCGACCTGTTTTCCAACGGTCTCTTCGACGGTTTCACTCACCGTTTCTTCGACAGTTTCACTGACCGTTTCCTCGACGGTTTTATCGACTGCCTCGCCGACGGATTCTTCGACGGTTTCACTCACCGTTTCTTCGACAGTTTCACTGACCGTTTCCTCGACGGTTTTATCGACTGCCTCGCCAACGGATTCTTCGACGGTTTCACTCACCGTTTCCTCGACAGTTTCACTGACTGTTTCCTCGACGGTTTTATCGACTGCCTCGCCAACGGATTCTTCGACGGTTTCACTGACTGTTTCCTCGACGGACTTATCGACTGCCTCGCCGACGGATTCTTCGACGGTTTCACTCACCGTTTCACTGACCGTTTCCTCAACGGTTTTATCGACTGCCTCGCCAACAGATTTCTCGACGGTTTCACCGACGGCAGTTTCGACCGTCTCTTCCATCTGCGCCTGGACGTCATCGACTTGCTTTTCGACAGTCTCACCGACTGTCTCCTCGACTGTCTCCTCGACAGCCTCTGTCATCCAGTTCGGATCGAATCGTGCCATCTTCCAGACGACGTGGATCACGTACGAAATAAAGACCCCAATCCCGAACGCGAGTCCAGCGTTTGTGGTGTCGAGCACGACGATTAGAACGATTGAGAGCGCAATCAGCGCCCCATACGCGATATCAACTGCCGCATCGACACGGACCGGATTCAACATTGGTTTCGCTCACCCGACAGTGACTGGCTAGTGCCTACAGCACTATTGATGACTCGAGTCCAGTGGCACTGCTCGGTCTGCGTCTGCAAGTGCCGGCAGTGTCCGTGTCGTCGACTGTCCATCCATATCGCATACATAGTATCTTGTTGTATGGTCGGCGTTGTTGAAATGGTTTCCATAGCGACGTACCGATCTGCCAACAGCAGATGGGTCGAATAGTGTTCTTTTTAGGATCAGCCCACGTGAGTTCACAGTGTGAGTGAAGTACTCCTTCTCGTCGGTCTTCTCGTTGCTGCGTTCGTCGGGTACAACATCGGCGGTGCGACGACGGGTCCAGCGTTTGGGCCGGCCGTCGGCGCGAACGTCATCACGAAACTGATGGCCGCCGCACTGATGTCGGTTTTCTTCTTTCTGGGGGCGGCGACAATCGGGCCGAATGTCGTTACGACACTCGGTGAAGACCTCGTTCATACCACTGACATCTTTACGCTTCAAGCGAACGTCGCCGTGCTCTTCTTTATCGGTGGCGCGCTGTTTATCGGTAACTACGCTGGTGTTCCAGCCTCGACCTCGATGACCGCTGTCGGCGCAATCGCTGCACTTGGACTCGCAACGGGCGAACTTGCCTGGGACGTCCTCGGGCAGATCGTCGTCTGGTGGATCGTCGCCCCAATCGTCGGCTTCTGGGTCGCCGGTGTCGTCGGCCGCTACTACTACCCACAAATCAACGAGTGGGTCGCTATCGAAGGCACCAGTGAGGGCAGACAGATGATCTCCGTGGATCGCTCCGGGCTTGCACCGCGACTCCAGTTCGGCGAGGGTGCAACCCGCCGTGAGATCACAGGCGCGTTTGTCGTCGTCGGTATCGGCTGTCTGATGGCCTTTTCCTCGGGGACAAGCAACATCGCCAACGCAATCGCCCCCATCTACGGTGCCGATATCGACGTTCTCGAGGTGCTCGGGCTTGGCAGTGACGTCGGTGAGATTGCCGGTGTCGAACCCGACATGATGTTCCTGATCGTCATCGGATCGATTGCCGTCACAATTGGCTGTTTCACGATTGCGCGCAGAACCCTCGATACGCTCGGGAACGACATCACGAACCTGCCGCTGACGGCCGCAATCGTCGTCGCTGTCATCGCCTCAGGAATTGTCATCGGCCTCTCGTGGATCGGTATCCCAGCGAGTTTCGTCGTCATCGCAACGATGAGCATTATCGGCCTCGGTTGGGGTCGTGCAACCCGGACAACCACGATTTCAGACGTTCGGAAAGGTGAGGAGACTCGAGTCTCTGTCGGCGCACTTACTGCCGACGAGGAAGGCGAGCCATCGCCGGAAATCGGCGAGGAAGAACCCGAAGACATCCCCAAAGCATCGGACCTGTTCAATCCGTCGACGACTGCCCGCGTCATCCTTATGCAAAACGTCGTCCCGCTCATCTCGACCGTTGGCGCGTTCATCACGTTCCGATTCATCCCCATTTTCGGCCTGTAATCGAGAATCGTTTCTCGAGTTGAGACGATCCCAGATTGCAGCTGAGATCACGCTGCATGGGCACACAGTTGGTGCGTGCTGTCGAACGAAGCACTGTCCGCCTTCGGCAGTCTGCGGGTCGTTAGACTGTCACATTCGGTGGAATTGAAACTGCCCCGTATCTTCACACAATTGGCAGACAATTGTCGACTATTTTCTCCGTTATGGCGGCATTTTCTGACGATTGTCGACATCCTTTTCTTCTGAGCCGTCGATTCACCGGTAAAGACAATTTAGGGCTGAACAGCAAGCTATACCAGTGCGGGACGTGAATCACCGAGTGATGCCCACGGTAGAATACCTCAATTACGAAGTAGTGGACGACAACGGCTGGGACATTTATGACGACGACGTCTTCTCGGAGGCCGCCGACGCCGGTCTCGACGACGAAGACTACGGGACCCTCGATGTCAACGAGGGCGAGTACATCCTCGAGGCCGCTGAGGCACAGGGCTACGACTGGCCCTTCTCGTGCCGTGCTGGCGCGTGTGCAAACTGTGCTGCAATCGTCGTCGAGGGCGAAATCCAGATGGACATGCAGCAGATTCTCTCCGACGAAGAAGTCGAGGAGAAAAATGTCCGCCTGACCTGCATCGGCTCCGCTGAGACCGACGAGGTCAAAATCGTCTACAACGCAAAGCACCTCGACTACCTGCAGAACCGCGTCATCTAAACGCGCTGCAGTTCAACCAATTACCCCATTTCGGGGATTTTTCGCCGCTCGAGCACCACGTAGCCGATGGCTCGTCAGTCCACGCGAGCCGAAAGGATAACACCCTCTCGCTCGAGAGTGGCCACTGTGACACTCGCTGTCGTCTCGGCGACGGGACCGGACCTCCTGCGACTCGTTGCCATCCCCGTGTTCACCTGGGCTGCCATTCGGGATATCAAGACCAGACGCATCTCGAGTGACGTCTGGATTCCGCTCGCGCTGTTAGGCGCGCTCTTGCTCGGGTGGGAGGGCTGGCTCGCCTGGACCGCCGGGGGAGTCGCCTGGACACACGAGTTCGTGATTCCGGCGGCAGTGAGTCTCGGGTTCGTCGTCCCGATTGCGTATCTGTTCTGGTGGATCGGCGGCTTCGGCGGCGCGGACGCGAAGGCGTTGCTCGTCCTCGCGCTGTTGTTCCCGACCTTTCCGACGTACGTCGTCGGCTCGTGGACATTCCCACTGACGGCGACGCCGGTCGGCGCGCTCTCGTTTACGATTCTGACGAACGCCGTCCTCGTCGCGGTCACGATTCCGCTCGCACTCGCCGTCCGCAACGCCGTTGCCGGTCGCATCGCGCCAGTTATGTTCATCGGTTGGCCGATCAGTTGGGACCAACTTCCCACCCGTCACGGCCGACTGCTCGGCACGCCATCCGGTGGCGCTCGAGGCGGCCTCGATCTCGACGCCTTGCGGATGTATCTGCGCTGGCGTGGCCTCTCGCTGGCTGCCGTTCGCGACAATCCCGATTACTACCGCAATCCCGAGACGCTCCCTGACGAGCCAAACCCGCCGACAGACGGCGCTGTGGCAGCCGACGTGGCGGTCGAAGACGGCGGCACTGTCGACGCCGAGACACTCGAGAGAGCGGGAGACGCTGACGCGACGTCCGACGATCCGTGGGGTGCCGAGGCCTTCCTCAACGATATCGAGGGCTCGGCTTACGGGACGACGCCGACGGAGCTACGCGAAGGACTCGAGGCAGCCGTCGAGAAGGAGACGGTCTGGATTTCGCCTGGAACGCCGTTTCTCGTCCCCGTCTTTGTTGGGCTGCTTATCGCGCTCGTGTACGGCGACGTGCTGATCGGCGCGCTGCTATAATCAGTCGAAGCCGACGACTCGCTCGTAGAGCGGTACCAGCGCCGTCCAGAAGACGACGAACACGGCTCCGACTCCGATGATCACCAGCCACGGCATTCCCGCGCCGACCGGCGGACCACTCGCGAGCAGCAAAAATGTCGCGACGAACAGAAACACGCAGACAATGACGCTGCCGACCTCGAGTGTGGTCGCGACTGGATGGGCGCGAAACTGGGCGACGATGCTGGCGGAAGGCATACTCGAGACTCACGCTGAATCGTAAAAACGGTCACGGCGACGGGGCGCTGGGATGGCGATCAGACCTGCGAGTCGATATCGGCGGCGATGTCGTCGAGTTCGTCATCCGAAAGTTCGGGTGGCTCGCCCGCAACGGCGTGGATTGGGCCGCCGCCGTCGCCCTCGAACCGAGGAACGATATGGCAGTGAACGTGGGGCACTTCCTGGCCGGCTTCTTCGCCGTTATTAAACGCAACTGTCGTCGCGTCGGCGTCGACACTTTCTTCGACGGCAGGTACGAGCCGGTGGATGGTATCGTAGAGATCGCTCGAGACGTCGTCGGGCACGTCGTTTAGCCGTTCGTACTCGTCTTTCGGGATGACAAGCGTATGTCCCGGCGCGAGCGGGTTTGCATCCAGAAACGCAAGCGTTGTCTCGTCTTCGTACACGACGCGCGCTGGAATCTCTCCCTCGACAATCTGGGTAAAGATCGTACTCATACGCGAGTGTGTGTCGCCTCGACGTAAGAAGCTTACTCGCAGGTCGGCGCTGGTGCCCAGTCTCGAGGATGCAACGAGAACTGACTTTCAGCCATTCGAACCCGTTTTTGCCCAGTTGTCGTGACTAATTCTGCTAAACTCTCGGTAATAACGCTGGACAGTCGTTGAATTTCTTATACCCTCTCCCACTCTCCTCGAGTGCCTGCAAAGGCGACCGTGTCGCGGTGGCGGACCACCTCACGCAGTGACACACCACCACACCACACCCACCACCTTTCCGCCATCGCTCCAGTCATTCCGTTTCATACCGCACGATCACCCTCGAGTGACAGACTTACTCGTCCTCGAGCGCACACAACTCGTCGATTGTATCGCCGATTTCTGCGAGGTACTCGTCCGGCTCGTACCCCAGCCGCCCGATCCAGACATCCTGATACGACGGGTGAAAAATCGGCACTAGCCACGTTTCCAACCCGGGACAGCGGATCGGCTCGAGCACGCTGTCGACGAATCCCTCGAGTGTCTCCCCTTCTGCAGCCAACACCGTCTTCGTCGCGTGTTTTCCGGTCGCAAGGATGACGTTCGGATCGACTGCCTCGAGTTCGGTGAGCAGATGTGTTCGGCAATTCGCGCGTTCCTCAGGAGTCGGCTCACGGTTGCTCGATGGCTCTTCTGGGTCTGCTGGGAAGCACTTGACCGCATTTGTATAGTAGGCGCCCTCGCCATAGCCAACGTCGGCGACCATCCGGCGGATTCGCCGCCCGGAGTGTCTCGAGGTGTAGGCTTTGCCGGTCCAGTTGCCGCCCTGCCAGTGCTCTGCGTCGGGGTTTCCAGCGCCGGGTGCTTCGCCGATGACGAAGACACTTGCCTCGAGCGAGCCAGTCCCCCACGAGATGCACTCGCGAGTGTCTGTGAGGGCGGGACAGCGCGTGCAGTCGGACTCGAAGACGTGGCGAGAGTCGGGAAACGCGGGCGTTGCACTGTCGTCGGCGTCGGCCGACGATGATGGAGGGGACACGCTCGAGGGTCAGGTGTCGAGCAGTATATGCTGCCCGGCTCTCACTGGCGATCTGTCCCTCGGGGAGGGACAAGTTTACCTTGCCTGGGGCGCTCTGTGGCGATAATGTCGTCACTCAGTCCGGAACTGCTCGTTGAAGCAGCGCAGGTAGTCGTCTACCTCGTCGTCGCTGTCGTCCTCACGGCTGGCGGACTCGCCGCGGAACTCGCCAGCGTTCAACAGTTCGGAGCCGGCGAGATGGCCACCGCGCTGTGGCTCGCCGCAATCGGCGGCGTCATGCTCTATGCAGGCATCTACGGGATTGCTTACAAGAAAGTCCTCGCGCGAGCGATGGTCTCGAGACAGCGGTGAGGTCGCAGTTGATTTAGTCAGTCCCTGTGGTGCTGGGTGAAATGCCCTCGCACAGGACCGATTCTCCTTTACTCTCGGAGCGAATCACTGCAGGTATGAGCCGGTTTGGTGAGGTCGACGATCAGTACGATCCCCACGATCTCGAGCAGCGGGTGTTCGAGTACTGGGATGACGTCGACGCCTACGAGCGGACGGTGGAGCATCGATCCGACGGTGAGTCGTTCTTCTTCGTCGATGGCCCACCGTACACGTCGGGGTCGGCCCACATGGGAACGACCTGGAACAAGACGCTGAAAGACGTCTACCTGCGCTTCTGGCGGATGCAGGGCTACGACGTGACGGATCGACCGGGCTATGACATGCACGGCCTGCCGATTGAGACTCGCGTCGAGGAACGCCTCGGCTTCGAGAACAAGAAAGACATCGAGGAGTTTGGCGAGGAGAACTTCATCCAGGAGTGCAAAGACTACGCGAACGAGCAACTCGAGGGACTCCAATCTGATTTCCAGGATTTCGGTGTCTGGATGGACTGGGACGACCCGTACCGCACGCTGACGCCGGAATACATGGAGGCCGCCTGGTGGGGCTTTTCGAAGGCTGCCGAACGCGGCCTCGTCGAGAAGGGCCATCGCTCCATTTCGCAGTGTCCGCGGTGTGAAACCGCGATTGCGAACAACGAAGTCGAGTACGAAGACGTCGACGATCCGTCGGTCTACGTCAAATTCGATCTGACCGACCGCGGGGCCGATCAGAGTGAGGCCCCGGACAAAGCGAACGGGGACGACGGACCCGTGAGCAGCGACGGCAAGATCGTCATCTGGACGACGACGCCGTGGACGATTCCCGCGAACACGTTCGTCGCCGTCGACGAGGACGGCGACTACGTTGGCGTGCGCGCGGAAAAAGACGGTGAGGAGGAACTCCTCTATCTCGCCGAGGCCAAACACGAGGACGTCCTTCGGGAGGGGCGCTACGACGACTACGAGGTCGTCGAAGAACTCACCGGCGAGGACCTGATCGGTTGGTCCTACGAGCACCCGCTCGTCGAGGAGGTTCCAGACCACGTCGACGCCGACGGCACCCACGAGGTCTACGCCGCCGACTACGTCGACACCGAGGGAGACGGCACAGGGCTCGTCCACTCCGCACCCGGCCACGGTGAGGAGGACTTCGAGCGCGGGCGCGAACTCGAGTTCCCGATCTTCTGTCCCGTCGGCAGCGACGGCGTCTACACCGACGAAGCAGGGAAATACGAGGGCCAGTTCGTCAAGGACGCAGACGACGAGATCATGGCGGATCTCGAGGCCAACGGAGTCCTTCTCGCCTCGGGCACCGTCAACCACAGCTACGGGCACTGTTGGCGCTGTGATACGGGCATCATCCAGATCGTCACCGACCAGTGGTTCATTACGATCACGGACGTCAAAGACGAGTTACTCGAGAACATCGAGGACAGCCAGTGGAACCCCGACTGGGCCCGCGACAATCGCTTCCGCGATTTCGTCAAAGAAGCGCCGGACTGGAACGTCTCGCGACAGCGCTACTGGGGCATCCCGCTACCCGTCTGGACGGCCGAGGACCGCGAGGACGATCAAGATCGTCTCGTCATCAGCGACCGCGAGGAACTCGCCGAACGCGTCGATCAGGAGATCGATCCCGAGGACGTCGATCTGCACAAAGACACCGTCGACGACCTCACCATCACCGAGGACGGGACAACGTACACGCGCGTGCCTGACGTGTTCGACGTCTGGCTCGATTCCTCCGTGGCGTCGTGGGGCACGCTCAACTTCCCCGAAGACGACAGCCGCTTCGACGAACTTTGGCCCGCCGACTTCATCCTCGAGGCCCACGACCAGACCCGTGGCTGGTTCTGGTCCCAGCTTGGGATGGGCACGGCCGCACTTGGCGAGAGTCCCTACACGGAAGTCCTGATGCACGGCCACGCGCTCATGCCCGACGGCCGGGCGATGAGCAAGTCCAAGGACATTCTGATCGACCCACACGAGGCCATCGACCGCCACGGCCGGGACACTATGCGGCTGTTCTTGCTGTCGAACAACCCGCAGGGCGACGACATGCGTTTTGACTGGGACGGCATGCAGACGATGGAGAACCACCTCCGGACGCTCTGGAACGTCTTCCGGTTCCCGCTACCGTACATGCGCTTGGACGGGTTCGATCCACAGGAAACGACTCTCGAGGACGTAGACGAGAACCTCGAACTCGTCGACGAGTGGGTCCTCGCTCGCTTGCAGTCCACGAAGGCCGAGATGACCGAGCACTTCGAAGACCGCCGTCAGGACAAGGCTATCGACGCACTCATCGAGTTCGTCGTCGAGGACGTCTCCCGGTTCTACGTGCAGGCGGTCCGCGAGCGCATGTGGGACGAAGACGACAGCGACTCGAAAGCGGCCGCCTACGCGACGATCTATCGCGTCCTGCGCGAGACGGTCACGCTGCTTGCGCCGTACGCGCCGTTCATCTCGGAGACGATCTACGACACGCTCACCGACGAGGACGGCTACCGCACCGTCCACATGGAAGACTGGCCGGAGGTCGACGAGTACTGGCAGGACGACCAACTCGAGGAGGATGTTGCCTTCCTCCGCGCCATCGAGGAGGCTGGGGCACACGCCCGCCAGCAGGCCGGTCGAAAACTGCGCTGGCCGGTCCCACGCGTCGTCGTCGCCGCGGACGACGACCGCGTCGCTGCTGCGGTCGAACGCCATGCCGACTTGCTCGCCGACCGGCTCAACGCCCGCGAGATCGAACTTGTCTCCACCGAGAATCGGTGGGAGGAACTCGCCTACAGCGCCGAAGCCGACATGAGCGAACTTGGACCCGCCTTCGGCGGTCGCGCCGGGGAGGTCATGAACGCGCTCAACGAGGCTCGGATCGACGAGCCATCGCTCGAGGCACTCGAGGAAGCCGTCTCGGACGTACTCGAGGACGGCGAATCGATTGAGGAGTCGATGGTAAGCTTCGTCACGGAGACGCCCGACGACATCGCCGGCACCGCGTTCGGTGTGGACGGCGACGACCACGGTGTCGCCTACGTCGACGCCTCGCTCACCGAAGACATCGAAAGCGAGGGCTACGCCCGTGAGGTCATCCGCCGCGTTCAGGAGATGCGCAAGGATCTCGATCTCGAGGTCGAAGAACGGATTTCCCTCGAACTCGCCATCGACGACGACCGCGTTGCCGACCTCGTTGGCGACCGTGAGGGCCTGATCCGTGAGGAAGTTCGTGCTGACGAACTTGGAGACCTCGAGGTCGCTGATGGGAACCGCAAGGAATGGGAGGTTGAGGGTGTGACGATGGAAATTGCACTCGAGCCGCTGGCGGCGACTGAAGCGTCCGACTAACGCTGACCGGCTATTTTCGATCAGGCGGTACCGTCGTTCTGTATTTGCGTTTATCTCTCCGAGTGTCCGTTCTCTCTGTTCAGCCATCCAAATACTGACTAGTCAGTCAACGCCCACATTCGATGGGCTTATGCTATGATAATCCATCCCACCACATGGGGTTGCATGAATAATTATCAAGATTCGGAAGAGATTGATTCAATCGGTATCGTCGGTGCAGGCGATGCCGGATTGTTCGCCGCGCTCGCCCTCGAGAAAGGACTCGAGGACGTTGACGTGTTCATCGTCGATGATTTCAGTGAGCCGGTGCCACAGGTGGGGAAGAGTACGCTTCGGTACGTTCTCACGTTTTTACATGACCGACTCGAGATCAGCCAGCCGCGGCTATTAGAGGAGGTAAAGTTGGCGTTTAAGACGACGGTCTATCTCGAGGATTGGTGCGGGCAGGAGTTTCATAGCCCGCTCGGGAAGCCGATTCCGACGGTCCAACAGGCCGACCTCTCGCCAGCAATCGAACCGACGGTCCATCAGGAGACGCTGACGAAGACAAACGAAGCGGTGTTTGATGAGTTTTACTACCGATATCACGAAGACGAGTTCACGACGCTGTACAACGAACTCGCAGAGACACCCGGAAAGTCCCCGATGGTTATCGATCCGCAGAACATCTCGAACATTCAGAAGGGGCTTCCCGATGCCGCGTATCACTTCGATGCAACCGGTCTGAATCAGTTCCTGCGGACGATCTGTGCGGAACGCGGGATCGAACTGATTGATGACCGGCTCACCGAAATCGAGATTGCGGATGGACAGATCGACCGTCTCGAGAGCGAGGACTCAACTTACGAGGCAGATCTCTACGTCGACGCCTCGGGCTTTCGCCGACTCTTGATGAGCGAACTCGACAATCCACTGCAGGAGTTCGATCTGCCGGTTGATTCGGCGGTCGTCGCGACGACCGATATCGACATGTCGGACGTTACCTCTGCGACCGTCGTCACCTCGGGCGATGCGGGCTGGTTCTGGCAGATCGACACGATTGAACTCCGGGACCTTGGCTACGTCTACTCCTCGGACCATATCTCCGACGAGGACGCGCTCACGGAGTTCATCGAGACGCGCGATGAACCGATTGACCCCGACGAGGTGCGCCAGTACCGCTTCGATTCGGGCGTCCTCGAGACGCCCTGGAAGGGCAACTGTGTCGCAATCGGGAACGCGGTCGGGTTCGTCGAACCGCTGCAGTCGACCGCACTGACGACGTCGGCAAGACTGGCGGATCGCCTCGCGATGTTCCTCGGGATGCACGGCCGCGTCAACCATCAGGGCGTCCGTGACCTGTACAACGAGACGACCCATGCAACCTGGGAGGAGGTCTATGACTTCGTCAGCCTCTACTACAAGTACAACTCGGGGACGACGCCGTTCTGGGAGGACGCCCGCGAGGTCCATCCCGAGCCGATTCAACACGTCGAGACCTATCGTGCGTCGGGCTTTTGTGCACCCGAAACGCGGGCCGGCCTCACGCGGACGCGAACCGACCTGAACAACTACTACCTGTACTACCTCGTCTTGCACGGGCTGGGCGTCGAGTCGCCGTTTTACGAGAATCTCGAGCACGAACCCGACCCGGCCGTCCTCGAGCGTATCGAGGAGTACACCGACAGCGTCTTCGACCGACTCGATGACTGTCTGAGCTACGACGAGGTCTACGGGGTATTCCATCCAGGGTTCAAAACGTAGGGCTGTCCGACAGCGACAGGTCGAGAGACCACAAGAGACTTGACTGTCTGTTTCGAGCGCCAGTTTGTGGACGCTCGACTCGTCGGTCTCGTTGTCGTCATTGGACTGCTCGTTGGCTCGCTTCCAGTCGGTATCGCGGTCGCGACAGCCAGTGGGCCGTCTCACCCCTCGAGTACCCTCGAGACCGACCGGGGAGCGTCGATGCAGCCCGCTGTCCAGACACCGGCAGCAACACATGCGGCCTGGCCCGACTCGAGCATCAGCGATACCCTCGAGTATCGAACCGAACTCCGCCAACTTCCCGACCAGCCTGGTGAGTTCGAAGCCGAGTTCCAGTTTGCGATTCCGGAGAGCGTGACCAAACTCGAGATCGACCTCGAGTCAGGGGCAACCGTCGAGGGTGCGGACGGCTTTGAGGAAACCGACGACGGGCGCTATCGCTGGACAGAGACGAGCGAATCGCCGACCATTCGGACGACACTATCGGCGAATCGAAGCGCTGACGGTGGCCATCACGCCCCAGCTCACACTCACGCACACGACGTTGGCGCAGATTCAGCCGGCGACGAAACCGGATACGCGTTCCTCGAGACCGGTGAGTGGGGCGTTGTGCAGGTACCGCACCTCGGACTCTCGTTCCAACGAACTGAACCAGTCGGTCTCGAGAAGTCCGCCGTCGTCGATGGACCCGGCGCAACCGGCGGCGATATCGCCTTCTTCGGGCCGGTCACCGAACACGAACGCAGTACCGCTGGGGAGACGATCCGACTCGCAGTTCCCGAGGCGGCGACACTAGACGAGGACCCAGCCGACGTCCTCGAGGCACTTACTGGAGGCAGCGAAACCCTCGAGATTGGTGCCCGAAACGACGAAACGTTCATGGTCGCAGTCCCGGCAGACGCTGACTTTGGCCCCGAGGGAGTGCAGTACGGACAGGCTGACGCCTGGGTTAGTGCCGACGCATCGCTGTCTGAACCGGGATCCGTCTGGTTTCACGAGTACGTCCATACCAGACAGGAGTACGCGAACTCGGCCGACGGAACGACAGCCGAAACGGCCTGGCTCATCGAAGGCCAGGCCGAGTACGAAGCCGCCCGACTCGGCCTCGAGACGGGGCTACTCGAGTTTGATGCGTTCAGTCGGTTCCTCGCTGGCGGCGAGCGCTCGCCCTATGCGGATGGCGTACTCGCCGATCAGACGACGTGGACCGACGACCGAACGGATTACGTCAAGGGTCGCCTCGTCTATGGCGACCTCGACCGCCAGATACGGACGGCAACTGATGGCGACCGCTCGATAGAGTCCGTCTTTCAGCGACTCAACGCAGCCGACGGGCCAGTAACGGGTGCAACGTTCCTCGAGTCACTCGAGGCGGTCGGCGGCGAGGACGTCCGAGCCACAGCCGAGCGCTACACCAAGACAGCTGAAACGCCCGACATGTGGGATACGGCCGCTCACGAGGCGGCGTTCGGGCACTCGAGTACCGATATGACGGTCGGCCTCGAGCCGGAGACGACGTCGATCACAGCCGGCGACTACGAGTGGCCCTTCCTCGAGTCTCACTCGAGCGAGTCAGCGGGAGAACCGGCGGTACTGGCTGTCCCGGCCGATGAGCCACTGACGATTCCAGTCGCTGTCGCAAACGACGGCGACGCTGCGGGCACATACGATGTGGCCCTACAGGCCGACGGCAAGACTGTCGCATACGAACACGACCGGCTTGCTGCCGGCGAAACGGCGACTGAAACGCTGTCGTGGACACCGCCGACGCCCGGTGAGTACACGCTTCGCGTCGGCGACGAACAGGTCCCAGTTGTCGTCCGTGCACCCTCGAGCGTGGCTGTAACCGATCTCTCCCTCGAGTCCGAGCCGCTCGAGGCCGGCGAGTCGGTGACGGCAACGGCGACGGTCGAGGCGACGGATGACCGGCCCGGGGCGACGCTGGTTCCGTTCCGAACCGCGTCTGCGACCGACAAACAGCCCGTTTCGGTCCCTGCCGGCGGCGTCACGACTGTTGAACACGAATTCATGTTCGACGAGGACGGCCAGTACGAAGTCGCAGCCGGCGAGAAATCCGCGATGGTGACCGTCGGGCACAACGCGCCCGCAGAACTCGAGAGCGTGCCCGGCTTTACCGGGCCTGCAGTGCTCGTTGCGGCCGCGCTTGTGGGTGGCGTGTTGCTACTTCGTCTCCGCCGCCACAGCGTCTGACTGGTCGCGTTACTCGAGTGTTACCGAAAACTGACAGCAGTCGTCACCGTCGTGGAGACACGCCTCTTTGGTGACGGTAGCATCCGCCTCGAAGACGGTACTGAGTCCCTCGAGAATGCCGTGTGCGAGGTGACAGTAGTGTTGTTCACGTGGTGTTCGATATCTTACGAGTACCGTCTCACCGTCGCGTTCAGTCGAAATGTCGGGCAGTCGCAGGTCATCGTTTGCGTTCCCGATTTCCGCGTAGACGGCCTCGAGATTCGTGAGTAACTCGAGAATTCCCCAGTCGGCTTTGCTGTATGCACCAAAGGTCGACCGAATCGCTGGCGCAAGCGAGCGTCCAAAATCCCGTTCGATGGCCGGTCGATCCTGTGTTGCCATCGAGGACAGCGTCTCGAGGATGGCCTCGAACTCGTCGTCGTCGTAGTGTGACACCTGCAGATACAGCGTTGGCTCGAGGTCCGCCCGTTCCCGGATCGTTTCCCAGGTGTCCTCGTCGGTGCGGTCGATGATGTACTCCTCTAAGGTCTTGTGGAGGATGCCGTGCATTGGTGAATTCTGTCGGTCCCGGCGGCGTGTGTCTGACCGATACTCGAGTGCGCTGTCGATCAGCGGCCTCTCTGATTCTAGCGCTTTTGAGCCAACCCGCTTCGTTCTATCGGCTTGTCCGTCACTGCGCTTGCATGTTCGCTGTTGGGCGATTGACGTCTATACTGTTTCGGATCTGATTAGAGCGCATCGGCGAGTACTGGCGCGACCGAAACCGCGCTCGCTTCGCGTTCGATGGTGTCCGTCCCGTAGACGGCTTCGACGCCCGCTCGAGCGAGTTTTGTCGAGGCATTGCGCGCGAGCAGTGGATGGACGCAGGTGACGAAGACGCGACCAACGTCGCGGTCACCGAGAACGCCGATTGCCTCGCTCATCGTCGAGCCAGTTGCGATAATATCGTCCGTGACTACCACATCGCGCCCGGCGACATCGACGTCGCTCGGGGTGATTTCGACCTCAGTGCCGGAGTGGCGGACCTTCTCGAAATAGTCTGTTTCGCCCGAGCCGTAGTGCTTGCGAACGGTCTCTGCAAGTTCGATTGCACCGGCATCGGGCGAGAGGAAAACGGGATCTGTGAGGTCTGCAGGCAGCGGTTCCGCGAGTCGACCCGCTGCGTTGACGGCCGTCGCCGTCGGCTCGAAGAAGTCACAGACGGCCTCCTCGTGTGGCGAAACCGTCAGCACACGGTCCGTGCCGGTCGAGATCGCCTTCGCGACCGCACGCGCTGAGATCGGATGGCCCGACTCGAAGGCAGCATCCTGGCGACCGTAGCCCATGTACGGCAGGACGGTGATTACCTCGTCTGCGCCCGCCTCTCGAGCGGCATCTTGCAACTGTAACACCTCGAGATGGGCGTCACTCGAGATAGTCGAGGCGACGATCACGGCTCGGTCGGCGTCGGCCGGAAAGTCAGGCACAGCCGCGAGTAGTTCGCCGTCGGGGAAGCGGTCGTACTCGACGGCGGCGAGTGGCTCCTCGAGTTCGGCCGAGAGTGCCGCAGCAAGCGTCTGTGATGCGGATCCGCTAACGATCATACTCGAGGGGACAGCCTGTGGGGTAAACCCGTTTTCGTTCTCCGTTTCGCGTTGGCCCTCGTTCGTCGACGCATAGTCATCCAGCAGCCGACGTGCCGATTACTCCTCGGGTTCATCGAACGCGGCGTCACCATCGCCGCAGTGGCCGCCGTCAGTGTCGCCCAGCATCGTGAGTTCGCCATTGCGATTGACCAGTGCAAACAGGCTGAGACAGTCCTGTCCGTTCCACTGGGCTGGCTCGACTTGCGTGAGTTCGTCATCATCGAGGCGCGCCAGCACGCGGAACGACCCCGGATCGCTCGGCCAGTCTTGCTCGAGTGTCGTTCCGTCACCGGCCTCGAGTTCGTGTGTCGTCCAGTGTTCGATCTCGCCGTCGAATTCGACGATGATATCGACGGTGTGGGCTTCGCTATGGACGTTTTCGATACTGATCCCGCCAAGAACTGTTTCCTGGTTGTCGGCGTCGTCCGCGGTTTCGTCTGGTGATTCGGTTTCGGATTCGGTGTCCGTCTCGGCCGGTTCGCCCTCGTCTTCGTTTTCGTTGTCGGTGCCATCTTCGGGGTCGTCATCGGTTGCACCGTCCGAGCAGCCAGCAAGTGCAACTGCCAGCGTCGCTCCGGAACCGGCAAGGAGCCGGCGACGTGTGAGCCCTGTCATCTATCCCGATAGCAGGAAAGCCGACCAGATAACTTCCCGTCAGACGCGCGGCAGACGCCAGCGCAAACGGGTCGCCCCTCACGCACTACTCGAGTGCGGAAATCGCAAGCGCACTGACGTCGTGAACGCCGAGCGAGCGACAGCGCCATTCAAGGTCGGTGCGCTCGTGAGTATCGACGCCTTCGCGCTCATCGATTTTCTCACGTTCGTCAGCGCGTGTGTCGCCAGCCAGCGCACAGAACGTCCCCTGTTCGGTGACGGCATACACCGTCTCGCCGTACTCGAGCGCGACGACCGACTCGTCTGTTGGCGCGGCCACCTCGACCCACTCGTTTCCGATGAACGCGGTGAGCGTCCCATCAGCCGCGACGGCGTGCGCTCGAGACAGTTGTCCGGGCTCGGTCACCGGATCGGCAGCGACGGCCGTCATTGGCTCCTCGAGACAGTCCATCCAACCGTTTCCGAGTTTGAACAGTCCCTCGTCGGTTGCGGCGAGCGGGACGCTGGCAGCGGCGACGTCTCGCACGTCCGTTAGGCCGACGTGATCTAGCCCGCCATCGTGGACGCGGTAGACGCCGCTGTCGGTCCCGATGAGGCCGCCATCGATTGCTCGAACCGTCGCGATAGATTGCTCCTCGAGTGGGACCCAGTCGCCGCCGACGATGGGACGACGCGCGACCGTTCCGTCGGGGGCCGCCGCGATCAGTTCCTCGTGAGTCACACCGACGGCGACAGCCGGACCAAAGCCAGTCTCGGTCGCCGTCATCTCACCGTCGGAGTCGCGCTCGAGGATGACGATGTCGTCATCGCTCGCAACGACAACGCCATCTGCTGTCGTTGCGAGATCACGAGCAGTACAGCGCTCACAGAGATCGAACTCGCCAACCGTGTCGCCGGCAACCCGGACGCGAACGACGCCGAGGGCGCTCGCCACGTAGGCCTCGAGTGCGCCCTCGCGGTCGCCGTAGACACGTTTCTCCTCGATTGAGTCCATACAGCGTAGTCGGTGTCGGCGGTTGAAAGGGTTCTGTCTCCACAGTCCGTGAGGTCCGTATCGGGGGCGAACGGCTCCGGAATCCCTTTGAGGTATCCGGTGTGACTAGCGCCTAATGGAAGTGTTCGGATCGAGTGGGACACGCGGGGTCGCAAACGAGGAACTGACGCCCGCGTTCGTCTTGCGCGTCGCGAAAGCGGCAGCAACCGCCTGGGGGGTCGACCGGGTCGCCATCGCACGCGATACGCGATACACCGGCCGGATGCTCGCTGATGCGGCGGTCAGCGGACTCACGAGTACGGGAACGGACGTCGACCGGCTGGGCGTCATCCCAACACCAGGGGCGCAGGCCTACGCCGAGCGCGAGGGTGTGCCGGTTATGGTCATCACTGCCTCGCACAATCCGCCACAGTACAACGGCGTCAAACTCGTCGGCAGCGATGGGGTCGAACTCGCCGTTGCCGACCTCGAGGACATCGAGGAAACGCTTCTCACGGAACGATTCACCGTCGCATCGTGGGACGAAACTGGCCGGGTCCGAGAAATCGACGACGCAACGGACACCTACATCGACGAACTGCTCGCAACGGTCGACCGCGAGCGGATCGCCGACGCCGAGTTGACGGTTGCACTTGACCCCGGCCACGGGTCGGGTGCGGTGACGAGCCCTGAATTCTTCCGCGCACTCGGCTGTCGTGTCGTCACCGTCAATGCCCAGCCCGACGGGCACTTCCCCGGCCGTGATCCCGAACCCGTCCCCGACAATCTCACGGATCTCGGCCGTCTCGTCCGAGCGACCGACGCCGACGTTGGCATCGCCCACGACGGCGACGCCGACCGCGCGATTTTCTACGACGAACACGGCGAGTACGTCCAAGGCGACGCCACCCTCGCTGCACTCGCTGCCGCCAAACTCGAGGCTGGCGACACGACCGTCTCTGCGGTCAACGTCTCACAGCGTCTCGTCGATGTCGTCACGGATGTCGGCGCAACCCTCGAGTTGACGCCCATCGGCTCGACGAACATCATCACACGCATCGAGGAACTCGAGGCAAACGGCAACAGCGTGCCGGTCGCTGGTGAGGGCAACGGCGGCATCTTCTTCCCTGACTACCGGCTCTCGCGAGATGGCGCGTTCACCGCCGCAAAATTCCTCGAGTTAGTCGCCGACCACCCAGTCAGCGAAATCGTCGCCCCCTACGACGGCTACGCGAACGTCCGGCGCAACCTCGAGTACGAGTCGACCGCAGAACGGGATGCAATGCTCGATGCAGCCGCCAACCACGCCCAGGCCGCTGATGCGGAACTCAACACACGAGACGGCTACCGGCTGGATTACGGCGACGCCTGGGTGCTCGCTCGCCCGTCAGGAACCGAGCCACTCGTTCGCGTCTACGCCGAAGCCCGCGACGAAGCCCGCGCACAGGAACTGGTCGAAGAACTCGGCGAAACCCTCGAGAACGCACGCGCAGACACCTAATCGGCTCTTTTCATTTTGACTTCCAGTCTTCGGTATAGCGAACGCCAAGCCGTTCAGTCGCGAGCAAGAGTCGGTGTGTCACGACAAGAACCACGACTGCGAGAATAATTATCGCCCCCTCGAGTAGCGTCGAGAGCAGGCCGAGCGAGACGATCAGCGTCGTCGCACAGGCCGGCGGATGGCGCGTATCCGTTGCGAGCATGCCGCCCGCTGTGAGTGTTGTCGCAAGCACGCCGCTTGCGGCAAGGCGTAGCCCCTCGAGCGAGCCGGGATCGGTCGTCCCTGTCATACTGATTCCCGTCGCAAACAGCAGGTAGGCGGCGAGCCCGGCCACAACGCCGATTGTATGGCCGCCGATCACCCGCCGCGGTGCGGTCGCGTCGCTGTCCTGAAAGAGCGCAAGAACGAACGCAGAGGGGCCGAGACTCGGAAACAACAGTGGCAGTCCCGACAACCAGGCCAGTGCGGCCGTCGTCGAGATGAGAACGCCAGTGTGCAGCGTTGTTCCCGTTCGGTCGTCCATACAAGGTGGTTCCGTTCGGGCGGGAAAACCGCGCTGGTTCGGTTGTCGGTCGTGTGCTCGAGGCCTCCGCCGTCAGCAGTTAGCGCTCGTGCGGAACAATAGTCACCGGCACCGACGCGCGCCGCGTCACGTTCTCGGCGACACTTCCGAGAAGCATTCGCGAGACGCCAGCACGGCCTTCGCTGCCCATCACGATCTGATCAATACCGTGCTCGTCGACGTACTCGAGAATTGCGTCTGCTGGCGTCCCTTCGACGACCTGCGTCTCGAGGTGGCGGTCCGCAGCGCGTGTCTCGACGTCGTCGAAGAACGCCGGCTCGTGATCATCGGCCGTCGGCCCGCCGCCGTAGCCACTCTCGAGGTCATCAACGACGTGAATCACCGACACCGCTGTTTCCGGATCGAAGACGGTAAGCGCGTGCTCGAGGGCCGCTCGAGCGGGGTTGGAGTCGTCAATCGGGACGAGCACCTGTCGAGTCATACTGGTGCCTACGGCCGCCCGTAGGGTAAACTCGAGGGTCGGGTATACCGTTACGAGCGCCAGTACGCCGGCGTCAGCAGGACGAGCACGGGAATGATCTCGATGCGGCCGATCCACATCATGACGATCATGACCGCTCTCGAGGACGTCGGGAAGCCGGCGTAGTTGTCCATCGGCCCGGCGAGTTCGAACGCAGGGCCGATGTTCAGGAAGATCGAGGCCGCAGCACCCAGCGCGGCAAACTCGTTGAAATTGCCCGTCCCAGCGCGCGTTGCATCGACGACGAGAAAGATCGTCAGCAGGAAGAAGATGACGAGAGCCAACAGGACGTAGGAAAACACGTCGTTGACCGTCTCCTCGTCGACGACGCTGTCGCCGAGACGAAGCGGCCGGACCGCCTCGGGGTGGACCACCGTAAACAGGTTCCGTCGGAACGCTTTCAGGACGATCACCCAGCGTAGCGACTTGATCGAACAGGTTGTACTCCCAGCCATTCCGCCCAGAAACATGCACAAAAACAGCATGTGCTTTGCACCGACGGTCCACGTGTCGAAGTCAGTCGAGGCATACCCCGTCGTCGTAATCAGCGAGACGACGTTGAACAACCCGTGACGAACCGTCGCCTCGAGGTCGCCGTCAAGCCCTGGATTCGAATCGAGAAGGAGGATGGCAACGACGATGGTTCCGAAAACAACAATCGTGCCGAGATAAAAACGCAGCTCCTCGGACTGCAGCGGGCGCTCAAAGTCGCCTTGCGTGATGTAGTACAGCAGGACGAAGTTGGTCGAGCCGAGGATCATGAACGGCATCACCGACCACTGGACGACCGGCGAAAACGCGCCAACACTGTCTGGTTCGGGCGAGAATCCGGCGGTTGCAACGCTCGTGAGTGCGTGTGAGACGGCATTAAACAGGTCCATGTTTTCCGCGACCCCAGCGACGTGTAAGCCATAGAAGACACAGATAGCGAGCACCGTCAGCCCGACGTACAGCCCCCAGATGAGCCGTGCGGTCTCAGAGATGTGTGGCCGGAGTTTTGTGACGTTTCGTGTCTGGGTTTCGGTCTCCATGAGCTGTGCCCCACCGACCATCAGGTGCGAGAGCAGACCGATTGCGACGATCAGGATTCCCAGCCCGCCAAGCCACTGGATGAGTTGTCGCCACAGCATGATCGCTCGAGAGTGGGCCGAAAAGTCTTCCATGACGGTCGCGCCTGTCGTCGTCAGCCCACTGACGCTCTCGAACAGGGCGTTAATGGGATGTGCAATTGAGCCAACACCGGCGACGACGAATGGAATCGCACCGACGAATCCGATGCTGAACCAGATGAGCGCAACGACCAGAAACGACTCTCGCTGGCCGAGTTCGCGCTCGTCGGTGATCTGCTCGAGGGCGAGTCCGACGGCGATAGTAACTGCGATTGCGACGAGAAATGGAAGCGGATCGTCGCCATCGAGAATCGCAAGGAGTAACGGTGCCGTCAGTGGCACAGCGAGCCATTTAAGCACCGTTCCGGTCAGACTACAACTTGCTCGCCACTCGACGCGAATCCTCATCTGCTCTCAACCTGTGTGGCGAGGGCTATAATGGATTCGGACAGCAGCCACTGGCGTCACCCTCGAGAGAGGAGCATATGCGAAGACAGAGTGGCCGGTGGCGCAGTCGTCTGGAGGCGAGCAGAGACGACAGTCCATCCACCGGGGGAGGAGTCCGCGAGGCCGCGGCCTCGAGTGGAATCCGGCTCCGTTTCGGGTTGGTCAACTTTGGTTGTGGCCGTGGCCGGCGTATAACGCGACGACGTTGACTGCGAGCAGTGCGAGGAACGTGAGTGTCACACTCGGATCGCCAAGCCCCTGCATGAGTAACGGCAGATGGATGAAGGGGAGAGCAATCGCAATCCAGAACGAGAGGAACTGTGCTGGACCTTTGAGAGAGCGGACGAGAGGGCGTCCCTGGTTACGGTCCGCTTCAGCGCTGGACGGACCGATCGATTCGTTCGAGAGCGGGGAATGGTTCGACATCGTGGACGGTTCACCTTTGCGTATTCACGACATTCACTGTCGGGATCATATAAGGGGCTGAATATTGGTCTTGTTTCGCCTCGTTTCACCGTGGTAACCGATAGCTGGATCCGTTTTGAAACGGCCTGAAATCGCGTTTAAAATTTTAAAACTGTCTCTCTGTCCGTAGTTTCGATAGTCGGTGAAGATCGGTCAGTCCGTCTGGTCGCCGGTCAAACGAACCGGATTCGTTCACCAGAACGCGACATCGCTCGCCCACTCACCAGCCTGCTCGAGTATGCTGTCACTTTTTCGAGAGTCGAGCGCAATCCCCTTGTACTGTCGCTGCAATCGATGCGACATGAGCGAGCGAACGGCGACGGCAACCCGTGAGACTGCCGAAACGACGATTGAGTGTACACTCGGCGTCGACGGCACCGGGTCGGCCACAATCGACACTGGCATCGGCTTCTTCGATCACATGCTCGAGGCACTCGCCAAACACGGTCTGTTCGACCTCGAGGTCGACTGTGACGGCGATCTCGAGATCGACGATCACCACACGGTCGAGGACGTCGCAATCGTACTTGGGACGGCACTCGATGAGGCACTGGGTGATCGAGCGGGAATCGTTCGCTATGCAGATCGCCGAGTGCCCCTAGACGAGGCCGTCGCCGGCGCTGTCGTCGATCTCAGCGGGCGTCCGCGATTTTACTTCGACGGCGAGTTCTCCCAGGCATCGGTTGGTGGCTTCACGAGTGATATGGCACGCCATTTCTGTGAAACGCTTGCGATGAACGCCGGAATTACACTTCACGTCGATGTCGAGGGCGAAAACGCCCACCACGAGGTCGAGGCGCTGTTCAAGACGCTGGCGCGGACGCTCGACGACGCGACGCGACTCGACGACCGACGCGAAGGAACGCCGAGCACGAAGGGGACGCTTAACGGCTAAGTACAGTTCTCACGCCCGCTTCAGGCCCGTCGTAACTCGCCACCGTCCTCGCGAAACTCCCCGTTTTCGATGGCGTGATCGAGAATTGTGGTGACGTCGGCCTCCTCGAGGTCGTAGGCCCCGCTTGCGAGTGCTTCGACGGCGGTTCGGTCCATCGGGAGATCACGGTTGCGAAGCAGGCGAATGACCTTGCCGTAGGCCTGTGGCGGGCGGGGTTTGTCGGTGCTCGTGTCTGTGTCTGTTGCTGTCGCCGTCTCTGCGTCTCTTTCCGCAGTCGTGTCTGCATCCGTTTCCGTCGCTGTGTCCGTCTCCGATGCTGTCTCTCCCGTCGCACTGGTGTCAGTGTCGGTTTCATCGGCTGTCTCATCACTGCTCGAGTCTGTGTCGACTGTGTCGTCGGCATTGGGAGTCTCCTCAGTGGCGTCAAACGACGACACGGAGCCGCTTGTCGTGGACGGCTCATCGGTCGTCGCATCCACTGCCGCGTTGTCCGTCGCTGCGTCTCCATCGGCGGTAAACGTGATGCCGTCATCTGACTCGAGCGTTTCAGCCGACGCTGTCTGTGCTGGTGTGGTCTCGGTGTGCTCAGTGCTCGAGGCAGTCTCTCCAGCAGACTCAGTTGCTCCATTGGCCCCAGCGCGGGCGAGCAACGGCTCGAGGAGGTGCTCGAGGTGGTCCTTACAGTCCGAACAGAGGACGACGCGGCGCTGTTCGGCCTCGGTTGGCTCGAGTTCGGGTGAAAGGAGTTCGAACGTGCCGACTGCGGTTGCCTCACAGAATTCACAGGTCCGGAGTGCGCGCATGGCTGGTGATAGCACGCCGGCGTGTAAAAACGCACGTCAGACAGCGTGGGCGGGGACGGACTGACAACCACCGATAATTATACCCCCGCAGTCGTATATTCGCCAGCGAATCGCGAATGTTTGACGAAATTATGGAGAAGTTCGAGGGCTCGCCGAGTCAGCAGGCAGTGATTCGCCTGCTCTTAGAGCGGGGCTTCTCCGTCAACGACGACGGACGGGTCGTATCGGGCGGAATCGAGATTCCGAACACCGGAATCGCACGCGAGATCGACGTCGACCGGCGGGTCGTCGACTCGACGACCGACGCGATTCTCGAGGATCCCGAGTTGCGTCGGATCTTCCAGAACATCTCGCAGGTGCCGAGTCTGATGGATCTGGCACCGGTGTTGGATCTGACGGTGCTGTCGATTGCGGTCGATGACGCCGAGCGCGAGGGAATCGTCTCGCAGGTGACCGGCACGCTGGCGGACAACGGCATTTCGATCCGCCAGACAATCAGCGAGGACCCGGAGTTTACCGACGAACCGCGGCTGTATCTGGTCACTGATGAGAATCTGTCGGGCACTGTTATCACTGATCTCCGGGCGCTCGAGTTCGTCCGTAAAATCGAGATTCAGTAGTTAGGCCTCCTCGAGGACAGTCATGAGCGCGCTTGTGAGCTCTTCGAATCGGTCCATCGACATGCTGTCCGTCGTCACCCAGACGCCGTGGTCGCCCCGGATTACCCGAGAGAGATAGCCGTTTTCGAACATCCGGACCGTCGCTTCGTAGTCGCCGAGTTGGGTCTTTCTGTAGGCTGATTGCGAGTGAAATCCGCGACGTTCGTGTTCGGCAAACCCGACGAGGTCTGCGGTTTGCTCGAGGTCTGACCGAAGGTAGAGCTGTTCGACGTCGTTGTCAGTGAAGTAGGTGATACTGCGAAGTTCGTCGCCGACCGTGGTTCGACAGATCGACTGCAGTTCGTCTGCGAGTTCGGGATCAATCGCATCGCCGTCCATGATGTATGCTATCTCCTGGCGTGGTAATAACGTGTGGGGTCGCCTCGTCGACGACCGACGGTCTCTTTTCGCGGCCACGCGTAGGGAACTCATGGTCATCGCGCGGGCAGCAAGAGGTGTGCGACCGTGAGTCGGACGTTCGAGACGATTGCTGAGCCCGCCACCGCCGAGTTCGTCGTCCAGGGCTCGGAGTTTATCGGCCACGCCCGCCCCGTCGAGTCGGTCGAGGCCGCGGAAGCGTTCGTCGACCGGGTCAGCGAGGAGTACGCCGACGCGACTCACAACGTCCCCGCCTACCGCGTTCGGGCCGACCCCGACGGCGAGTTTCTGCGGGAATACTCGAGCGACGACGGCGAACCGTCCGGATCGGCGGGGAAACCGGCGCTGAACGTCCTCACACAACAGAATATCGAGAACTGTGTGGTCGTCGTCACGCGCTACTACGGCGGCACGAACCTCGGCGTCGGCGGCCTCGTTCGGGCGTACTCGCAGGCGGTCAAAGACGCGGTCGACGCGGCCGGCATCGTCGAAGAGCGTCCACACGAGCAGGTTCGGGCAACCGTGGCGTACGACGACTCCGGAACGGTTCGGGGCATTCTCGAGAGCGAGGGCTACGAGTTTGATGCCGCTTACGAGGCGGACGTGTCCTTCGATGTCCGCGTCCCGATTGCCGATGCTGCGGCGCTCCGAGATCGGCTTCGAAGTGCGACGAGCGGCCGTGTCGACCTCGAGTGACGACTCGCGGCACGACTCGTCACGCTACACCACGCGCACGTCTCGAGAGAGTTGTCCCTCGATCACCGAGAGCACGTCTTTGGGGTCCTCGAGGGTACCCTGATCGAATCGCACGTCGAAGAAGCCACGCTCGAGGACGAGTTCGCCATCGCGCAGGCGGACGTGATCGACGTCGTCCCACGAGACGAGGGTGGCGCTGTAGGGCCGCTGTTTGACGAGCCCTGCCTCGTAGATTCGGATTTCGGGGTCGACGCCCGTGTCGCCGAGGCGAAATCGGCCCTCGATGAGGCCGCTTGTCGCCCAGAGTAGCCCAAGACCAGCCCAGATGAACGCGGAGAACCAGTCGCCGACGTACGCGTTCATCGCAGCCACCAGTGGCCACAGACCGAGCAGCAGCCAGTCGAGTGCCGGCGAGCGTGGCGGCTGCCAGCGGGCAGTTGCGAGCGCCTTGCTGCTTACAGTTGCCGCGACAGCGCGGGTCCGGGCTACGCTCGAGAGCCACTGGCCGGCGAGGACGATCCCAAATGCGGATGCAATCGCGGCGAGTCCGGTCTGACTCCCAACGGAGCCGAAAATCGCAGCGAACGTAATGGCCACAAACGGTGCTGCGAGTCCGACGACCGCGCCGCGGCGGTATCGCGTGCGACCGATGTGGATCGGCAGTGTGGGGACTCGACTCGAGGCAACGCCACCGGCGGCGGCTCCGGCTACGAACCCGGCGAGTGTCGCACCGAGAAGAACGAGTGCGGAGGTGTTCGCCGCGACGGCTGCTGTCAGCGCGAGTGCTGCGACAACCACGCCTACGTAGCCAGCGACGGCGCGGTGAACCGTCGTATCCGACAGATCGGTGGCGTCGGCTGCGTGGGGACCCGCTCCGGACGCACTGGAGGACATACGGGTTGATTCGATTTCCGCTGTAAAAATTGTATTGCTGTTGAAGGGTTACCCCTCGCTCGTTGCTGGCGTCGTGAACTCGGCGTCGGTCTCGAGTGCGCGCTCGCGGTTGCGCTGGGTGAGTCCGACGAGCATGACGAGGCCGACAGCCCGCAATCCGGCGGTCACCGAGAAGATCGTCAGCATGGACGGGATTCCGAACAGGCCGAGGATCGCCTCCGTGATGAGCAGCGGGATTTCGGGGACCATCAGGAAGATCGAGGACAGCGTATAGAGGATTCGCTCGAGGCTCGTTACCTTCGCGTACTGGTAGCCGATGATGGTCGCGCCGAGTGCGTAGACGCCGAGGAACATGCCGGCGACGGGGATCACGACCTCGGGGACGAAGAAGCCGAGTTCGGCGACGTCTGCCCAGCCGATGATCCACCAGTCGTCGCCGGACACTCGAATAAGGAGGATGCCTGGCGAGAAGACGAACGCGAACGGAACGAGGACCTTGTTCAGCGAGAGCATGAACGCGATGATCGCGGTTTGCATCTCGTCAGCTTTGGCGACGCCGGCACCGGCGAACGCGGCGACGGCGACCGGCGGCGTTACGTCCGCCATCAGCCCGAAGTAGAGCACGAAGAGGTGACCCGCGAGAATTACGATCCCGGCGTCTTCGATTGGCCCGCCGAGCATCGCGATCAGGATGATGTACATCGCGGTCGTCGGCATCCCCATCCCGAAGATGATCGACGAAATACCCATCAGAACCAGCAACAAGAGCATCGAGTCGCCGCTGACCGCGCCGATGAGCGCCGCCAGGTTCGGCCCGAGCCCGGAGACGCTAATCACGCCGGGAACGACGCCCGCGGCGGCGACGGCGACGACGACCGTCGTCGCGGTTCGTGCACCCGAATCCATCGACGTCAGGACGAACGTCCCGAAGCGGTACGCCGAGTTCCCCGCGAGCGTCGGCCGGCCGAGTTTCGAGGCAGTGTGTTCGGCCGTGTCGTCGACCTCGTCGTCGAGTTCCAACAGTGGCGACGCAGCGCGCGGCCGAGCCAGAATAAACGCGAGACTGACGAGGATCGCAATCGTCCCGAGATCGGACGCTGCAGCGAACGCGGCGTCCTCGAGCGGGTAGGGCGTGCCAGCGGCCTCGAGTCCGGCAGCGACCTGAATCGCATGGACGAGGCCGCCACCGGTGGTTGCGAACGCGCCAGCCTGTGCGAGGGTGAGGCCGGCAATCGTCGCGAACAGCGGAATTCTCGTCTGTCTGTCGTAGGCGGTGACGACTGCTATCAGGGCGATGACTGCCACGATGGTGAACCAGCCAGCCCGGTTGACCGAGAACCGGGCGATCACGAGGAAGTACAGCAAGAGGACGATTGGTATCAGGTAGAACCAGCCCTCACGGATGCTCGAGCGCATATCGGGGAGTTCGCTCCGCGGCAGTCCACCAATTCCGCCGCGGACGGCCTCGAAGTGGACCATCACCCACATGCCGAAGAAGAAGGCGATGGCCGGGAGCGTCGCGGCGATGATCACGTCGGCGTACGGCGTGCCCGTAAACTCCATGATCAAGAACGCGGCGGCCCCCATCACCGGCGGGAGCATCTGCCCGCCAGAGGACGAGGAGGATTCGACCGCGCCGGAGAACTCCGGCGAGTAGCCCGAGCGCTTCATTAAGGGGATCGTAAACGCGCCCGTCGTGACCGTGTTCGCGATTGAAGAGCCCGAGAGCATCCCCATGAACCCGCTCGAGACGGTGCTGGCTTTCGCGGGGCCGCCCTTTCGCGTCCCGGTCAGCGAGTAGGCCAGATCGATGAACCACTTGCCAGCGCCGCTCATCTCGAGGAACGCGCCAAAGAGGATGAAGATGTAGATAAAGCGGACGCTGACGGTGACGGGCGTACTCATCACGCCCGCTTCGACGGTGTACCAGAGGTTGTAGACGATGTTGCCCCACGATTCGGGCTGGATCGAGAGCGCGCCGATAACGGAGTCTCGCGGGATGAGATAACCCCAGTGAGCATAGACGATGAACGAGGCGACGAGCGCCATGAGAAACGGCCCGAGCGTCCGTCTGGTCGCCTCGAGCACGAGCAGCAATCCGAGGACGCCCATCAGGAAGGCATAGGAGGTTTCATCGAGTGGGATCCCGACTGTTGCGAGCGCCATGACGACCGGCTCGGTCCACGGGTAGACCTCCTGTATCGGTCGCGCCGCGTGGATGCCGAAGATCGGGATTTCGCGGATTTCGTCGAACTCGGTCATCGTGTAGTAGACCGGCAACAGTGCGAGGAACAGACAGCCGATGTCGATGGGCGTGATCCGGCTGAGCGACGGATCGATAGCCGCCCACCGGACGCCTGCGCGCACTCGCGCTGTTGCCCGCGTTATGGGATGTGTCGCTCCGAAGCGTCGTTCGACGGCGGGTTCGACCGCACCCAGCCGTCGCGCAACGAACCCAGTGCCCCGACTGGCCGGAAACAGCAAGAACGCAAGGACTAGCGCGAATGTCACGTGGAGTGCGTTTACCTGTAACTGCTGGAGCGAAATCGTCGTACTCTCGAGGCTCGCCTGGAGCGGCCACAGCGAGACATCCGAAATCGGCACCCAGAAGACGTAGCTCCGGGCGGCGATCCACATCTGGAACGCCGAGAACGTGATCCCGAGGAGGGCGACGATTACCGCCGCCGGCCCGCGGGGACTGCGCGTCCGCTCGACTTCCTGCAGGATCTCCTTTTGCTCTTCCTCGGAGAGTTCTTCGCTCGAGTGAATCGCCGTCTCTGCATCCGAGGTCGGTCCCGAGTCGCCACGTTCGTCTGTCTCGTCGTCCGTATCGCGCGTCTCGTCACTCATCGTGTATCATGGGTCCACTTCAGGTGCTCGAGGCCAGTTTTGCTGTTCGAGGCCGCAGTGTCTGTGACCGAGAGGACGACGGGGCCGTCGCTGCGCTCGACTAGATCGTATCGGTCGTCGCCGACGACGAGTTCGTGCCCGGCGATCTCCCCTGGGACGACGCCGAGGTCCTCGTAGCGTTCGTCCGAGGAGACGACGTAGCCCTCGTCGGTCTGCTCGATTGCTTCGTCCGAGGGCAGCCCAGCGCCGTGCGAGCGAAATACCATCCGATCCATTTGCAGCGTCGTCTCTTCGATGACGTAGACGTCCTCGATTGGCGTCTTCTCGACGCTGTGTGTGTACGCCAGTGTGACCTCGTCGCCGTCTTCGACCGGAATCTCGAGGAGGTTCTCGCCGGTCTCCGCGTCGGAGACGACGAGTGTCTGCCCGGCGGCTGTCGGCGCAACGACGGCTGCTGTGGCTCCGACGACCGCGAGTATGGCGATGGCGAGTCCCCAGCGTGTCAGTCGATCCACTGTGAATCCGGTCGTGTGAGTGCGTTCGGAGCGCTACTCGTCGAAGTAGGCCTGTGCACCCGGATGGAGGTCGATTGGCATCCCGTCCTGTGCCGAGTCGACGTCGATGAAGTCCTCTTTCTGGGTGACGTCGTCGGTGTTATCGAAGATCGCAGCGGTGACCTCCTCGACGATGTCCTCGTCGACGCCCTCGTGGGTCGCGATCATTGCCTGGACCGACACCGTCTCGACGTCGTCGTCGACGCCGTCGTATGTGCCGCCCGGAATCGTATCTTCGGCGAACCACTCGGCGTCGTCCATCACGTCGCCGCGCAGGTCCTCCGAGACCTCGACGAGCGCGATGTCTTCGGTCGTCGCCAACTCCTCGACGGAGCCAACCGGCCAGCCGCCGACGACGAACGCAGCGTCGACGTCACCGTCGCGAATCTGATCCGCTGCCGTGTCGAAGTCCGCATTTTGCTCGTCGAAGTCGTCCTCAGAGATCCCCGCCGTCTCGAGGATCTGCAAGGCGTTGACCTGCGTCCCGCTGCCGAGATCTCCGGTGTTGACCGTCTCTCCCTCGAGATCCTCGACCGTCTCGATACCCGA
Organism: Natronolimnobius baerhuensis; assembly: GCF_002177135.1. Lineage (NCBI taxonomy): Archaea > Methanobacteriati > Methanobacteriota > Halobacteria > Halobacteriales > Natrialbaceae > Natronolimnobius > Natronolimnobius baerhuensis. Next base: position 421,127 of record NZ_MWPH01000003.1, read on the forward strand.
GTCCTCCTGAGTGATGATGTGGATCGTTTCGGGGTATAACGTCGCGACGCCGCGGATATTCTCCATTTCGTTGCCCTCGAACTCCTCGAGGCCGGTGCCGTTGTACGCGAAGTACGCGATGTCGTTCTGGATCAGCGCGAACTCGGCTTCCTCGCGATGGAGGCTGCCGACGTTCTCGACGCTGGCCCCGGTCGACTGGACCTGCAGCCCGTGGGGCGTGTGCTCCTCGACGATACTCTTGAAGTCACCCGACAGCGGGTAGTACGTGCCACCGGTGCCGCCGGCGTGCCAGGAGAGGACTTCCCCGCCTTCGTCAGGCTCGGCTTCCTCGAGGTCCTCTTCCTCTTCTTCCTCCTCGTCACCGTTGTCGTCGGGGTCGTCTTCGGCCGCGTCGTCGTCGCCGTTTCCATTGCCGTTTCCGTTGCCGTTCCCATCGTCCTCGGCGTCGTCACCAATACAACCAGCCAGGCTGGCGAACCCAACAGTCCCACCGACTGCGATGAATCGTCGTCTGTCAATCTGTCGCACCATGACGCACTATCACGAAGATTGTCGTCATAGTTACTCATATCATTGCTGTTGTTGGAAATATTTTGGTGACAATTACACAAACCTATCATAACCAACGATCTGCGTTGAATGTTATACGGCCGGCTTACGAGTCAACGCGCCAACACGGTGTTGGACTCCGCTATCTCCCTGAAGGCGGGCTGTTCGGGCAGCCAAACCCAGCCGATGCCGGTAGTAGGCCACCCGAACGTCTTTCTCGCCGCCCTCGGTACTGGTGATATGAACGGTATTGCTGCAGCCGACTATCACGAGCTGGTCCATGCCGAAGCGCCGCAGTTGTCTCCGTCCGGCGAGCGCGTCGCGTTCGTCCGGCGCGGACCCGACGACGGCGAGTCGTATACAGCGACAATTGATGTCGTCCCCGTCGGCGGCGACGAGCCGCGCCAGTTCACTGTAAGCGACGGCGTCGACAGTTCGCCCCGCTGGAGCCCCGACGGCTCATACCTGGCCTTTGCCAGCACCCGCGGCGAGGGCGACCGCCAGCAGCTTTGGGTGCTCCCCACCGACGGCGGCGAAGCCCAGCGCGTGACGAGCGTCGTCGGTGGTATCGGCGACCTCGAGTGGAGTCCGGACGGTTCCCGACTGCTCGTCACCCAGCAGGTCACGGCCGCAGATCGCGAGTCCGAACGGGACCGCACAGTTGACCCGGACTACGAACCCGACGCACCCGATCCACGGGTGATCGACCGCTCGATCTACCGCGCTGGGACCGAGTACCTCGACGGGCGTCGAAGTCACGTCTACGCGCTGGACCTTGAGTCCGCACTCGAGGACGGAGCGGACAGCGGCGATGCGATCACCCGGCTCACCGACGGCGACCGCGATCACGTCGCGCCGACCTGGGGTGACGACGAGACGATCTACTACGCGCGCAAGCTCCCCGAAAACGGCGATCCGGACGACTCGCTTCGGTACGAACTGCTCGAGTACGACCTCGAGGAGGGGTCCGAACAGGCGTTTACGGAGACGACCGGCTGGCTCGGTCCCGGTGCGATTGATGCGACCGAGGACGGCCGCGTCGCGTTCGCGTTCACGCCCGAAGAGAACGCGTCGATGCGCCAGACGGAGATTCGAGTCCACGACCGCACGGACGGGACGGAGGGAACGCCAACTGCGCCGCTGGATCGAACGATTGGCCATCGCTGCGGGTTCGAGTGGGCACCGGGGGGTGACCAGCTCTACGTTACGACACCCGATTCGGGGGCGCGAACGCTCTGGTCGGTGCCCGGCGACGGGAGCACGGAGCCGACGGCGGTCTACCGCGACGGCACAATCGCAGGGTTTTCAGTCGGCACCGACGCCGTCGCGTTCGTCCAGAGCGAGTGGGACCATCCCGGCGACGTGTTCGTGACGACCCGCGCCGGCGCGGAAACGCATCGACTCACGCGGGTCAACGACGACTACCTCGCGGATCGGGCGGTCCGCCAGCCCGAGGAAGTTCGATTCGAAAGCGATGACGGCACGGAGATCCAGGGCTGGGTGCTCACGCCGCCCGCGTTCGACGCCGACGCCTCGCCCGGTGAGACGTACCCGCTGGCGGTCGAAATCCACGGCGGCCCCCACGCCCACTGGACGACGTCGGGAACGATGTGGCACGAGTTCCAGTCGCTCGCAGCAGCGGGCTACGTCGTCTTCTGGTGTAACCCGCGGGGGTCGACGGGCTACGGCGAGGACTACGCCATGGCAATCGAGCGCGATTGGGGAGCTGTCACGCTCGAGGATGTCCTCGCCGGCGTCGATCACGTCTGCGAGCAAGAGTACGTCGACGACGAGGAGGTGTTCGTCACCGGCGGCAGCTTCGGCGGGTTCATGACCGCCTGGGCGGTGGGCAACACCGACCGCTTTACGGCCGCCGTCTCCCAGCGTGGCGTCTACGACCTCACGGGTTTCTACGGCTCGACGGACGCGTTCACACTGATCGAAGGCGATTTCGGGACGACGCCGTGGGACGAACCCGAGTTCCTTTGGGAGCGCTCGCCTGTTTCCCATGTGCCCGAAGTCGACACGCCGACACTCGTGATGCACTCGGATCAGGACTACCGGACGCCCGCGAACACGGCCGAACTGTTCTACCTCGGCCTCAAGAAACACGGCGTCGACACCCGTATGGTCCGGTATCCTCGAGAGGGCCACGAACTCTCCCGCTCGGGCGAACCCGCCCACGTCGTCGACCGCCTCGAGCGAACCACCCGCTGGTTCGACGGCTACTCCGAGTACAGCGACGCCCCGCCGGCGCTCGAGCGCGGTCGTGGCGACGGCCTGTCGGCCGCTGAAACCGATGACGGCGATGAGAGCGACGGCAGCGACTCGAGCGAGTAGCTGTCCAGTTGCACGTCCCGCCGCGAGCCATCCAGTGACGGGGTAACGACTACGGTCTCGAGTCAGCTATATGTGGTATGGACAAGAACGTCGGCGGCTACGACCGGCCGCTGCGATTCCTCCTCGGTGCGGCGTTACTCACGTACGGCTATCAGAATCGGGAGCGAACGATTGGGACGCTCGCGTTCGTCGCCGGCAGCGACATTTTCGCGACCGCTGTCATCCAGCGCTGTCCGCTGAACGCGCTCTTTGGGATCAACACCTGCGGCGAGACATAGGAGGAGAGAGTAGTGTGAGTTCTGTATTCAGGAGTGCAGTTGAAATTGAGTGAGGCAGTCCGGTCACTACACGCGCGAATCGAACACGAGCATTCGCGCGAACGAGCGGTCCGAAGGACCCGGTAGTGAGAGCGATTCCCCGGTCGAGCGAAGCGAGACCGGCTTTTTGGCATGAACGGGTTTTCGTCAAGCGGTGCGCGAAGCGCACCCGAGGCGAAAAGAGGTTCGCCTATACTGATCGCGAGTTGTAGGCCACACTGAACACCGAACCCGTACTCCACGCTCCTGTTCAGACGAGTGACTCCCTCGAGTGCCGTTTCGAAACACCGATACCACCAGCGCAAGACCAGTCGGCTATGGATCCAACCGTAATGCTGCCGCCAAAGCCGGACGAGCGCTGGACGATTGCCAAGCAACTCGGCCTTGACACGGCCGTCGTCCGCTTCTGGGGCCACGACGGCGAGTGGTGGGACTACGAGACGCTCATGCAGACGACGACGCGATTCGAGGACCACGGCTTTTCGCTGGATGTCGTCGAAGACCGCCCGCCGATGAACAAAACGGTGCTCGGCGAGGAGGGTCGCGACGAGGAGATCGAGACCGTCAAGACGCTCATTGAGAACATGGGCCGACTCGGCATCGACACCTACTGCTGGGTCTGGACCGAGAACCCGGTCGGCGTGATCCGCACCTCCGATTCGATGCCCGGTCGCGGCGGCTCCCAGCGCATCGGCTACGACAACGAGTGGATGGACCGTGCGCCCGAACACCCCGCAGCCGATATCACCGAAGACGAGCTGTGGGAGAACCTCGAGTACTTCCTCGACGAGGTCGTCCCCGTCGCAGAAGAGTACGGTGTCAACCTCGCGTTGCACCCCGACGACCCGCCACGCTCGCCGGTTCGTGGCGTCCCGCGGATCGTCAAATCCGCCGAGGACTACCGCCGAATTCTCGATCTGCACGACAGCCCACGCCACGGCGTGACTTTCTGTCAGGGCAACTTCTCGGCGATGGAGACTGACACCATCGAGGCGATCCGCGAATTCGGCGACCGCATCCACTTCGTCCACTTCCGCGACGTCGAGGGCGACGCTGACTCGTTCGTCGAAACCTGGCACGACGACGGCCCAACCGACATGCGTGCTGCGATGGACGCCTATCAGGAGGTCGGCTTCGACGGCCCGATCCGACCCGACCACGTCCCGCGAATGGTCGGCGAGGACGACCGCGAGGACGCCATGTCCGGCTACACCGACATGGGACGGCTGTTCTCGATTGGATACATTAAGGGCCTGCTCGAGTAACGCGGTTCACCTCTATCTGCCGTCGAAAATACTCTCTCGTTGTCTCCTCGCTGTGGCGACTCCGAATGTGCACATATCTGCGAGGTGCGAAGATATATTGTGCACGGTTGCGTACAGTCAGCTATGACTGCGTTCGATCCCGCTCCAGAATCCGACGCTGCCACGCAGCGGTGGCAAGCGGGCACGGATACGTTCGGCCGGGTCTACAATGTCGCACTCGGCGTTACCTCACCTACCGCGTACACCGAAATCGCAACCCTCGCAGATTGCTCTCCAAACGCTGCCAAAAAGCATCTCGAGCGGTTAGCCGAGATGGGGATCGTTCGCGCAGACGTCGACAGTCGTCCCGCCCAGTACGAACGAAACGACGGCTATCTCGAGTGGCAAGACACCAGCCGGATTGCCGACGAACTCACGACCGACGAAATCATTGATCGCGTGGCGACGCTGGAAGCGGAACGTGCGGCGTACGAGGACCAGTTCGGAACGACCGACCCGACTAGGGTCTCCGTGTTCGACGACGACCACGACGACCATGCCGTCCACGAGCGAATGACTGCGATCTCCGAATGGCAGGGAATCATTCGCGATATTCGGCTGTACGAACTCGCTCGACAGCTCGCAGAGAACGACGGGCATTTGCTTCCAGCCTGAATGACGCCGCCCGACTCGGAGTCCCCACCCGACTCGACAGGACCGCTGGATCGCCAGACGTTGCAATTGCTCGAGCGTCAGCTTGCGTCAGATCCGCTCGTTGCGACGACTGCCCTCGACCCAGATTCGTACGAACCGCGGCTCCTCAGTGCATCGCTCGAACAGGACCGCTATCCGAAGTCGATAGCAGCGGCTCGAGTTGACATCCGCTGGTTCACGACGGCTGATTTTACATTCCACTATATCGAGGACCACGACGATGGAGACCAGTGGGAATGCCGCTGGGATCGCCACCCCAACACGCACAATTCCCGGTTGCATTTCCATCAGCCACCAACTGCAACCCAGGTCACTGATCTCGACCTTCCCTCGCTTCACCCACTCGAGGTATACTCGACAGTACTTACTGCAATCGAACAGCGCCTCGAGAAAGTCTGGTCCGAATAAAATCCGCGCTGGTCAGGTCGTCCGGAACGCTCGGTCGCCAGCGTCGCCAAGTCCCGGTACGATGAAGCCGTCGTCGTCCAGATGGTCGTCAATCGAGACCGTCAGCAGGTCGACCTCGTCGAACTGGTTGTCGACGCGCAGCAGGCCCTCGGGTGCCGAAACCGCCGAGAGGACGATCATGTTCTCCGGGTCAGGCGAGTTCTCGATGACGTGCTCGAGGACGGTACACATCGTCGACCCGGTCGCGAGCATTGGATCGGCGATGATCACGGTGTCGTCTTCGGTGATCTCGGGCAGTTTCACGTAGTCGACGGAGATCGGGAACGAGCCGTCGTCCTCACGCCCGGCTTCCTCATCACGACTCGCGCTGATGACGCCCTGGCGAGCGCGCGGGAAGGCTTTCAGGAGTCCTTCGACGAACGGTGTTGCCGCGCGAAGCACGTTGATAATCACGACGTCGTCGAGACCCCGAACCTGCTCGCCCATCGTGGGCTCGAGTGGGGTGTCGATCTCGACGTATTCGGTTTCCATGCGTCCATCGATGATCTCGTAGCCACAGATGCGCCCGAGTTTGACGAGGCCCTTTCGGAAACTCACCTGCTCGGTCTCGACGTCACGAAGTTGTGAGAGCGTGTGTTTTGCGAGCGCGTGCGTGACCAGATACGCGTCATCCCGGTCTTCGATGGTCATATATCTATGCGCACGCGCCGGGACTTTTACGGTATCGATCACCGCTGGGAGATGTGTGGTGGGTTCGTTTCACACGATTTGGGGCTGTTGCAGCGTGCTGGCTGTATTTGTGTGTTCGTGTCTGTCGTGAACTGGCCCTGGCAGTCGCACTCCGGCGAAGAGGTTTATAACAGTCCGCGCCATACCACAGCCACGTCGAATGGAAGAGAGTATCTCGGGATTCAAGGTCCGCGGTGACTGGGGTGACGTCGTCGAACACGGCGAACGCATCACACACGCCCTGCGGGACGCCGGTACCCACGACGAGGCGCTCGAGGATGCATCGCTCGTCGATGCCTACGAAGAGTGGGACGAGTGGCGACCGAAGGCACACGAAACGCTCGAGAGCGACGTCAGCGAGAAAACGGCCGACCAAGCAAGCGTCGAGGAAGGCAAAGGGGAAAAAGCCGGCAAGAACCCGGACGAAGACATCAAAACTGCGGGTGAGAAGCTCTCGGAGTCCTACGAGCAACTCGAGGAGGATGATCCTGATGCAGCCGTCGACAACTGGAAGGAGTCAATCGATTACGTCGCGCGCGCGGCCGACTCGGCCAGCCGCAAGGCGCTTCGACGGGTCGAGGACACGGTGTATCAGAACGTGATGACCCAACTCGCACCCTACTATTTCGATAACGAGCTGGTCAGTGCGAATATCCAGCAGTCAGCGCGCGGCGTCGACAACGGCGAGCAGTTCGTCTTCGAGGTCAACGTCAACGACGACGAATTGAAAGACCACGTCTCGGATCGACTCGCCGAGTACGACGACGAGATCGACCGCTGGCACGTCGCCGTCGAGAAAGATACCGACGCAGCTGAAGCAATCGAAGGCGCAGAGCCGCCGCCGGAACCAGACGAAGAATCGCAGTCGACGACGAACTGAGACGGATTACTCTGCACCACCCTGTTGTCGACCCTCCGCGCCGCCGATTCCAGGGACAGAAACGCGACGCTCGACGTACTCCATGAGGGTCGTCGCCGAGAGCACGATGCCGATGTAGACGAGCGCTAACAGCGCGTAAATCGGCATGTACTCGAACGTCGAGGAGGCGATCCGGCTCGCGCGATAGTACAGTTCTGGCACCGTGATGAATCCGGCCAGCGAGGAGTACTTGATCAGGTAGACGAGTTCGTTTGTCCATGCCGGAATCGCATAGCGCAGCGTCTGCGGGAGCACGACGTAGCGAATCCCCTCGAGTCGCGAGAGGCCGATGGCTCGAGCGGCCGTCAGTTGTCCCTCGTCGACGCTCTCGAGTGCGCCGCGGATGTACTCGGCTTGGTAGGCCGAGCCGTTGATAGTAAAGCCGACGATGGCGATCCAGAAGGCGTACTCGGGGACGAAGCCCTGCCCGACGACCGAGACATCGTTGAGCCAGACGGCAAGTGGCAGGCCGTAGTAGAGGACGAACAACTGCGCGAGCAACGGCGTCCCGCGGATCAGTTCGGTGTAGGCGAGCGAGAGCCAGCGGAACGGCCCGCCGTAGACGCGCAGGACGGCAACGGGAACGGCGATGAAAAAGCCGAGCCCGATGCTGACGCCCGTTAGGACGATGGTGTACCACGCGCCAGCCGCAAGCGCCGGCGAGATGTCAATCGCCAGCGCGATGCCATCGAAGATCGTCCCAACCCACCCCATCGGGATATCAATCGGGCCGATTGGGGCAACTGTTCCCTCAAACGTCGCGGCTGCTGACTCGAACGGCGCACTCGGGAGGAAGCTTTCGCCCGCGCCGGGACCGATACCGACGCGAGCGAGCGTCCAGTCGTAGAGCCAGCGCCCGACCAACCAGCCCCAGAAGGCGACGCCGACGAGCACCATCAGCCCGCGGCCGGTGTCGTCGAACGACGCACGCAGCCGGTCGCTTCCAGTGGCTTTTGCCCCGCTCATCGACCGCCCTCCGCTCGAGTCGGTGTCGTCTTCTCAGTCATGGCGAATGCTCTCGAAGAAGCGTTCGGTTCGCTCGTGGGTTGGATTCTCGAACAGCTCGTCGGGTGGCCCTCGCTCGACGATTTCGCCATCCGCGAGGAACGTAATCCCGCTCGCGCCGCCGCGTGCAAACCGCATCTCGTGGGTGACGACGACCATCGTCATCCCGTCAGCGACGAGTTCGGCCATCACCTCGAGCACCTCGTTGCTCAGTTCGGGATCGAGCGCGCTGGTTGGCTCGTCGAACAACATTACTTCGGGGTCCATCGCGAGCGCGCGGGCGATGCCGACACGCTGTTTCTGGCCGCCCGAGAGCTGTGCCGGATACGACTCTGCCTGATCCGCGAGGCCGACGCGCTCGAGTTCGGCGTCGGCTCGATGGCGGGCCTCTTCCGCGCTCATCCCGCGAACCTTGCGGAGACCGAGCGTAATGTTCTTGCGAGCGGTGAGATGCGTGAACAGGTTGATATCCTGAAACACCATGCCGATCTGCTGGCGGACGGTGTCTGGGTTGGTGTCTGCAGCCGTCACCTCGAGATCCTCGAGATAGATTTGTCCCTGATCGACCTCGGTGAGTCGGTTGAGACAGCGAAGCAGTGTCGACTTGCCGCTGCCACTCGGACCGACGAGCACCTCGACGTCGCCGCGGTCGACCGTGAGGTCGATGCCGCGAAGGACCTCCTCGTCGCCGTAGGATTTCCAGACGTCCTCGATTCGGAGCAGCGGCGTCTCGCCCGTCTGGTCGGTCGTCTCGTGGCCCGGTTCGTCAGTCGTCTCAGTTGGGTGGTGTTCGGTCATGACGATTCACCTGGGATTGCAAAGTGAGTACTCAACGCATCGAGCATCCGATTCGTTGTGAACGTCAACACGAAGTAGATGAGGCTGATGAAGATGATGACCTCGAGTACGGCAGTCGTTTGCTGTAAGAACAGGTCCTGGCTGCGCCTGAGCAGTTCGCCAAGCCCGATGGCGAAGGCAATCGAGGTGTCTTTGAGCACAATCGTAAACTCGTTCTGGAAGCCGGGCACGCTCCGACGCAGCGCCTGTGGCATAATCACGTGTCGAATCGCCTCGAGTCGGCTCATGCCAATCGAGCGAGCGGCTTCCATCTGTCCGTCGTCAATGCTCTGGAGCGCCCCACGGAAGATCTGTGACTGGTAGGCTGCGCTCCGAAAGCCGAGTGCAATCGTCGCCGCGATGAAGGCATCGGGGACGTCCGGGCCCGTAAACGGCGTCGGCCCGAGAACCACCTCGAAGGCGTTGACGCCCGCCTGAACCGCGTTGTACACTGGCTCGAGCGGGAGCGCGAAGTACGTAAACAGCATGATGACCAGAATCGGCGTTCCGCGGAGCAAGACGCCAAATTTCCGGACGAACGAGTGGACGTACCCGCTTCCGTACGTTTCGATTACGCCGGCGGGAAATCCTGCTAGAAAGCCAAGCAAGATACTGGTCAGCGTCAGTGCGATGGTAACGATGAGGCCCCAGAACAGATATTCTCGATTCCGGTAGACGAACGCCCAGTCCTCACCGAGATACTGTTCGATCAGGGCGTCGTTGATCGCCACCAGCTGGTGCTGGTCGGCCAAAAGCGCTGTACTCTCCGCGAGCGGGACGGCGAAATCCATATGTAGTGAGAGAGCCGCAACCGGCGAGGGTTACTCGCCGAACCACTCCTGGGTAATCTCGTCGTACTCGCTCGACTCCTCGACGGCGGCGATCCCCTCGTTGAGGGCCGCCTGCAGGTCGTCGTCGCCCTGACGGATCCCGAGGCCGTACTGCTCGTCGGTCTCGTAGGTAAAGGCGACTTCGACCTCGTGGTCGTCCTGGAACGAGTTCCCGACTGGTTCGTCGATGATGATGGCGTCGATCAGTCCGCGCTCGAGGTCCTGAATCGCATAGACGTAGTTATCGTAGGATGTGTAGTCGTCGTCCTCGATGAGTCCCTCGTCGATCAGTTCGTCCTGAACGATTCCTTCGCCGGTCGTCCCCGATTGCGCACCGACCTGGCTTCCCTCTAAGTCCTCGAGTGACTCGGGTTCGAAACCAGCGCCCGTTTCGACGAGCACCGACTGGTCTGCGCTGTAGTACGGATCGCTGAACGCAATCGACTCCTCGCGCTCCTCGGTGATCGTCATCGCCGCTGCGATCACGTCGATCCTTTCGTTCTCGAGGGCCGGAATCAGCGAGTCGAACTCGTACTCCTCCCACTCGACCAGTTCGTAGTCGGTCTCTTCGACGACGGCCTCGAGGTGGTCAATGTCGAAGCCGACGAGTTCGCCGTCGCGGGTCATCTCGAACGGCTCGAAGCCAGGTGCGGTGCCGGCGATGATCTGGTTGTCCTCGGTGTCGTCACCGTTACCAGTGTCCTCGTCGCTGGCGTCGTCGCCGTTGCCGTCATCGGTGTCGTCGCCGTTTCCGTTGCCAGCATCGGCATCATCGTCACCGTTGCCAGCATCCTCGAGACAGCCGGCAAGTGTCGTGAGCGCAACGCCTGATGCCCCAGCCGCTTTCAAATATGCTCGTCGGTTCAGTGGTTCGCGCTTTTTTGCCATTGCTCTACGTACTACTCCCGTGGCAGCGGTTTATGTCTTAAGATGTATTGCCGGTGTTTCGACTGTATGACCGCGAAAATAATCTACAAAACTGAACATACTGTTTCTTCTGATCGCCCGACGTTTACGTAACCCCGCAGTCAGTTCTGGGACTCACAGTGAATCGACGCCCTCGAGCGCATTTGCGACAACTGCAGGTCGGCACACACTTGTAGCATCGGCCAGTAGGAGTCCCGTAGATGGTCGATCCCGCGACGATTGCGACGTTTCTCGTAGCTGCAGTTGCCAGCCTCTTTATGGCCTGGGCAATCGGCGCAGGCTCGAGCGGGTCGACTCCGTTCGCGCCAGCGGTTGGGGCAAACGCGATTTCGGTGATGCGGGCCGGCTTTCTCGTCGGGTTGCTTGGCTTTGCTGGTGCAGTGTTACAGGGAGCGAACGTCTCCGAAGCGGTTGGAAACGATTTGATCGGTGGCGTCGTCCTGTCGGCACCGGCAGCGACGATTGCGCTCGTCATCGCGGCGACACTGGTCGCGATTGGCGTCTTCGCGGGGTATCCGATTGCGACGGCATTTACCGTCACCGGTGCGGTAATCGGTGTCGGGCTCGCAATGGGCGGCGATCCAGCGTGGCCGAAGTATATCGAAATCGCGACGCTGTGGATTTTGACGCCGTTCGTCGGTGGTGGACTCGCCTATGTGATTGCCCGATTATTACGCAGCGAACCAATCTCTGAAGAAATCTCAATCATGGTCCTCGCCGGATTTGTCGGCATTCTCATCGCAAACATCGAGTTCGCCATCCTGGGCTCTGCTGATGCCGGGGGCGAATCGATTGCACAGTCGACGAGCGAGTTCCTTCCGATTCCCGAGTTCGCTGGTATCCTTGTCGTCACAGCGGTGATGGCTGGTCTCTGGGCAGGCGCGATTGGCGTTGACCTTCGCAAGGGTACCGAACGCGGCGAGCGACACTTCCTCTTAATTCTCGGTGCACTGGTCGCGTTCTCCGCCGGTGGGAGTCAGGTTGGACTGGCGATTGGGCCGCTGATTCCGCTGTCTGGCGACCTCGAGTTGCCACTGCTCGCACTTCTGGTCGGCGGCGGATTCGGGCTGCTCCTTGGCTCGTGGACCGGCGCACCACGGATGATCAAGGCGATTTCGCAGGACTACTCCTCACTCGGGCCACGCCGGTCTATCGCCGCGTTGATCCCGTCGTTTCTCATCGCACAGACGGCTGTTCTCTACGGCATCCCCGTCTCCTTTAACGAGATTATCGTCAGTTCGATCATCGGGAGCGGCTACGCGGCAGCCGGTGCCGGCGGCGGCGTCAGCGCCCGTAAAATGGGCTACACCGTCCTCGCGTGGATCGGCTCGCTCGCCGGCTCGATCATCATCTCGTTTGTCGGCTTTTACGGATTCGCTTTGCTCTTTCTCTGAGCGCTCGAGGCCGGTTTCGACGCTCGTACCACTGTAGTTCCAGACCGAACGGGCTTTACCGACTGGGCGGTCAGGTTCATCTATGGACGCGGATTCGCCCGTCGACCCGGACGACCCCGGCACGGTCCAGTGGCGACGTGATGCCACCACCTCGAGAACGCTTCGGTTGCTGTGGTCGTTCGGTGTCGGGACGCTCTTTGCGATGGTATTGATCATCGCCGTCTGGCGGCTGTACGATATTGCAGGGCAAGCCGGTGATGTGTTTCAAGCCGTTATCCTTGCAGCCGTCGCCGCGACTATCGTCACCATCCTCGCGGTGGTACTCAGTAGTAACTCGGCGGCCCAACTCGAGCGACTACTGGCTCCGCTGCCGGTACCGATGCCCGATCACAGTGGTCTCGACCGGGTGCTGAACGCGGCACTTGGCACGGTCATCATGGCAGTGTTCATCGCGACACTGATGGTGATGGGACGAATCGCCGCCCAGCCTGAATTCCTTGGAGCGGGTGGTGAAAGCCCCTTTACCGGCCTCGCTGCGGCGACGATTCCCCTTGCGCTGATCGGCCTTGCGCTAGCGTCGTTTTTGCACTCCGTTGGCGCGTTCGACCGCAAAGACGAAACGATCTACCTCTACGACCCGGATCAAGCAATCGACCTCGCCGACATCAACGCCGTCTCGAGTCGGACGGTCGGTGACACGGCCATCCTCACGCTCGAGTACGCCCAGCCGGATGGGCAGTATGTTGCCGGCCCGCGTCGCATCGTCGTTCCACCCGCAGTCGCTGACGATGTTCGGTCGACTGTCGACGCTCGGCGACTGCGATTCTCCGAGAAAGTCCGCCAGCGGATTCGCGGGTGGCTCCCATCCCGCTTTCGCTCGTCGTAGGCGTTTGCGTATACGTTTTAGCCTCTAGCCGTTCTGTTGGTCCGCCGTCCCGTTTGTGCCACCGTCTTCACCGTTCTCTGCCGACGTCTCCGTGTCCATGTCCTCGAGCTTTCGCAGTCGAGCCATCATGATACGGGTGTTTTCGACGTCTTCAACGGTGATCCGGACGCCGTCGTAGGTAATTTCCTCACCCTCTTCGACGAGGCGGCCAGCCCGGTTGAAGATGAAGCCTGCAAGCGTTTCGAACTCCTCGCCTTCGGGCAGATCGATCTCCATGGCCTCGTTGACGTCCTCGATGTTGACTTCGCCGCGGACGAGGACAGTTCGGTCGTCGATTTCCTCGATTGGCTGTTCCTCGCCGCCCTCGAGAATTTCGCCGATGATCTCTTCGACCATGTCCTCCATCGTGACGAGGCCCTCGGTGGTGCCGAACTCGTCGATGACGATGGCCATGTGCATCCGATTCTCGCGCATTTCGGTCAGGAGTTCGTCGACGTTTTTCGATTCGGGGACGTGTAGTGTCGGCTGGATCAGATCTGCAAGCTCGAGGTCTTCGGCTTCGGTTTCGCCGTAGTTGAGATCGCGGACGAGATCGCGGATGTGGACCACGCCCTGAACGTTGTCGAGGCTGCCTTCATACACGGGAATCCGGGCGTGGCCGCTCTGGATGCAGGTTTCGATAGCTTCGTCGATACTCGCGTCTTTGGGTACCGCGGTCATATCGAGTCGCGGCGTCATGACTTCCTTGACGATGGTGTTGTTGAACCGGAAGATGCGGGTCAGCATCTCGTGTTCTTCTTCCTCGAGAACACCCTCTCGCTCCCCGGATTCGATCATTTCCTGGATTTCGTCGCGGGTGACGTATGGTGACTCGATGGCTCCCGTCGAGCCGATGAGCTTGTTCACCTGCCGAGTAAGGTAATCGAACAGAACGATCAGTGGAAAGAGCAGGTACTCCGTGGCTTTCAGTGGTTTTGCGATACGCCGAGACCACGAATCCGTGTTCTCGACCGCGTAGGATTTGGGGACGCTTTCGCCGAACAGGAGGACGAGCGCGGTGATCCCGAACGTCGCGAGCAACACGCCGACCAGCCCCCCGAAGTGCATCGACAGGATCGCCGTTGCAATCGATGACATCGCGATATTGACGATGTTGTTCCCGACCAGAATCGTTACGAGCAGCCGATGCGGGTCGTCTTTGAGTTCCTTGACGAGGGCCGCGTCTTTGATGCCGTCCTCGACCATCCCCTCGAGTCGGTGTTTCGGAAGATTGAACATCGCAATTTCTGACGAGGAGAAAAACCCAGACAGCAAGATGAGAACGGTAACTGCGACTACGCCGAGGATCGTGATCGTCGAGTCCTCGAGTTCGAGCCCGACTACTGATAGCTCGGGGGCAGTGAGCACGGCCTCGAACAGCAGAGATAACGCCATTGATGGAGACGATTGGGCCCGTATCGGTTAACCGTTTTCCATTTCAGGGGTAACTCACCGCTAACGACACGCTTTCCCGGGCCGTTACCGAACGAACGTGTATGGAACCTGCCGAGACTCCGATTACGTTCTATCGGTTGCACGGGTGTCCGTTCTGTGAGCGCGTTGCCCGCCTGCTCGGCGAGTTCGACCTCGCCTATCAGTCGCGCTTCGTTGAGCCGTTACACTCGAAACGTGACGTGGTCAAGCGCGTCGCTGGCGTGCGAACGGTGCCGGTGATCGTCGACGAGAACACTGGCGTCACGATGGCCGAAAGCGGAAACATCGTCGAGTATCTCGAGGCGACCTACGGCGGCGATTCGGACGCCGAGTCCGAGCCGGCATCCGCTGGAGGTGACAACTGATGCCGGCGTTCGACGTCGTCGACCTCGAGCCGGCGTCTCACCCCGACCCCGGCGAGGACGCGCCCGCGTTCACCAGGCCGCTCGTGACCGACGAGTTCTGGACGGATCGCTCGCTGTCGTCGGTAGTCGCCGAGGCCGAGCGGACGATCCTCGTGTTCACGCCGATGATCGGCTCGTTTCTCGCAACCTACGTCTGGGACGAACTCGCCGAACGCGGCTGGGCAGCGGCATCCGAGACCCAACTCGTCGGCGTGTCGGCTGCGAACCCCTACACCGCCACACGATTCCTCGAGGAGAACGACCTCGAGGCGCGGATCTTCGCGGATCCGGCGAACGACGTGGCACGCGCCTACGGAATCGAACACGATGTCGACGGCATGGCGGGAATCAGCGAGCCGCGACCCGCGATCATCGCGCTCGATTCGGACGGCACCGTCGAGTACGCCTGGGCCGCAGACGAGTGGCCGGAGTTCCCCGACTACGACGCGCTCGAGGACGAACTCGACCTCGACCTCGAGTAGGTGCCCAGACAGAATCGACGGACGCGCGACTCGCGGACGGTATTCTTTTGCCGATTCCGCCGCGAGAGACAGGTATGAACGCGAATAACGCCAGTGACGACCGCGCGATTGCGCGCGCAGCGGACGCACTCGGCGATGGCGACCTCGTCGTCTACCCGACTGAAACCGTCTACGGCCTCGGCGCGAACGCACTCGAGTCGACGGCCGTCGAGCGCGCTTTCGAGGTGAAAGGCCGGGATCGAGACAAACCGGTCTCGCTCGCCGTCCCGACGTTCGAGACGGCCCTCGAGGCGGGGTATATCGAGGCGACCGCGCGCGAACGGGCGTTCGCCGAGCGATTTCTGCCCGGCCCGATCACGCTGTTGTGTGAGCGGACGAGTGTTGTCCCGGACGTACTGTGTGCCGGCCGAGACCGGGTTGGGATTCGAGTGCCCGACTGCAAACAGGCACTCTCGCTGCTCGAGGCCGCGCCGTGTCCGATCACCGCCACGAGCGCCAACGTCAGCGGTCAGCCAAGCGCCCGGACGGTTGCGGAGATCGACGGGCAGGTCCGCGAGGAGGTGGTCGTCCTCGACGGCGGCGAAACGCCAGGCACTGAGAGTACGGTCGTCGACGTTTCGAGCGAGACGATTCACCGTCGTGGTGCACTGGCGGATGAGATTGCGGCGTGGCTCGAGGGTGAAAACGGCGAAGAGCGGTGAAAAAAGCGGCGGACGGCGTTACTCGAGAACGTACTGGTCGGCGACGACGCGATCCGAGCGGCGGCGGTCGTACCAGCGCGAGAGGTCGTTCGCAAACAGCGTTGTGGTGGTTCGAACGCGCTGGGAGGCAGGCGAGCGAAAGAGCGCGATCAGCGACCACATTGTCCCCGACGCGATGGCTCCGGCCGCAGAGAGGGTCATCCCGAGCGTAAAGAACGTAACCCCGTAGACGAACCCGATTCCCATTGAGGGGAGACTCGTCCCTAACGGCACGTTCGCACTCGCATTGCGAAGTGTTGGGGCGAGAAAGACAATCGAGAGGCCACTGCCGAACATGAAGACCAGATCTTGCCACATCATCGAATCTACTTACTCGGTCACGAGTTAATAACTCCCTCGGTGTTGAAATCGGTTCTGAAGGCGTATAGTCGCTGCTTTCGACCAATTCGAGAACCGACGTGTTGTACTGGATGAAACAGGACAACGGTGACAAACTGCAGAAACTGTTCGCTCGTCACTCTGTTGAGCGGGGCCGGATGCCCACGGTCTTCCCGCTCAACCTCTCTGTTCAGTTTCTCACTTACTCCTCGAGGAGGCCGCTTTGCTCGAGGACGCGGCGGCCGGACTGGACGAGCTGGTGCTGGTGTCGCCGGCCGGTCTGGTTGTAGAGGTCGCCATCGCGTTTGACGATCTCGCCGTCGACCAGCACGGTGTCGATGTTTTCGACGCCGGACTGGAAGACAATCGTCTCGACGGGGTTGTGAGATGGCACCGTGTTGATGTCGTCCGTCCGAATCATGGCGATATCCGCGCGTTTTCCGGGCGTTAGCGAGCCAACCTCGTCTGCGAGGCCAAGCGCGCGAGCACCCTCAATCGTCGCGAACTCGAGGGCGTCGTGAGCGGTCAACGAGAGTTCCATCACCTGCTCGCCGGCCTCGACGGTCGGCTGGTTGTCGAGTGCGCGCTGGGTCTGGAGCGCCGTGCGGGTCTGGGTGAACATGTCGCCGCTGACGTTCGAGACGATGTCGACGCCAATTGACGGGATTGCGCCGCCCTCGAGCGTCTCTCGGAGCGGTGGCATGCCCATCCCCATCTGCATCTCGACTTCGGGCGTGATCGAGACCGAGCCACCGGAGTCGCCGATGAGTTCGAATTCCTCGTCGGTCAAGCGGTTGCCGTGGACGTAGTTCAGATCGTCGCCGAGGAGATCGAGTTCCGCGAGTGTTTCGACGCCGCCGGGGCCGAGCGAGCCGATGTGCATCGAGGCCCGGATGTCGAGTTCGCGCGCGAGTTCGATGTCGTGGGTGACGACCTCATCGCTCGAGTAGTCGGGGCCGCGAATCCCCATCGCGAGCGTGAGCAGGTCGTCCTCGTCGGCGTCGGCGAATCGCTCGTCGTGCACGCGGCGGATATCGTCCGGGTGGGGTTCCGTGCTCTCGTCCCACCACGTCTCGTTGTCGTCGCCGGGCGTGCCGTGGGCGAAGACGGCGCGGATGCCCGCGTCCTTGAGGCCGTCAATCGCTCGGTTCGTGTGGCCGGGCGAGTTGGCGACGTGGAACCAGTCCATCACGGTCGTCGTCCCCGCGTTCAACTGCTCGAGTGCGCCAAAGAGGTTGCCCAGGTAGACGTCGTTGGGCGTGTAGTGACTGCTGATTTCGCCGAGCATCGTCTCGAGATACTCCATGAACGACCAGTCGCCGGCGACGCCGCGAACGCCGGCCTGCCAGGTGTGGTGGTGGGAGTTGACGAAGCCGGGGAAGACGATGGAATCGCTCGCGTCGATGGTCTCCGCGCCCGGCGCGTCGATGTCGTGACCGATCTCCTCGATTCGGCCGTCTTCGACCAGCAGGCTCGCGTTCTCGAGAACGCCGTGTTCCTCGTCGACCGTGACAATCGTGCCGTTTTCGATCAGGAGCCGTCCGCTCTCGAGTCCGTTTCCGTGGCCCGGTCCCTGTCCACGACCGCGTCCGCGCCCGGGATTGCCCTCGTTGGCGCTGCCGATGCCGGCAAAGGAAAGCGCCGCCAGTGCGCCGCCGCTGAGTCCGAGGTAGTTCCGTCGCGAGACGCTCGAGTCGGTTTCGGTGTCGTCTGCTTGCATAGTTGTTCTCACCCGATTGTACCGCCTGCTTGGAGTTGGAATTTCGTTCGGTATATTCCAATACGTGCCCCGAGTGTGACACGACCCTCGAGCCAGTCGCGCGAGCACCGTCTCAGCTCACAATTTGTCGAAGTATTTATTGATGACTCGCTGAAACATCCTCACGTATACGCAGATGGCGACACACCGCTCACTCTCGAGGCCGGTCCGATTCGCGCTCGAGGCGGCTGCTCTCGCTATTCTCACCGCCGTGTTGCTGCTCGGCGGAACGCAGTCCGGATTCGTCACGCCGACGCTGACGTGGGTGACGCCAGTCCTCGTGATCGCGGGCTGTTGCTCGGGAGTGCTGTTCTGGCGGTATTCGACCGACAGCGAACAGGGACTTTTCCACCCCTGGCTGTCCGGACCCACCCTCGTGGCAGGACTGCTCGCCGTCGTCACCGGCGGCGCGCTCTGGGTCGCGTTCGTTCCGCCCGCCTACGGTACTGATCTGGTGTACGGCGTGCTGGCGCTCGCCTGGACGGCGTTCGTCCTCTCGAGTATTGCCCGATTCTGAAAGCGCCGCTGCTCAGTTGGGATGTTAAAAGTCTCCAACGCACCGCTTAGTCGGTCGCCGTCATCTGCATCGCCTGCACAACTGGATCACCCGTCTCGCTCGAGACGAATGTCGTCGCGAGCCAGGATTCCGCCTGCGTCAGGCGGTACTGCAGCGTCGAGGTCGGAATCTCCTCTGCCTCGGCGATTTCCTGAATCGAGTGGCGTCGCGGACTATCGTAGTAGCCGTACTCGACGGCCAACTCGAGGGCGTCGCGCTGTTTGTAGGGTAACTCCGCCTGCGTCGCGTGCTCGTCGGGCCACTCGTTCGCGCCGTTGACGCGCTCGAACTCGAGGCTGAGTCCCTCGCGTAGGTTCCCCTCGAGTTCGTCGTAGATCGGCCGTACGGCGGCGTCGTCTTCGGCGAGAATCCGCCACTTGTACTCGTGGCCGTGCTGTTCGGCCCGACAGAGCACGCCGTCCTCGAGATGTGTGGCGGCGAGATACGGCACCGACCGGCAGCCGTCGCCCTCGGATTGGCGAGAGTAGATGAGTCGGCGCGTCGGGCGCTCGGCGAGGGTTTCGTGGGTCCAGTCGATTGGACAGCCACCCATCCCGCGCACGCTCGAGCACCGAGAAAGATTCGCCAGCCGGTCGTCGTAGACGGAAAGCGCCTCGCGTGGCCCGGTCACTTCGTCGAGTCGCCACATCGTCTCCGAGGTGGCGTGACAGGAGACGGTTCGCGCGTAGAGCCCCGGATGGTCGATGAAGGTGTCCATCAGGTGGTCCGCACCGTGGTCGTAGGTGATCGTAAAAGCGAATTCGCGCATACGAACGCTATGTGGTACGGCGGTATCAACGTCTCGTTGGTATATCCCAACTGCCCGCCTCGCTGCGCACGTTGTCGCGCTCGCGTTAGTTTGCCGTGAGCACGTCGTCCGCGATAAGTTCCTCACGCGCCTCGCTCATCGAGGTGACGACGACGTCACAGTGGGGTTCGACGGCCGGTTTCGGCTCGAAGCCGATTGCGAGGCCGGCGACCTCGAGCATCGGGAGGTCGTTCGCGCCGTCGCCGATGGCGACGCAGTCCTCGAGGGACGCGTCGACGTCGCTCGCGAGGTTCTCGAGGGCGGTGTCTTTGGTGCCCTCGATGAGCGAGCCCGTTACGTCGCCGGTCAGTTCCGTTTCGGCGTCGTCCATCGGCAGACGATTCGAGACGATATGATCGACCGAGACACCCTCGCGCTCGAGGGCGGTCGCGACGCCCTTCTCGAACCCACCGGTTAGAATCGCGGTCGTGACGCCGGACTCGTTTAGTTCGGCGATCAGGTCCGCTGCACCCTCGCGGAGTTCGACTTTCTCGAAGGCGGCCTGGGCATCCTCGGCTGGCAGGCCCTCGAGCAAGGCGGCGCGCTTGCGCAGGCTCTCGGCGTAGTCGATTTCGTCGTTCATCGAGGCCTCGGTAATCTCGGCCATGTCGTCGGCGACGCCACAGCGCTCGCCGAGCAGGACGGTCATCTCGGAGTCAGAAAGCGTTCCATCGAAGTCGAAGGCGACGACTGTCATCGACCGGTGATTGTGCGGCCCCCAATAAACCAGTTCAGGTTTTGTGTGGCAATGTGTTGCCTGAGCGGTTCGTGACAATGACGTTCGCACCGCCGGGCGCTGTCACCACTTTCGGATGTTCTCACACAGCGGACAGTCACGAGCAGTTATGACTCCGTTCGTGGTGGGCCACTGTATGACAGACTCGAGGACGACCCTGACACGTCGCGGTGCCGTAGCGGCGACGGCGGCCGGTCTCGCGGGCCTCGCCGGCTGTGCAAGTAGCAGTGATGATCACGAGAGCCCGTCCACCGAGACGAACAACGAGTCCGACGACAGCGAGACAGGCGTGCAGAGCGAAGACGACATTCCGGACATTTCCGGCCCCGAGACGCCGCCGGAGTGGGACCACGCTGAGTTCCGTGCGTGGCTGCTCGATGACGATTCCGGAACCGGGAGCCGGCGCTTCGATTACACCGAGACGATTCCCGAGGGCTTCGGGAGCGACCTCCCATCGTTTTTCGACGTCTCCGCAGCGACTGTCGACGCCCACCTCTCACAGTCATCCACGCAGGTCTTTTTCGGCGCGTTCGACGTCGATGCGATGATCGACGGCGCAGCGGCCGCGGATGGCTTCACCGTCACCGACGAGTACCGCGGCTACGGCATCCTCGAGCCAACGAGCGACGGACCCTCGGCTGCAGTCGGGCCGACCGCCATCGTCATCGGCACCGACTACGAGCAGCGAATCGACGCCCGCTACGGCGAGGAAGCACGTCTCGAGGAAACCGACGAGACGGTCGCACAGCTCTTTGCGGAACTTCCTGACGAGAACACGATTAGCGGCCAGTATGGCAGTCCAACGGGCATCGACATCGCCGCCGAGGATATCATCCTCTGGGGCGTCTCGAGTCCGGAGCCGATGGCCGACTCGATGACCTGGGTCGCCATCTTCGAGGACGACGTCGAGGTCACCGACGACATGATTGACGCATTTGAAGAAATCTCGAGCGACGTGACCGAGTCCGAACTCGATGGACAGGTCGCTCGCGTGACCGGCGCGCCGCCGGATCTCTCCGAGTCGGAGTGATCGCTTCGGGTCGGAGTGGTCGACTTCTGATTGTGCTGTCTTCAGCGCGGGTGCTGCGGGCGTCGCTTGTTTACCTACTAGTCGCCGCTGCGAGTCGAACTCGAGTAGAAAAAGCCGATGGACTCGAGGTCGGAGTTGCTACTCCTGGCCGTTCAGCGTGATGTAGTCGACGCCGATGATGCGGTCGTCGTCGTTGAGTTCTGCTTTTGCGGCCTCTGGGACCTGTCCGTCGACGTTGTAGACGGTCAGTGCCTCGCCGCCAATCGTCTCACGGGCGTTGAACATCCCTGCGATGTTGACGTCGTGTGTGCCCATAACGGAGCCGATAAGGCCGATGACGCCCGGTTCGTCCGTGTTGCGCGTGACGACCATCTTGCCGTGGGGGATGGCGTCGACGCGGTAGCCATCGACGCGAACGATTCGCGGGTCGTCGCCCGCAAAGAGCGTCCCCTCGACGGTGACCGAGTCGTCGTCGTTGCTCACGGTCACCGAAATCAGGCTCTGGAAGTCTGCTGTCTGCCGGGTCTTCGATTCGGTCACGTCGACGCCGCGGTCCTCTGCAATCTGTGGCGCGTTGACGGCGTTGACCTGCCACTCGAGCGGTTCGAAGACGCCTTTGAGCGCGCTGGCGGTGACAAATTCGATGTCCTCATCGACGATGTCACCCTCGTAGGTGACTTCGACGTTCTCGATACGGCCCTCGAGCAACTGTGCAGCGACCTTGCCAGCGGTCTCTGCGATGTCGATGTAGGGTTCGACGCGTGGGAACGCGCTCTCATCAATCGACGGCGCGTTGAGTGCGTTTGCGACGGGTTCCTCGAGGAGTGCAGCGTTAATCTGTTCAGCCGTCGAGGTTGCGACGTTCTCCTGGGCTGCTTCGGTCGATGCGCCGAGGTGGGGCGTGACGATCACGTCGTCCTGTTCGAGCAGCGGGGAGTCCGTCGCCAGTGGTTCCTCGGCGAAGACGTCGAGTGCTGCGCCGGCAACGGTGCCGTCCGCAACTTTTGCGGCGAGTGCGTCCTCCTGGATAATGCCACCGCGGCCAACGTTGACGATGTAGCCGCCCTCGAGCAGGTCGAGTTCGTCTGTGCCGATCAGGCCCTCGGTTTCGGGAGTCAGCGGCGTGTGAATCGTCAGGAAGTCGGCGGCTTCGAGACAGTCCTCGAACTCGACGAGTTCTGCGCCGATGCGCTGGGCGCGCTCCTCGCTGATGTAGGGATCGTAGGCGACGATGTCCATGCCCAGCGAGTCGAGCTTTTTCGCGACCTCCTGGCCGACGCGGCCGAGGCCAACGACGCCGAGCGTTTTGCCGTTGAGTTCCGTGCCGAGATACTCGCTTTTCGCCCACTCGCCATCTTTCAGACGGATGTGTGCCTGCGGGATTGACCGCGCGGTCGCGAACGTCATCGCGACGGTGTGTTCTGCGGCCGCGCGAACGTTACCCTCAGGGGCGTTCGCGACGATGACACCCTCGTCGGTCGCCGCGTCGATGTCGATGTTGTCGACGCCGATCCCTGCTCGGCCGACGATCACCAGTTCCTCGGCCGCCGCGAGCACTTCATCGGTGACTTCGGTCCCCGAGCGGACGATCAGTCCGTGCGCGTCGGAAACCGCCTCGAGGAGTGCCTCGCCCTCGAGTTCATAGCCCGTTTCGACTTCGTGGCCGGCGTCTCTAAGTACGTCAAGACCCGCATCCGCGATTGGGTCTGTGACCAGCACCTTCATGCGCGACTCAATCAGGTCGAGTAGGTAAACCCTTCCGTTGTGTCCCTGCCTGGCAAAAACTACACACGTTTCGAGTAATTGAGACGGATTCGAGTTACAATTTCGAGCGGCGATGCTGAGTCGTTCTGCCGGTGGAACTGTCCTCTCCGTTATGCAGGCTCCGGACAGGCCTGCTTCCAGAGTTTCCAGGGAACAACGAGGGCGAATGGGACCAGCCACAGCGTCTCGAGGTGTGCGCCGATGTCGACGGAAGGAGCAACGATCACCGCCGGGACCGTCAGCACGATTCCAACAGCGAGGACGACTGCACCGGCCGCGAGCGGGCGATTGATCGGCTCGAGGTCGGTCGTCGAAATCGGGACCGCCGTCATGTCGACGAGTCGCTCGGGTTCCGAGACAGGCCCGAGTCGTCTCTCTTGCTCCTGCGTGCCCCAGCCGGTTGTTACCCGAATCGTTCGCGTTCCGAGAACGCGGTCGGCGAACCGGTCGGTGACGACGGCCGCATCCCGGAGGTCCTCGACCGGGGCCGTCCACTGTGGCTCGTCGACCAGCCAATCGTACGCCACGAGCGAGTCGCCCCGACGCTGGTACTCGAGCGTGCCGTAGACCAGGTCGTAACGGACGAACTGGATCGCAACAATCGCGACGAGCAAGAGGCCGAACGCGACCACACCGAGCCAGAACAACAGGATGGAGTCTGCCCAGGCGACGACCACGAGCAAAATAAAGAACCAGCCGACGCCGACAAACGGCAGGTATGCGCCGGTTCCCCAGAGCGCGAGGAGCACGCCCTCGAGGGCGACGGCGGTTCGGTCAGTCCGAACGCGCTCGCTCGGGGGCGTGGATGGGACGCGAACGCGCGTGTCGCGGCGTGCTTGGTCCGCTGGCGACCCGGACAGCCACTCAGCGAAGCGGTCGACGAACCGGTTCGTCTCGGCGTCCGCTCGAGTCGCTCGAATCGTCGACCATTCGACTAGTACTTTCACGCAGACGACGGCCGCGAGCGTCGCCGTCGAGCCAACGGGCAGGCCGAGAAACGCCAGCACGAACACCACCACGAAGAGCTGTCTGGCGGGCGGTTCGATAACCGCATGCGGCGAGACGCGCTCGTAGGCTCGTCGGCCGAAATACTCCCGTTTCGTCTCGAGGAGTTGACCGCCACAGAGCGCAAGCACGCTCAGGAGAACGCCGGTCTGCGTGAGTTGCGCTGCGTCGTCGACGACAATGGCGACGACTGCGACGAGCATGATCGCGTACGCGCCGACGAGAAAGCTCACACCAAGAGCGAACGGCACGTTTCGCAGCGGGATCGGCGGCAGCCGGTGACTCGGCTGCACAGATCCACGCTTGTTCACCAGTCGCGCCTCCGAAACCGATATGACGCCGCTCCCGTCGGTTGGCGGCGGCCGCTGTGCGAACAGGGCTTTCCCAGCCGCCAGAACGAGCGAGAGCACAATCTCGAGGCCGTAGATGAACACGAGCGTCCCGGACTGCCAGCCGAACCAGAGGACACCGACGAGCGGGACAAGATTCGCGAGGAAGATCGGCAGAAAGGCCGTCGATCCGGACGTGCGGTTCGGCGGGCGGAGGGGCATCGAGAGTCGACTCGAATGAGACATGTAATGCTGCGATGAAGTACTTTTAGGTTCGCGTTCTAGCCCGTCTCCCCGCCGCGTGGCAGCGAAATCGTCACGCGAGCGCCGTGGCCGGGAGAGTCCGTATATGAAAGAGTGCCGTCGTAATCGTCTAAAATGAGTTCGACGAGCCAGAGTCCGAGCCCGCTGCCGTGGTCGAGTTGTGTCACGGGTTGTTCGTTGAACACCCCGGTCTGTTCCGTTTCGGGTATTCCCGGCCCGTTGTCGGTGATGTGGATGGAAACCGGCGTTGTATCGTCAATCTCGAGTTCGACGACCGGCTCTGCTGTCTCCGTATGTTCAATCGCGTTCTCGAGGACCTCCTGAAAGACGGTCGCGAGTCGCTCGTCGGCAGCGACCTGCAGGTGCACTGGTTCAGGCAGGACAATCTGACTGTGTGGGTACTCGTCCTGTAGTCGCTCGACGACGGTCGCAAGGACCGGCCACAGTTGGACTGGCTCCTGGTCAAACTCGCTTTCGAGCGCCGCGTCGGCGAGTTTCTTCGCTGTCTCGTTCAGTTCGGACAGTTCCTCGACGGTGGCGACGATTTCGGCTGCGTACTCGAGCTGTTTGCCCTCGAGTTCACGCTCGAGGGTTTCAGCGAAGCCACCGATTGCGGTGAGATCGTTTCGGAGGTTGTGCCGCAGTAGGCGATGGAGCACTTGCAAATGTTGCTCGCGCTTTTTGAGGCTGGTAATATCGCGTCCCTCCGGAAGGAGCCAGCGAATCGTGCCGTGATGGTCTGTTACCGGCCGGATCGAAAAGTCGATGATCGCGGACCGCTCTTCTCCCTGTACGCGGATTTCATCGTGGATAAAGCCGCCGTTTGCGGCCTTTTCGACGCCCTTACGGGCAATTTCTCGCGCCCGTTCGTTCGACTGGAACCAGATTACCTCCCACAGCGGTGTGCCGACGATTTCTTCGCGCTTGAGGCCGCCAAACGACAGCGCCGTGTCGTTGGCCTCGATCAGCGTGCCATCGGGTTCGAGCAGGCCGGTGAACTGGTAGGTGTTGTTGAAGACGGCTTCAAAGCGTCGTTCGCGGAGTTTCTGATCGGAGAGATCGCGAAAGAGGCCGGTAAAGAGGCGTTTTTCTTCGGTATCTGGGTGCTCTTTGAGACTCACCAGAACGGGCACTTCGTGGCCGTCTTTGTGCAATGCGGGCAGTTCGATCCCACCCCAGTTGATATGCTTATTTCCTGTTCGAAGATACTTCTCGAGGCCGGCGGCGTGAGCCGCGCGGAGTCGCTCTGGAATCAGGCTCAGCTTCGAACTGCCGACCAGTTCCGCGGGTTCATACCCGAGAATGTCTTTGATTGCTGGATTTGCGAATACAATCGTACTATGTTCGTCGATTGTCAGGACGCCCTCGGAGGTGTTTCCGACGAGTCGTCGAAAGAAGTCATCGCTGTCGTAGGGCTCGAGTGGTGACACGGTTTCGTCGCCGGCATCGGAGGGGTCAGTGCCGGTGTTGGTGTCCGTGTCGGAAGTGTGAGCCGTTTTCCACGGCTCGTCGGCATCTGACACGAGCGAAGACAAACACTGCATCTGTATAGAAGTGTTGCCTAACATCCACCAAAGTGAGCGAAATATGCTTTCATCGCCACCATTTCGTATCAAACATCCAATTACAATGGCAGCTGTTGGCCGTCTGGGACAGTCGGAGTCCACCGTCAGAGCCACGGCAAAAGACCTATCGCTCCGACGAACAACCACACGAGTATGGACGACGCTGTTGCAGTCGATTTCGGCGAGAAGGGACTCGTTCCCGCCGTTGCCCAGGACGCCCAGTCGGGCGAAGTCCTCATGCTCGCGTACGTCTCACCCGAGGCCGTAGAGCGGACACGCGAGACTGGGCGCGCCCATTACTACTCTCGGAGTCGCGACGAACTCTGGGAGAAAGGCGCAACCAGTGGCCATACGCAGGCCGTCGAGGAGATCCGCGTCGACTGTGACGCCGACACCCTGTTGTACATCGTCGAACAGGACGGTGGGGCCTGTCACACTGGCCACCGGTCCTGTTTCTACCGAACACTCGAGGGCGAGAACGTCGGCGAGAAAGTGTTCGACCCAGACGCAGTGTACGACGACGAATGAGTCACTCCGCCCACTCGAGCGCCACGAACGATCAGTCACACTCACCACTCGAGGCGCTTGAGGCCGCCCGCGAGCGCTTCGAGCAGGCACAACAGCGCATCGACGAACAGGGAACTGCAACCGTCGAGGACGCGGCCGAGGCATACCGAAACGCGGCAACGTTACTTGAGAACTATGTCGACCGCGCGACCGGCACTGGCCGCGAGAACTTCAAGGCTTACGTCGAACTCGAGGGGCAGTTCGCCACGCTCGTCGAGAACCTGCCCGATGACCTGCGCGGACGCGAGGCCTTCGAAGATGCGCTCGATGCCATCGACAAACGCCGTCTCAGCGAGTCGGATTTCGAGGCGGCTCACGCAAAACTCGAGCCGGCCGAGCGCTACGACGACTTGCTCACCGAACGCGAAGACGCCCGCGAGGAACTCGAGAACGCCCGGACTGCGGCCGGAGTGCGACTCCGTGAGATCGACGACGAACTCGCAGAGCATGAACGCTTGCTCGAACTCGCGAACGCGGACCTCGATGCGCCAGTCGAACGCCTGCGCGAGCCAATCGAGACCTACAACGAGGAAATCCGCGAGGCCGTCGAAACCTATCGACTCGAGGCGTCCGCCCGGGAGGTGTTCGCCCTTCTCGAGCGCAGTCGGTGGTATCCGTTCGTCGAGTACGAACACCCGCCCGACGACCTCCGAGCGTACGTCACCGACGATCCGGCCGGCGAGTACACGATTCCAGAACTGCTCGAGTACGCCGAGTACTCCCGGTCGAAACTCGACCACTATGTCGACGATGCAGACCTGCTGAAACGCCGCGTGGCGACCCAGCGAACGTTCCTTGATAATATCGACGCCGAGGCGCTGCTGATTGAGTGGCCGCCGGGTCCGGCGGGTGAACTTCGGCGACGCGTCCGCGAATATCGCCCGTTCGTCGAGCGAATCGCCGGCGAGGACGGCGTTGTTGCACTCCAAAACGTCCGTGCGCTCATTTTCGATCCCGAGATCGACTACGACCGTCTGCAGACGGCCGCACAGGCGGTCGCCCAACTCACGCCCGCCGAACGCGAGCGACTGGCCAGCGGGCAGGTTGCCGACGAACTCGAGGCCCTGCGCGAAGAACGAGCCCAACTCGAGGCCGCACTCGAGGTGGACGACCCGATCTGAGTTCCGTTTATTTCATGCCATACCTTTGCACGATTAGCGGTTTTTGCCGTTACTGAGACGCATATGTGGCTCGAGTAGTATGCATACTAAACATGAGCGACGACGCGAGCGACGGGACCGACGAGTCGGACTGTTCCGAGCGCGGGCTCGGGACACGAAGCGTCCACGCCGGCCAATCGCCGGACTCGGAGACGGGCGCGATGGCCCCGCCGATCTACCAGACGACCTCTTACGTTTTTGACGACGCCGACACCGCCGCGGATCTCTACGCGCTCGAGCAGGAAGGCTACATCTACTCTCGAATCGCCAACCCAACCGTGACCACGCTCGAGGATCGCCTCGCTGCCCTCGAGGGCGGCGCAGGTGCGGTCGCAACCGCAAGCGGCATGGCCGCACTCGATTCGGCAACGCTCGTCCTCGCTGAGGCGGGCGACAACGTGGTCTGTTCGACGGACACCTACGGCGGGACAACGGCGTACTTCTCGAAGACGGCCTCTCGACGGGACATCGAGACGAAATTTGTCCCGACGCTCGAGTACGACGCCTACGCCGAGGCCATCGACGAAAACACTGCGTTCGTTCACGTCGAAACGATTGGCAATCCCTCGCTCGTCACGCCTGACTTCGAGCGCCTTGCTGAGATCGCCCACGACAACGGTGTCCCGCTCGTCGTGGACAACACGTTCGCGACGCCCGCGCTCTGTCGACCGCTCGAGCACGGCGCGGACGTTGTCTGGGAGTCGACGACGAAGTGGCTCCACGGCTCCGGCACGACCGTCGGCGGCGTGCTCGTCGACGGCGGCAACTTTGACTGGGGCGCACACGGCTACGACGAAATCGCCGGTCCGAACCACGCCTACCACGACGTCGACTTCTCGCGTGACTTTGCAGACGCCCCCTTCGCCGCAACCGTTCGCTTTCGCTCGCTGCGCAGTCTGGGCAACCAGCAATCGCCCTTCGACGCCTGGCAAACCCTGCAGGGCCTCGAGTCGATGCCCCTACGCGTCGAGAAACACTGCGAGAACGCCTCTATCGTCGCCGATTACCTCGCGGACCACGACGACGTCGCCTGGGTGACGAACCCTGGACTCGAAGCCCACCCGACCCACGAGAACGCGACGCGCTACCTCGAGGATTACGGTGGAATGGTCACGTTCGGTCTCGAAGGCGGGTACGAGGCAGGCAAAACCTTCTGCGAGGAAGTCGAGGTTGCCCAGTTCCTCG
Source organism: Natronolimnobius baerhuensis (assembly GCF_002177135.1). Lineage (NCBI taxonomy): Archaea > Methanobacteriati > Methanobacteriota > Halobacteria > Halobacteriales > Natrialbaceae > Natronolimnobius > Natronolimnobius baerhuensis. Next base: position 450,392 of record NZ_MWPH01000003.1, read on the forward strand.
CGAACATCGGCGACGCAAAGACGCTCGTGATCCACCCTGCGAGTACGACACACGGACAACTTACGCCCACGGAGCGCGAAGAAGCCGGCGTGACGGAGGACCTAATCCGGATGTCCGTCGGCATCGAATCCCCCGAAGACATCCTGGCCGATCTCGAGCAAGCTATCGACGCGGCGACGCACGCGTGTCGGGAGGGCGAGACACGATGACGACCCAGGGTACAGTCGACCTTGGTGAGTTTCAGTTTCTCTCCGGGGAGACAATCTCGAGCCTCGAGGTCGCCTACGAGACCTACGGCGAGTTTACGGGCGACAATGCGGTCCTCATCTGTCACGCGCTGACGGGCAGCTCTCACGTCGCGCGCCGACCCGACGCGGGCGACGAAACTGCAGGCCAGGCCCGCGCGTGGTGGGGCGACGTCGTCGGCCCCGGGAAAGCCATCGACACCACCGAGTACTACGTCGTCTGTGCGAACGTCCCCGGCTCCTGTTACGGGACCACGGGGCCCTCGAGCGAGAACCCGGAGACGGGCGAGCCCTACGGGACGGATTTCCCGCCGGTCACCGTCGGCGACTGGACTCGCGCCCAGCGGAAACTGCTCGACGAACTCGGCGTCGGCCGGCTGCACGCCGTCATCGGCGGCAGCGTCGGCGGAATGAACGTCCTCGATTGGCTACGTCGCTATCCCGACGATATCGGCTGTGCGGGCGTCGTCGCCGCTGCTGGCCGACTTGATGCCCAGGTGCTCGCACTCGATACGGTCGCCCGGCGAGCGATCACGAGCGATCCGAACTGGAACGGCGGCCACTACTACGGCGGCCCCGAGCCCGCAGACGGCCTCGCACGCGCCCGCCAGATTGGCCACATCATGTACCTCTCGAAGGCCTCGATGAGTCGCAAGTTCGGCCGTCGCTCGGCGGGCCGCGAAACGGTGCACGAGACGTCGCCGGATCCCGCAGCCGCCTTCTTCCCCTACCGCGAAGTCGAGTCGTATCTCGACTATCAGGCCGACAAGTTCGTCGACCGATTCGACGCCAACAGCTACCTCTACATGACTCGCGCGATGGACGATTTCGACCTCTCAGCGGGCTACGAGGGCGACGCCGACGCACTGGCCGCCTTCGAGGGCGAACTCCTGCTCCTCTCGTTTACCGGCGACTGGCACTTCACCGTCGAACAGTCCGAGGCGCTCGCAGAGGCCGCCCGCGAGGCCGACGTCAACGTCGCCCACCACGTCGTCGAATCCGACCACGGCCACGACGCCTTCCTCGTCGAACCCGAAAAGGTCGGCCCGCCGCTCTCGGCACTGCTCGAGGACGGCCTCAAAGGCCGGCTCATCACCGACACCGACGATGAGGACGATTCGGATTCGTTCGCGCCGGTTCACACGAGCCTCTTTTCGGATTAGGCACCGTCAGCCGAATCCAAGCAGCGACCGCAGCGTTCGCGTCCGCACGCCACACTCGTCTGCGAACTCGCACTGCTCACACTTCGAGCGGTTGCTGGTCCGAGCCGGCGGGCCGTCCATCTCTCGAACTGTCCGCAGCGCCCGCCGATACCGTGCTTTCCGCCGCGTCGTCAGCGTAATCGAGCGAACGACGCCGTAGGCCGGGTACTCGAGCCAAGCGCGTTCAATCGGCGTTTCGTGTTCCCAGCCGAGCGCCTTCGCGGCCGCAACGGCCTGTACCGACTGGGGCTCCCAGACGCCTTGCTCCGGTGGCTTCCCCGTCGAGACGAGGACCGGCTCGAGTGGCTCCGTGAGCACTTTGTGGACGATACCGCGACAGTCTCGCCCAGTAAGGAGGGCGTCTCGAGCCTCCAGAGTGCAGAGTCGCTGCCAGTGGCCATCAGCGGCGAGTCGGTCGCGCGTCGTCTCGAGTTGGCTCTGATACGCGACTGGCTCGAGTGCGAGTGGCTCCTCGGCGAGCGTCTTGGGGTCGGCCTCGAGCAACTCGTCGTAGCGCCTCGAGAGTGAGCGAATTGTTTCGACCGACGGCGGCGGCTCGCGGTCGTCTTGACTCTGTCGGCGCTGATAGTAGCACTTTCGCGGGCAGTAGGCGGCGGTTCGTAGGTCGCTGAACGCAACCAACTGACGAGACATGCCGCCGTTGGCCGCGCCTTCCAATAAGAACCCTCGGATGCGCGGGGTGCAGTAACGAACGCGAGAACTGACGAACTCTCAGAAGTCGACGTCCGTTTCCATCCCTTCAGTTGCGTCCTCGAGGCCGTCCTCACGAACGTCGGTCGTCATCTGTGCAGAGAGGTCGGCGTCCGCGAGGATGCTGTCGAACTCGTCGCGGTAGCGGTCGTTTGCCGTTCGGGATTCGTCTTCGGCAGCGGCGACCCGGCGGTAGCGCCGAATTCTGGCTTCGCTCACGTCGTACTCCGCCGCAAGCGTCGCATTGTCCTCCTCGCGGTTGCGGATCGCCGCGAGATCAACCTCGTCTGCGTCGTCCTCGCTCACGAGGTGCAACGACATACGAGCCTCGAAGATGTCGTCGGGTTCGACGCCGAGGTCGGCTGCGATTTCTGCGTCGCTTTCGTCGTCGTAGAACGACTCTGCGACAGTGATGAGTTCGTCAGTCGACAGCGGCGTGTCGAACTCGTAGCGCTCTCGCATCTGCGTGATCACGTTCTCGAGACGTTCCTCGTCCGTTTGGTCGTCGCGCTCGAGTGATCCACGCGTATCCTCCTGTGACTGGGTGACGGTTGCCTCACCGTCGGTGACAGTTGTGAAAATATCCCGAAGCTCCTCGGTTTTTTCGTTCATGAGTGGACACTCCCGACGGGTGGCTATTTAAGCCTGTTGCCAGCTAGCGTTGGCCCGTCTGATCATCTCCGTGAACGACAATAAACGAAAACTTAGTTTTCTATTTTCGCAAGACTGCGTCGGGGTATGGTATGTCATCCGGGGGCAAGAATTAAGGTCACGCCTTCCGCGTGGTTGAACATGAACGTTCTGGCGCAAGCGGAAGTGTCCCGAGAAACTTACTGGGGGATCAGTTCCACCGGCTTTGCGGTGTTCTATCTCCTGGCGGCGATTACGATTGCAGTCTTTCTCTACGGCGTGTACCGCCGGTTCAGCCGCTATACCGACGGCGACGACGACCCGTTCGCTCGGGTAAACGACCTGCCGGCGCGCGTCCTCGGCGCGGCCAAAATTGCACTCTCGAACGAGAAGCAATTTAATCGCGATCTCTACGGCGGATTGATGCACGCATTCATCTTCTGGGGCTTTCTAACGCTGTTTATCGCAACCTCGATTCTCGCCATCGATGGCTACGTCTACGAACCCATCGTGCAGGGCAACTTCTGGGAGGGCGACTTCTATCTGGCCTACCAGTTCATGGTCGACGCGATGGGGCTGTTGTTCGTCGTCGGCATTGGAATGGCCATGTACCGCCGCTACTGGGTCCGAAACGAACGACTCTGGGGCCGCCACACCTCGAGCGAGGACGATATCTTCATCTGGACGCTGTTTGGCCTCGGCGTCGGCGGATTTCTCCTCCAAGGACTGCGGATCTACGCGACGGGCATGCCAGAACACGAAGTCGTCAGTTTCGTCGGCTACGGCCTCGGCTTGCTCTTTGGTGCCATCGGCCTCCCGCTCGCAGGTGAACCGGGCGTCAGCACCGCCTCGGGGCTGGTCACCGCCGAGAACCTCCACTGGCTGTCGTGGTGGTCACACTCGCTGCTTGCCTTTTTCTTTATCGCCTGGATTCCCTACGCCAAACCGTTCCACATGCTCTCGTCGTTCGCGAACGTCGTCACGCGCGACGAGAAGGCCGGCAAACGGCTGCCGAACGTCCCTGCCGATCTGGATGCGACCAACGCCGACTCCATCGACGATTTCACCTGGAAGGAACTGCTCGACCAGGACGCCTGTACCAAATGCGGGCGCTGTTCGTCGGTCTGTCCTGCCAAAGCGTCCGACCGCCCGCTCGACCCGCGTGACGTGATCCTCGACCTGAAAAAATATCGTGAATCGCTCGAGGCCGGCGGCGAGGAGCAGCCGATCATCGCGGATGGCGGCACCTCCGTGATCGATTCCGAGACGATGGAATCTTGCATGGCCTGTATGGCCTGTATGGACGCCTGCCCGGTCGAAATTGAGCACCTCCAGTCCTTTACGCGGCTCAATCGTCAGCTAACTGATCAGGGCGACGTCTCCCCGAGCATGCAGGATGTCTTCCAGAACGTGATGCAAAACGGCAACACGTTCGGCGACTCGCCGCGCAATCGGGCCGACTGGGCAGACGACCTCGAGTTCGACCTCACTGACGCTCGCGAGCAAGAAGTCGAGTACCTCTGGTACGTCGGCGACTATCCGAGCTACGACGAGCGAAACAAGCGAGTCGCCCGCTCGCTGGCGGCAATCTTGCAGGAAGCCGACGTGAGCTTCGGCATCCTCTTCGAGGACGAGAAGACTGACGGGAACGACATCCGACGGGTCGGCGAGGAACTGCTGTACGTCGAACTTGCCGGCCACCACGTCGAAACCTGGGAGGACTGCGACTTCGAGAAAATCGTCTGTACGGACCCCCACTCCTACAATACATTTAAAAACGAATATCCTGAGGTCAACTTCGACGAGCACGCCGACGACGAACTGATGCCCTTCGACTACGACGAGCAGTGGAACGCAAACGGCGAGGTCGACGTCCTCCACTGGACGCAGGCCGTCGAAGAACTCGTCACCGACGGCGCACTCGAGTTGACCGGCACCGAACTCGAGTACACCGTTACCTACCACGATCCGTGCCATCTGGGCCGGTACAACGACGAGTACGACGCCCCGCGCGAACTCATCGAAGCGACCGGCTGTGACCTCCAGGAGATGCCACGCAACCGCGCCGATTCGTTCTGCTGTGGTGGCGGCGGTGGCGGCCTCTGGATGGACTTCGAGGAAGAGCCAAAGCCGAGCGAGGAACGCCTTCGCGAAGCCCTCGAGGACACCGCGGCCGGCTCCGCAGTCGAAAAGTTCGTCGTCGCCTGCCCGATGTGCATGACGATGTACGAAGACGGCCGCAAAACCGGCGACTTCGAAGACGAGATCGAAATCGTCGATATCGCAGAGCTGATCGTCGAAGCGATTGGACAGGAGGAGACGGCGGGTCTCGAGGTCACAGCGGACTGATGCGGCTGCCGTAACTGGTTCCTGAAGCGACCGCAGGATACCGACGCGATATCTGGCTTGAATTAGTCGCGAAACGAGTCGATCACGTCGCGTTTTTCCACGTTCAGCACGATCTGCTCAAGGAGTTCCTGTTGGGTCACCGTTTGTCCCGTCTCGAGACGGATCTCCGCCTGCAGTTCTTCGAGTTGGGATTTCGTCGTATCCGTGACGGTGACCGACGCATTCATAGTTGGTGTAATGTTTCCGACCCAGAAAATAATTCTGTTGCCATGCTGCTCTCCGTCCACTATCCAAACACAATTTGGTTGATGAGCGAGTCAAACGACCGTTTGAGTTCCCGGACAGGCTTTTACCCTCGAGTGAGAGGCAACTGACATGGACCGACTCGCCGGCCGCCTCGTGAAGCGCCTTCGCGACGGCGACCCCGACGAACCGGCCGTCGTCGGCCTCGAGGGCGAGGACGCAGACCAGCTCTTCGACGCGCTCGGCTCGGAGACCTCACGAGCTGTCCTGCAAGCCTGCTACGAGGAAGGCCGGACGCGCTCGGAGTTGGCCGATCACCTCGAGACGAGCATTCAGAACGTCGGCTACCACGTCGACAAACTCGAGTCAGCGGGCTTGCTCGAGGCGGTCGAGACGCGCTACGGCGAGAACGGACGTGAGGTGACGGTGTACGAGCCGTCGAAACGCGCGGTCGTCGTGGCGGCGGGCGAACCCGGACTCGTCGAACGACTCGCTGACACCCTCGAGCGCCTGTTCGCGCCGGTGGTGATCGTGGGTCTGCTGTCGATGGTCGTCGGCGTGCTCGCACGCGGGCCCGCGCCGGTTGGCATGCTCGGCAGTGACGATGCTGGGACCGCGGCGACGACAACGACGACCACGACCGTCTCGCCCGCACTCGCAGTCGCCTCTGTGACATTTTTCCTCGGGCTGGTCGCCGTCCTCGCAGTGGATCGACTGGGCGTCCTCGAGCGTTCTCGCGAACGCGATAATCGGCGGCGCGGACCTGCGCGTGTGCTCTGTGGCGCTCGACACCGATTGACGCGACTGGGTGTCGCCTCGAGTCTCGGACTCGCGTTCGGGACGTTTCTCGCCCTCGATCTCGTCGCCGCCGGAACTGGACAGTATCTCGCGATGGCGGGCTGGCTGGCGGTTCAGTTGGCGATTCCAGCCGGAATTCTCGGCGCTGTCGTGGTTGCGTACGCGAACGACGGGCTCCTCGTCAGTTGGGCGGCCGCGAGCGCACCTATCGCGGGTATCGGCGGGTACGTGCTCGCTGGCTTGTTCGCTCACGGTGGCTTCGATCCTGTCGTGGTCGCCGTCGGCCTCGCTCTCATTACAGCCGTCGGCACCTCGCTCGGATCGATTGCGTATCTGCTCGGGCGCGCTGGCGCTGCGTGGCGCGGGAGAGGGCCGCCCATCTCGAGGCGGGTGACTCTCCTCGTCCTATCTCACCCGCTCGCGATGGTGCTGGTACTCGCCGGCTGGGTCCGATTTGGTGTCTACGTATGACTGGAACGGATACCACCGATGACGAGTCGAGCGACTGGGCTCGAGTGCGTCCGACCCGACTCGAAGCCGTCGCGCTCGCAGTCGGCGTCGGGCATCTGCTGGCTCTCGTCGGCGTGACCGCCGTTCTCGAGGCCGAGCCGTTCGGTCCGACGCCGAGTGAACTCTTTGCCGCTGACCCGTTCGGGATACTCCTGTTCGTCGTGTCCGTGTCTGGCATGATCCTCCTCGGGGCGATTCCGGCCGTCCTCGCCTTGCGATGGCGACTTGCGACTCCGCTTGCGTTCGTCGCCGTCGCATTCGGCTGGGCCACCTATCAGACGTGGCTCCGCTCACTCGAGACGACGACCACTGCTGCTGACATCTCGCTGACGCACCTCTCGCTCTACGCCGTGTGGTCGCCACTCCTGCTGGCGATAGCCGTCCTCTGTGGCGGCCTCGAGTACGCCGTTCGCAGACGGGTGAACTGAAAACGGAGTCGCGATTACTCTTCGATCTCGATGGCCGGCCGGCCCGGCGCAGCGTTCTTCAGGACGCTGTCGTCGACCTCCTCGGCCGTGACGACTGCTACGTCCGCCTCGAACTCGCGCTCGAGCAACCAGGCAGCGGCCTCGAGAGCATCGTACTCCTCAGCAGGACCGAGCGTCACCTCGAGGGCTTCGCGTTCGGCCTGCAGGTCCTGGCCGTAGTCCGCAGCGGCGTCGCCTTGCTCGCGGATGTGGCTCTCCTGCATGAGTTCGCCGATCAGGTTCGGCGCGTCGCTCTCGATGGCGATCTCGAGGGCGTCGTACTTCCAGTCGGGGGCGATGACGACCTCGATGGTCTGTGGGTCGTCGATACCCGCAACGTCGATGATGTCGCGAACGTCTTCGCGCGTGTTCGTCACGAGTCGGCGGCGCTTCTGGACGTAGTCGCGGTCGACGGTGGCGGTTGGCCACGGAGCGTCGACGACGAACTCGTCGTGGCCGAGCGTCTCGTACAACTCTTCGGCGAGATGCGGTGCGACGGGTGCGAGCAGGCGGACGACCGCGGAGAGGCCGCGCTCGTAGGTTTCGGCGTGTGGCTCGGTGTAGTCGGCGTACTGGCGCAGCGTCCGCGTCAGATCCTGGGTCTCGCGCAGCGCCCGGTTGAACGTGAGGTCGTCGTACTCCGCGCTCGCGAGGGCGACTGTCGCGTCGATTTCCGCGTCGACGTAGCTCGCGACGGCGTCGTCCTCGCCCGTTGGCGACTCGTCGACGTACGTCTCGACCATCTCCTTGAGTCGGCCCAGGAAAGCGTTCGTCGAGCGGACACCCTCCTCGCTCCAGTCGAAATCGCGTTCGGGCTGGGCGGCCTGCATCATGAATAGCCGGGCGGTGTCCGCGCCGTACTCCTCGACGATCCGCTGGGGCGAGACCGTGTTCCCGACGGATTTGGACATCTTCTCGCCCTCGAGTTGGACCATCCCCTGTGCGAGCAGGTTCGTGAAGGGTTCGCGGTGCTCGAGACCCTCGTGGTCCGCGAGGACTTTGGTGAAGAATCGCGAGTACAGCAGGTGCATCACGGCGTGTTCGATGCCGCCGACGTACTGGTCGACCGGCATCCAGTCGTTCGCGCGCTCGCGGTCGAACGGCGCATCCTCGAGGTCTGGCGAGACGTACCGCAGGAAGTACCACGAGGAGTCGACGAAGGTGTCCATCGTGTCCGTCTCGCGGGTTGCCTCGCCGCCACAGGCGGGACAGGTCGTCTGCTTCCACTCCTCGGCCGCGTCGAGCGGGTTGCCGGTGGTGTTGATGAACTCCGGCAGTTCGACGGGGAGGTCCTCTTCGGGGACCATCACGGCACCGCAGTCGTCGTGACAGTGGACGACCGGAATCGGCGTTCCCCAGTAGCGCTGGCGGGAAATCCCCCAGTCGCGCAGTTGATACTGGGTGGCTTCCTCGGCGCTGTCGATGTCTTCGGTCAGGCGCTCGCGGGCCGCGGCGCTCGCTGTGCCATCGTACTCGCCCGAATTCACGAGCACGCCGTCGTCGGTGAACGCCGCCTCGCTGACGTCCGGACTCTCGGGCTCTTCGCCCTCAGCGGGTTCGGGGGCGACGACTGGGACGATTGCTTCACCCATTTTTTCGGCGAAGGCGTGGTCGCGCTCGTCGTGGCCTGGAACGGCCATCAGTGCGCCGGTACCCACGTCCGAGAGGACGAAGTCCGCGACGTAGACCGGAATCTCCTCGCCCGTCGCGGGGTTGGTCGCGGTCAGGTCGGTCGCGACGCCGTTCGGTTCGTCGCCCTCCGGATCGGCCTCGTGCTCGATGAAGTGGCGAACGTCCTCGTCGTCCTCGGCGACCTGCTCGCTGATCGGGTGATCCGGTGCGAGCGCAAAGAAGGTCGCGCCGTGGATCGTATCGAGGCGCGTCGTAAACGCCGTCACGTCGCCGTGGCCCGAAATATCGAAGTCGACTTCTGCGCCGTACTGGCGGCCGATCCAGTTGCGCTGCATCTGCCGGACCGAGTTCGGCCACCCCTCCAGGTCGTCGATATCCTCGAGCAGTTCGTCTGCGTACTCGGTGATTTTGAGGAACCACTGCTCGAGTTCGCGTGTTTCGACGGGGGTATCACAGCGCCAGCAGAGTTCGTCGTCGCCTTCGACCTGCTCGTCAGCGAGGACGGTTTCGCACTCGGGACACCAGTTGACCTCGGCGTCGCGGCGTTCGACGAGGTCTTCCTCGTGGAATCGGGTAAAGAGCCACTGGTTCCACTGGTAGTACTCCGGGTTGCAGGTCGCGAGTTCGCGGTCCCAGTCGTAGCCAAAGCCCATCGCGCTCATCTGGTCGCGCATCGTGTCGATACAGTCGACCGTCCAGTCGCGCGGGTTGGTATCGCGCTCTTTGGCTGCGTTTTCGGCGGGGAGGCCAAAGGCGTCCCAGCCCATCGGGTGGAGGACCTCGTCGCCGCTCATCCGCCGGTAGCGAGCGTAGGCGTCCGTAATCGTATAGTTCCGGACGTGGCCCATGTGGAGTTTGCCCGACGGATAGGGGTACATTCCCAGGACGTACGTCGGGTTCTCGACGTCGTCGGACGTTCGATACACGTCTGCGTCGTCCCACGCCGCTTGCCAGCGCCGCTCGACTGCCGCGTGGTCGTATCCCGCGTCGCTCATTTGCTTATATACGAGTGGGCGCGTCGTCTCCCTATACCTTTCCATCCGCTGGCATCCGTTCGCACGGAGTCAGTCGGGTTCGTGACGCCTCGAGAAATTCGTCGTCCGCTTGATTTGCTGACTCGAAAATCGGGGCTTCACTATTCGATATCGATCTCTTTGGACTCGTCGCCGCCGACGACCTTCGGCAGTCGCACCGTCAGGACGCCGTTCTCGTAGCCCGCAGAAATTTCGTCCTCCTCGACTGGCTCGGGCAGGCGAATGCGCCGATTTGCCGTCTTTCGACTCCGCTCACGACGGATGTAGTCGCCGTCAGTGAACTCGAGTTCGTCCTCGCGGCTGGCCTCGAGACGCAGCGTGCCCTCCGAGAGCGTCAGTTCGATATCGTCGGTCTCGTAGCCGGGAAGATCGGCAGTAACGACGAACTCGTCTGCGGTGTCTGCGACGTCGACCGGTACGGAGCCGGGCACCTGCAGGCCGCCGCTTGTGACGCCGTCTTCGACCTGTCGGCTGACGCGGTCGAGCATCTCTTCGATTTCGTTGAACGGGTTTCCTCGCATAGCTATTGCTACGGGACGAAGCGAGATAAATTCTGCCCGTGCCTCGAGGACAGAACATCACTCGAGGCGGCCGTCCTCATCATTGTTGGAGTCGCTCGTCGAGGCCGGTCGAGAAGATCAGTATCAGGACTGTGCCCACTCGAGGGCCGTCTCGAGGTCGGTAAAGCTCTCGACGTCGGCGTCGTCACCCTCAATCGTCGATTTTACTGCCAGTGCCGTGATTCCCGGTGCGACGAAGCCGGCCTTTTCGACGCCCGCGTAGGCGATGTTAGCGGACCACGCTTCGCGCATGAACTCCTGGGTCTCTTTGGGCAGTTGCGTCGTCTCACCGAAGACAGCAAGCGTCGCGTCGATATCGGCTCGTTTCCCGCGTTCGCGGTAGTGATCGCTTGCCGCCTCGAGATCACCATCGGCGAATCCCTGCCAGCCAGTCATATCCCAGATGCCGACGCGGCCGCGTTTTTCGAAGTCCCACTCGTACTCTGCCGGGTCTGCAAATGTGTTCGATTGCATACCTACTGCTACCGGCCATCTACTTATAAAAAGTCTTGCTAACAGTGTTGTGACGGGCGCTAATACGGGTTTTCGAGGGGGTGATCTCGGTACAGCAACCCGTCTTACTCGACCACGTGTTCCGTGTCGTACGATCCCAGCCGGCGCACCCAGCCATTTTCGGCGAGCGCTTCGATCTCCTCGAGAGCGTCCTGTGTCCGACTCTCGTACAGGCCGGCCTCGATATCGATGTGGAAGACGTAATCGCCCAATCGCTGGCCGCTCGGGCGCGACTCGACGCGGGCCATGTTGATATCGCGCTCGGCGAAGGGCTCGAGCATCTCGAGCAAGAGTCCTGGATAGTCCACATCAGGGTAGACGACCAGCGAGGTCTTGCCGCCGCCGCTCGAGCGCTCGTCGGCGGGCGCAATCGCGAAGAAGCGTGTCGCGTTCGAGTCCTGATCCTGAATGTCCTCCGCGAGCACCTCGAGATTCGTCCCGTTCTCCGCGTTCGCCGGATGACCGATTCCCGCCACCGACGAGTCCTCGCGGGCGAACTCGACGCCCTGGGCCGTGCTCGCGACGGCCTCGAGCGTCGCGTCGGGGAACTCCCGCTCGAGGTAGGACCGGCACTGCGCGAGCGCCTGGGAGTGACTGGCGATTGTGTCGAAGCCCTCGCCCTGAGCCAGCAAGGCGTGACGAATCGGCGTGACGATTTCGCGGACGACCGCGACGTCGTACTCCGCGAGTGCGTCCAGACTCTCGGTGACGCTGCCCTCGATGCTGTTCTCGATTGGGATGACGCCGCGGTCGTACTCGCCGGCGGCGACGGCGTCGACGATTGCGGTGACCGACTGGCGGAAGTCGATTTCGCCGTCGTCGGCGACGGCCGTCGTCGCGCGGTGTGAATAGGTCCCTTCGGGTCCGAGCGTAACTGCAGTCATTGCCACTCACTTCTCGTGACAGGATCAAAAGACCGTCGGGACAGTCGACGAGATCGTGGGGCTGGTGCCCGCCTCGAGTCACTGCGATGGACGGACCGATCAGCGAGTGTTGATTGCCCCCGTATCGCTCTGTTGTACCGACCGACCCGAATTACCATTAACCACTGAAAATGGCAGATATGGCCCGTCTCAGCCTGCCACAAGCTATATGAAATTACTGGAGGATTGTCTCTATACTACGACCGTCTCACAGGTGGATATCAGTGGAAGTCGATAGCCGTCACGCGTTTCACGTCTGTTATGCTGGTGCAGGAGGCTCCGTGAGCGATGTGATTGCCGACGTCCTCGAGCCGCCGTACCGAGTCACCGTTCTCGAATCGGACGCGCTCACGAGCGAGCAGTCGATTCACACGACACTCGCTGACGTCGACTGTCTGGTGCTTTCTGATGCGGGCCTCGCAACTCACTCGAGTTGGGCACAGGTCCTCGAGCAGATTCGAACAGCCTATCCTGAGCTTCCACTCATCGCGAGTATCTCGTCGATTGACGGCGAGCAGTGTCGGTCACTGTTTCGTGCCGGCGTCGCTGATGTCGTGTCTCGACGGGAAAATGAGCGCCCCAGCGCCCTCGCAGCACGGCTTCGCGAGCGAGTTGACGATATCTACGGAGCCTCAATCGACGATGTTGGCCGGACGGTCCTCGAGATCGCTCGCTCGCTGATGGGTGCCGCGCCGGACGAGATCGGCATCGAAATCGAGTGGGGGCTCGGCACGGTCGGCAGCCGTCTCAACGCCGACCGCTGTCTCGTCTTTACGTACGACGAGACCGAGGACTCTCTCGAGTTGACACACAGTTGGTACGCCAACGCGGTACCCACGTCGAGTCTCCATGCGCCCTCCGCACCGGAGCGCACGAACGCCGCACTCGCAGCGCTCACTCGCTCTGAACTCGAGTCACAGGTGGGTTCGGGTGCGCTTGACGACTCACAGCCCGTTTTTGACGCGGCGTACGAACGCCGGTCCGAACTGGCATCCGAAGGCAACGGTGGTTCTCGTTCCGCCAGCGTTTCTGATACCGATGCCGGTGCTGGTGCTGGTGGCGATTCCGCAGACGCGAACCCACAATCGCGGGAAACGAGCGAATCCAGCGCACGGACAGAGCCGGACAGTCCGCTCTCGACGGCGGCGTTTCCCGGCTTCGAGGACTCTATCCTCGAGTTTGATGTCCACGCAATTCCGTTCGAGGCCGCCGACGGGCCGGATATCGACGTTCCCGAGGGGTTCATCGGCGATCTCGAACCCGACGAACATGACGACGCTGCGACACACCCGTTCCTCAAACGCCGCGGTCTCGAGGCGCTGCTTGCGGTGCCCATCGTCATCGAGTGGGAACTTCGCGGCGTCCTCGTCGTCGGACACGATCACTATCGACGCTGGCCCGACCATCTGCGTCGCCAGCTCCGAACGCTCGGCGAACTCATCGGCTACACGCTCGAGCGCAAGCGGCGTCGCCGCGAACTTGTTCAAAAGAACCACCGTCTCGAGCGGTTCACGTCCGTCGTTAGTCACGACTTGCGAAATCCACTGAACGTCGCCGCGGGCTCTGCGCAACTCCTGCAAGCGACAGGAAATCCGGACGCCATTGAGAACATCATCTACGCCACGGACCGGATGGAGTCGATGATCAGCGATCTACTAGTGCTCGCCCGCGAGGGAGCTGAACTCGGCGCAGTTTCTGAGGTCTCGCTCGAGGACGTCGTATTTGACGCCTGGAACGCCGTCGATACGAGCGATGCAACCCTCGAGATAGTCGATGACCTCCCGACGGTTTCGGCGGACGCCGGTCGATTCCGTCAGGCACTCGAGAATCTCATCCGAAACGCCATCGAACACGGCTCGAACTCGAGCGTGACGGTGTTCGTCGAGGCGACCGCCGACGGCTTCGCACTCGAGGACGATGGTGCGGGGATCCCGCCGACGCAGCGCGACCGCGTTTTCGAAGAGGGTGTTTCGGGATCGAACGGTACTGGACTCGGACTTTCAATTGTCGAAACCGTCGTCTCAGCTCACGGCTGGGAGATTGCGGTGGCTGAGCCGACGCGAGGCGGCGCACGGTTCGAAGTCACGACGGAGCCATCGGTCGAATCCGGATTGCCGACGGAGTCGAGTCTACACACCGAATACGGCCAGTAAGGACCCTCGCTGTTCTACGTGACCACTATCGTCACTAGAGACGATCATACTTGACAGTCCGGGATCGCTATCGCTGTTTACGCAGAATACGTGTCGCGTCGCGCCTCGAGTGCTCCGAAATACGTGCCGTCGTCGTCACTCCTCGAGGTGATCGATACCCTGTTTCGAGACGTTTGCCTCCGTAATCTCGCCCGGCATCCAGTCTGGCTTGTCGTCGGGTGCCGTCTGCTCCCACGCCCAGCCTTCGTAGATGTGGACCTTGTCCGTGCCTTTCTCACGGAGTTGCAGTTCGACGCGCTCTGCGTCGTCCTCGCTCGAGCCGGGCTCGAGACGTCGGGCTGCTTTCAGTGCCGCCTGTCGAGGGGTGTTCCCCGAAAAGACACTTGTTTCCTCCCCGCTCGATTCCCGCAATGCAAAGTTGCGCTTACCGTCTTCACGTACCATATATTTCGCCTCCGTGTCAAACCAGCACACGGCCCGACATAAAGATATCCCCGCAAATCGACCGACTGCGACGGTATCTTTAAGTAATTCCCCTACGCACCATTTCCGCACTACCTGCAATTTGTGACTCCAGTCTCGAGCGGAGTGTCTCTTGACTCGTCGTGTACACCGGTTATCTGATGTGCCGTCGAAAACACTTAAGTATATCCTACGGTGAAGTTCGGCATAGAATCCCGCGATGGTACGGAAAAAGAAGCTGAGTCCAAGCGGTGCGAAAGACGATGACGGTAACTATCACAACGTCCACCTCAACCTCCACGAGGATGAACTCGCAGTCGCGGGCATGGATATCGGCGATGAGGTCTTCGTCCGGGTCCGAGACGGCAAAATCATTATCCAAAAAGCCGACGAGGATGACGTAGAACACGAATTCTAACGAACTTTTGCGCTGCGTTCGTTTCGCGCCGATGGCAGCGTAGCTGCCACACGGCGCGCCGTCACTCGGCAAAACTTCGATGAAAAGCACTCCTCCTTCTGTTCCGTGACGCTTTGCGTCACTCCACATCAGTCGTCGGCCCGCTCACTCCCTTCGGTCGCTCGCGGTACTACTGCAGCGCCGCGAGATCAAACTCGAAGCCGGCAACGGGGACCTCGAGGTCGTGCTCGACGAGCACCTTCGGATGGACCTCGCCGATAACACCGACTTCCTCGCCGTCGATGACGACGCTCGCCGTTCGACCCGAAATGAAGGTAGGGTGTTCGGCTGGCGGCGTCTCGAGGTCGACATCGAACTTCCGACAGAGCGCCTGTAGGCGCGCTTTGGCATCCTCGTAGCCGGCGTCGTGGCTCGCAAGAGCAGCACCGACCCGGCGGCGTTCCGTAACGCCGGTGTTCTGGCTCTCGTCGACCTCGGCGGTGAAGCCAATCTCGGCTAAGTCCTGCGGGTATGCGCGGTGCGTATTTCGCTCTAAGACCATGAGCAGCGACGGCGTGACCCACGTCCGCAGCATCGTGAAGTCCTCGCTGTAGGGACCTTTGATCGTCGCTGGCTTGCCCGCGCCGTAGACATCGGCGTCAGGATCGAGGTCGACGCGCTCGTAGTTCTCCTCTTCGCTGATCATGTGGAAGTTCAGCAGGTCCTCGAAGCCGAGGCCGACGAGTTGCTCGCGCACGGATCGCTCGAGTCGGGAGCGCTCGTGGCGGCCACCGACGGTTCCCACGTCGGGATAGCGCGGCTCGAGTTCGTTGAAGCCGTAGGCGCGCCCGAGGTCGTCGATGACGTCCAGTGGGTGGAGGACGTCGACGCGGTACGGTGGGATGGTGACGTCGTAGACGAGGGTATCTGTTGGCTCGGCGACGTCTTCCTGGGTCTCGCTCGAACCGTCCGAGACGTCCCGTTCCTCGAGTCCATCTCGATCCGCGAGCGGTGTGATGGTGCTCTCGTTTTCGTCGGTCTCTCCGTCCGTGTGTTTCGTGGCGTCAAGTCCCGACCGCTCGGCCAGATCGATCACGTCCTCGGGATCGAGGTCGATGCCGAGAATGGTCTCGATTCGACTGTGGGCGACCGTCTTCGTCTTCGTGGAGAGATCCGGTCGAACGAGTTCGTGATCTGGGTAGTTGACCGTGACCTCCTCGATGGTCGCGCCGCGTGCCGCAAGCGCGTAGCAGACGATGTTCAGCATCTTATCAATCGTCCACTGGTCCGTGCCCGTCATCTCAACGAACAGGTCTCTCGAGTCGGTCGTCACCTCCGTGCGCTGTCCGTTGATCACTGGCGGGAACGAGAACAGGCCGAGATCGTCGTAGATCGCCGGGTAGCGCTCGTACTCGCTGACGAGGTCGGCGTAGGTTTCGCCCGTCGGATGCTCCTCGAGGACGTCGGCAGGCGTCATCTCCGCGTTCGAATCGAGCGGGACGAACGTGTCGCCGTCGGGTTCGACGCCGACGTAGTCGATGGTGGGGTTGCCCTCGGTTGGAGCCGTGCCTTTTACCATCGTCAGGTCGTGAATCCCAATCGCGCCCTTCGCGCGCTTGCGGCCCATCGTCGCGTGCAGTTTCTCCTGTAACTGGATGAGCGAGTCAAGGCTGTCTTCGTCGAGATTCACGTCGCGGATGATCGCGCCGGTGACGTACGGTCGTTCCTCGGGGACGGAGTCGTCGACCTCGATGGTCCACTCGGCCGAGTTCGTCGAGGGAACGTGGACGCCTCGAGAGTCGCCGTACTGGTAGCCAAGCGAGCGGGCGACGCCCTCGACGGAGAGTCGGTCGAGGCGATCCGGCGCGAACTCGAGTTCGAACGCGCCGTCTTCGGTTCGGCCCTCGAACTCGAGGCCGAGGCCGAACAGGTCCTCCTTGAGTTGCTCGTCGTCCGTGTCGTCGCGGCCGGTCAAGTTTCGCAGTTCGTCAGGGTCGATATCGACAGTGGGCATCAGTAGGTCACCTCCGTGTTGCGCAGCAGGTCCAGATCACACAGCGTGCCGTGGATATCGCGAATGTCCTCGAAGCCGTACATCAGCATGAGCAGGCGCTCGAGTGCGAGTCCCCAGGCCATCACGTCACACTCCACGCCGAGGGGCTCGAGCATCTCCTCGCGGAAGATGCCGGAGTTGCCGATTTCGACGAGCTCCCCAGTAGTGGGATGGGTGCCGAACAGCTCGAACGAGGGCTCGGTGTAGGGGTTGTAGTGCGGTTTGAACTGGATGTCCGTGATGCCGAACTGGGCGTAGAACTCCTCGAAGGTGCCCATCAGATCGCGCACGGAGAGGTCTTCGGCCATCACCCAGCCCTCAATCTGGAAGAATTCCAACAGATGGGTCGGATCGAGCGTATCGTTCCGGTACACCTTCTCGACGCTGAAGAACCGTGCTGGCGGTTCGATCTCCCCGATCTCGGTGCCGGACAGGTAGCGCGTCGACAGCGAGGTCGTGTGTCCCCGCAACGCGAGCGCGCGGGCGAAGTCCTCGTCCCACGGCGAGTGATAGCCCTCGCCGTCCGGACCAACACCTTGGCGGTGTGCCTGCTCGACATCCGAGACGAGACCTTCGGGGAGGTCGTCGATGTGCGTCGGCTCCTCGAGTGCGAACCGATCCCAGTGCGTCCGTGCTGGGTGGTCCTGGGGCATGAACAGGCAGTCGTTGATCCAGAAGTCCGCGTCGACGTGCGGGCCTTCCATCTCCTGAAAGCCCATCCCGACGAGGACGTCTTTGACGCGCTCTGCGGTCTGGCGCAGGATGTGGACGTTGCCGCCCTCAACGCGCTCGGCGTCGGCTTCGACGTTGTACTCGGCGAACTCGACGTCCGCCCAGTCGCCGCTGGTCAGGAGTTCGGGCGTGACCTGACCCACCGTCTCGGCGGTCTCGAGGCCGGCCATCAACTCCGTCACGGCGAGTTCGGTCAGCGTTACCTCGCGGACCGTCGTCTCCGAAATTTCGACGAGGCCTCGGCGCTCGAGTTGCTCGAGCGTCCCCTCGTCGATCTCGACGCTATCGACGGGCGTCTCGTCCGCCCCCTCGAGGGCGGCGAGCGCGTTGGCCTCCGCATCGGCTGCGGGGTCGGCGTCGGCATCCGCCGTGATCTCGCCGCTGTCGATCACGCCGTAGCCCTTGCGCGCGTAGTTCGAGAGCGCGATGTCGACGCCCGGTCCCTCGAGTCCCGACTGGCCGATCACCCGGCCCATCTGGGCTGGATCGTCGTCCGCGCCAGCCTCGAGGGCGGCCTCGTAGAGGGTAACTTCGGGCAACTGGCTGTCGGCGTACTCGGCACCTTCGTCGGTGAGCGCGAGCGTTTCGTCGACCCGTTCGGCGACGGCGACCAGCCCCTCGTCCTCGAGTTCGAAGACGGCACCGGTGACGGTTTCCGGCGGGAGCTCAGTCGCCGCGGCGAGGGCGTCGACGGACTGTGCGTCGTCCGCGTTTGCGGCCTCTAAGACCGCGACCTGTGATTCTGGAAGTTGCATTCGCTTGGTTGAATGGCTGCGTGCGTGTCAGTTAGCGGTTCCGACTCGCAACGGAGGGCAGCGATGAGAGCCACCGACCGCGCTCGAGTGGACGGTTTCGCCGCGTCGTCCCGGTGTGGGAGCCGGACGCGGGTTCACCGTCTCGAGTGGGTTAGCCGAAGAAAAAGCCGAACCCCGTTCGCGTCCGCTGTGGCTGGCTGGCGACGCCTCCGGCGTGGGATTCGGGTGCCATACACAGTCGATGTGAGCACACGAGCAAAAGCCTTGCGAGGTAGTGGCAGCCAACGCTCGTTGGCAAAGAACTAACCGCTTCCCTGCGCCACTCGAGGCCATGAGCTACGATGTTGCGTTCATCGGCACCGGCGACGCGGCCGATCTGACCGATCCGAGCCCCGACGGCTTCGCGATGAACTACTACCACGCGGAGGCCTACGAGGTCCTCGAGAACTGCACGCTCGTCGCCTGTGCAGACGTAGACACCGACCGCGCGGCCGCCTTCGCAGACGAGTTCGATATCGACGCCGCCCAGACGTACGCGGACTACGAGGCGATGCTCGCCAAGGCCGAGCCAGATATTGTCTCGATTTCCGTCTGGCCGGATATCCACGCCGAGGTGGTCATCGATTGCGCCCGCACCGACAGCGTCGCGGCGATCCACTGCGAGAAGCCGATGGATCTCACCTGGGGCGGCTCCGAGCGAATGGCTCGAGTCTGCGACCAGCGCGGCGTCCAACTCACGTTCAACCACATGCGCCGGTTCAAGCCGACGTGGGTCGAGGCTCGCGAACTCATCGACTCCGGCGAAATCGGCGACCTCGAGCGCGTCGAACTCGCGCTCGGAAACATTTACGACGGCGGCACGCACGGGATCGACTTCGCGACCGGCGTGGTCGGCGACCGCCCGGCGGAGTGGGTGCTCGGCCAGATCGACTACCGCGAGGAGAACCGCTGGTTCGGCGCGCACAACGAGAATCAGGCGTTCGCGCAGTGGGAGTACGACAACGGCGTCTACGGCGTCGTCACCACCGGGAAAGGGAGTTCGCTTGTGCCCGCAAAGATGCGCTTTACTGGCACCGAGGGGGTCCTCGACGTGAATCCAGACGACGAAGACGCGGACAACGTCGTCCGCTGGCGCGGCCATGGTGAGGCTGACTGGAACCGGCGCACGCTCGAGGAGGGTGCCTGGACGGACCCAATCAACGACGCCATCGCACACGTCGTCGAGTGTCTCGAGACCGGCACGGAACCGGAACTCAGCGCACGACGGGGGCTCAACACGACCGAGATAATCTTCGGCATCTGGGAGTCCGCTCGTAGACGCGGTCGTGTAGACTTTCCACTCGAGATCGACGACAATCCGCTCCACGAGATGGTCGAGTCGGGCGCGCTCGAGCCCGAATCCACGGACGACTAATCGAACCCCGTTCGTACGGCTATCCGTTCGAAACGCGCGTCGTCTCGAGCGTTCCCGAATCGACCCAGACGAATCCTGATTGCTCGGCGGCGGCTTTCGCCTCGCGGAGCGCGCCGGGATCGAACGGGTCCTCGTATCGGAGGCGCGTCTCCTCGGGTTCCATTGCAGGAAGTTCGGGTAGGAAGTCCTCGTCCTCGAGCAGCCCGCGGACGGAGACCCTGCCGCCTGCGCCGAGTGCGACCCCGAGCGCTCGGTAGCGGTCGGTGTCGCTCTCCCACTCGACGTCGCTGCCGAAGGAGTCGTTCGAGACGCGGGCCGTAGTCGACGATCCCGACAGGGAGCCGAAGCCGTCGTTGTCGTCGGGCTCGGTGGGTGGTTCTGCACTCGAGTCGTTACTTCGGGACTCGCTTGTGGCCTGTGCTCCGTACTCGTCGGCGTCGGTCCCTGCGCCAGTCTCGCCGCCTTCGTCGCTGACCCGCGAGACCGTTGGTGAGCCACAGAGTTCGAACCCGCCCCGCTCCGCAGTGGGCGCTGTCGTGTCGGGCGTCGCAGCCGTCGAATCACGCTGTTCGGCACTCGAGTCAGTATCGCTCGAGACGTCGTCTGCCGACCCACCGTGTTCGGCCTCCTCGATGAGCGAGTCGACGGCGGTCGCGTCCGTCGCATCCAAGTCCGATTCGGTCGGCGCGGTCGCCTGCGGGGTGCTGGTCGACTCGCGCTCGTGCGCCCACGCCGGCCACGGCCCGTCCTCGCCGAAGCTAATCACGCCACCCTCGTCGGGAACGTACGCCTCGAGGCCGTCCGCCGGAAGCAGCGGTCGTTCGACGGCCGTAATCCGTGGCCCGTACTGATCACAGAGGCGCTCGTCGTCGCGCTCATCAACTAGTGCGGCCTGCCAGCGGTCGACGCCCGCAGAAAGCAGAACGAACCGGGCGTAGGTGCCCGACAACAGCGCCTCGTTGATCGCACGCAGGACGGCGGGCAGGTTGTCGCTCCCGAGTGGCGTCGTGGGATACTCGAGTTCCGTCTCGCGTTCGCGCCCGCGGTGATCTGTCGTCCGGAGCGTCCATCGCTGCGTCCCAGACCGACCCCAGCGTTCGCACTCGAGCGTCCAGTCAATGGCGTCGAAAACGGCCGTGAGTTCCGCCTCGAGTTCGCCCTCGGTGTAGCGTGCGGGACAACTGACGCCGCGGTCGCTCTGGGCGATGGTCCGCCGGAGGACAGTCGTTCGGTCGCGCCCGTCGGCGAGTCGGTCGGCCAGCGCGGCCTCGAGGCTGTCGTCGCTGCCAGATGCGCGTCGGTGGCCGCGTGTGATATCCGCAGCGGTGACGCCGAACGCGCCGAGGACGTCGGCACAGACCAGCAGTTCATCCGCGTCGCGGGGAGGGCGAGACATCCGTGCCCAGCCATTTCACGAACGGCCCTATATATTTTCGTCAGACGTTGCGCGTTCGAATAATTTGATTCGACTACATCTCTGGGAGCACTGGCTGTGCTATTCGGTTTTCATACCGCGTTCACTGGCTTCGATCCACTCGTCACGGTCTTCTGCTCCGTACAGATCGTTGAAAAGTTGTATCGCTCTGTGAGCGTAAGTCTTGTACGCGCGTCGACGCTGTTCTACGTCGTCGGTCACGTCTTGTCGCTATCGTCGGCGCGGTGACTCGAGTTCGATATCCGTTTCCTCGAGTAACTCTTCGACCTCGTCGCGTTTTTCCTGGTGCTCGGCAAGGAACTCGCGCATGAGTTCGGCGGCCTGTTCCTTGCAGCCGCCACAGAGGCGTTCGCCGCCGACGCACTCGTCGTAGACCTCCTTGGCGAACTCGTCGTCGTCGCCGGACAGCAGGTAGGCGTAGAGTTCGTAGACGGGGCACTCGTCGGCTTTGCCGCCCTTCTCGCGCTGCTCTTCGGCGGTTTCACGCCCGCCGGTGGTCGCGGATTTGACCTTATTGTACCCTTCCTCGGGGTCGTCGAGCAGCGAGATATGGCTGGCCGGCACCGAGGAGGACATCTTCCCGCCGGTGAGGCCGGTCATGAAGCGGTGGTAGATCGACGATGGGGGCTGGAACCCGTAGCCGCCGTTGTCGACTTCGATCTCGCGGGCCAACTCTTCGGCTTCGGCGCGGTCGATCTCGAAGGCGTCGATGTGGTTCTCGTAGACGCGTTTCTCGCCGTCGATGGCGTCGATTAGCGCATCGAAGGCGTCCTCGGTCGCCCGCCGGTCGAAGAATCGCGTGCGCGGTCGAACTGGTTCCATACCCGCTTCCTCGAGTTTCGTCAGGACCGAACTCAGCGTGTCGGCGTCGGTCTCGAGGTCGGCAAGCGGCGTCTCGGCGAGCGCGTCGGCGACGTGGGTACACCGCAACGTGTCGTCGTCGAACTCGGCCGGCTCGAGTTCTTCGTAGAACGCCGCCACGAGGGCGCGCTCTTCGTCCTCGAGTTCGAAACTGGCGTACGCTTCGCTGACCTTGAAGAATCGCATTCGTTCCGCGAGGTCGCGTGCGAGTCGAACGTGTGGGTCCTGATCTGGGCCGACGGGGATGACGGTGGGTTTTGGCTCCTCGAGTTGCGGGTAGAGGATGTCGGCCATCTGGGTGACGACCGACTGCATGTGCGAGACGTCGGTCTCGCCGTCGAAGCCGTAGATGGCCTGAAACTCCGAGAAGTTGGCCTCAGCGCCGAGTTCGAAGGCGAGATCCTGCAGTTCGCGGTTTTCGGACTGGCGGTAGAGTTCGCCCTCCTCGGGGTCGAAGCCGAGCGCGAGCAACGAGAGGAGATAGTCGCGGGCGTGCTCGTCGATTTCCTCCCAGGACATGCCACGGGCCGAGTTGGCCTCGAGGTCGGCGATCAGGCCGTAGGCGTCTGCGCCCTGCTGTTGGTGCCAGATAATCTCGTCGAAGACGAGTTTGTGGCCGATGTGGGGGTCACCGGTGGGCATGAAGCCCGAGAGCACGGCGGCTGGCTCGTCGTTTTGCAGCGCCTCAGCGACCGGCCGATAGTCGCGATGGCCGAAGATGACGCCCCGGCGCATCAAGTAGTGGGGGTTGGGCACTTCCTCGAGCACCTCGTCGAACTCCTCGATGCCGAACTCCTCGAACAGTTTGCGGTAGTCGGAGACGGACGAGGATCCCCAGGGATCCAGTGCAACATCGTCGGCTCCAGCGGCTCCTCCATCGGGTACTGGGGTCCCTGTCTCGTTCGCGGTGGGCTCCTCGCGTGAATCGTCTCCGGTCATTAGTTTCGTGTTGTGCGTCGGGTTCGCAAAAGCCTTCGCTTCTCGAGTCTCCGTGCCGTCCCGCCCTTCGCAAGCGCCGGTGCCAGTATCTTCATGTGACGGCGCGAACAACACCGACCGATGGCAGATGACGGCGCCTCCGTCGGTACGGCGAGCGACACCTGTAACGAAGTGCTCTCGCGCATCAGCGACGCGGTAATCACGGACCGAACGTTCTTAGAGCACGTCCTGACCGCCAGTCTGGCTCGTGGACACATCCTGCTCGAGGACGTTCCCGGGACGGGGAAGACGCTCACGGCAGTGACTGTCGCACAGGCACTCGGCCTCGAATTTTCCCGGATTCAGTTCACCCCGGATCTGCTGCCGAACGATATCACGGGCTCGCACATCTTCAACGAACAGAGCGGCGAGTTCGAGTTCACGCCGGGGCCGGTCTTCGCGAACGTCGTGCTGGCCGACGAGATCAATCGTGCGCCGCCGAAAACGCAGGCCGCCCTGCTCGAGGCGATGGACGAGGGGCAGGTAACCGTCGACGGGGAAACCCGTGACCTGCCGGACCCGTTCCTGGTAATCGCGACGCAGAACCCGGTCGAACAGGAGGGGACGTTCGAACTGCCCGAAGCCCAGCGCGACCGCTTCATCATGAAGACCTCGATTGGGTATCCCGGTCGCGAGGGCGAACTCGAGTTGCTCGAGCGCCGTAGTCAGCGCGATACCAAGATGCCGACAGTCGACTCCGTCGTCGACACAGCGGGTGTCCGAGACTTACAGGCCGTTCCCGAACGCGTCTCGATGGCACCCGAAATCCGCGAGTATCTGGTCGATCTCGCCCGCGAAACCCGTGCTGACAGGCGTGTCGATATCGGCATCTCTCCGCGCGGGATTCAACGGTACTACGAGGCCGCTCGAGCGAGAGCTACCCTCGAGGGCAGAGAGTATGTCGCGCCGGACGACGTCAAGCGAATCGCCGAGCCGGTGATGCAACACCGACTCGTGTTGACGACGGATGCCCGGATTGAGGGTGTCGACGGCGTGAGCGTCGTTCGCGACGTGTTGAACCGAGTTGAGGTGCCGGCGGTCGATCCCTGAGCGGTCGGCTACGATTCTCTGTGTCGCACCCGCTATTCTCGCTAATTTTGCTGCTCTCGGCGCTCTCGAGCGGTCGTTCCGTCATTGTTTGGTCCTGACGAGCCAGCGTTCAGCGAGTCCGACGGCGGCGTTTTGTACTCGCTTCCGGCCCAGCGTTTGAGCAGGACAAACGAGAGGACTAACGCGATTATCAGGCTCGTAGCGACCGTTATGCCGGTGCTGACGGCCACGCCCTCGAGGACTCGCGGAAGCGCGGCGACGAGGGCAACAGCGACGAGGCCGACGAGGACGGAGCCCGTCGTATGCGCCAGTGCTGGCCGCCGGACGGACGTCTCACGGCCGAGTTCTTCGGTGACCGAGACGCCGTAGACGGCTCCATCCCAGGTGACGAGTGCGCAGGCAACGACGCCGCTGACGACGAGTACGCTCGCGCCGTCAACGCCTGCGATGATCGCGCCGAAGACGAGTGCGCCAGCACCCAGTGAGCCGGGTGCGCCCCGATCTGGAAGCGGGCCAATCGAGCCGAGCAGCCAGATGCCGACCAACACCGCGGTGATCGTCCCGATCAGCGAGAGCATCGCAATCGCGAGCAGTGCAATCCCGTTCGGCGGCTCGAGCACGTCCGTCAACTCCGCTATCGGTATCAGTTCACCGAATCCGGGAAGTGCGAGCGTCCCACCCTCGGCTGTTGCCTCCTCGAGTGCAGGCTGAATCCAGCGCTCGAAGGCGGCCGGATAGCCGACAACGAGGAGCACGCTGACGAGTGCGCCGCCCGAAAAGACGGGTGCCCAGGCCACGAACGGGTGATATCGCAGTCGGTACAGTCCCGGCAGCCAGGCGAGTGCGAGCAGTGCGAGCAGCGTCGCGATGGCTGCGAGAATGCCGACGCGAACCCCAGTCATCATCGTTACCGGCAACAGCCACGTCTCGAGCGTGCTGGCAACGACTGGCGGCAGTTCGCCGGTGCGGCTGAGTGCGGCTGTCGCAGCCAGTCCGAAACTTGTCGGAATCAGTAAGAGGCCGCCCAGCCCGGCCAACTTCGCGGTTCGGTTGATGCTGTGTCGTGTCTGCTCGCGGTTCTCTCGAGTGACCAGTTCTGCAATCGGGAGTCGCGGCAGCACGAACGCACTCACCCAGAGCACCGCCACGGCAAGGGCGACGAAACTCACGAGTGCCGGCACCGTCCCGTCGGGCGAGAGAATCGGATCGGTGATCGATGCGCCGCCAGTCGGGCCATCGGTTGCAGCACCGAGGGCGTCGTCGACTCGAGAGCGAACGGCTTCGAGATACGCGATGGCAACGACGCTCAGCGGAAGCGCGGTCAGGATGGTCACCGGAAACGCAGAGCGGACGGCTCCGCTGCCGACCGCGCCCGTCACGGTTGCCGTCGCGCCGAAGGTGGCCAGTGACATGGCGACGATGAGCCCGACTCGAGCGAGGAGACCGTCCGTGAGTGGCCCGCTCGTCGCCGCGAGCGCCAGTGCACCAGTCAGTGCGAGTGCGGTGATCACAGCGAGGATGCTTCCGAGTCCTCGGCCGCCCGGCGTCCCGCGTTTCGTCGCTGTGACGGTCGCCGTCAGCAGCCCACCGGTGACGACGGCGAGGAGTCCGGCCACGGGGTCGCCGCCGACTGCGAGCAGTGCGATTCCAGCGAGGGTCGCAAGAATCGTTGTCACTGCGGTTACCGGGGCGCTTACGGTTTCTGGCTCCGGTGCTTGCTGTGAGTCGCCGCTCGGGCCGCCCGCCGAGTCGTGTGTGCGTGCCATCAGTGGATCACCTCGCCGAAGCCGCGCCCGAGTGCCGTGACCAGCGGCGTTTCGGGGTCCCAGTCTGCGACCGGCACGTCGAGTCGTCGAAGTCGCTCGAGGCGGGCCTCCCGTGTTACGGCCGCTACTCGCGCGCCGACGGTGTCCGCGCCGGTGACGTCCGGTGAGACGACCGACATGCGGTAACCACGCCGGCGCAGGGCCGCCCCATACTCGATGATCTCATCGTCGACGGCGGGCGTACAGAGAACGAGTTGGCACCCAGTCGGGAGTAAGGCATCGAGGTGGTCGACGTCAGTCGGTGACGCCGTGTGGGTGGGTGCGGTTCTGCCAGCCCCGGCCGCCCCGCCACGGCCATCGGTCTGGAGCGGCGCGTGGTCGTTGCTCGTGGCTGTCGACTGCCCGTGATCGCTGTCTTCGCCGTGGTTTTGCTGGCGCTGCTCCTGTTGCTCGAGGTGCGGCGAGGGGTCGCTCCCCAAAAGCGTCGTGCCGCTGGCGCGGGCGGCGATAGCGTCACAGACGCGGGCGATCCGACCGCCGACGTCGGCACCGGTGCCGGGTTCGACGTACGCCGGCGGGCCGGTGTAGACGCCGGGTGTTCGGCCGCGAATTCCGAGGCCGACGAGACCGACGTTGTGGCCGCCATCGGACAGCGTGGTGCTTGTGACGATAGCGGCGTAGGCGGCGAGTGTCAACCCGTCTGGTCGGCCAGCCGCCGGAGCCAGTCCCGCTTCGGGCCGGCCATCGACGACGATGACGACGTTCGTCGACTCCTGTTCGCGATACTGGACCGTACCGAGTTCGCCGGTCCGGGCGTAGCGACGCCAGTTGATCCGACTTAGCGGATCACCCTGCTGGTACTCCCGCGTCGAATGGAACTCGTAGCCGGGGCCGCCGCTGTCGCTTGCGACTGAGCCAGCGAACGGTATCGTCTCGCGGTGCACCGGCAGCCCATCGAGGGGCACGCGGCACTCGAGTTCGTCATCTCCCGTGGCCGACACCTCGTCGGTCGAAACAGCCGTCGCGCTCAGACTCCGCAGTCGAACCCACGGAGCGCCAAAAACGTACGTCCCGCGACGGGGCTGCAGCGTGTACTCGAGGGTGGTCTCCTCGCCGGCACGGAGCGTCATCGCGGCCGTCGAATCGCCGTCGATGACCTCGAGCGTGTCGGGGACGGCGTCGGCTACCCTGACATCGGGCAGCGTCCGCTCGGCGTCGTTTCGAACGGTGAGCGTCACCTCGATGCGCTCGCCCGGAAGCGGCGTTTTCGGCGTCCATTCGCGCTCGAGCGAGACTGCAGCCTCGGGGGATGGAACGGAGGAGAGGGCTGCGTAGCCGAGATACGTGAGCGGCACGATTGCGGCGAGCAACAGTGGCGCTGAACCCGCGAAAATCCCGGCGGTCAGCAGGGAAACAGCGGCGACGACGCCGGAGTGCCATCGCGACACTCTGACGTGACCGTTACGCATTGTTGTCCTCCGTCGATTCGCGCGGTTCATCCTGCTGGTCGCGTCCGCCGTCTCTGGCCGCCGACTCCACACCAGTCGCCTTCCGTTCGAACGCCCCATCCGTCGCGTGCTGCTCGAGTGCCGAAAGCGTCCGCTCGAGGCGCTTCTCGAACGTGCGGCCGGGGAACAACCACATGCGAAGTCGCTGCCCGAGCGAGAGGGTTCCAGCGCTCGTATCGCCGAGGAAGACGGCTGCGATCTGGTCGTCAGTCCACGCGCCCGTCTGAATCCGCTCTTCGACGGCGTCGCTCGAGCGCCCGCTTGCGTGTTCGACAGCCCGCAGCGACTCGCGCACGTCGTCGGTGACGGCATCGCGTTCCATGGTCGCCCGCTGGCCGCGCTCGAGTGCGTCGATTGTTCGCTCGACGCGTTCGGTCGCGCCTGCGCCGACGACCATCGGCTCGCTCTGCTCGGTCGGCGACCCCGTTATCGCCGCTGCCATCTCGAGTGATTCGTTCGTCTGTGGGCCAGCATCTCGGACGTCACTCGCACCCGAGAAGTACGACCGCCAGAGTGCGAACAGCCCGACGACGGCGGCGATGGCGATGAGTGCATGGTCCGGGTCGACGGCGGTTTCGACGCTGACGACGGCCTCGAGCACAGCGGGCGGGAGCACGGCAGGCCTGATCGCCAGCACGCTCCCGAAGCCGAGTGCAACGAGTGTGAGGACGACGAGGACTCCATCAAGTATCGAACGGCGTGTCATGGCTGGCCTCCGTCGCTTTCGGGACTGTCGTTGGTCTCATCGTCGCTGTCAGTGTCCGTCTCTCCGTTCGCCTCATCCTCGTTGTCGCCCGCAACGACGCGAACCGCCGAGCGAACCCGCTCGAGTCGTGATTCCGAGGGCGGCGTGTCACCGTACTCGGCATCTCGGAACGTCTCGACGACGGTCCGAACCGGTGTCTCGGGAAAGCCCCGGTCGACTGCGTGACGGCCGATCTCGCCGGGCGTCTGCGTCCGCAGCCGTGGTGGTCGAACCAGACGGACGAACTCCTGCCAGAGCGTCCGCAGCGTCCGTACGTCCTCGCTTTGTTCGGCGCTCACAGCACTCGGCGCAGCGTGTGTCTTGCTCGCGTTCGAGGCGACCGCCTCGACGCGCTGTTTCGACGAGCGAAGGAGCGACCGAAGCGCACCGACCAGCAGCCGATACAGCCGAACGGGGTGAATCGCCGCGAGCGCAGCCAGCCCCTGCGTCGCGAGTGCTCTCGGCAACGACGCGAGCCAGCGCGCCGCTCGAGCCAGCAACGCGCCGAGCCACTGACCGAACGCCTCGAGGTGCTGTGCCAGTCTGACGACGGCATCGATGATCCAGCGGCCGATTGACTGGAGTATCGCACCCGCGCGTCGGACGAGTGATGCGACCATCGCCGGCAGTGAACGCACGCTCGAGGCGCTCACGCCGAATCGACGACTGAGGAGCCACCACCCGGCGAGGACGACAGCGAGTACACCGAATGAAACAATCGCAGCATTTCGGTAGAGACCGTCGACGACTATCTCCGTCGTCGTTCCCGCCCCCGTCGCGCTGAGCGTCGCCTCGCTTGCGACAGGCAGTTGGACGGCTGTGGCTCCGTCAGCGCCTGTTGTCCCCACCATCTCGCCGTTGACTGCCACCGTCGCGTTTTCGACCGGTTCACCGCCGTGCTCGAGCGTCGCCTCGACCGTCCGACCGGGAAGTGGAATAATCTCTGTGACCTCGAGTGTGGGGTCTCTGAGTTCGAGTGTCCGTTCGGCACGGATCTCGCCGCGTTCGACGGCGATGGTCGTGTTTCCAGTCGACTCTGGCAGCGTGACCTGTGCCGTCCCGTTGGCGTCTGTCGTCCCGGCTTCGCCACCATCGACGAGCACCGTCCCGTCCGGAATCGGGTACTCGTTGACTGCGGCGGTGACGACGACGTCGCCGCCGGGAACTGCCGGCCGGTCGACCGCGAGGGTCGTATTCGTCTCCATCTCGATGACCGTCCGCGTCCCGTTTTCGGGCTGGTCTTGGCGAGTCGGGGCGAACTGACGTGTCGACCCGACCGACGGACTGACGCCGCCTCGAGCGAGCGACTCACGAACGTCCTGGCTCTGATCACCGCTCGAGGTTGGCGTATCGACCTCGAGCGTCTGTGTGAAGGGGACCTCGCCGGTGACTGTGCCGGTGCTGTCGGTCGTGCCGATTGGCTCGCCGTTGAACGTGACCGTCTCACCCACGACTGGCTCGCCATCGTCTGTAACGGTGACATCGACGGCTGTGCCGGGCGACGGTGGCGTATCGAACGCGTAGTCGTAGCTGCGTATTGTGGCATCCTCCCCAGGCCCGTCATCATCGGTGCTCGTCTCGTCTGTGTCGGGTACTGCGTCGTCATCGTCTGGTCCAGCGTCGTCACTGTCGATGGTGTCGTCGACCTCTTCTTCCTCTCCTGGCGCTCCGTCGTCGTACTCAGACTCACCTGACGGGTCGTCACTCTCGTCAGCAACTGGCTCGTCCCCACTCTCGCTCGAGTCGCCATCCTCAGTTTCGTCTGGCCCATCGACCGCATCTGACCCTTCCGTCTCGTCTGTCCCATCGAACGCATCCGACTCGCTGCCACCACCGTCTGCCGGGTCGCCATTCAGATCGTTTTCTGTTGGCAACTCTCCGTCATCACCGTTTCTCTCGTCGGTATCGTCTGGCATGTCGTCGAACGGGTCGTCACCCTCGGTGTCGCTCTCTTCCGCGGCATCGGGCGGCAACTCCCCGTCTTCCGCTGGCTCATCCCAGTCACCATCATCCGGGATGCCATCTTCGCCTGGCACCCCATCGCTGGTATCGCCCTCGAGTGGGTCCTCTACGTCGCCGGGTTCACCATTTTCTCCATCTATATCCGCTGTCTCGTCCGGTCGCTCCCCGTCACCATCCCAGCTATCGCCTCCATCGCCGTCTCCGAATTCGCCGTCCATCTCGCCCTGTTCGCCTGCTTGTTCGTCGGGGAGACCGTCCTCATCTGCACTCCCGGCTGCGTCGTCCGCGTCTGCGTCGGCTGTCTCTGAATCTTCGTCATCTGTCTCTCCCTCCTCGTCATCTTCATCCCCACGCTCGAGTGTGTCTCCAGACCCGCTCTCTGAGCGCTGTTCTCCTGATTCAGAGAATAACTCGGGGAGCATCGATGGGCCATCCCCCTCGCGGTCCTCGCCAGCCCCGCTCAGTCCGAGACTCCCGCCGCCCATCGCAGGAATCGCGACTGCGGCGAGCGCGAGGATTGCAATCGCTACGAGAACGAGACCGAACTGTGCCCAATCCGGGCCGTTCGTCGGTGCGGTCGCCACTGTGTCGTCATCAGTCCCCATCGATCCAGATCCCATCCGAAACGCTGTCTTGTGTCTCCTAGCTGACCCACCCAAATAAAAATATGCACATGTGACATATCGCCGGCCAAAACGGGTTTATTGCTGTGCGAATCCACCTGACGTGAGGCCGACTATGACTCCGTTGATCGAGGTGTCACGTTCCGTTCCTCGAGACGCTTGCGAAGATCTCCACCGGCGAAGGCGACGAGCGCGAAGACGCTGTCACCAGCTGGCCGTGGGGCATCGCCACCCAGAATTTCGTCGGACTCAGTCGCCGACTCGACGGTCCGTCGGCCGTCAGTGATCGCCTGCCGGTTGAGCCACGCCGGCGGCCCGCCGACGATCACCAGCGCCCGCTCGGCATCAGCCGGCTCGCACTCGAGGGTGTGCTTTCCGTATAGTGCCTTCTGAATCACCGTCTCGACGGCGCTGTAGGCCGCTGCGGTCTCGACGGTCGTCTCCTCAGCGAATAGTTGCGGGCCGAGTTCGGGGCCAATACCGAGCCCCAGAATCGACCCTTCCCCAGCAGCATCGACCTGCTGTGTCCCATAGCCGAGTGAGACAATCGAACTTCTCGATCCCAGAATCCGTGCGATGTCGTTCGCGTCGATAACCGTCTCCGCGTCCGGCGTCGTACGCGTCTGCTGTGTCCTCGCGTCACCCGTATCGCCCGTCGCAGCGAAGAACTCGCCGACACGGGTTGCGAACACCTCGTTGAGCCGCGTTCGGCCATCGGCCAGTGACTCGCCTGTTTTCAGCCACGCCTCGTTATCGAAACAGATGATCGCATCCGCAAGTCCCTCGAGTCCCTCGAGCGTCTGTAGCGCGTTTTCGTCGGCCAGCGGACGACTTTCTGCGAGTATGAGTGCCTCGTCTCCCGCGTCTGAATCGCCCGTCCCAGCGTCCTCGTCGCCCTGTTCGCTCTCTGTCGAAGCCGTTGACTCATTGCCCGCGGTCGACTCTTCGACGACATCCTCAACGACGAGCGAGTCGTCTCCCTCCTCGAGTTCGCTGGCTGCCGGCAGCGTCGCGAGGACGTACACCGGCTTGTCGTACAGGCGCTTGAGACTCGAGACGAGTGCGGGTGCTGTGCCGCCGCCGGTGGCCCCACCAAGGCCGATGGCGACTACAAAGGCGTCTGCGAGTGACGGATTCCCGGTGTCGAGTTGGCGTTCCAGTTCGTCGACGTGTTCGGTACCAACCTCGAGTCCGCGCTGGAGGTTACCGTTGAGTCCGTGGTCGACGCCGTCACCGTAGCGATAGCGGTTCTCCTCGGGAATCGTCGCTGGCAGTGTCGCCAGCGTGTTGGAATCGGTATCGAACGCGAACGTATCGAGGACGAACGACTGCACCATGTCCGTCTCCCACGCACGAATCGCCGCGGCGAGCCGACACCCCCCGCCGCCGACGCCGATCACCTCGAGTTGCATGGCTGATCCGTTCGGACGGACGGGATTTTATGGTTCCGTTCGCATCGGCGGCTGATCGATGCCTCGGTACAGAACCGTCTCAGGGCGTTAGTCGCTCGATTGACCACCACTTGATCTCCGCTGTACTCTCGGCGTCCGCCACCAGCGCAAACACCATCGTCTTGCGAACGCCGTGTGCCAGGCGTACGTCGAGTGCCAGATCCCGCGGCTCGAAGACGTAGTCAGCGGGATGGACCCGAACCAGCAGTTCGGAGTGGCTTAGTTCCTCAACCGAGTCGACGTTCGCGTAGGTCCGAAAGTCAGCACCGAACTTGTAGCCCGTCTTCGGGACGATATCCTCCTCGCGCAAGTGCGTATAGACGGCTAACCGGCGGTCGAAGCGTTCGCCTTCGACTGCCCGGCCGCGCGCTCGAACCGTCTCCGGATCGAGATCGAGCGCCCCACGTTCGGTGAGATACGCCGCCTCGAGCAACGAACACTGGAGCGTCGGCTGGTCGTACTCGCGCCCCTCGAGTGGCTGGCCGTAAAACGTCCGCTCGTAGAGCGACAGCGGCGGGTCCCAGACGACGACCCGATCAGTCAGCAGGTCGGCCTCGGCCCTGTCGGGCAGCGAGACGTCCGGATTCGATGACCCCGTTGGTTCGTTCCGGTTGACGTCAAAGTACGTAATCTCACTTTCCTCGTCGACAACTGCGAGGACGCCGTCCTCGAGTGCAGCGGCCGGGACGTCGGTTCGTTCACTGATTACTCGCAGCGGGTACTCGATTTTGCCGTCGCTAGGGCCGTTGCCCCGTGGGAACACTGCAAAGTCGACGGTGCCCTCGGGTGGGTTCTCGATCCACGGTTCGGCTGCTGGAGAGAGATAAAAGCCCCGTGAGCGCAGATCCGCATAGACCAGAAATCGGACGCCAAAGGCCTCGCCCGGTTCACGCGCGACGAACGACTGAAAATCCAGTCGCTCGCCATCGTCCGTGGTGACCGCCGCGAGGTCGCCCCGATAGAGTAGATGCGCGGCCTCAACGGGAGCCAGTTCGATCTCGTTCCCCTCGAGCGGGTAGCCATAGCCCCGCGAGTCGTGATAGCGCTGGCGCGCATCGCCCCCTACGTGGACGACGCCCGCGTCCTCGTCGAATCGCCCCTCGAGTGACATACCAGTGGGTTGGCCAGCGGGCATTAAGTGGCTGTGGATCACGCCTGACTTGCTGTTGTGTGCCACGGGCGAGCGGGCTGGCAGTGGGCGTAATCTGGACCGTCTCAAGGGAGTATCGTAGGAGTTCATAGTTTCCCGACGAAGAACCGAGAAACGTCGCTACAGACCACACTTCGAACCCTCCGGTTGGCTACATAATCCCTATCAGTCGTCGCTTGCGACCTCGCCCGCCTCGAGTCGCTCCGTCTGTTGCTGCGTACAGGTGGCATCGAGACAGCGATTGCCGCTTCGGGTGTCGAACGTGGGCAGGCCACAGGCGCACTCGCCGTCGATAACGCCAGCAGGCATCGCAAAGCCAGTGTCACACGCTGGATAGTGCTCGCAGCCGGCGATGAGGCCGCCCCGGCGAAGGATGCGGAGGTCGCCGTCGCAGTCGGTTTCGGGACAGTCCCACTCGCGGTCGAACGCCTCTTTCACGGCGGCGTCGAGCGACTCGCAGTCGCGGTCGAGACAGACGTTAAAGGCGAGCCCACGTTCGACGCGCATTCGTGGGAGGCCACACTCGCAGTGGCTCTGATCGGTCTGAATCGTCGCATCCGCCGGGACGCCGTAGCGGGTGCCACAGTCGACACAATGGACGCCCTTCGAGCGTACGAGCGCGCCATCACAGTCCGGACAGGTGCCGACGAGTGGGCCGGCAGCCGAGACCGGATAGTGGGCGAACCCGTCCTGATCGTGGGCGGCAATTCGCAGCGTCTGGGTGTCCTTTTTCGCTACGAGCGTAAAGCCGTCCGAGCGCTCGCTCGAGACGCTGTCGGCCCTCGTTAGCCACGCAACGGGCTGGTAGCCGTCGCGGTCATGGACGAGCACGGTGTTGTCGGGTTTGACGACCGTCGTCATGCGGCCGCGGTACTCCTCGCGTTCGGTGCCCTCGGTAATGACGGTACAGTCGCCCGCGAGCACGCGAATCGCATCGTCGATCATGCCACCGTTGGCCGCGGTTTCATATTTAAATTCGCGGATAATTTTGTGGTCACGACGCAGTAGTCTTATCAGGATTCCCTCGGTGCCCGTGAGTATGACCGATTTTGCTACGTCTCCGGACCATTCTGTGGAGGCCACCGAGTCCGACATCGACTCGCCCGAGCAGGCACTCGAACGCCTCGAGACCGATCTCGAGACGCTGGAAGCGACGCTCGCTGGGGCCGACCTCTCCCCGGCACAGCGCCGACAACTGTTTGAATCGCTTGTCGGGCAGGTACAGGACGTCCTCGCGGAGACGAACGGCGGCCACTTGGAAATCAACACGCACTCAGGCGGCCAGATCACGCCACTCGAACCGGATTCGGCGGCTATCACACTCGAGGATATCACCCATGCGCTTTCGAATTTGAGCCGGTTTACCGGACAGGGAACGGGATTTTACAGCGTTGCACGCCATGCAATTCACGTCAGCCGCGAAGTCGAGGCTCGTGGCGGCTCGCTCGAGGCTCAGCGCTGGGGGCTGTTACACGACGCCAGCGAGGCGTACTTTGCCGACGTTCCCGCGCCGGTCAAACAGAGCCTCCCTGGCTATACACACGCAGAAAAACGGTTTCAGGACGCTGTTATCGACGCCTTCGACCTCGCACTCAAGGATGATGACAGTGACCTGGTCAACACCATCGATTCGGCGGTCGGTCGATTCGAACTTGCCATGCACTTTGGTGACGAACAGTTCGACCGCCCGACGCTTGCAGTCGAACCAAGCGACCTCGAGCTATCCGAGGTGAAACCAGCGTTTCTGTCTCGCGCGCAGACGCTTGGGATTTGCAGTGCCTCCGATACTTCGTGCTGAGGTCCGGTCCAATCGGCTTTTCAATGCGTAGCGTATAGACGGTGGTATGAACGACATTCCGGACCGCGTCCCGACACCCTGTCCGTCGTGCTCGCCGGACCTCGAGACGGTCCACGAGGTGCTTACCGCGAGCGAGGGTGGCGGCACGGTCACCGTCCGCTGCAGTGAGTGCGCTCACGTCCACAAGGTACAGCCAGAACAAGAACGCGAAGTCACACTCGACGTCGTCGTCTCTCAGGATGGCGAATCGTTCACCGCGAACGTCACCGCCCCCGAAGATGAGTCGATTGAAGTCGGCGACGAGTTCATCCTCGAGACGGATGAAGTGCTCTCGACGGTGCGTGTCACCAGCGTCGAACTCGATGGACAGCGCCGACGGGAGGAAGCGCCGGCAGACGAAATCGAGACCGTCTGGAGCCGCGAGGTCGACAACGTCGCAGTCAACGTCACGATCCACCCACAGGATGGCTCTCGAGACGATAGCCGCGGGATCACGGTTCACGTCCCCGGCGACTACGAGTTCGAAGTCGGCACAATCGAGGAGTTCGGCGAGGACGAGTTCAAAATCGACGCGTACGTCGTCCGCGACGACGCCTCGGGCTACCACCGCGACCGCTACGAGGAGGGTGGCGATACCGTCCTCGCGAAAGACGCAAAACGCGTCTACGCCTACGACGAGCAGACCAGCGCCTGGTCGGCCTGGTAGGATCGTTCGAACTCGCCTCGAGTGATTTTCCGGCAACTGTTCGCCTCGAGCACGCAGTTGCGCCCCACACGTTCTTTGCCGCCCCATGCTAAGTTATACCATGTTTGACCGGTTCACCTCGAGTGACGACAGTGCCGAGGGTGACATCGAGGCTGCCCGCGAACGGCTGGGTCGACAACTCTCGAATCGCATCGACGACGAGCGCGTTCTCGAGGCCCTGACGGCGGTTCCACGCCACGAGTTCGTCCCGCCGAATCGCCGTCGTGACGCGTATGCGGATCGCCCGCTTCCGATTGGCGACGGGCAGACGATCAGTGCGCCGCACATGGTCGCGATCATGGCCGACACACTGGCGCTCGAGTCCGGCGAGGACGTGCTCGAGATCGGGACCGGCTGTGGCTATCACGCGGCGGTCACTGCCGAACTCGTCGGTCCGGAGCACGTCTATAGTGTCGAGTATAGCGACGAGTTAGCTGAGCAGGCGCGCGAGCGACTCACCAAACTAGGTTACGGCGAGATCTCTGTTCGGGTCGGCGACGGCCATAACGGCTGGCCCGAGCATGCACCCTACGACGCCGCATATTTCACCTGCGCGACGGACTCAATTCCAGATTCCGTCCTCGAGCAGGTTCGTCCGGGCGGGCGCGTTCTCGCACCCGTTGGCTCGAGTCGACAGACGCTCGTCGAAATTGACAAACGCGCGGATGGCACGCTCGAGCGACACGACCACGGCGATGTTCGATTCGTCCAGATTCGGGGCTAACGCATCCGCGCTCGGTCGATCACCGCTCATATCAGACTGGTAGCAAGCGCGTCATTGATTAGTACCGACCGGCTACTCCGCTCATGGACCCCGCGGTACTTCGGGAGGACATGGTCGACGGCCTCGAGGCCGCTCCCAAGGAGATTCTCGAGGATGACGCTGTCGGCGTCGCGATGCGAGATGTCCCCCGCCACGAGTTCGTCGACGAAGAACGGGCGGCCTACGAGGACCGAGAATACGAGGCACACGGGACCCGCATCCTCGCGCCAAGCACCGTTGCCCGACTCCTGCAGGCGTGCTCGCTTGAGGAGGACCAATCCGTCCTGATCGTCGGCGTTGGCGTCGGCTACACAGCGGCAGTGACCGCCGAACTCGTCGGCGAGACGAACGTCCACGCAGTCGACATCGCACGCCCGCTCGTTATCGCCGCCCGAACTAATCTCGAGGCGGCCGGCTACGATGGCGTCCTCGTCGATTGTCGCGACGGTGCCGATGGCCTCCCCGAATACGCGCCGTTCGACCGCATTGTGCTCGAGGCTGCTGCCGTCGACCCGCCGCGAGCACTCCTCGAGCAACTCGCACCCGACGGACGACTGGTCTACCCGCGTGGCTCACAGACACAGCGACTCGAGGTCGTCACTGCGAGTGGTGATCGCGAGCGTGACCATGACCGCCACGGCGTCGTTGCGTTCGATCCATTACTCGTCGAGGGTGAACAGGTCGGTGCCGTCGAACGGAATCGAATGGCACGCGAGGATCGTGAACACGCCCGCCAGCGCGCCGAATCTCGCCGCGGCTGGGAGCAGGAGTGGATCGAGTGGGACGACGCGGTCGACTCGCCCTCGAGATTCTGATTCTACCGTTCCAATTCGGCAGTCACAACAGCGCCGTCGCTCACAACTAGTAGGTCTCGGAAAGTGGGGGTGGGGGATTGGGGGTGGCGATAGCCTATCGCAAATCGCCATCTGTTCGTATGCAGCGTGGGGGGTTAAATATAATTTCTAATTGTTTAGTGGCCTCTCAATATCGACTCTAGTTAATTAGAGTCACCCTCGAACGCCAGGTCGACGAGTTTTCGCTCCGCCGCACGGAGATGGTAGTGATACGTCGGCGCAGAGACCGACAGCGTCGCAGCCAGGTCCTCACCGGTCCCCTCTCGCGGCCACTCGAAGAACCCGCCGTAGTGGGCCGCCTGCAACGCCTCGTACTGTTTGTCCGTCAGTCGCTCCTCGAGATAGGTATCGAGTTGCCGAGCCGACCGCGTCGTCCGCTCTCGGCGGGCCTCGAGTTCCGTATCGGGATACGCTGCAGTGATCGCATCGATCAGCGACCGCGCTTCGACTTGCTGTGGAACCTCGAGAATCAGCGTCGAAACACCGTTTTCGGCGCGTGCCGTTCGAAGCCGCACGTCGTAGCTTCGCAGCACTTCCAGAAACGGCGTGACGCTGACCGTCACCTCGAACAGCGTCTCATCCTCGCCTTCGGATACCGTCGAAATCGTCTCGACCGTTGCCTTCTCTGCGGCCAGTTCGAGCAAATCCGTGTCCGCTGCCGTACTAAGAAAGATGACGATCTCGTCACCCCGGTCGATTGCCCCCTCGAGAACCAGTGGCTCATCAATCGCACTCGAGAGTCGATTGAGCAGGAGTCGCTCGTCCCCGCACCTAAGTTCGAGCTCGAGGCGGCTGTCAGTAAGCATCGCTCGCGTCCGCTCGACTGACCGGATGGCGTAGCCGATTGTCTCGCCGAGTTCGCCGAGGACGTCGCGTTCGCTCTCACTGAGCGCGTTTGCACCGCTCATATAGACGAGCAAAGCACCGTGTCTACGCTCGTCGTCGACCAGCGGGACCGCAAGCACCGTCTGAAAGCCGTAGGTCAGTGCCTCCTTTCGACGGCGCTCCCAGCCCGTGGTCTCAAGAACATTTTGGACCTCCTGCAGTTCGCCGGTCTTGATCACGGTTTCGACGAGATCGGTTTCGGGTGCGCAGGGCCCGTCTTCTCGGACCTGATCGATGTACGCGGCATCGATTCCAGCCCACTCTGCCGGCTCGGGTGGCGTCTCGTCGGTCGTTGCGATCCAGGCGAATCGATAGCGATCCGTCTCCGCGAGTCGGTTACAGACGATTGAAACGATCTCTTCGCGGGTCGTCGCCTGTGCCGTCCCGTGGTTGATCTCGCGAACGATCTCGTTGATGTGATTGAGTCGGGTGAGTTCCTCGTTTTTCCGTGTGAGCGTGCGGTCGTGTTCTCGAAGGAGTTGCTCGCGCTCTGCCCGATCCAGTGCCGCTTCGGTATTGGCCGCCAGAATCTGAATTGGCTCAGTCGTTGTCTCATCGAATCCACCGACTGCATCCGTCCCTGCGACCAACACGCCGTGGATCCCAAGTGGCACGATCAGTTCGTTCTGACAGAGTGGCTCCGTGCCAGCTGGCGCTGATTCCGGCCCCGGCATGCTCTCGCTTCCGCCGTCGCCGTTCGCATCGGTTCTCCCCTCAGAGTTGCCAGCCGAGAGACCCTCGTAATAGGTGCTCTCTCCTTCCGAAAAAACGTCCCAGACGATGCCCGAACCGCGGTGAAAGCTCGTCTCCGGATCGACGACTGTTTGTGGGTCGGTCCGGGAGGCCACATGCTCGAGTGCGCCCTCAGTTGGCTCGAATGCGTAGGCTGCGGCGACGGGAACGTCGAAAATCTCGCCGGCTGTCTCGACTGCCAGGCGATAGATGTCGGCTTTGTTCTCCGTTCGCATTAGATCCCGCGTCGTCTCGTGAAGCGTCGCGAGCGTCCGTTCGTAGCGTCGCTCGCTCTCCCGTAACTCTGTCTCGGTTCGGTACTGCACCACTGCGTTCATGATCTGATTCGCCAGCAGCGTGTACTGTTCGTCACCAGTCCCCTTCTGGAGGTACTGCGTCACGCCAGCCGCAATCGCCTCACTTGCGACCTCCTCGGAACCGCGCCCGGTAAAGAGAATAAAGGGGAGATTCGGATCATCCTCGCGAATCTGCTCTAACAACTCGAGACCGCTTAACTGTGGCATCTCGTAGTCACTGACGATGCAGTCGATGTCGTGGCTGTCGAACGCCTCGAGCGCCTCGTCGGTGCTCGTCGCTGATTTCGCGGTGATCGCGTCTTCCTCGTGCTCGAGCATTTGTCCGGCGATATCTGCAAATCCCGGTTCGTTGTCAACGACGAGGACGGTCATCGAGTTCGTCATACCAGTCACAGTCGGTCGCGTCTGTTGTTCGACCAATGACGCGACCGCTACGTAAGTCGTTCCATCTGCTGACTTCCCAACTGCTGTCCTCGCGTGCGTGCCGAAATGCACAGTGACGTTCCACAGTTGCCGTCGCACCGTCGTAACCGCATCCGGTGGTCCGTCTTCTCGTTGCTGTCGCTCTCGAGTGACGCCGCCTCACTCACGAATAACACACGCTCCGCGATGCTCGTTGATGTTGTTCGCGAAAGAAGACGCCCGAGGCGGGATTTGAACCGAAGCCAGACGTGCTCGCTCACTGCGTTCGCTGTGCGCGACTGGCAGGATTCATATCCCTGTTGCGGGTCTCTCGATTCAGTCCTCGCTCGTCGCTACGCTCCTCGCTCGAGAGTTGAAATCGAGAGAACGCCCGGAGCGGGATTTGAACCCGCGTCACAACCGTGACAGGGTTGTATGATGGGCCACTACACCATCCGGGCTTACAACCAATCCTTTCCCGGTGAGTACCTTAAGGGTTCTGTTTCAGATCGCCGGACGAGAGTTGAATTGTCAACTTACTCTCTCGTTACGCGTCCCGGCTGTCAAACAGATCGGTGTCAACACTGTCGCGACTACGATATGTGTACGGCCGCACCGAAAAATCGTGACAGCAATCCGTCT
Organism: Natronolimnobius baerhuensis; assembly: GCF_002177135.1. Lineage (NCBI taxonomy): Archaea > Methanobacteriati > Methanobacteriota > Halobacteria > Halobacteriales > Natrialbaceae > Natronolimnobius > Natronolimnobius baerhuensis. The sequence continues at coordinate 490,842 of NZ_MWPH01000003.1, forward strand.
CAGTCGTCGTCGGCGACAATCGTCACGTCGTCGGATCGATTGCCTCCCACGTCCGCGTTCGCATCCGCATCCGTTTCGAAACGGCCAGTCAGAGACTGCAGTTCCGTTGCACGATCCGAGAGCGACGCCGCATTGGTGGCAATTTCGGTCACCGCACTCGTCTGTTCCTCCGCCGCTGCCGAGACGTTCTGTGCCCCGTCGGCTGTCTCTTTGCCAACGCTCGAGATTTCGTCGACCATCGTCGAGACCTCCTGTGCCGACGCCGCCTGATCGTCGGTCGCCTCGTCAATCGACTGGACGCCGGCGTTTGCGTCCTCGACACTCTCGACAATCGAGTCAAGCGTCGTGAGCGTTCTGTCAATCGTCTCTCGGCCGTCCTCAATTTCCGTCTCCATCTCGCTCATGTCTGCGGCGACAGATTCCGTCGACGCTTCGACCGTTTGAACGAGGGATTCGACCTCGTCAGTCGCGTCAGCAGTTTCCTCTGCGAGTGACTTGACCTCGCTTGCGACGACGGCGAACCCATCACCAGCCTCGCCGGCCGTCGCCGCCTCGATGGAGGCGTTCAGAGCCAGCATATTGGTTTCCTCGGCGATTCGATCAATCAACTCGACGATTTCACCGATTCGCTCGACCTCTTCTTGCAGCGAGTCCATCTCCGCAGCCGTATCCACGGCCTTCGACTCGATTTGGTCCATCCGCTCGACGGCGTCGTTCGCCGCGACTGCACCCTCCTGGCCCAGTTCAGCCGCGTGGCCGGACTGCTCTGCGACCGTCTCCGAGGATGACGCGACCTCTTCTATCGTCGCCGAGAGGTCACTCATCGCTGCGGCTGCCGTATCGAGTTTCTCGCTCTGGGTCTCCGCACCCGCCGAAATCTCCTCGATACTCTCAGCGACCTCCCCGCTCGAGGCTTCGATCTCCGCCGTCGAGGCAGTTACGTCCTCACTCCGCTCGTCGACCTGTTCGGCGACGTCCTGAATCTGGACGACCATCCCTTCAATGTCAGCCAGCATTTCGTTTAGCGCTTCGCCGATTTCGGTCATGGCCTGACTCTCGCTGTCCGTCTCGAGCCGCCGGGTCAGATCGCCGTCGGCAGCGGCCTCAATCGATTCACGGTACTCCTCGGCTTTCGCCTCTAAGTGTCGGCTGAGTGCCTCCGCGTCGGCCTTGGCTTGCTCGGCGTCTGCCTCTGCCGTCTCGGCCTCGGATTTGGCCTGTTCGGCCTGCTCTTTGGCGTCCTCCGCCTCCTGCGCTCGCTGTTCGACTTCCGAGAGTTGACCTTTGAGCGTATCGCGAATCCGGGCAAACAACGTCGAGAGATCACCGAATTCATCGGTTCTGGACTGGTTGATCTCTACCTCGAGATTTCCGTCCTCGATCTCCTCGGCGTACCCGGTCATCGTCTCGAGCGAGTTGTTAACGTCTCGAGAGATGACGCCGCCAACGACGACGAAGCCGAGAATGGCGATCCCGATTAACACGCCGATTGTCTGTGTTACCTCATCGACTGTCCCGAAGACGGTACTCTCGGGTGCGGCGACAGTCACCGCCCACGGTTTCTCCTCGAGGGGAACCGTCGCGACGACGACGTCGTTGTCCTCGAGCGCCTCGAGGTCACTCGTCACGTGATCGAGTCGTGACTCCGTCACGCTCGACTGGAGGTGTGGCAGTTCCTCGAGCAGGACGAACTCCTCGAGAATCATGTCTGGGTCCTCGGCGAGGGTTACCTGTCCGCTTTCCGTTGATATCACCTGCATTGTGCTCCCGTTCATCGGTGCCGTAAGGAGTTCGCTCTGTTCGGAGAGGTCGACCTCGATAACAATCGCATGGCTTGTGTGGCGACTAACTGGACTGGCGAATCCAATCTGCTGGCCGTCGTCAGTCTCGTACGGCTCGAACGAGCGGACGTCGTTCGGGTGTGCGAATGAATCGTAGTCGACCGCCCACGGTCGGTCAGATTCGTCAACCGTCTCACCCTCTCGTTCGTGGTCTGAACTGACCTCGATGGTTTCGTTGTCCATGTCGAAGTAGTGGATCGTCTGTACGTCCTCAGGAAGGATCCGAACGTTCGACTGGAGATCCACCCGGACTGCTCTGGTATCTCTGTCCGACAGGAGCGGATCATCAGAGATTCGCTGGGCGTGCTCACCACGGTCGCGCACGAAGTCGTCGATTGCCTGTGCCTCCCGGTCGGCGGCGTTGATCATCGTCTCTTCGGCGTCGTCCTCGACGCTCGCTTCCGCCTGTGCGAACGCGACGTAGCCCGCCCCAAGCAGCGTTGCAGTGACAATGAGAATCGCGACTCCAATCTTGAGGAAATACCGACTCCGGACCCTATCGTATACTCGACGATGGAACGAATCGCCGTCCCCATCGTCTTCTGCAGTCTCCATATACTCACATGTCAGAATCAATGGTTAAGCTTAGTGGCCCAAATCATGTGACACAGTCGCTCTATCATGATATATTGGGTTGATTATCTTGGTGATGATATTGAATCCCACACGTCATTACGTGTCAAGCTGGCTGTCTCGTGACCCGACGACAACCGATCAAACACACTCGAAAGATTTCATCGTGTCGTGCTTGTTCGCGGCGAGACAGCGCTCGAGGCAGAAGGTAATGCCAGCAGAAAGCGCCTGAGGCAGAATGTAACCACGATTACAGCAAGACTGCTCCCTGATTTAGATCTCTCTTTCCATCTTTTCCGTTCACGAAGTACGAGCACACGCTCCGCGGTGCTCGTCGATGTTGTTCGCTGAAGAAGACGCCCGGAGCGGGATGTGAACAACCTGAACTCGCTCACGTTGCTCGCTCGTTCCGTCGTTCAAATCCCTCGTCAGCGTTTTTCAAAATTCGAGGATGGTCGCAACACTGCAAGCTGGTTGCTCAGGAATTGAATTTCGAGAGAACGCCCGGAGCGGGATTTGAACCGAAGCCAGACGTGCTCGCTCACTGCGTTCGCTGTGCGCGACTGGCAGGGTTCAAATCCCTCTTTTCGTCTTTTTCGCTCACGAAGTACGAGCACACGCTCCGCGGTGCTCGTCAGAGTTGTTCGCGAAAGAAGACGCCCGGAGCGGGATTTGAACCCGCGTCACAACCGTGACAGGGTTGTATGATGGGCCACTACACCATCCGGGCTTACAACCAATCCTTTCCCGGTGACAGTATTAAGGCTTTCCAATCAACCGCCGTGTGGTACGGCGAATCGAGCCATGAATGCGAGTGAATCAGTCCCGAACTCGAGCGAGATCTCTCAGGACTGTTCTTGAATCAACTTGTCACACATTAGCACGACTCTGGGGCACAGTCGACCAGAAATAGTTACGGCGCTGATCTTATCACACAACTGTCGAGTTCGAAGTTGTGCGATAGTCGCCTCGAGAAGTGCGCCGACCGGGAATTGAACCCGGGCTAGAGCCTTGGGAAGGCTCTGTCCTACCACTGGACCACCGGCGCGCACTCACTGTGATCGTTCGCGCCACGATTCGCAGTTCCAGCGGAACTGCTCACCACCGGCGCGCATTTCGTCGTAGTCGATGTTGACACTTGAACGTAGCGCTCGAGTCGCTCATCAAAAGTTCGCACTCGTCCAGTTTTTCGCCTCGAGGGGAGTTTATTAGGCGCTGCTGTCCGTAGGAGTGGCATATGCTCGACCTTCGGTTTTCGGACGCAGAATTGGACCAGCGACGCGATCACATTCTGGCCTTTATTCAGGACCGCGTGGATGCGGCGGGTGCTGACGGTGCTGTCCTTGGCCTGTCTGGGGGAATCGACAGTACGCTCACCGCGTTTCTCGCTGTTGAGGCACTCGGCGCGGAACACGTCCACGGACTCGTCTTGCCGGCGACAGTCAGTAGCGAGGGCAATATGAGCGACGCCGAACGGGTTGCCCAGGACCTCGAGATTAGCTACGACGTCATCGAGATCGAACCGCTCGTCGACTCGTTGCTCGAGGTCTATCCCGGGGCTGAAGGCGACCGCGAAGCAGTTGGAAATGCGCGTGCGCGCGTCCGTGGTGTGATGAATTATCTGGTGGCGAACCACGAGAACCGACTCGTCCTCGGGACGGGCAACCGTAGCGAGGCCGCTGTTGGCTACTTCACCAAGTACGGCGACGGGGCGGTGGACTGTCACCCAATCGGGACCCTCTACAAGGGACAGGTTCGCCAACTCGCACGCCACGTCGGCGTTCCCGAGGAACTGGCCGCCAAGACAGCGACCGCAGAGCTGTGGGCCGACCAGACCGACGAGGACGAACTGGGACTCAGCTACGAGGTGCTTGATTCGATCCTTGCGACGCATATCGACGGGCCACTCTCTGTCGGCGCGACCTGCCGCCTGCTCGAGGTGGATGTTGAGACCGTCGAGCGAGTTCGGACACTGTACGAGCAAAGCGAGCACAAGCGACACGTCCCGCCAGCGCCGGACCCACTCGAGTAACGAACAGTTCAGTGGCGACGTGTGTCACGACAGTTGGTATCGGCCTGGAGCGGCGTTTCCAAAGGTCTTTGCCTCCTCCGTCGTAACCCTCAGCCAATGGAACCGGCCGACAACTGTCGGCGCGCCGCCTCCGAAGCCGTTGCGGACGTCGAACCACCGCAGTTGCACGACCTCGTCGAAACCATTCTCGAGGAGGCCTCGATGGTCCCCGGTGTCCTTACCGTCACGAGTGCGATGCTCGCCACCACAGGGGCGGCGGACGAACCGAGCGAACACGCCGTGATCAGCCAGTGGGCGTCTGCTGTCGCCGCTGGCGATGGGGAACACGCCGAGGGAGACACCAGCAGTGAGTCTGTCCTGAACGCCACCGCCGATGAGGCCGTCTATACTATCGATGGCATTACCGAGGGACTCCTCACCCGTGCGGCAGGCGTCCAACTCATCTATGAAGGGCTTCGCCTGACGCGAACGCTAGCACACACCGAGCCATGGCTCGAGGCCGCCTCTGCCGGTGAAACGCCTGCGCCAACCGGCGCTGGCACGGCAGCGACACCTGTTGCACCCCAGTCCGATACCGACGGCGACCTCGAGATTCTCGCGGCTGACATCCTTGTTGCTCGCGGGTTCTACTTGCTTGCACGAACCGACGCTGCTGAGACTGCCGTCGAGACGGTCCAGTCGTTCGGCCGCGATCAGACACACCGACAGGACCAAACGTCAGACAGCGATGCACACGCAAGTGACACGGCTCTCTCCAACATCAATGCAAACCTCGAGCGCGATATTCTCGCGCTGGCGGTCGAAACGGGTGCTGTCGCGGTCGATGAGTCGCCTGCGGACCGGCTGACGACAGCCGCAACCGGCCTCGTTGGGACAACCGGAGCGTCGTTCCCGCCGGCCGCTCACTGGCTTGGCGATCTCGAGGCGACATTCGGCGAGACCACTGAGGCCTTCGAATTTGATCACGACGACGGCTCGCTCGAGGATCAGTCAACTGATCCAGCGACGTCTGCAACGGATCCATGATGGCTGTGGCGTTGACTCTCAGCTAGCGGTGTCATCGATACCCACGCCCGATAGCGAATCGAAACCCATAAAGACGACTCCGATCAACAGTAAATTGCGTGCCTGGGTAGCTTAGCGGTAAAGCGCGTCCTTGGTAAGGACGAGAGCCCGGGTTCAAATCCCGGCCTAGGCTTTTTGCGAGAACTCTTCTCGAGGAGCGTTGCGTCTTCGAACGGCGACTACTAGTACGACTCACGACAAAGACAGTCCGTGCTCGTCGTGATCTGTGGTCCGCCGGGTGCTGGCAAGACGACTATTACGAGTGCCCTCCGTCGTCACCTCGAGCGTCGCAACGTCAGTGTCCAAACACTGCATTCGGATTCGTTCTCGAGTCGGACGTACGAACAGTTGTCCGACGGGGTACGGGAGACGCCAGCGAGCGCGATTACGCTCGTCGATGGCACGTTCTATCGCCAGTGCTGGCAGGCTCAGTTTCGGGCGTTCGAGCCCGTTCGATTCGTGTACGTGACGGCGCCCTCGAGACGTGTCTCGAGCGGAACCGAACGCGTGCGGAGTCCATCGACGAGCAGGGAGTCCACGTCGTGTACCGAGAGTTTTCGACGCCGGATGCCGACGTGCGGATCAATACTGACGAGCAGTCAGTTTCGGATGCAGTCGAGCAACTCGTGGCCGCACTCGAGGAGTGGGGGTGGCTCGAGTGCGACGGCGAGTGGTCGCCGAGTTCTGAAACAAGCGTATAGACGGGTTCTTAGCGCTACTTTCTGACGCCGGGGATTGTGAGTTCGTCCGGTCGCTCGTCAGGGACGAGTTCATCGGGGAGGATGTCCCAGTCGAGTTCGTCGGTGCCGGGTTCAGCGTTGGTTTCGAAGCCAGCTTCATCAGCCGGCGTACGCTCGCGGGCGTCCGCTGGCGGGCCGCCGTGTGCGTAGACGCCGTCGGGGTGGTCGACCGTCCAGACGTGCATCATGCAGGGGGTCCGACACGGAATCTCGAGGTCGCCATCGGAAAAGTCCTGTTCGTAGGCCTGGCGGTAATACCACCAGGCGAAGCGGCCGGGGAGGCCGGCGTGGTAGTGCCAGGGTGAACAGCGGTCTTCGTGGCCGATGGGGCCATGGTCGTGATTGTGCTCGTCCTCATGGTCGGGGCCGTTGTAGTCGTGATCGTTGTGGCCGTTGCCGTGACCATGGCCACCGTTACCGCCGGAATCGCTGTCGCCGTCGTCGTGGCCGTACTCGTAGTCGTGATCCTCGTTTTCTGCGCGTCGTTCATTTCGCTCGTCCCAGACAGCCTCGTCGTTGTCGTACACTGCGGGTGGGTCGACTGGCTCGCCGTTGCGCGTCGCGATGAACATGACGCCGATGGATCGCCAGGAGGTGTTATCAACGAGAACGGATTCCGGGCGCTCGGGGTCGAGCACGGTGTCGTCGCCGATGTATTCCGGGTTGAGCCAGTGAGACCAGCCGTCTTCGTCGGCGACGTCGAGCGTATCGAAGTAGGGCTTGAAGCCGGCGTCGATCAACGCGCCGACGTCGTCGTAGCGCTCCGTGAGTGTCTCGCGGACGGCAGCTTGTAGCTCCTGTGTTACCGGGTGATCGTCGTCGCAGCCGACGGTACTGGCTCCGGCACAGTAGCCCATACTCGGCCGTAACGTGGCGTCGGGACAGCGCTCGAACGCGGCTGCACCCGCTCGAGTCGACGCATCACTGGCGGCCGCGGTCTGTCCCGTTCCGACCGCAGAAACGGCGAGCGCCCCGCCCGATGCTCTCAGCAGTGTTCGTCGAGAGACGCGTCCCACATCCATCTCATCAGTCATGGCAGAGAGTCGCACATCCTCGACCGATGTAAACCATGTTGGCGCTCGAGGCGACTGTGTCTATCGATGACTGAACGCGGACGACAGGACTACTCGAGGCGTGCGCCGGTGCCCGCCCGCTCGAGGCCGGCGAGGTCGATTCGGCCGTCTGGCATGGGGACGCCCGCGTAGGGGTCCTCGGCGAGCAACAGCGGGCCGTCGAGGTCGGCGTAGTCGAGCAGCGGTGCGAGGTGACAGGCAGCGGCAATCGAGGCGTGGGATTCGGTCATACAGCCACACATCACCTCGAGGCCGTGTGCGCGGGCGGTGTGGATCATCCGCATCGCTTCGCGGAGGCTGCCGCATTTCATCAGTTTCAGGTTCACGATGTCACACCGGTCTGCAACCTGTGGAACGTCGGCGAGTGTGAGACAGGACTCGTCGGCGGCAACTGGGAGCGCGGCACGCTCGTAGACGAACTGCAATCCGTCCGGATTTGCTGCGGGAACCGGCTGTTCGATGAACTCGAGGTCGAACGCGGCGAGGCGCTCGATCCGCGTAACAGCCTCGCGGGGCGTCCAGGCTTCGTTCGCATCGGCATAGAGGCGAACATCGGGTGCAACGTCTCGGATCGCCTCGATGATCTCGATGTCGCGGTCGGTGCCGAGTTTAATCTTCAGCGTCCCGTGGCCGCGCTCGAGTGCGTCGGCGGTTTTCTCGCGCATCGTCTCGAGGTCGTCGAGACCGATGGTGTAGGACGTCTCGACCGTGTTCGTCGGGTCGAGCCCCCAGTAGCGATACAGTGGAACCTCGAGGCGCTTTGCGACGAGGTCGTGTAACGCAATACTGACGGCCACGCGGGCGGCGGGGTTTCGGTGCACCGTCTCGCGCATGCGGCGCTCGATGCGCTCGAGGTGGTGTGGATCGCCCACGTCTTCGACGACTGCCAGCAGGTCGGGCAGGACTGCCTCGACCGTCGCCGCCGTCTCGCCGTAGTGTGACGACGGTGTCGCAGCGCCGATCCCGACGTGGCCCTCGTCGTCTTCGATGTGGACCGTCACGGCGTCCGTCTCGGTCTGGGTTCCGCGGGCGATGCCGAAGGCGTACTCGAGTGCGAGCGTTCGTCGCTCGAAATCGGTAGATGCGATCATCGGTCAGTCCTCGAGCAGTGCCTCCAATACGGTGTCCGTCTCGAAGCGGATCACATCTGTTGCGGGGACGCCGAGTTCGTCGGCGTAGGTCTCGACGGCTTCCGCAGCGGCAGCCTCGTCGTCGCTGTCTAATCCGGATGTATTGAGCGCGCCGGCGACGATGTCAGCGTCGCTGACGGGGCCGGCCAGTCCCTCGTAGAGGTCGACGTAGGTCGAGAGCGAGGGCAGTTCGAACGACTCGTAGCCGTGGATGGCCTCCTGGCCGGCGTTGTGGCACAACACCAGTTTGTCGGCCATCGACCCGTGGAGAATGCCACACGTGACGGCGGAGTAGGCGGGATGGACGATGCTTCCCTGGCCCTCGACGAAGAGATAGTCGTGCTCGTCGCCGATCTCCATGATCATCTCCTCGACCGCACCGGCGGCGAAGTCGGCAACGACGCGGTCGATTGGATTCCCCCAGCCCTCGATCATGATGCCCGTCTGGCCGGTCGGGATCACGGCGGCGTCGTAGCCGGCCTCGCGGGCGTCGCGAGCGAGTTCCATCGTCGTCGTCATCTTCCCGACCGAGCAGTCCGTCCCGACGGTGAGGATGATTTCGGCGTCGACATCGCCGGCGACACCGTCTGCGACGCCGAGGTCGTCACTGGGCTTGCGAACATCCCGTAGCTCACAGTCGTTCGCCGCGGCGAGGCGGGCGAACTCCTCGTCGTCGCTGAGAAAGTAGTGCAGTCCAGATACCACGTCACAGCCGTCCTCGAGGGCGGTGCGAACGTCGCCTCGCCACGTCTCGTCGAACTCGCCGCCGATGGGCGAGATGCCGATCAACAGCGCATCGACGTCGTCGCTCTCGAGATCGTCCATGCCGGCGACGATGGGTGCGTCCTGCACGTCCGGAACAAATTCGGAAACCCGTGCGCCGGCGTTGTCGCGGTCGAGAACGGCAACGATGTCGTCGGTGCCGTAGCGAAGCACGCCAAGTGCCGTCTTCGCTCGCTCGGGAAACTTCTCGTGGGCGAGAATCGCAATCTGCATACCTGTGATATCGGCGACGAGCCACTTAAATGAGGTCGCTGGGACCGCTGTGGGTTGTCTACTGACCTATAGGACGTGTAACTCCGTGGTCCAGAACGAGTGGACGGCGTCCTCGAGTGCCGGTTTCGGGTCGCCGGTCGCGTCGACGGCGGCAGTCGCTGCGGGCTCGAGGTCGATTTCGTCGGCGAGCGTGTCGACGACGCCGCGCTGACCGACGAGAAAGAGGCGCTCAATGCCGGAGTTCTCGTCATCGCCACCGCCAGCACCAGCTCCGTTCGCCACGGTGCTCGTTTGGCGTCCACCTCCATCGGCCTGCTCGAGTCGGCTACCGATGTGTTTCGCGAGCGCCTCGTCACAGCGATCCAGATGGGTGTCGATCTGCTCGTTGCGAATTCGTTCGAAGCGGGCCTGCGAGAAGCCGCCTTTCGAGTGGCTCCCCTTGACGTCGCTCTCGAAGCCGTGGTACTCGAGGCGCTCGTTGCCGTGGTAGATGCCGAGCGCGAACAGGTCGGTTCGGACCAGCGCAATCGCGTAGCGCCCGGTCGGCAGGAACCACTCGCGCTCGAGTCTGAATCGGTCGTGCCAGCCCGAGTCGTGCGCCGACGGCAGGACGGGCGGCTCGAGTGCGACCGAAACGAGGCCGGCATCGTCGAGACAGCAGACACACGGGGACGCATCCTCGAGCAGTGCGGTCCGCTCACTGAGGACATCCTCCACTCCGAGGTCCTCGAGTGTCTCGCGGTCGTCGTCTCCACCCAAAATGGCCGTCAGCGCCCCCTCGGAGTCGGTTCGAACCGATTGCAGTCGCTCGAGAACGGTCTCGAGGCGGCCGCCGCGCAGTTGTTCGCGGCGACGAACCTCGATGCCGGCATCGTCGGATTCGACGCGTTCGAGTTCGCCCTCGAGTTGGGCGATTCGGTCCTCGAGCCGATTGACCTCCGCTTCGGCCTCTTGGCGGGCTGTCACCGCATCGGATCGACGATCCGCCTCAGCCTCGTAGCGACGCTCCATGTGCTCGAGTTCGTCCTCGAGATCGGCGATGCGGTCTTTGAGTTCGGCGCGTCCCAGCACCTCGTCGAGGTCGAACATTCGGGCGAAAACGCGCTGCGTGGCTACTTCTAAGTTCGGGCTTCTCGCAGCGATGGTCCCGCGATATGGGTCGCCCGGCGTTCAGTGTCCGGACCCGGAATAGTCCTCGACCGTCTGCTCGGGGTCCTGTGGCAGTCCACCAGCGTACGCGAGTAACTGTTGTGCGTGCTCACGCCGGGCCAGAAACACCTCTCGAAGCGATGGTGGGTTCCGCAGGTCAGTGCCCTCGAGCAGTGATTCCGGCAGTGCAAGCGTGTTCGCAGGCACACCCTCGTTGCCATGGACGGGGAAGTGCTTGGACTCGAGTTTCATCACGAGCGGCGACTCGAGTGACTCGATCCCCTCACCGGTTGCATACACCTGCTCATTGAGTCGCTCGTGCTGGTCGCGGTGCATCAGTGCCCGATCTTGGTCGGTTGGCGTCACGTAGAGACGGCCGAGATAGTAGCTTCGCGAGAAGAGTTCGAACATGGTAACAATACCCATGGGGTAGGAGAAGTTAACTGTTTTCGGATAGGTTTAAATCGTCGCGCTATCACGGTGTTTTCTTCCTGTCTCGCTTCTGAGATGGTGACCGGTTCTCCCCTAGTACCGTTCACTGTCGTTTCCGCGGACATTTGTCTATTTTTGGCCCGTGATTGGTACGATCTGCCACATTGTGTCCCCACTGGGTTGCACTGTGGATCTCGATTGGGACTCGAGGGAGACACTGTGCCGACCAGCCATCGACCGATTCGTACTGTCTCACTATCGCGGGACCGTGACTGTCAATCGTCGCTATACGTTCTATCGCGTGCTCTCTTCGCTCGTTAAACGCTAAGAAGTCCTCTCGAGGCTTGAAACCGGACCGTGAACGGTGCGAACGAATCTTCGACTTTTTAACGGGTCCGTCACTACTTGCACTCGATGACCGCCTCTCGGGTTCGCACCCGTCTTCGAATTTGCTGGCTTCTTGCCGTTGTCGTCGTCGCGGTGCTCGGGCTCACGGTCGCGCCGGTCGCGAGCGCGTTCGTGGCGTCCGGATCGGATACCGTTCCGACACTCGCCGACGAGCAGGCAACAGCGGCATCGGAGACCAGTGCTAACGAGTCGGGACCCAACGCGAGCGTGACGTCGTTCATGCAGTCGACCGCTGCAGACGCTGAGCATACAGTCGATTCGGAGCTGTTCGATGCCAAGTACGAGACGGCAGACGACGAACAGCGAACAGCGCTGCTGAGCGACCGCGTCGATACTCTCGAGCAGCGCGCTGACCGACTCGAGGACGAGCGTGCCGAGCTTCGAGACGAGGCAGAATCGGCGGATGCACCTGGCCTGTACCAGGCCCGCATGACGAAACTGACGGTCGAAATTTCGGGTCTCGAGCGAGAGATCGAAAAGACGACACAGCGTGCGAGTGCGGCCGGTGTCGAGGATGAGCGCCTCGAGTCGCTCAAATCGGATGTGGGCGCGCTCGCGGACGAGGACGTGACCCAAACATCACAGGGGATCGCTGGCTTCGACCGCCACCCTGGCCAGGGACAGGGACCACCGACTGATCGGGGACCGAACGCTGCGGACGGATCACCGCCGGGACAGGCTGGAAATAGCAACAGTACGCCGCCGGGACAGGCGGGTGGAAATGAGACGCCCCCGGGCCAGTCTGGTGACGCTCCAGGACAGGGATCGTCCGGGAACGCACCTGCCGGTACCACACCGGGTGCGTCAAACGGCAACGCGGATTCGCCCGGACAGGGTTCCGAGAACGGCCCCACCGGTGCGGGTAACGGTAACGGAACCGGTGGTGGTCCAGCGTCTGATTCTGCTTCCGGGCCCGAAACGTCTGACTCGCAGTCGAACCACACCGACCGTTCCTCGAGCGGCCAGGAGCAAGAACGAGGCCACGGACAGGGTCAAGAGCAGCGTCAGGAACGGGGCCCCGGACAGGACCAGACCCAGGGTCAAGACTCGAACTCGACTGCCGACCAGGACGAGAAAGCGCCGTCTTCCGGAACTGACGACGCGACTGAATCTGAGGACCGCGCTGAGTCCGACGACGCGGACGACCAAGGTTCTGATACCGACTCGAGTTCACCGGCATCCGGAGTCGACAACTCGAGCGCGGCAAGTTCGAATTCGACCGGCATAGACGACTCCAGCGGAAACGGGTCAGCAAACAACGACGCTCTGCAGTCTGATTCGCCCGGTCCGCCGGCTCACGCTGGTCCCTAATCGTCTCGCTTGCGGTCGATTCGGCAACAAGCGTTTTCTGGCGCGAGCAGACACCCTTTTCAGCGACGACCCCATACCCTCGGTCGATGGACTCCGCCGCGTTGCTGGATTTGTTGGGAAACGAAAATCGAAGACGCATCCTTCGGTTACTCGCCCGCAAACCCTGTTACGTCACGGAAATCTCGGACTACCTCGGTGTGAGTCCCAAAGCAGTCATCGAACACCTTCGAAAACTCGAGGAAGCGGGCTTAATCGAAAGCCGCGTCGATGACCAGCGCCGGAAGTACTTTCATATCGCCCGGAACGTCCGCCTCGAGGTGAACGTCTCGCCGTATGGCTTTGCGAGCAAGAGCGCCTATCCGGCCAGTAACAGTTTCGACATCACGTCCTGTCGGCACCTCTCGCTTGATATTTCTTGGGACGAAGCCGACGAACTTGATGACCTCCTGCGAGCACTCGAGGATCTGGAGCGACTCGAGAACGAACTCTCACTCGCCCAGCGGTGGGTCCAGGGTAGACTCTGTGACGTGCTCGATGACATTTCGGAGACGGTCGGTACCAATCCCGAGAGCCGAATTTATGCCGACCTGTTGGCCTGTATTCGCACAGAGCCGCGTGCCGTCGGCGAACTCAGTCGAGAAATCGATGCCCCGCGTGAGGTCGTCGCAGAACTGCTCGAGGTGATGGCTGATGAGGGAGTCGTCCAGCGGACCGAACGCGGCTGGGAACTGACGGCGACGGTCTGATTTTGTTATTCGATATCGCGGGCCAACCCATCGCGCAGGTCACGTCCGAAGTAGTAGCCGAGGACGCTCGAGACCAGTCCAATCGCTGCGCCAATGAAGAAGACAGTTGTTCCCGACCCCGTCATGACGAACATCGCGTAGTCGCTGAATGCACCGAGGACACCGACCAGCAGTCCCGCTGACGTCATCTCGAGATAGCGCCGTTTCGAGGTCACGAGTCCGACGAGGAAGGCAACGGCGAACATCCCGAGTAGTTGGCCGATGGTGCTCAGAAGTGGGACCGCGCCGCCGGCGAACATCCCGACGCCGAGTACGAGGGCAGCGGCGAGAAACGCCTTCGGCGAGAAGTACTCGCTGGGAGAGACCGATCTCGAGCGGCCGGATCCAAGGCCAAATCCGAGACTGGGAAGTCGTGAACGAAGCCCGCCACCCGACTCGCTCGGGTCACTGGCTGTGTCGGCATCCGGAGTAGCCGGCTCCGAATCACCCAGCCACGACTCAGCGTCGATATCGGACGCTGACTCAGCGCTCGGCTCCGTCCCTGCCTCCGCGTCGGCTGGTGGCGACTCTGTCCCGGTTCCAGACTCCTCGAGCAGTTGCTCCGTCTCCTCGAGTAAGTCGTCGGTCGAACGGGCGTCCCGGGATTCGGTCACCTCGTCGGCGCGGTCGCTCATGTCTCAACGCAGGGTGGCCGGGACCATGGACCTTTCCCTGTTAGTTCGCTATCACGTTTCGGGCCGCTCGTGGCGGAGACTCACAGCACCAGTCCGGCGAATTTGGGGCCGTGACAATGCTTTATGACCGACGGGCTGGTAGGGCCGGGAGTGAACGTCGAACTGGTCGCCTTCGGCGCGCTCGCACTCGCCGGAGCGATTGTACTGCTCTCGGCCGCACGTCACCTCTACCCGAAACTGGGGATTGCCGAGGAGGCCCTCGAGACGGCCGAACTGTTGACGGCACTGATCATCGCCGTTCTCGTTCTGACCGGCACCGGACTCATTCTCGTCGGCTTCGCTGGCTGATCGACGTCGCCGAAAGCGTGCCTTCAAGTCTGCCCGCGCGCAACACTGGCGCATGAATCCAGGCGATCACGTTCGCGTCGACCGCGCGGATCGCACGTACGAAGGCGTCTTGCTCCCCTCGAGCACCGACGACCACCTCGTCGTCAAACTCGAGGGCGGATACAACGTTGGCATCGACCGCGCCGACGCAGCCGTCGAAGTCCTCGAGTCAGACGTTTACGAAATCGATGGCGCGGACTCGGTAGGCGAGGATGGCAAAGCCTCCGAGATCGAGTTCGACGACGACCTGCCGACGATTTCGCTTATTTCGACCGGCGGCACCATCGCCTCGACGGTCGACTACCGCACGGGCGCGGTGACAGCACAGTTCGACGCCGAAGACGTGCTTCGAGCCGTTCCCGACCTGGCGGGTCGCGCGAACTACCGCGGGCGCGTCGTCGCGAACATCCTTTCCGAAAACATGGAGCCGCCGCTCTGGCAGGACCTCGCACAGGCCGTCCACGAGGAGATCGACAATGGCGCTGACGGCGTCGTCGTCATGCACGGCACCGACACGATGCAGTACTCCGCCGCGGCGCTTTCGTTCATGCTCGAGACACCGGTTCCAATCGTCTTTACGGGCTCCCAGCGCTCGGCCGACCGGCCGTCCTCGGACAACGTGATGAACGCCGTCTCGGCCGTCGAGGCCGCACAGAGCGACTGCGCCGAGGTGCTCGTCTGCATGCACGGCTCCGAAAGCGACGACAGCTGTGCGCTCCACCGGGGCACCCGCGTCCGCAAGAACCACACGTCACGGCGCGACGCGTTCGAAACCGTCGGCGCGGAGCCGCTCGGAACGGTGGACTACGACTCCGAAACCGTCGAGTTTCGTCGCGACTACCACGAACGCGGCGAGACGGACCTCGCACTCGAGGACACCCTCGAGAGCGACGTGGAACTGCTCAAGTTCACGCCCGGCATGGACCCCGCCTTCCTCGACGTCGTCGAGGGCAGCGAGGGCCTGATCATCGAGGGCACCGGGCTCGGCCACGTCCACACCGACCTCATCCCGCGCATCGAGGAGCTGATCGAGAACGGTACGACCACTGTCATGACGAGTCAATGTCTCTCCGGCCGGGTCTGTGACCGGGTCTACGACACGGGTCGGGACCTGCTCGAGGCGGGCGTTCTCGAGGCCGGTGACACCCTTCCCGGAACTGCGAAAGTCAAACTCATGTGGGCGCTCGCAAACAGCGAACACGTCGAGGAAGCCATGGGAACCTCGCTGGCGGGCGAACTGCAGGAACGGTCCGTCCCCTGGGAATAGGCTTCAGTGCCATCGCGCCGACGTTGTGTACCGACTGTTGAGTACGTTCGACACACCTGACAACCGAGATCTGGTTCACTCCACTCGATCCATATGCATATCCGCAGAGCGACACCCGACGACTACGACGCCGTCTGCGAACTGACGAGCGACATCTGGACGGACCGCGGCGGTGACTACCTCCCCGACATCTACCACGACTGGCTCGAGGACGAACCCGGACAGGGCAAGAAAACCTTCCTCGCGGAAATCGACGGCGACCTCGCGGGAATCGTCCAGGCCATCATGCTCTCGCCCGACGAAGCTTGGTTCCAGAGCCTGCGCGTCTCGTCGGACTACCGCCGACAGGGTGTCAGCCAGCGCCTTAACGAGGAACTGTTCGCGTGGGCGCGCGAACAGGGCGCGACGGTCGGGCGCGCGATGATCTTCTCGTGGAACACGGCCTCCTTTGCCGCCTCGCGCTCGAGTGGCTTCGACCCGCTCACGGAGTTTCGATTCGCCCACGTCGAGCCCGACGCCGACGCCGCGGTGCCGGACTCGCGGTCGATCAGCTACGACCCCGCAGCCGCGTGGCGCTACTGGACCCACAGCGACGTCCGTACGGAACTCGCGGGGCTGGCGCTCGACTCTGACGAATCCTGGGCGCTCTCCGAACTCACGCAGGCCGATCTCGAGCGGTTCGCCAACGAGACAACTGTCTTCGCGGTCGAAGGCGACGACGGGCTTGCAGGAATGAGCTATCGCGTCCGGACGTTCGACCGCGAGGACGACGACGGCGACCGCGTCCGCTGGGCCGAGTACGGCGTCGGTGCCTGGGACGATGTTGACTCCGCTCGCGCCCTGTTTGGGGCGATTGCCCGCGATGCTGCTGCGCTCGAGGCGGATCGAACGCGCGTACTACTCCCCGAGACGGCACGGTACGTCACTGACTCGGCTTATGCGGGTGGGCGAGTCGCTGACGAGCCGGATTTCGTGCTCGGGGTCGATCTGACGAACCGCTAATCAGCGCCGTTCAACCGAACCGCCACTAACCGGCGGAAACAGCGCGAGTTCGTCTCCGTCCTCGAGTTCCGTCTCGAGGCCGTCTTCTTCGACCAGTACGTTCGTTCCGTTTCGCAAGACGTTGATCTGGGTTCGCAGCTCTTCGCCGTCTTCCTCGAGGACACGCTCTGCGAGTGCCGGGCGATCCGCGAGCAGTTCCTCGAGGGCGTCGCCGACGGTGTCGCCGGCGCTGGCGTCGACGCGAACGTGTTTCTCGCCGGCGCGTTCGGCGAGATCGGCGAACAGTTTCCACTCGGTAGGCATAGGTGGCGGTATCGGTGCCGAGGGCAAGTAGCTACCGTTTGCCACGTCTGGCGTGCGAACCAGGATGACGCCGCCGAAGTCGGAGGCGTTTAATCCGTCGACGGCTGCAAGGGGAGTATGGTCGGCGAGGCAATCTTCGAGCGGTTGCCAGACAACTGGAAGCGACTGGTGACCGTCCGCGTCGCGATTGCGCTCGCGTTGCTCGTTGCGCTGTTGTCGGTCGTCACGGGCGTCCTCAACATCAGCCAAGAGGCTGCCGATTTCGGGCCACTCGCTGGTTCCGTTCCCGACTCCGTTCAGCAGGCGGTCGGCTTTACGGGCGCGCTGACCGGCTTTCTGATGGTCGCCAGCGCACTCGCCTTGCGCCGCGGGCTGCGGGCCGGCTGGTGGGCAACGCTGATCCTGTTGCCGGTGACGGCGATCCAGGGACTCCTCCAACTCAACCGGTACTCGCTCCCGCTGATCGCACTCTCGCTGCTCTCGATTCCGTTCTTGCTGTTCACCCGCAACCGATTCGATCAGGAACTCTCACTGTCGACGACCCAACTCGCGGCCGGCGGCGCGCTCGTCGGCGTCCAGGCCTACGGCACCTTCGGCGCGTACGCCTTGCGCGAAGATTTTGACGGCATCGAGAACGTGCTCGACGCCTTTTACTTTACGTTGATCACCTCGAGTACGGTGGGCTACGGCGATATCGGCCCGACGAGTCCAGAGGCAATCTTGTTCACGATGTCCGTCGTGGTCCTCGGCGTGGCGAGTTTCGGTATCGCCATCGGGGCGCTCGTCGGCCCCGCGATTCAGGCACGCATTACGAAGACACTCGGAAAAATGACCGATTCAGAA
This sequence comes from Natronolimnobius baerhuensis, assembly GCF_002177135.1. Classification (NCBI taxonomy): domain Archaea; kingdom Methanobacteriati; phylum Methanobacteriota; class Halobacteria; order Halobacteriales; family Natrialbaceae; genus Natronolimnobius; species Natronolimnobius baerhuensis. The sequence continues at coordinate 508,814 of NZ_MWPH01000003.1, forward strand.
CTCGAACTCCTCGACAATCACGTCATGGTCCTCGGCTACGGGGACCTGACCGAACCGATAGTCACCGAACTCCACACCGCGGATACCCAGTTCGTCGTTGTCACGGACGACGATTCGGCGGCGGACGAACTGTCGGATCGTGATATCCGTGTTCTCACCGCTGATCCGAGCAACGAAGCGCCCCTCAAGCGCGCGAAAATCGAGAACGCGCGGGCCGTCCTCGTCGCCACGGACAACGACGCCGAAGACGCCCTCGCCGTCTTGACCGCCCGGCAACTCCGGCCGGATATCCGCATCGTCACCGCCGCAACTGACCGCCAGAACACGCGCAAACTCGAGCGCGCAGGCGCTGACGACGTCATCAGTCTCGCGGAACTGGGCGGGCACCTGCTCGTGCGCTCTGCGCTCGGGTCGGACGAGTCGCCCGTGGTGTCACAGTTACTCGGCGAAGATGAGTGACTACTCCGGTGCGCCCTCGAGAATCGCGACTCCGCTTGAGGCCCCAATTCGTTCGGCTCCGGCCTCGAGCATGGCGAGTGCGTCGTCGTAGCTGCCAATCCCGCCGCTTGCTTTGACTGGTAGATACTCGCTCATCAGTTCGACGTCCGCGAGCGTTGCGCCCCCATCCGCAAAGCCGGTCGAGGTTTTCACCATCGCCGCGTCAGCGTCGACAGCGGCCTCGCAGGCGCGGTGTTTCTCTTCGTCGGTGAGGAGTGCGGTCTCGATGATGACTTTCACGGGAATCGGGACCGCAGCGACGAGTTCGGCGAGTTCGGCCTGGACGGCGTCGTCGTCGCCGGCTTGCAGTCGCCCGACGTTGATGACCACGTCGAGTTCGTCCGCGCCGGCTTTCCACGCGAGGACGCCCTCACGGCGTTTCACGTCGTGATCGTTCTGTCCGTGCGGGAAGCCGATTACGGTCGCGAGGGTCACGTCGGGAGTGTATTCAGTTGCCTCCTCGAGTGCGTACGGTGGAATACAGGCGTTCATCCCGTACTCGTCGGCGGCCTCGAGAACTGTCCGGATGTCTTCGGGTGTCGTTTCCGGCCCGAGCACGGTGTGGTCGATCAGCGGCGCGAGGTCGGTGCGATCCATACCGGACGGACTCGGTGAACGGGCAAAAACCCGCCCGGTTCTCAACGGGGTCACCACTCGAGGGCGAGATCCACTCTGGCAGCCCAGGGTTGGCGTTCGACAGCCTGCGTTGTGCATCAGTAATCGGAAAGTGTTAGTCAGTGGTCCCAACCAGTAGGAACATGGTAGTTCCAGAGGGGTTCGTGCTTCCGCCATGGTATCTCCTCGTTCCGCTGCTCGTTGTACTCGGGGGGGTACTCGCGCTGCTGTGGACACTTGAGCCGCCGGTGACCGACCGGACGGTAATCGCGTTCGCGCCATGGATGATGTTTGGGTCGACGTTACACGTCTTGCACCGTCTCGAGGCCTATCCGGATAGTATCGAGGTGTTGTTCGCCTCGCCGAGTGTGTACTTGCTCACGGCGACTGTCGCCGGGCTGGTCTGGATCGTCGGGATCTTTCTCTACGCCGGCGGGTTGCAATCGTCGATTGAACGTGTCGTTGGAATCGTTGGTACCGGCTTCTTCGCTGTGTTCGCGATGATTGCGGTGGTAGACGGTTGGGAGGCAGGCACGTTCGAGCCGTTCTTCCCAGTCATCTCCGTCGTCATCGCTGGTATCGTCACCGCGTTGGCGTGGCTCGCACTTGGCCTGTGGTTTACTGACGTGGCCGCGACAACGAGTCTGACTGGCGTGCTCGTCGTCTTCGGCCACGCCTTAGACGGCGTTTCGACAGCAATCGGGTTCGATCTGCTTGGTGCACACGAAGAAGTTCCCGTCTCGCGGCTGATTCTCGAGGCGGGCGAAGCGTTGCCGACAGCGGAGTACATCGGCGGCGGCTGGCTGTTCGTGCTGGTCAAAGTCGCTCTCGCGGTGGTCATCCTTGGCCTGTTCAAGGAGTACGTCGAGGAGGCACCGCGACAGGCTCGGACCATCCTCGCGCTCATCGCAGCGGTCGGATTAGGGCCGGGCGTCCACAACGTCTTGCTGTTCATGGTTGGCTAAACTTTTTGTGCCAGCCCACGATCATTCGCTGAATGGGTACGGTGCTTACAGCCGGTCACGTCAACTGGGACGTGACACTTCATGTCGACAGATTCCCCGAAGCAGACGGTGAGGCAGCGATATACGAGCAGCATCGCTCGGGGGGCGGCAGCGCAGCCAACGTCGCGGCCGCACTCGCCGGCCTCGAGGTCGACGTTGGCCTGATCGGGAGCGTCGGCGACGACGAAAACGGCCTGCTCGCTCGGCGCGATCTCGAGGCGGCAGGCGTCTCACTCGAGGGGCTGCGGGTGGTTGACGGCGCGAATACGGCGGTGAAATACCTACTCGTCGACGACGACGGTGAGGTCGCTGTCCTCGGAAACGACGGGGTCAACGAGTCCGTGGGTCCGGACGAGATCGACGAGCGCCGAGTCCGCGACGCGGATCACGTTCATCTGACGAGTCAGCGCCCGGACACTGCGGCGGCGATTGCAACGATGGCGAGCGACGGCGGCGCAACCGTCAGTTTCGACCCCGGCCGCCGGATCGGTGACCGAGACTACAGCGAGGCGCTATCTGTTGCTGACATTGTCTTCGCGAACGACCGCGAGCGCGCAGCCTTGCTCGAGGACGAGTACGCTGGCTCGGCGTTCGATGATCGGATCGTCGTCATCAAACACGGCGCGGACGGTGCTGCCGTGCATACGCCGACCGAGACGTACACGCACGCGGGCTTCGATATTGAGGCCGTCGACACGGTCGGCTCGGGCGATGCGTTCGCCGCCGGGTTCATCGCTCGACTTGTTGATGGTGCCGATTTCGAGGCTGCCCTCGAGTATGCAAACGCTTGCGGGGCGTTGACGGCGAGCGAGCAGGGAGCACGAACGGCACCCGACGCCCAGACAGTTGCGCGATTCCTCGGGTTACGCTCGAATTCGTAAGCGACGTGTGGACTCGAGTCGCGATGGCTCCCTCTCGAGTTCGTTCGCGAGTGACGAGCGCCGATACGTTGGGTTCGTTCTCACCGGGTGGTGTCTGACGGTACTTATATGGGCGACGCCGTTGGTCACTCAGATAGACAGTCACGGAGACGTGACGGTGAGTGAGATATGACGGAACGAAAGATCTGCGAACCCTACGGTAGCCAGCACGGTCGAACGACGACGTACGACCGGCCAGCGGGGGAGTCGCCAAGTATCGCTGTCGCGACGGCGTTGGCACGATACAATGACGAGGACGTCACTGCTGCGAGCACACAATTGTACGATTACGTCGATCCGGAAGCCCTCGATGCGCTGTTCGAACCGACCCGGTCTGGTGTTGATCGCGCCGTTCACGTTGTCGAATTCGATGTCGACGGCGCGACGGTTTCGGTTACTCCGGACCACGTCGAAATAACGTCACAGTAACGTCGACATCCCGCCTGCAAGTGGGGTATCGCAATCACAACGGGGTGGTCCGACACCGGTTCACCCTGTTTCAGTCGGACTGCTGTTTGTGTCCCGCCTCAGTCGGCAGACGTCTCGAGTACGGCAGTGCTGACTGAGAGGCGACCATCAAGTCTCGAATCCTTTTTCTCGTCACCAGCGGAACGCGCAGGTATGGGAACGCAACCACACCTGCTCGTCGAGGAGGGAGACCTGACCGATATCGCGCTCATTCCGGGAGATCCCGGCCGTGTCGACCGCATCGCACAGCACTGTGACGAGAGCGAAACTATCGCCGAGAACCGCGAGTACAAGGTCGTCAACGCCACCTACGAGGGTCGCGAGCTGACGATCTGTTCGACCGGCATCGGCTGTCCATCCGCAGCGATTGCCCTCGAGGAACTGGCAAACGTCGGCGTCGAGACGTTCATCCGCGTTGGGACGACCGGCGCGCTCCAGTCCGATATCGAAATCGGCGACATGGTCGTCGCAACCGGCGCGGCGAAAAACGAGGGCACCTCGAAGCGCTACGAGGACGTCGAGTATCCCGCCGTTCCGGATTATCACGTTCTCTCGGAACTGGTCGACGCTGCGGAAGCCAACGACGAAGATGTCCAGATCGGTCCCATCGCGTCCGACGATGCCTACTACGCGGAAACCGACGAGTACGTCGCTGACTGGGAAGCCGCCGGCATGCTCGCCGTCGAGATGGAAGCCGCTGCGGTCTTTACGCTCGCACGACGCAAGGGACTGCGCGCCGGCGCGATCTGTACCGTCGACGGCAATCTCGTCGAAGGGACGCAGAAAGGTACCGACACCGAAGACGACGAACTGCCCGAAAAAGCAAAGAACAACGTCGGCCGCGCAATCGACATCGCACTCGAGGCGACGACGGAGCTATAGTAGCCACTGTAAGTCAATGCACACCTGATCGCACGACAGCTGTGCGATCAGTGTGTAACTAGTTGCAGTTGTTACTATATAATCCGCTCTCTCGGTGCGTTACGGGCGCACTGACCAGGGATCGAAGACGACCGAGTACACCACGACGCCGAGGAAGATGGTGACGTAGTAGGCGGTGATCGACAATTCGGCGAGTCGAAAGACGACCGTCACTGTGGTGATCCAGACGACGATTGCCATGATATCGACAAGCAGCCGGATACCGATCTCTCTGAGCCGCTCGCGGGAGAATAGAGCGGAGTCCGTGGCCATACGCGAGGGTCAACGCTCCGTGTTGTAAAGGTGTGTGTCGGCGTTGTCGCGGTCTGGCAGACCTGCTGGCCACCAGCTCATTTCAGAAGTGAAGTCCATACTCCTCGAGTAAGTGGTGGGCCGCAGTTCCCCAGGTAAAGTCCGAACTGGGCCACCAGGTTCGGGCGTTGTTGATGCCGCCGACAAGGATGGAGTCGTCCGGGTTTTCGGGATCGGGATGGAAGTTTACGGAGCCGCTGTCTCCGTCGGTCAGGGCGTCTTCGTCGCCCCAGATGAGTTGGCCAGGTTTACAGACCGCGCCGGAGTAACACGTCATCGCGTTGACGCCCTTGATTTCGCCGCTCGTTCGGTCCGAAATCGCCCCCAGTTTCTCGAGGGTGCCGTCACGGGCCATGAGATCTGCCAGACCGAGGCGGGTATACTGGCCGGTCACCTGTGATGGCTCTGCGCGTTCGATTTCGGAGACTGGCTGGTAACCGTCGACAGGTTCGACCCGGACAATGTCTGCGAGCGGATAGCCCTGAGCCACCTGGCCGATCTGGTATTCGGTATCGTTGTGAGTGAGAAACAGTGGCTCCGAGCGGTGTTCGTCCTCCAGCGTCCCTTCCTCGTCGTACACGTGATTCGACGTTGCGAAGTATCGCTCGCCCGTCTCGGCGTCGAACATCGCCGGCGTCAGTGTCCCTGATCCGGAATCAGTATCACAGCGGACCCCACCGGGAATGTGTTCGGGATCGTGCTCGGCAAGTTGATACGCCGACTCGTACTCGCCGTCGCTCTGTGGCTGCGGCGGAATCTCCTCGAGCACCGTGATATCGAACGGAAACTCGACAATACTCTCGAGTGTTGACTGGACGGTTTCGTCGGTCGTCTGGACTGAGACCGACGCCTGCGGGCTATCGTAGCTCCCGGGAACGACGAACGACGAGACCAGCGGCTCGAGGCCAGTTTCCTGGATGGCCGCCTGTGCGTCGAACGCCAGTCTAAGACTCTCGTGCCAGGCGACCGGCACATCTTTGGTTCGCTCCTCGAGGGTGTCCGCGTCCGGGTCGGGGCGGGCCAGCGCGTACGTGATCGACCCGAGGTCAGCATTGGTGGCGTAGTTCGCTGCGCCGAGTCCCCAGACGAACCCTGCGGCGATGCCAGTATTGACGCCGGTTCGGAGTACTGTTCGGCGACTCACTCGAGACCGAAGTCCTGACTCCTCGGCTGTGTCAGCCGTCCGATTGTCGTTCGACACGTCGGTATGTGGTAGGGCATACGCGGTTAAATGCGTTCGAGTTGCGTATCCGTGCCCGAGAACTTCGCGCCAATTGTCGTGCGTTATTGTGGGCTATTCGGTTCGCCCCGAAGTTCCGTTGCAACCGTGCCAGCACAGTCTGTCAGTGTCTCTGTCGTCGCGGAGGCGTCCTGCAGCGTGCCGTTGATCGCCTGAAATCGCCCTTCCATCGAGTCGACATCGGTGTTGGTCGCTTCACCCTCGGTGCTTTCAGCCGACACTCCACACGTCGGACACTCGTCCGTCGTGGTTTCTTCCGTCGACTCGAGACAGCCGGGACAGCGGCCGATTGCCGATGGAACGCCCTCGCAGTGGCTGACGATCTGTCGGAGTTCGTCCTGCAGTTTTCGGGCGGCTTCGACGAGTTCGGCAAGTGGTTCGCCAACGCCGGGCTCGAGTGCGGTCTCGTCGACAGCGGCCAGCCGCTCGAGTCTCGAGGGGACGGAGTCGATTGCGAGCAGGACCTCGCGTCGTGCCTGGCGATACTCCGATTCGGCGTCAGTCTGACTCTCATCGTCGTCGCCAGCAGTCTCGAGGGTCGCGGGAAGCGAGGTCGCGATGGATGCGAACGAAGCGACCGCCGAGACGGTCACACCCTGTCGCTGGGTCAGTTCGCGTGCAAGTGTAAAGAGCGTCTCATCGTCGGGTCGCTCACCGCTCGTGGCTGGCCCACCCTGTAACGAGGTGAAACACGGCTCACAGACGGTGACGAGAGAACTCCCGTGAACGTCACCCTCGAGCGAAATGTCACCAACGGGGTAGCATCGGAGGTCGGCTGTCGCCGCGTCGTCGTCACTGGTACTGTCGGTCGCCCCACACCGGCGACACGTGTGGTCGTCTCGGTCGAACACGGCACGTCTGTCACCGTGCCAGTCGCGGGAAGTCACGGGCGAGCGAAGACAGCGCGACGACAAAAACGCACCGGCTGTCGGCGACGACTGCTGGACTGGTGCCTGTCCGTCACGGCCGCAGCGTGTCCGCTTCCCCGTCGATATCGACGGCTTCCGTCCGCTCTGGCGTCCCGTACTCGAGTGTCGGACTCGAGCCGGCTGGAATCCCATTGTACTCCTCGAGAAAAGAAACAATGCCGTCGGGACCGCCGAAATCGCCCTGGTATCGCCGGAATAGCCGTGGAATGGTGACCGTGTCCGTGTCGGGGTCGTACTCGGTGTTCTCTTCGACGTACCACTCGACGGCGATGTCGAGTTCTTCGTCGACGTCGGCTGGCGAATAGACGGCAATCGGGGGGCAGTTTTCGGCCCCCTGGCTCAACGCAAAGTGAATCCGCGGGTCACACTCGGGTAGGCGAAACTGCCGTTCGAACGACGATGGGAACAGCCGTGGGACATAGCCCAGTCCCCACGGGTGTTTCGACCGCCGGAGAAGGCCGTGTTCGATATCGTTGAGGCTCAGCCACCGGCCTGCAATTGGCACGCGATCACGGGTTCGGAACTTCCAGCGCTCGAGTCGGCTGCCACCGGGCGACTCCGACTCGGACTCGAGGCGCAACTGGACGGAGGCGTTGTAGCAGTTGAGCCAGAACGCGAGTTTCGCCTCGCGGCTGGACAGTGCACGGGCTACCTGTGCGCGCTCGAGGGTGGCGAGTCGGTCACACAGCTCGCCGGGAGTGCCGCCTGCCGTCGTCACCACATAGAGGAGATCGGCCGACAGCGAGACGGGATCGAGCTGAGTCGACATTCGTGTGCCGGTTTGTCAACCACTCCCTTGAAGCCGTGTGGCGGATCGAAGCGACTGTCGCGTCATGGAACATGTCTGGGTCGGTTTTATCGGTTACACCGTTGATAGCTATCCTGTGAATCGATCCAGGGGCTATCTGCTCGTGCTCATCGCGCTCTTTGCGTACTTCTCGTGGCAACTGGTCACGCCCTTCTTCCAGTACGTCCTTGCAGCGGTGTTGCTCGCGTTCGTCCTCACGCCGCTCCAGCGCCGTCTCGAGGCGTACATCTCGCCGACACTGGCGGCGTTTTCCCTGCTCATACTGGCGCTGCTTGGCTTTATTATCCCGTTCGTCATCGTCGCCGCTGTCATCGCCGACGACGCCGCAGCGATGCTCGAGTCGGCCGATCCTGAGGATCTCGAGGTCGCTGCCATCGAAGACTGGATCGCAGACGAGACCGGCTTCGATGTTGACATCGTCGGCTCACTCGTCGACTCCGCCGAGCAGATCGGCTCGGTCCTCCTCGAGCAGACGACGGCGTGGTTCAGCGTCTTCACGCACGCGTTGCTCGGCCTCGGACTGGCGCTCTTTTTGCTCTACTACCTGCTCAAAGACGGCGACGTGCTCCTCGAGTGGCTTCACGAGCGGACGCCCCTGCCCGATGACGTGCAGGACGACCTCTACAGTGAACTCAACGACGTGATGTGGGCCGTCCTGGCGGGTCACGTTATGATCGCAGTCGTCCAGGGGCTGATCGCCGGACTCGGCCTGTTTGCGACGGGGATTCCGAACGCCACCTTCTGGACGTTCGTGATGATCATCCTCGCGTTGATCCCGCTGATCGGCGCGTTCTTGGTCTGGGGGCCGGCCGTCGCCTACCTGTTCGTCAGCGGCGAGCCGATCCTGGCGATTGCCCTGCTGGTCTACAGCGCCGTCGTCGTCGGGGTCTCCGACGACTATCTCCGCCCCATCGTCGTCGACCGCTACGCCGAACTCAGTCCGGGCATCATCATCCTCGGCGTCCTCGGCGGTATCTACGCCTTCGGCGTCATGGGCCTGTTCTTCGGCCCCGTCTTACTCGGCGCACTGGTCACGACGCTCGAGGTGTACGACGAACACTACGAGCGACTCGGCACCCATGACGAAAATGTCGAACAGAGTTGATCGATTCGGCGGGATGCTCGCTCAGTGACGGTCCATGTGTGGAACAGATATACAGTTCTCGTAACATATACTAGTAGTAATGAATCGGCGGAAAATACTTGCAGGCATTGGAAGCGGCGTTGCTGTCTCTCTGTGTGGGTGCCTCAACCGCGGTACATCTTCGACGCGTGAGCAAGCGGTTGAGCCGAAGGAGTATCCGGAAATTCCCGATCCGCTCTCGAGCGAGACTGTCGTCGACTTCGCGAGCGACTATATGGAAGTCGAACTCCACAATTCGCGACTCACTGACGAGACAACAAGTCTGGGCCTTGGCTGTACCTCGTATCTGCATCGAGACACTGACGAGGGATTCTACGTTCTCGCAAACTGTGAAGGATCACAGACGTATGATCACGACGGAGACGAATCGAGTAGCCAGCTAGCGTTTTTCTCCTCTCCGATATTTATCACGGCCCAAACTGTTGTCACCGTCGACCGTGATCGCTCAGCAGTCGGCCGCGACCCGAGCGATCCTGCTGCCACAGCGCACGAATTCCAACTCGTGAATTTCGATGAGACTGCTCACGAGGTGGCCGTCGAAATCTCGAGGCGTGAAGAACCTGCTCCAGAAGCGGTATACAGTGAGACACAGTCGGTCGATGCGGAAACCGCACTCACTGCAGAATACGATATCGACGACCCAGGTGTGTACGAGTATACGATCACACTCGAGGACGGAACCGACACAACTGACGAGTGGGAGTATGCTCCCGGCGATCAACCGGTTGCAATCAGTATGTACGTCTCGCCAGAACGGACACTCGAGGTCGCAGCGATTTCTGAGTCACTGTTTTGAGACGCACAGTCGTCTCGAGTACTGAGGTGTCCTCTCACTCACACTCTCACTTCATTCTGAGACGTAGCAGTGCAGCAGTTCACATGGAACAAAAGCCTTCACGTTGGATTGACTACACGTACTATGAACCGTCGGACCGTCTTCACTACCGGAGGTGTGGGTACTGTTCTTGGAATTATCGGCTGTCTCGACGACGGAGACAGCGAGAACTCCACTACGAGTACGGACAACTGGACTCCTACCCTGACCGTTCCAGAAGTAACACTCGAGCAGGGCGGCGACACGACGGTAACGCTCGAGGCAACCGATGTCGCGGGGGTCCACGTCTCTGCAGTTCCGCACACGACGGCGATCACGGTTGCCTACGACTCGAGCGACGCGTCGCCGTCGCCCGACCGAATCGTGGATACGCTGCCGCTGCACTTGTATTGGGATTCGCGCGAGGACGTTGTCGTTGACGTACACATCGATGCCTCCGAGGATGTCGATCCTGGCGAGTACCAGTTCGCTGTCACCGTGTTCGATCAGGACGGCGAGAATCGCGAGGACAGCACAGAAGAGTCGCGGATTACGATTGTCGAATAATCTGAGTCCACTTCGAAGAGGATCGTTCCCATGAAGTCGTCTGCGCCGCAGTTCTTAATAAAGTAATTATACAACAATTATTAACAGCAAGTCTACTTATAAAAATTTATGTGAAATGAAGGGAGTTTCTATTTGTTATGAATGATGGAAGAACATTCCTAGCATCTAAATTATGAGCGAGACAGATTCACCTTATAAGACGGACCTTCGTGCGATTCGATCCGCCATTATCGCCTTGACACTTGCAGTTCTAGCAACCGCACTTATTCTTGACGGTGATGCGTTTGGTTTAGCACTGTTTGCGGTAAGTCTACTTGTGTGCCTTCATGCCTTTATAACTCCAATTATCAGTGGATAGTCTGTTTCACGCGTTCGAAGCGTACGACATCTCCACCGATGATGACACGACGGTCGCGGTAAGTCATTTCCGGTGCAGCAATCCGTATCAGTCGTCCGCTGGCACCGGCTCCTCGTCTGTCAGCAGCGGCGTGCCGTCGGCTTTCGGCCCTAACTGCGGCCCAAAGGGCGGGTCGTCGGGGTCGATGACGCGGCGTTTCTCGTAATCGGTCGAGCGTTCGACCGGAACCCGACCAATCGAGGTAATCATCTCGACGTAGTCCGCAAAGGAGCGAAACTCGCCGTAGCCCCCGCCCGCACGTTTGGTAATCTCCTCGGAGAGAATCGTCCCCATGAAGTCGTCTGCGCCGCAGTTTAACATCTTCAGGCCCTGCTCGTCGCCGTACTTGACCCACGAGGACTGGATGTGGTCGATATTGTCGAGGAAGAGCCTCGAGACGGCGATCAAGAGTTCGTCCTCGTCGGTGCTTGCGCCGCCCGAGACCACGTCGTGTTCGTACAGCGGCGTGTTCTGGTGGACGAACGACAGGGGAACGAACTCCGTAATTGCGCCGTCGACGCGCTCTTGCAGGTCGCGCACGCGTTTCAGGTGCATGGCACGGTGGGCCTCGTTGTCGACGTGGCCGTACATGATCGTCGCCGTCAGTCCAAGGCCGACGTTCGCGGCGGCTTCCATCGCCTCGAGCCAGTCGTCGGTACCGATCTTGCCGGGACAGATCACGTCCCGGACCTCGTCGACGAGGATTTCGGCGGCGGTGCCGGGAACCGTATCGAGTCCGGCCTCCTTCAGCCGTCCGTAGACGTCCTCGTAGGACCAGTCCGTGCCGCGTTTGGCGTGGTAGCCTTCCTCGGGCGTCATCGAGTGGACGTGGACGCCGTCGACGCTCATCGCCGCCATCTGCTCGACGTAGGTCCCGGGACTCGTCTCGTAGACCTCCGCCGGTTTGTAGTTCACCGCCTTCGGGTCGGGGTGTGCCTCGAGAATCTCTCGATGTTCCTCGTCCAGCGCGAACGCGGGGTGTAGTCCGGAGACCGAGCAGACCTCGTAAATCCCTCGCTCGGCCGCGTCGGCGACGATTTCTTGGGATTCAGCGGGCGTTTTGGTGAACCCGGCAGTCTCGACTGCGGCGTCTTCCTCGAACGTGTGTGCGGAGTCCTTGAAATTACAGAACAGACAGCCCACGTTACACGCGGTCGTCACGTTGTTGTTCAGATTCGCGGTGAAGGTGACCTCCTCGCCAACCTCCTCGGCGCGCCGGCGGTCTGCTGCCTCGAGCACCTGCTCTTTGCGCTGGCGGTCAATCCCATCGACATCGAGTCCGGTCGTCAGCAGGGCAATCGCGTCTGCAACGGTCAGGCGCTCGCCGTCTCGTGCCTTCTCGAGTGCGTTTTCGAACGATTGGTCGCTCTCGCTGTCGGGTGTGTACTCGAACGTGAGGTCGGCCTCGGTCACCGGTCGCTCCATCGAGGTAACGATGCGGACACAGTGAGAAAAGGGTGCTGATCGCAGCAGCGTAGGTCTTGTACCGATGACGCGACGGCGTGGCTGGTCCGGTCGCCGCCTCAGTCGTCGCCGCTCCCGTCGCCTTTCAGGACGAGGTCTGCGTCGTCGGGATCGGCCTCGTCGGTCGTGTCACCGTCGTACTCGAGGGTCCGGCCGTCACTCGAGTCGTCGACTGTGCCTGATTGGTCTCCATCGTCGGCTGCACTGCCTTCGCTGACCGCAAAGGCCTCGAGCGAGGTGCTTAACTCCTCGGCCATCTCGGTCAGGGAGTTGGCACCGGCAGCGACATCGGAGACGGTTGCAGCCTGTTCTTCGGCGGCTGCGGCGACGGTTTCGGTTTCGCTTTTTGTTTCCTCGCTGATCTCGGTGGCTTCGTCGACCATCGTCACCACGCGCTCGCTGGCGCGGGCTTGCTCGCCCGTTGCGTCGTTGATCGACTGCACGCCGGCGTTTGCCTCCTCGACCTGTTCGGTAATCGCGTCGATTGCTTCGATGCCGTCGTCGACCACGTCAGCGCCTTCGTCGACCTGCTCGCGCATGCGCTCGATTTCGTCGACGGTTTCGTCGACGGCAGCCTCGACGTTGCTGATCAACGCGTCGACCTCCTGTGTCGCGTCGCCGGTTTCCTCAGCGAGCGATTTGACCTCGCTTGCGACGACTGCGAAGCCATCGCCTTCCTCACCGGCGCTTGCGGCCTCGATGGAGGCATTGAGCGCGAGCAGGTTCGTCTGATCGGCAATGTCGTCGATCAGATCGACAATTTCGCGAATGTCGCCCATCTCGCTGTCTAACTGTTCGACCTGCGTCGTAATCGCTTCCGCTCGGTCCTCAAGGTGATCCATCTCGGCGCGAATCTCGCCGGTCGCCTCGCCTGCCTGCTCGGCGCGGTCGGCGGCGGTATCGGAGACGTTCGCCACGTCGTCGGCGGTCGAGGCAATTTCTTCGACAGTTGCGGAGAGATCGTTCATCTCGCCGTAGACGTTCTGGAAGCGGTCGCTCTGTTCTGCGGTTGCCGTTGCAATCTCCTCTGCAGAGCGACTCACGTCGTTACTCGCCGTTTCGATCTCTGCGACCTGGCCCGTGACCTGACCGCTGATCTGATCGACATCGTCCGCGAGTTCCTGAATGTCGACAATCGTGCGTTCGAGATCCTCGAGCATGCCGTTGAAGGCCGTTGCGATCTCCGCGAGGGCCTCGTTGTCGACGTCGTCGTCGAGTCGCTGCGTGAAGTCGCCGTCTGCGGCCTCGCCCATGACCTCGGCGAACTCGGCAGCGGTCGTCTCGAGGCGTTCGGCGAGTGCTTCGGCCTCTTCGCGGGCTGCTGCGGCCTCGTCTTTCGAGGCCTCGGCTTCGGCTTTCGAGGCTTCGATATCCTGGATGTAGCTCTCGAGGTCGGCTTGCATCCGCTGGAGCGAGCCGCCGAGTTGACCTGGGACATCCTCCTTGAGGGCACTGTCGTCGAACTCTTGGCGGGCGATTGCGTCCGCCTGATTGGCCGCGGTCTCGAGGTACGTCTGAATCGAGGCGAATGACCCTCGGACTTGCCCAACCTCGTCGATCCGCCCGTCATCGATAATTTCGATATCGGTTTCGCCGTTCGACAGTCGTTCTGCATCGTCTGCGACGCTGTCGAGGGCGTGTGCGGTCGAGCGGCCAATCGTTGCCCCGATGATGAGGAATCCAAGTAGCGCGATGGCGATGACGGCCCCAAGCGACTCGATGACGTCATCGAGGAGTGCGTACGTATTCGACTGTGGCGCGTGGGTGACAAGCGCCCAGTCGGTGTTTGGAATCTGTGCGGAGGCAACGACCTCGTCGGTGTCATCGAGGTCCATTGCCGCCGAGCCATCGAGTCCACCCTCGAGGACGGCCTCGCTCTCGGCGTGTTCGTACGTTGAGAGAATGTGTTCGCGGTCATCGGCGAACATCATCTCGTTGCTGCCACCGTCGACGACGGTCGTCTGACTGTCGTCGATGTGGTTTCTGAAGTAGTTGGACCGATCTTCGATTGAGTTGATGATCATGACGGCGTGGTCCGTGTCATCAACTGGACTGAACAGTGCAATCGAGTGTTCGCCTTCGTACTCGAACGTGTCGGAGTAGGTCGAATCAACCTGGGAAATGTAGATGTCGTCGTACTCGAACTCCGAAACGGAGTATTCGTCACTTATCACGTGTAGATTGAGATCGTAGTCCGTGACATCCTGATCGACCATGTCACTGTCTGTACTGACGGCAATCGTGTCGTCCTCGAGATCGACGTAGTGTATCGCCTGGACAGTACTGTCCATTGTATGGTATCTGTTATTCAGGCCTGTCCTGATCTCGTGATCTGTGCCATCAGTGTAGGGCACATCAGCATCAGCAGCGAGCATTTCAACGTCCTGCTGTTGCATATACATCCAATCGCCAATCTCTTGGGCTTCGATCTCGGCCGTCAACTCCATCTCGTTCTGGGCATTATCCGAGATCTGATTCGAGATATCAATGTAGGAAACGCCCGCCACAGCGAGTGTTGCAACCAACACCAGTGCGATGACGAGGGCGAACTTCGCCACGTAACTTCGTCGAATTCGATCCGGTACCACAACACCCCACACCCCCGCCGTTGAGTCTGTGACTCGAGCGCGAGTCGTCGAGGCGGCCTCCGAAACCCGACGACTGTATTCGGTGACTTTCTCTGGCATGAGCGCACTGAGGCGCTCCCTGGCAGAATCCGGTATAAGCCGGTCTCTCAGCGACATTTTCGTAAACGTTCGTCCATTACATAAAAGCAGTTGTGGCCATCTTGGAGGCCCCATTTTGCGAGGTGCTGTCCGCTCATCGGTGTCTGTCCGGCCTCGAGTTGTCTCCCACGGGACGAGCCAATACTGAAACCTTCTTGAGTCATCACCACGCGAATTCGAGTATGTACGATGGCGACCGCAGCGCTGTGGGGTGGCGAGCGTGACCAGCGTCAAGGAATTCCGAATCGAACGCGAGGCAACAACCGACAGCCTCGGCGCGGGCTCGTTCGTCTTTACGGACGACTACTCCGTCTTCGACTGGGGGAAAATGCCCGATCAGATCCCCGACAAAGGGGCCAGCCTCTGTACCATGGGGGCGTTCAACTTCGAACTGCTCGAGGCCGAAGGCGTGCCAACGCACTATCGCGGCGTCGTCGACCACAACGGCGACTCCGACTCGGTCGTCTCGCTCGAGGAGGCCTCGAGTCCACCCTGGGAGATGGCCATCGAACTGACACAGGTTCCTGACCTCCCCAACGAGGGCCGAGACTACGATTACGACCACTATCACGAGGCTGCCGGTGAGAACTACCTCATTCCCCTCGAGATCGTGTTCCGAAATCGCGTCCCCATCGGCTCGAGTCTGCGTAGCCGAACCGAACCCGCCGAACACGGCCTCGAGTACGATTCCTGGCCCGATGAGGCAGTCGACCTCGCAGAGCCAATCGTCGAGTTCTCGACGAAGTACGAGGAAGGCGACCGGTATCTCGAGCGCGCGGAGGCGGATCGGATCGCCGGCGTGGCAGATATCGACGCACTCGCAGACCTCGCCCGTGAGGTCAATCGGATTCTCACTGAGCAGGCCGAATCGGCCGGACTCGACCACCAGGACGGCAAAATCGAGTGTCTGTACTACCAGGGCGAGATCCGCGTCGCAGACGTCGTCGGGACGTTCGACGAAAACCGCTTTAGCTACGAGGGCAGCCAACTCTCGAAAGAAGTGCTGCGCCAGTATCACAAGCGAACCCAGCCCGAGTGGGTCCAGGCCGTCGAAGCCGCCAAAGCCGAGGCAAAACAGGACAACGTCGCCGACTGGAAATCCCTCTGTACGGTCGACCCTGAACCGCTCTCAGACGACGTTCTCGAGACGGCTCGCGATCTGTACTGTGCAGGGACCAACGCCTACACCGGCCACGACCTCTTCGAGGCCCCGCCGCTCTCGAGTGCGATTGGTGCAGTACAGCGGCTGTAGGCTGATATCGGCGAGACAAGCGCCAATCGTGTCGTCTGTCTGTTTGCGTTTAATATGCCCTGTGCTATCTATACACAGTACGAATCGACACAGTAACGCTCATATCGCGCGCGTTATCAACGTTAATTGAGCGTCAATGACCGCCGTTATCGCTAGTGTCCTCGGGCTAAGTATCGTCGCGGTAAGTCTCATCACGACTGTTACCGTCGTTGCGAGCGCCGCTGTCGCAGCCATCGTGCTCGCGATGGTCGGCCTGACAGTCCTCTCAGAACTCTCGTCGAACACGATCAGTGCGACCACGTCTGCAACGCCGGCGTCCGAACCAGACGCTGAACCGAGCGACGACTGAACTCGCTGTCCGTCGCGTCGTCCGTTTTTGCGTCTGTGTGACTTTCATCTCTTTGAGCTACCCACGGCTAAAGCCGTAGGTTTTCTCCTACATTTCCTACAATCCGTGGTCTCTCCCGACGAGATCACTGCGTGGCAACTCACTGAAAATGTGTGTCTCGAGACACAGCCTGAGCGACCGACTAGGACGAACGTATCGGTCGCCGTCGTCGCCTTATCGCCACTCCTCGAGTGACGCGGCTGCTGGCTCGGCTACCGAGACCCAGGCGTCGTCGCGGGCGATATCGGCGATGACGAGTCGTGGCCGTCCATCGGCCTCGTCGACTGCAGCAACCACCTCGTGGCTCTCTGTCGACGGTTCCCCGACTGACTCTGTCTCGGGCGTCATGTTTGGATATGTGACGTCGCCGACTATGAATGTTCTGGAATCGGCGTAAACAGTTGGTAATCGTGACGCGACCTGGCCAAAAATATTGAACAAGTCGGACTATAATGGTCTTTTTGGTAGACGGCTGGGAACTGATTTCGCGCTCGAGTCACTGTTCTCCATATTATTCTCCGTACGGGTACTCAAAATTAATACTGATAGTGACTCGGTGTCTCGCCGTTTCGTGGTTCTTATTCGTCAGTAACTGCGTTTCCGATGCCGTCAACCGGCCGGTCCGGGGTGACGTCGTCGATCTCGGCTGGGAGGCCGAGCTGGTACTGTTCGCCGTTCTCTCGGACCGAGGTTCGCCCGCGGTGGACCGAGACGTCGCCGTTGAGGTGGAGTTGAACGGCCTCGAGCAGTGCGTCGGCCTCGAGTGGCTGGCCTCGAGTTTTCATCTCGCCGAGGTCAGCGTCGTCGGGGACGTCGAACGCGCGCTGGGTGATGATCGGTCCCTGATCAAGGTCGGTCGTGACGTAGTGGGCGGTAACGCCAGCGACGCGAACGCCTTCCTCGATTGCCTGTCGGTAGGCCTCCGCGCCGGGGAACGATGGCAACAGCGACGGGTGGACGTTGATAATCCGGTCTTCGTAGCGGAAGACGACGTTTGGGCTGAGAATCCGCATGTACCGTGCGAGCACGATCAGGTCGGCGTTGTACTCTGCGAGCACCTCGAGGAGTTCGTCTTCGTTTTGCTGGCCGCTTTCGGTGCCGATATCGTGAAACGGCACGTCGTAGTGGTCCGCAAGCGGCTCGAGGTCGTCGTGGTTGCCGATGACGACGCTGATGTCTGCGCCGAGGTCGTCGTTGGCCCAGGCCTCGAACAGCGCCTCGAGGCAGTGGCTCTCTTTGGTGACGAGGACGGCGATCTGTTGGTTCTCGCGGTCGGCGGGGAAGCGGACCTGCACGTCGAGTCCGAGGTCGTCGCCGAGTTCGTGGAGGTCTTCCCGGAGTTTCTCCTCCGTCGTGACCATCTCCGAGGTATCAACAGCGAGATACATCCGGAAGACACCATCTCGAACCGCCTGATCGAGGTCTTCGATGTTGATCCCGCGCTCGAACAGGAGACTTGTCACGTTTGCAATCAGTCCGGTGTCGTCCTCTCCGATCACCGTGATTTCGGTTACATCAGTCGTCATCGAGACCACCTCCGCTCGAGCGTCCGTCGGTTCATCACATGGTTCTCAGTCCGTGTGCGGCTAAAAGTCCTGCTTTCCGTCTCCGTTCTGGAAATGCCACCGCACCACCATCACTTACCAAAAGTTGCTAACAAACACGTCAGAGTTATTAATTTGTGGGGCCAAGCGGTGTCCATGACACGTTCGTTCGATCACGAGGTGGCGGTCGTCGGTGCCGGACCTGCCGGAATCGGGACCGCCGTCGCCCTCGAGCGACTGGACCTCGAGTACACCGTTCTCGAGCGCGACTGTATCGGCGCGTCGTTTCGCCAGTGGCCCGCGGAGATGCGCTTGCTAACGCCGTCGTTTCCCGCCAACGCGTTCGGAACGCGGGATCTGAACGCCATTACGCCCGATACGTCCCCAGCACTTGCACTCGACTGCGAGCATCCGACCGGCAACCAGTACGCGGACTATCTCGAGGCTGTCGCGGAGTTTCATGACCTCCCAGTCGAGACTGGCGTCGACGTGGCTGGCGTTGATCCCATTCGCGACGACTTGAGCGATGGCTCCGACGAAACCGCGGGCTTCACGCTCGAGACGAGCGATGACTCAATCACGACGCGCTTTGTGGTCTGGGCTGCAGGCGAGTATCAGTATCCGACGACCGGCCCAATCGCGGGTGCGGAACACGGCGTTCACGTCGCCGGTGTCGACTCCTGGGACGCATACGCGAGGACACACGAAATTGCGTCCGAAACGGATGTCACACCTGAGTCCACTTCCGAATCCGCGGAAACCACGACGGCTGCCGACGCTGCGCCCCAACCCGCAGCCGACGGCGCAGGGACCGCGATGACACCACACAGCGACGATGTCGTCATTATCGGTGGCGCAGAAAGCGGTGTCGACGCCGCACTTGCACTGGCTGATGCTGGCTGTTCAGTGACCGTCCTCGACGACGACGGCACCTGGCAGTTCCGCAGTCCGGACCCAAGTGAGGTGCTCTCACCGCGGACGAACCAGCGTCTCGAGGCGGCACTCGCCGACGAACAGCCGATTGGACTCGTCGCGGGCGTACGCGCAGACCGTATCGAGCAAACGGCCGACGAGGACCCGACAGCCGACGACGACCATCTTGAGTACGCCGTCGTCACGACCGATGGGGACCGCTTCTACTCGCAGGTACCGCCCGTGCTGGCGACTGGGTTCGACGGCAGTTTGACGCTCGTCGAGGACCTGTTCGTACTCGAGGACGGCGTCGCCGACCTCACCGAGCGCGACGAGTCGACGACGACACCTGGCCTGTTCCTCGTCGGGCCGCAGGTCGCGCACAACGGCCAGAAATTCTGCTTTATTTATAAGTATCGCCAGCGCTTCGCTGTCGTCGCCGACACGCTCGGCGAGCGACTCGGCGTCGACACTGACTCGCTCGAGGAGTACCGCGAGACGAATATGTTTCTCGAGGACCTCGAGTGCTGTGAGCCAGAGTACTGCGACTGTTAAAAATGCGCGACCCGACGTGTGGTCAGTGACTCTCGTGGATGTGGCTCCGCAGCGAATCGGTGTCGTCGAATCCTTCGTCGCAGACGGCACAGGTGTTGTGATGCAACGCGACGTGTTGGGTGACACCGGCGGCTGATTGGAAGTTCTCGTCGCACGTTGAGCAGTTGTATCCCATACAGCGTGGAGTACATTTCCTACCCACAAAAATCGTGCTAGGAAAACACACTCGCACGCACCGAATCAATAACAACTCACCGACGATCAGTCACATCTGTCGGCTGCTCTATCGCCGCCAGATGCGTGTCACTGCCGTCGATTACTCACGCCAATTCGTCCGCGCGGCGTCGTAACGACGGCTCGACCGTCGTATCCTCGGCGAGTTCCTCGAGTTCATCGCTCGCGTTGCAGTCTCCGAGGCCGGCGAGGGCGCGTCGCCGGAACTCGCCGCTGAGACCGCCCATCTGGACGAGGATGGCGAGGTTGGTTCGCTCGCGCTGGTCGATCATGCGGTTGATTGCATCGCGTCGGTGCCGGGCGGGAACGCCCGATTTCACGACCGTTTGGAAATGTGTAGACATTGGTGTGAATGAGTTCTGGAATCTGGTTGTCGGTTGGCTATCTGGCGTCTTCCCGCGAGACGAACCCATCGCCCCAGGCTTTGATCCAGCGGTCGCGCGCCGCGTCGGCGGTGACCGCCGAATAGATCGTACAGGAGTCGGGGCGGTGGTCGTGACACTCGAGGTAGGCCTGATAGCACGGCGAGATATCCGCAGTTGGGGGCTCGCCGTCGCTCGCGGCTGGACTCGATTTGCTGTCGCGGTCGGTGTCTGTGTCGTGTTCAGTCACGGCGTGGCTCAGTCGGCGATGCCGATTTCGTGTTGCTCGTCGTGGTCGTGGCCTTCGTCTGCAGCAGGCTCGTCGGCCGCGTCTGCGTCCTCCGCTTCTTCCGGCGCTTCGGGTGGCTCGAACGACGGGAATCGATCCTCGTAGGTCGACCAATCCTCCTCGAGTTCGTCGTCTCTGAGCAGACACTCCTCGAGGTCGCCACGCAGCGCCTCGTGATCCATGTCGGTGCCGATCAGCACGAGACGAATGCCGCGGTCGCCCCAGCGGTCGTGCCAGCCGGCTTCGAGGTCGGGATTCTCGGCGAGGTGTTCTTCGCGTTCCTCGGCCGGCAGCGAGTCGACCCATTGGCCGGCGGGGGCGACTCGAACGGATTGGCCGGCGACGTTGACGGTAATCGCTTCGTCCATACGCCTCACGTGTCGCTTCTCGCTCGCGGTTCCACCACTCGCATCGGGATCCTCGCCTTGCTCGGATCCGGTCGCTCCCGTTCGCGGTTCCGAGGACTCACGTTGTTCGTCCTCGTAGCTCGCGATCCAGAAATGCCCCTTCGCGCGGACGACGTTGCTCGGGAACTCATCGAGCAGGTCCGCGAGACGCTCGGGGTGGAACGGCCGCCGGGCCTCGAAGACGAACGAGGTAACGCCGTGTTCTTCCTCGGCGGATTCGTGTGGCTCCTGGAGTTCTTTGATCCAGCCCGCCGAATGGCTGGCTTCCTCGAAGTCGAACCGGTCGGTTTCGATGACCGTGTCGGGGTCGATTCGGCCGTGTTCGGTGCGGATAATCTCCGCGCGCGGCTGGAGCACCTCGAGCGTGGATTCGATCTCCGCGAGCGTCGCTTCGTCCACGAGGTCGCATTTGTTCAACAGCAACACGTCGCAGAACTCGACCTGTTCGACGAGCAGATTCCCGAGGTGTTTCTCGGTGCCGTCGTCGTCGAGAATCTCGTCGGACTCCATCGCCGCGTCGAACTGGTGGGCGTCGACGACGGTGACGGTCGTATCGAGGTGACAGCCCGACAGCGGTTCGATGCCGGTCTCCTCGTAGAACTCGGTCGGGTCGAGGTCGGCCTGGTCGAAGCCGAGCGTCAGCGTCTGGGCGACCGGCAGCGGTTCGGCGACGCCGGTCGATTCGACGACGAGGGCGTCGAACTCCCGGTCGGCGGCGGTGAGTTCGCCGATGGCGTCGAGCAGGTCGCCCCGGAGCTCACAGCAGATACAGCCGTTCGAGAGTTCGATCAGTTCCTCGTCCTCGTCGGCGATATCCGAGGATTCGGCGACCCGGTCCGCGTCGACGTTGACCTCGCCCATGTCGTTGACGAGCACGGCGAGGTCCCGGTCGCTCTCCTGGAGGAGGTGGTTCAGAACGGTCGTTTTGCCGGCTCCGAGCGTTCCGGACAGTACCGTGACTGGAAGCGAGTCGTCGCTCATCGATTAACAACACAACCGCTTCACTAATAGAAGTTATTATTCTAAACGAAGATATTATTAACTACCCACTCGAGGTGTCGAACACATGATCCAGAGCCAGACTGGCATCGTCGCAGCCATTATTAACGGTCCCAGCGCCACTCGAGGACGATTACACGATGGAGGGGATGAATGACCGACGGCGACTCCTCCCGCGTCGTCCTCATTGGCAAGGAAAGCGTCGGCAAGTCGGCGCTCGCGGCCGGTCTCACCGGAACGTCGCCGACCGACGAAAACGTCGGCGGTTCGACCGTCTCGAGTGAGGTCTACCGAGACGACGACCTCGAGGTAGTCGATACGCCGGGTATCACGCTCGAGGCCGATACCGAAACGACCCGGAAGGCAATGGGTGCGCTTGAGGAGTCCGATTCCGTCGTGGTGGTCGTGCCGGCGACGGATCTCGATCAGGATCTCGCCGACCTGTTACCGCTGGTCGGCGGGAAGACCGGCGCAGTGGTCGTCACCTACTGGGACAAGGTCGGCACGGACGTCGACTCACGGGGAGCAATCAGCGACCTCGAGTCCGAACTTGGCGTTCCGGTGGTCCCAGTCGATGCGCGGAATCTGGCTCCTGTCGCGGCCGATGGCGGTCGCGTGGCAGGCGAACTTGACGCGCCCGCAGACGCGCGAGCGGTTCGACAGGCACTCCAGCATAGCGGCGCGTTACCGAGTGGCGTTACGACACAGGTTGGCTGGGAGATCGAACCACCCGAAACGATCCTCGAGCGCCCTGTTCTTGGCCCGATTGTGAGTGCGCTCGTTCTGCTTGCGCCCGCGGCGGTCGCCGTCTGGTTTGCAAACACCATTGCGGGCGAACTTGACCCGCTTGTTGGCGCGACCCTCGAGCCCGCAGTCGCCTGGAGCACGACGCTGCCGGGACCGCTCGCAGCCGTCCTCGGCGGGGACTACGGCCTGCTCGCGATGGGGCCGTTCCTGTTCGTTTGGGCGCTCCCGACGATGGTGATCTTCGCGCTGTTCATGGGCGCGTACAAGGCGAGTGGGCTGGTCACGCGCGTGACGACCGCGCTCCATCCCGTGATGCGCCGGGTTGGCCTGACGGGGCGCGATCTCGTGCGCGTCGTGATGGGCTTTGGCTGTAACGTCCCTGCCGTGACGAGCACCCGCAGTTGCTCGGACTGTACCCGCTGTACAACCATCTCGGCCATCTCGTTCGGCTCGGCCTGCTCCTATCAGTTCCCCGCGACGCTTGCGGTCTTCGCCGCCGTCGGCATGCCGTGGCTCGTCGGCCCCTACCTCGCGATTCTCGTCGCGACGACGCTCATCTACGTGCGCCTGATCGCCCCGCCCACAGCGCGCACGACGACGCTCGCCGTCGACCGACGTACGTTTCTCGAGCGCCCGCGCCTGCGAGCGATCTGGCGCGAAGCGCGCACGTCACTCACGAGTTTCGTCAGAACCGCTTTGCCCGTCTTCGCGCTCATCTGCGTCGTCGCTGCGCTGCTCGAGTACGTGGGCGCGCTCACCAGACTCGGGGGCGTTCTCGAGCCAGCAATGAGTGTCGTTGCGCTCCCGGCTGACGCTGCGTTGCCACTCGTACTCGCGTCGGTCCGGAAGGACGGGATCGCTCTTTTTACCGCGGACTCGTCGGGCGTCGCCGCACTGTCGCCACTCGAGGTACTCGTCGCGGTCTACCTCGCGGGCGTGCTCTTGCCCTGTCTCGTCACGGCGATTACGGTCGCTCGAGAAGTGTCGGTCCGGTTCGTCGCCACGATGCTGGCTCGACAGGCCGCCGCGGCGGTTGGTTTTGCCCTGGTGATCGCCTGGGGTGGCCGCCTGCTGTTCTGAGGACTTTCAACCGGTTGAGCGCTCGAATTCGTGGTCGTGCTCGTCGCCTGATCGCTGTCGGTTCGGTTGGGCCGACTCGCTTTCGCCTGCGAGATAGCGCTCGACATCGTCAACTGTCTCCGTCTCGAGCAGGACCTCGAGTCGGCGTTCGAACTCCGAATCGGACAGGTCGCCGTCGGCGTAGCGGGTTCGCAGGCGCTCGAGGGCGTCCTGTGGGTCCTCCTCGACGGTGTCGTTGGTCGCCGATTCGTCTGCCGGTTGTTGTATCGCGGCGATCATCTCCCTGAAAATCTCCCCACCGAAGACGAACGCGAAGATGGCGACGATTATCGCGACGCCGGTGTCGATAGCCGCGAGCGCGACGAATGCAAGCAGCATACCGACGATAACGATGGCCATCGGCATCGACAGTCCGGCGTTGGCCCAGTCACTTCCCATATGTCGTGTTCGTGAACGAACACAAAAAGACCTGTCATCCACGCATCGAATCTCGAGTCGAGCACGATATGTGAACCAGTCAATTCCGGCTAGTCTGTATTATTAAGAAGAAAGGTTAAAATAATAATTCGGTGTAACAGGATTCCATGCGTGAGTGCGTGATCATCGGCGGCGGCATCCACGGTACCTATCTGGTCCAGCGACTGCTCGAGGAGACGGCACTCGAGCGGTCAGACGTTCTCATTGTCGATCCAAACGACCAGTTACTCGCGTCGTTTCGACGGAAGGCGCGGGCCTGCGAGATGGACGCGCTGCGGTCGACGTTCGTCCATCATATCGGCACCGAACCGTTCGGACTCGAGGATTTCGCCGAGGCGCGCGGGCGCGAAGACGAACTGCTCTCGCGACCGAAATACCCACGTCGGCCGTCACTGTCGCTGTTTCTGGACTACGCCGAGTACGTCCTCGAGCGCACCGACCTGTCCTCGCTCCATCGGCAAGCCACCGTCACGTCGATTCGGCGCTGCGAGCGCCGCGGGAGCGCCTCGGAGCGCCCGCTCATCCTCGAGACCGACACAGGCGAGGAAGTCAAAACTCGAACGTGCGTGCTGGCGATGGGCCACGGCGGGCGCTATTGCAGCCCCGACTGGGCAGACGGCATTGGGGAAATCGAACACATTTGGGACGAATCGTTCGATCCCGCGACGCAGTCCGGCGAGTCCATCGTCGTCGGCGGCGGGATCACCGCAGCGCAGGTCGCACTCTGTCTCGCTGACCGCGCGGCGGACGGCGCAGGCGAGGCTGCGTCTGGGGTCACCTTGCTCTCGAGACACGACCTCGAGACGGCAGCCATCGAGGCCGACCCGCGCTGGATCAACTGGAATCACATCGAGCGCCATCTGCACCGACACCCGCCTGGTTCGCAGGCCCGCGCCGATGTCATCCGCGAGGCGCGCAACGACGCGACGATTCCGCCGACGCTGTTCGAGCGCCTCGAGTCCGCCGCAGAGACTGAGACACTGTCGATCCGTCACGGAGACGTTCGCAGTGCCCGCCGAGTCGACGGTCGTGTTCGCCTCGTACTCGAGAACGGCGGCTGTTGTAGCGCCGAGCAGGTCGTTCTCGCCACGGGCTTCGCTCCGATTTTTGACCATCCATTCGTCGAGCAGGTCGCCGACGAACTCGACCTCAAGCGCGGCTATTGCGGCATGCCGGTGCTGTCCGACGAGACGCTTGCCTGGCACCGCAAGGATGACACGGCGAGTCGCCTCTTCGTCTCCGGCGCACTGGCGGCTGGGGCCGTCGGCCCGCTCGCGGGCAACATCGCGGGTGCACGTCGTGCGGCCGACCGCCTGAGCGCGGGGGTCGAGGCCGTTGTCGACCCGCATCGGATCGCCGCCTGAGTCGAGACCCGCATCGTTTTATTTCTCCCGTCGATATTGTGGCGTATGAGCACAATCGGACCCGAGCGACTCGAGGATCGACTCTCGAGTGCGGAGTCGCCGTACGTCATCGATATTCGCCCGCGTGAAGCGTATCAGCGCGACCATATCGAGGGCAGTCACAACGTGCCCGTCTACGACGATCTTCGCGGCGGTGATGAGGCGGCGTTCCGAGAGGCGCTTTCGGACGTGCCAGCCGAGAGGACGGTCGTCACGGTCTGTAAAGCAGGAATCGTCGCTCGAACGGCAACGACCATTCTCGAGGACGAGGGCTACGACGCGGTCACGTTAGCCGGCGGCCAGCGCCGCTGGAACGGCTACCAGAACGGCTCGCTCGGCTATCGCCTGCGGTCGGCGCTCGGCGGGTTGCTCCCCTGAGTACACGGTTGTTTCCGACGCAGGTATCCACGAACGTGTAACACCGAGCAAAGGCGAAAGCGTTTTTGAGCATGGTTACGGGATATCAGATAATGACCGCCTACACCGCGACGGTGACGGTTCGACTCAAACACGGCGTACTCGACCCCGAGGCCGAGACGACGAAACAGGCACTCGAGCGCCTCGGCTTCGACCTCGAGGGGCTTCGCTCGGCTGATCGCTTCGAGGTCGACCTCGAGGCTGAGTCGGTCGACGCCGCCCGCGAGCGTGCTGACGAGATGGCCGAACGACTGCTGGCGAATCCGACCATCCACGACTACGATGTGGAGGTCGACGAACGGTAGATGACCGTTGCAATAATCAGGTTCGGCGGCTCGAACTGCGACCGCGACGCCGAGCGCGCACTCGCACACCTCGAGATCGACGCCGAAATCGTCTGGCACGAGGACGGCCTGCCTGAAGACACAACGGGAATCATGCTGCCCGGTGGCTTCTCTTACGGCGATTATCTCCGCGCGGGTGCGATGGCCGCGCGCTCGCCGATCATGGCCGAGGTTCGCGAGGCAGCCGCCGACGGCGTGCCTGTTCTCGGCGTCTGCAACGGCGCACAGATCGGTTGCGAGTCCGGGCTCACCGAGGGTGCGTTTACGACGAACGAAAGCGCGCGTTTCCAGTGCGAACACGTCTACCTACGCGTCGAGCGCGCGGATACACCTTGGACCGCTGCCTATGAGGAAGGCGAGGTCATCGAAATCCCGATTGCCCATGGAGAAGGGCGCTACGAGATCCGTGATGAGCGACTCACAGAACTCGAGGACGAGAATCGAATTCTGTTTCGCTACTGCGACGAAACCGGCGAGACTGGACCCGAGGTCAACCCCAACGGCTCGAAACACAACGTTGCGGGCGTTCTCGGCGACCATGAAGGCGTTGCCGTGTTGATGCCCCATCCCGAGCGCGCGACGGTTCCTGATGTCGGGCCGACGGCAGGACAGGGCGTCCTCCGCGGGTTCGAACGCGCTGTGGAACTTGAGTAACCCGTCATCTCCAGTCGCCCGTCGCTGCCACACCAGATCGCGCGGACCGGCCGGTACACTTATTCCAATTCTCAAGTGACCAGTAGTAACAACGCTGTCGCCAGCAGTCGGGTGTCTCTCCTGGCCGGCTGTTGGCTTCCAGCCCTAGTGAGTGCCTTGAAGTCATGAACTGCGTCGTCTACGCTGATTGTTCCCCGTCGGACGACCTTGTCGCGGCGTTCGGAGACGCAGGCTTTGAGCCGATTACAGCCGAGACGATTGCGGAATGTCGCTCGATAGTCGAGCGCGAGCCAACTCGGATCGCCTGTCTCGTGAGTGCTCACTCACTCGGCGATGGGACCTGCCTCGAGTTGTGTCGACAGTTTGCGTCCGAACCGGTGCCGGTCGTCGTCTGTCCGGCCGACGGAAGCGAGACACTCGCTGGCGAGGTCCTCGCGGCTGGGGGCGATGGCTACGTGCCTCGAGCGAGCGCGCCCGAGACGCTCCTCGAGCGTGTTCGAACCCTCGCTGCGACACAGCAATCTGCCCTCTTTCGCTCGCTCGATGATGAGCAGTATATCGGTGACTTGGAGACAGAGGGCCGCACCACGTCTGGGGCCGCTAACTCGTCCTCGTCTCCGCTGTCATCTCTCCCGTCTACTGTGGAATCTCACTCGACGATGTCTCCGTCCGCATCGCCCGGACCCGGACTCGAGTCGGGTGCAACCGACGACGCTGTGGCTCCGTCATCGGCGACGCTCGAGAACCTGCTGTCCGAGGCGGACCCGAACGGTTCGCTCGAGGAGTTGCTGGAGTATACGGACGCTGATGTGTCGCTCGCGCTCACACAGGAGCATGCGACGGATCGCGAGCGCGCCGGCACAATCGTCGAGGTTGTGGGCGAAAGCGTCTATTCACTGGACAGTGCAGGACGATTCGTCACGGTCAACGAGACGCTGGCCGAGGTGAGCGGCTACGACCGGGCGGAACTGATCGGGAACCATATCTCGATGATCCTCTCTGCAGAGAGCATCGAGCGGCGACAAAAGCGTCTTCGTGCACTGTCGTCGGCAGGTGGACAACCGGATGACGCGGTCGCGACCTACGAAGTAACACTCGAGACGCAGGCCGGCCGACAGATCCCGTGTGAGATCAACGCGACGCTGTTTGATGCGGCTGAGTCCGAGGATAGCAGTGGTGGTGGGACTGTCGGCATTATCCGCGATATCAGTGATCGCAAGCGGATGAAACGCGAACTGCACGCACACGAGGCGAAAATCGCGAGTTTACACGACGTGGCCTCGAAACTCGATGACTGCGAGACGCGCGAGGAGATTTATGAGGTTACTGTGACTGCTGCAGAGGAGGTGTTACAGTTCGACGTCTGTGTCGTCGATATGGTCGAGGGGTCGCTGCTGGTCAAAAAGGCAGTTTCCACTGGTCTCGACGTGGAGGTCGAACAGACGATGTCGGTCGAGGAGGGTATCGCCGGGAAAACCTATCGAACGGGTCGAACACACCGAGTCGACGATATTACGACGAACCCGACTGCGAAGACCGAAAGCGACGAGTTTCGTTCCGTGCTTAGCATTCCAATCGGCGATCACGGCGTCTTTCAGGCCGTTTCCTCCGACTTTGCTGCGTTCGACCATGACGACCAAGAACTCGCGGAACTGTTGCTTTCACACGTTTCTGATGCCCTCGAGCGGTTCGATTTCGAGGCCGAAATCCGTGCGGAGCGGGACCGGTTCGCTGCGCTGTTTGAGAACGTCCCGGACGCGGCAGTCAGTACGCGCCAGCGCAGTGCAGATGCGCCGCCGATCATCGAAGCCGTCAATCCTGCCTTCGAGCAAATCTTCGGCTACGACGAGTCCGAGTTGCTCGGCGAACCGCTCGATCAGTTCATCGTCCCACCCGACCGAAACGCCGAGGCGCTGTCGATCAACCACCGCAGTGGCCAGGGATCCGTCGTCGAAACTGAGGTGAAACGACGGACGACGGACGGTATTCGCGACTTTATGATTCGCGTCGTCCCCATCGAAAGTGACGACGAGGTCGAGCGATCCGTTGGTCTCTATACTGATATTACCGACCGCAAACGAAGACGCAAACGCCTCGAGATTCTCAATCGTGTCCTGCGTCACGACCTTCGAAACGGGATGAACATCATCAATGGCTGTGCGGAGGTCGTCGCTGACAAGGAAACCGGCGAGACGGAAGACTACGCCACGATCATCCAGGAGCGGGCGAACGAACTCATCGGACTCGCCGAGAAAACCCGCGCTGTCGAACGCACGCTCGAGCAAGATGGCTCGATGACGACCGTTGTCGACGCGGTCGACATCACCGAGCAGGCACTCGAACGATTCGAACACGAGACTGATTTCGCTGGTGACAGGCCGTACAACCTCTCGGTTTCGCTTCCTGAGCAACAGTTCGTCCGTGCGAGTCACTATCTCGAGACGGCACTCATACAGGTTCTCGAGAACGCCCTCGAGCACAACGATTCGTCGCCGCCAGTGATCGGCGTTCGACTGTCCGAGGGTGACACTGACGACGATCTGGTAACGCTCTCGATCAGCGATAACGGGCCAGGGATCCCGACTGAAGAGCGAGAGCTGTTACAGGACGAACGTGAGATTACGCAGTTGCGCCATGCCAGCGGCCTCGGGCTGTGGCTGGTCAACTGGGTCGTCGCTCAATCCGGCGGCCGACTCACGTTTGCTGCAAACGAACCATACGGGACGACCGTCGAACTACAACTGCCTCGAGCCGAGACGGAGACGATTCAGTACGTCGCTGATGAGGATGACAAGTAACTGTCGCCTGACTCGCCTGTTTAAATGACCGCTGGTAAGACCCACCAGCCATAGCGACCTCGAGTTGGCTGGAAACGGCCGGAAACCATACTACCGGGTACCCGTGATTTGAACTCGAGATCACACTCGGTCTCGAGGATGGCACGTGTCCGAATCAGATCCGAACTCAGAGCGAGCGCCGATTCCAGTCGGGATTGCCGAGTACGCTGTCTCGACGGATGAGCGGCCGCTGCGGACTAGCGGCGTTGGCTCCTGTGGCGTTGTTGCAGTCTACGACGAGGCGGCTGGCGTGAGCGGACTCTTGCACTTCATGTTGCCTTCTGCACAGGGGGCCGGCGAGAGCCGTCCAGCCGCGAAGTTCGCGGATACAGGGATTCCGAAACTGCTCTCGGCTGTTGAGGCCCACGGCGGCCAGCCCACTCGAGCGTGGGCGAAACTTTCGGGGGGTGCAACGATGGTCCCCTTCGAGAGCCTCGAGGAGTCGGTCGGTGAGCAAAACGTGGCAGCGGCGCGGGCGATGCTTGCGGCCGAGAACATCAGGATTCGGGGAACGGATGTGGGCGGGGAACGGGGGCGGCAGGTGACGTTCATGCCCCGGACGGGCGAGTTGGTGGTGACGACGGCGGATGGCGAGACGCGTCGCTGGTAGTCGAACAGTTGCGGTGTGAGAACTGAAAGCGTCGTGATTACCGCGTCAGCGGCTGGTTGAAGCCACGTTCGCGTTCCATGACGACTTCCCAGGTCCGCTCGCACTCACAGGAGACTTGCTCGAAGACGGATGGGTCCTGTCGCAGGCCGAAATCCTTGATCGCTTTCTGGACGAGGTCATCACACTCCTGGCAGTTATGCGGCCCGCGGTCGGAGCCGTGTCCAACGGGGTCGGAGACGACGATGGCGTCGATATCGGCGGTTTCCTCGAGCACGTGGGCGACCGACCAGAGCCACGGCGGTCGGTAGCCGTCGTTGAAGTAGAGTTCGTCGACCATCGTGTAGCGCTGGACGTTACACGGGTTCATCGAGACGGTGTGACAGCCAGACACGTCGGCACAGCGCTCGATGGAGGAGATCATGTCGTCGACGGCTTCTGACTCCGTGAGGAACGGCGGCTTCATCAGCAGGTAGGCCTTGATTCCCGCGTCGGCCTCGCTGCCGGCGTCATCGTCCGCGACGGCGGCCTCGGCACAGGCGTCTTCGAAGTCAGCGAAGTCGAAGTACTTGTTCACGCAGTCGTGTCGCACGCGGTCAGTGGCCGTCTCGAGGCCGATTGCGATGTCCGTGTCGATGCCGTACTGGGTGAAGTCACCGATTTTCTCGCGGTCGACGAAATCAGGCAGGGACTCGAGGACGATGCGCTCTCGGTCGGCAAAGGTTTCGGCGATGGCGCGTCGGCTCTTGGCGTCGACTTCGCGCTCGTCGAGGAAGGAGCCAGAAGTATAGATCTTGATGAGTTCGGCGGGTTCATCGGCGTTTTCGGCTTCGTGCTCGAGGCAGACGTCGATCTGGTTCATGAGCGCCTCGTGGGAGACGCTGCCGCCGTCGACGCTTTCGGCGACGTAGCCACACATCGTACAGCCACCGGCGCGGGCCCAGCGACAGCCGCCGGTGTTGAGAATAATCGTCAGGCTGGTCTTGACGCCACCGGGCGTGTTGTCCTCGTCGAGCCAGACGCGCGTCGGTTCGTGGGGGTCGTAGCTGGCCTCTTTGCGCGAGCGAATCTCGCGCATCACTTGATTGTGGGCGTCCATGCCCTTGCCCTGCTCGTAGACGTCGGGCGTGGGTTTACTCATTAGCAGGGAAAAGCGGGCCAGCACCTAAAGCGCCTTCGTTGCCGCCCATCGCGACAGTCGTCACTCACCCCAGTCGGATCTCTTTTGTCTCGATTGCGTCACAGGTCGGACAAACGAATTGGTAGCGCACGCGCCTGCCGGATGTGGTCACGCGCCAGCCGGCGTCAGCAGGCTGTGAGCCACACTGGCGACACTGGGGCTCCGATTCGTCGAATTTCGTCCTGAGTCGCTCGAACGGTGATCGATGCACACTCATACTGTCCACTACTACGTGCATGTCATTAACACTCATGGTTTTCATTCGAAATCCGACTGGTCGCTCGACCACCTGCGTTCTTGAGGGCGCCCCACGTAGATGGCGACATGACAAACGCCGATGCCGCGGGTGACGCGGCCCAACCCTCGCCCGCGACAGCCACACTCGAACGGATCGTCGATCCCGTCATTACCGTCGCGGATGGGACCGTCACCTACGCGAACGATGCAGCTCGCGAGGCATTCGACCTCGAGGATGGAGAGGACGCGTTGGGAGACGTTCTCGAGGAGTCACACCACCTCATGGCGGAAATCGACGAGACGACGGTCGGGACGTCCCGTCAGGTTGCACTGGATGGTACACAGTACGACGGGCGGATTCACCGTGCAGAAAGCGGGGCAACGGTCATCTTCGAGTCTCGAGCCACGACCGCTCCCGTTGACGACACAGCGAGTGGCACAAGCGACAGTCAGCATGTCAAACTTACACGGGACCGGGCCGTCAAAGAACGCGCACTCGAGGAAGCGCCGGTCGGGATCTCGATTTCGGATCCGGCCCGCGAGGACAACCCGCTGGTGTACATCAACGATGCCTATCAGGAGATCACTGGCTACAGCTATGACGATGTCGTGGGTCGAAACTGTCGGCTCTTACAGGGCGAGGACTCTGATCCCGACGCCATCGCCGAGATGGCTGCTGCTATCGACGAAGACCGGCCCGTCACGGTCGAACTCAAAAACTACCGCAAAGACGGCAGCGAGTTCTGGAACGAGGTTACAATCGCGCCGGTCCGCAACGAATCCGGATCAGTCACCCACTACGTCGGCTTCCAGAACGATATCACTGCACGCAAGGAAGCCGAACTCGCCCTCGAGCGCCGCACCGCCGAACTCGAGTACCTCCTCGAGCGAGTTGAGGGGCTGATTCAAGATGTGACGACAGCCGTCGCGGGTGCCGCAGATCGGTCGACGCTCGAGCGCGAGGTCTGTGATCGGATCGCAGCGGAGGCGGCCTACGATGACGTCTGGATCGGCGAGCGCAATCCGGCAACGGGAACGATTGACGTCCGAGCGGGAGCCGGCGAAACGCCAGACTCGATCTCTACCGACACAGCACATCCTGCAGCCGAGGCGCTTTCAACCGGCGACATCGCCCGCGGAACGCTCGCGGACGACGCCGGGTCGGCCGACGACGCAACAACGACCGAAGCGACACACGCCGCGTATCCACTCACGTACAACGAAATTGAGTACGGCGTCCTCTCCGTGCGCACCGTCGCTGGGCAGGATATCGGCGACCGAGAGGCGGTGATCTTCTCGGCGCTTGCCCGCGCGATTGCGAGCGGTATCAACGCCCGCGAGACCAGTCGCGTCCTCACGACTGACGCCGTCGTCGCCGTCGACCTCGAGTTGACGGACCCCGCGGTCGCGCCCGTTGGACTCGCTGGGGAGGCCGACTGCCGACTCGAGTACCGCCGATCAGCCCACCATCCAGGGGCGGAGACGACTGACAGCGACGAGACAACCGCGACGTTGTTCACTGCAACAGGAGCGACTGCGGAGACGATAACCGACGCAGCGGACTCGCTCGCCGATATCAACTGTCGCGTCGTGGTCAAGCACGACGACGACGCTGAGTGTCTGATCGAACTATCCGGAGGGACTGACATCGTCTCCTGGCTCTCCGAGCGCGGCGTCCGCGTGACGGCAATCGACTGCGAGGACGGCCGTGGGACGCTCTCACTCGAGATTCCACGGTCGGCAAACGTCCGCTCGATTATCGAGGCACTCGAGGAGCGCCACCCTGGGACTGACGTGCGCTCGTTCCAGCAACGCGACCGCACCGGCGAGACGCGCCAGGAATTCGTCGCCCGACTCGAGGATAATCTGACTGACCGCCAGTTGACTGTCTTGCAGCGGGCCTATCTCGGCGGCTACTTCGACTGGCCTCGGCCCGTCACAGGCGAAGACCTCGCACAGTCGATGAATGTCTCGCGGCCGACATTTCACGAACATCTGCGGACGGCGGAGGCGAAACTGTGCCGTGCATTTTTTGACGGGGAGTAGCGGGTCCGCCTCTGAGACGTGTGGCACTTGCAGGCCGTATGTGCCAGCTACCGGGTTGTAGCCTCCAGTTAGCGACTCGAGCGTCACCAGCGTTTAATACGGAGTTTGTGGTAGCGACTGGTCATGCTCGAGTTTGTAACTCCGTTACAAGTCGGCGGTGGCGGCTTCCTGTACTGGGCAGTCGTATTCTTCGTGCTCGCGATTATCGCAGCGGCCGTCGGGGCACGCGGCGTCGCCGGCGTTACGATGGAGATTGCCCGTATCTTCGTGTTGATCTTCATCATCCTCGCGATTGTGGCATTACTCCTCTAATGTCTCACAACTCGAGTAGCAACACGGCCTCGAGAGTGAGCATCATTCGATCACGTACTCGAGTCGACCATAGCGCGCTGCTGACTCGAGAATCGGTTCTCATTGCCGATTGTTAACTATAGTTGGTTACTGATGGTCGGGAACAGCTAACACGCTGGCGACCGAATACAATGGGGAGGGGTTACTATGACTGCACTCGGCGGTTTCCAAGACAACGTTGCCCGCATCGACCTTTCGGATGGGTCTGTCGCGTACGAGTCGATTGACGACGAGGACGCAAAGAAGTATATCGGTGCGCGCGGCCTCGGTGTAAAGTACGTCTTTGAGCAGGGGCCGGACGTCGACCCGCTCGGTCCCGACAACCTGCTTGCGTTCATGAACGGGCCGCTCTCGGGCACGCAAGTGCCGATGAGCGGCCGGATTGCGGTCTGTACGAAGTCGCCGCTGACGGGCACCGTCACCGACAGCCACCACGGCGGCTGGTCGGGCGCACGCCTGAAGTGGGCCGGTTTCGACGGCCTGCTATTCGAGGGCCAGGCCGACGAGCCGGTGTATGCCGTCGTCGAAGACGGCGAAGTCGACCTCCGGGACGCCTCCGAACTCTGGGGAAGCGGTGTCCATGAAACCCGCAAGGCACTCGAGGAAGAACTCGAGGGCTCGTATGGGAAGAATATGAGTTTCATGGGGATCGGTCCCGGCGGCGAGAACGAGGTGAAATACGCTTGTATCATCAACGAGGATGACCGAGCCTCCGGGCGCGGCGGCACGGGCTGTGTGATGGGGTCGAAGAACCTCAAGGCAATCGTCGTCAAGTCAGGCACGAAGATGCCCCAGCCGGCGGACAAAGAGACGTTCATGGAGGGCCACCAGCAGGCGATGCAGGCCATTCAGGAGTCGGAGGTCACCGCGCCCAACGAGGGCGGGCTCTCGATGTACGGGACGAACGTCCTGATGAACATCGGCGAGGAGATGGACGGCCTGCCGACGAAAAACGGCCAGTACACCTCGACCGAGGCGATGCGCGACGCAGAGGGCGCGGATATCGACGCTGAACGCGTCTCCGGCGAGAACGTCCGCGAGAACATCCTCGTCGACGAACCGACGTGTCACTCCTGTCCGGTCGCCTGCAAGAAGGAAGTCGAGGTGCAAGCGATGCACAAAGGCGAGGAGATGAACGTCCGCACGGAGTCCTACGAGTACGAATCCGCCTACGCGCTCGGCCCGAACTCCGGCCACACCGACCGCGATGCCGTCGCGCTCATGATCGACCGCTGTAACGACATGGGCGTCGACACCATCGAAACGGGCAACATGATGGCGATGGCCATGGAGATGACCGAGGAGGGCAAACTCGAGGGTGTCGGCGAGATGGACTGGGGCGACTACGAGACAATGATCGACATGATCGAACAGATCGCCCACCGCGAGAACGATCTCGCGGACCTGCTGGCTGAAGGCCCGCGTCGCGTCTCCGAGGCGAAAGACGCCCACGAGAACTCGCTGGCTGTCAAAGGCCAGACCATCGCGGCCTACGACCCACGCTGTATGAAGGGCATGGGGATTGGCTACGCGACCTCGAACCGCGGGGCTTGCCACCTGCGCGGGTACACGCCCGCCGCCGAAATTCTTGGCATTCCGGAAAAGGTCGATCCCTACGAGTGGGAGGGCAAAGGCGAACTCACCGCGGAGTTCCAGAACCTCCACGCCATCAGCGACTCCTTCGACATCTGCAAGTTCAACGCCTTCGCGGAAGGCATCGAGGAGTATGTCCTCCAGTACAACGGCATGACCGGCCTCGACGTGACCGAAGACGAACTGATGGCAGCCGGCGAGCGCGTCTACAACTTAGAGCGCTACTACAACAACCTCAACGGGTTCGACGGCGCTGATGACTCGCTGCCAGCACGCTTCCTCAAGGACGGTATCCGGGGGCAGGGCGCAAGCGAAGGCGAGTACTGCGAACTCGAGGAGATGAAAGACGAATACTACGACTACCGCGGCTGGGTCGACGGTGTCGTGCCGGACGAAAAGTTAGACGAACTCGAGATCGAGATTGGACCGGGAACGGGCGTCTCCGCCGGTGACTCGGCGGCGCCGGCTGACGACTGATTGCGGTGTCGTTGCCGGCTTCCCGCTGTTGAACGAGTCGGTGTTTTTATCGGTTGTCTGTCTGTTATTTGACGCGTGCCACGTCAATCGCGAAGTCTTCAGGTTCGGATGATGCTGTCGCTCGCCCTTCTGGTAACGGTCACCCGAGGCGTTGGCTGCGCTCGAGCGTGACCAGCACGAGCCTCGTCAGGAGGGGGTACTCGAGGCCTGATTTCTGACTCGAGTTTGAATCACTGAAAGACCACCGGACGGTTCGACTGTCCGAACGAACCAACGGACATATAGCTGAACCGAACAGTGTTCCAGTATCCATGATGGCGACGACGCACGCGTTTGTGGGCCTCTCGCTCGCGGTCGGCGTCGCCCTCGTTGCGCCCGAATTCGCCGCCGTCGTCGCGATTGCAGGCCTTCTCGGCGGACTTTTTCCCGACTTTGACCTCCCTGCAGGGCACCGACGAACGCTGCATTTTCCGGTCTACTACTGGGTGCTCGCGATTCCAGCGACGGCTGTTGCGCTTGTCGCTCCGACCCAGTGGAGCCTCGCCTTCGCAGTGTTCGTGCTCGCCGCTGCGCTTCACTCCGTGACGGACGCGGTTGGTGGTGGCCTCGAGACGCGCCCGTGGGAGGGGACCACCGATAGGGCGGTCTATAGCCACTTCCACGGCCGGTGGATCGCGCCGCGCCAGTGGGTCGGCTACGACGGCTCGCCGGGCGATCTGGCGCTTGCGGCCCTGCTTGCGCTCCCCGCGTTGTTCGTCTTCGATGGCGTTGTCCAGTCTATTATCGTCGCGATGCTCGTCATTTCGATTGCCTACACCACCTTGCGGAAGGCACTCGTCGACGCCGGCGGACGACTACTAAAACGCGCACCGCCGGCGCTCGTCGCGACAGTGCCGGAGTGGGTCCGCTCCGATGACAGTGACAACGTACCCAGGACCGAGCGCTCGCGGAGAGACTGACTGCGAGGCAATGAGATTGGCATTCCTTCTGACTCGCGATAAAAATGAGACACCCAGTAACTCGAGGTGTCCGCTACGACACGTCCGCCCGTTCGGACGGTCGGGATGGCTCGGTCTCGAGCGTGGCGTTGCTCAGTCGTCGGCGACGGCGTGACCGGTGGTCGTGGCGCTACTGGCTGTCTCTGTCTCTGGCTGGGTCAGTTCGATTTCGACGCCGTTGCCGTCGCTGAGAGAGACAACGACGTCATCGAAACAGCGAACGTACTCGGTTGCGTGCTTCCCGGAGGTGTTGATCCGGACCTGTTCGTCGACGAGACCGGCTTCGGTCAGGGTCTCGACTTTCCGATAGGCCGTCGACATCGGGATTTCACACTGCTCTGAGAGCTCTGTCGCGGTCAGTGCAGCGTCGCTCGTCGCCTCGAGTATCGTTCGGCAGGCGTCGTCCTCGAGCGCTGCGAGGACACGGTCTGGGTCTGCGGGGTCGTCGTCAGTGAGCCATCCTGCCTTGGGTGAGTTCGTAGCGGACATTGTACTTCGTAGTAGTGACCGGTCCACCTCGTAGTGAGTCCCACTAAATACAGGGGTCTTTATATGGGGTTACGTATTCTCGGCTCGAGAGCGTGTGGAGACACCGAACGAGACACAGGCTTTAGGATGCCTCGAGTTTCAGTTATAGCTGATGCCGTCGGGGATACGTGCCGAAATTCGACTCGAGGATCCGCCCGATTGCGTAGTGACGCAGGCGGCTGCGACCACCAGCGGAACGGTCAACTCGGTGACGACCAGTACCAACCCGGACGCGCCGACGCGCGTGACCGAGGAGTTCATGCTCGAGGCCGAGGAGTATCCCGACGACGATGAGTTCGACGTGGGCGCTGATCTCTCGTCGGTGTTCGCCTACGGCTCGAGTTCGGTGTATCGGTTCGAACGCGACCTTGGCGCAGGCTGTCCCTGCGAGGTCATCGAGTCGTTCGACTGCCCGGTGACGGACGTCCGCACACGCGGCTCGTCGCTGTATCTCACTTTCCACGCGCCAGATATGCAGGGGCTACAGGCGATTATCGGCGAGTTACAGGATCAGTACGACTCACTTGATGTCCAACGCCTGTTGCAGTCACAGCAAGACCACGCCGAGCAGACCCTCGTCTTCGTCGACCGCTCGTCGTTGACCGACCGGCAGTTGGAAGTCCTCGAGACGGCCCACCGAATGGGGTATTTCGAGCATCCGAAACGGGCCAACGCGGGCGAGGTCGCTGAGGAACTCGGGATTACGAGTACGACGTTTACAGAACATCTCGCCGCTGCACAGACGAAACTATTGGATGCGATCCTCGACCACAAGCGATGATCATACTAGAACGCTTCGGGAACTACTGCCGAGCGGAAACGAACCCTAACCCTATATATAATGGACACACAGCTATGAACGTAGCCGATTCACATCGTATACAGTCTGAGCGTCGTCATGAGTAGATACGTATTTCACTGCCCCGAGTGCGGCCAAGAAATCGAGGTCAACGAGTCGATGCGTGAGGCCACCTTATCGCATGGCTGTCCAGTCTGTGGAGCCGACGTCACAGAAACGGCGTTCGCGACGGAACAACAGACGAACTAGTCGTCTCAGTCACCACTTCGGTCGATTTCTGTTCGCCGCCCGTTGAGTGTGTCCGGGACGAATCGATACAGTTCGATATCGAGATCCTTCTTGCCTTCTGCCCAGATTTCGAACAGCGGTCGCTTTGCATCACCGTACTGTGCGATCTGGTCCGGCGTCAGATCCGCGGGATTGATCTCCTCGAGTGTCCCAACCGCAATGACGCTGCGATAGGTTGCATCCGACTCGTCGTAGACGACCAGTCGCGCGTCAGGCGTCGAGTTGAGAAACTCGCGTTTTTCGCTGTCCGGTGTCGAGACCAGTCGCATGTAGATCTCTCGGTTCTCGTCGTCGTAGCCGTACGAAATCGGGATCGCATACGGATCGTCGGTACGCGCGAGCGACAGCACCCCCGTCTCGTGGCCGCCGAGGAAGGTGTCGATTTCCTCGTCGGTCATATCGGTCTCTGTATCGATGGCCATCGTCTCAGTATCCCTGCAAAGGAGAAACAGTCTCTTTATAGTTGCGACCCCGCCGTGACAGCAGTTTGTCCGCCATCGCTCTCGAGTCGAACGTCAATCACTAGCCACACCGATCAGAACCGGTTCGCGGATCTCGAGAGCAGTCTCGAATTCGTCTTCGCGGTCTGCTCGCCGCCCAGCGCGCAGCAGTTGCTCCTCGTGAGCGCGCCGAATCGCCGAGTGCTCGCGTCTCTCGAGGCCAAGCATCTCGCCGAGTTCGTCCCAGTGACCCCAGTCGACGAGAAATGCCTCGTAGCTGCCACTCTCGTCTATGTACACGCACTCAAACTCACGACGATAGCGCTCGCGGTCACGCTCGAGGGCGGCCTGCGTCCGAACGACCAGCGTTGACAGCCGCGCCGGTGTGACGCTCGTTTTTGCGGCCGCAAGCAGGAGAATCTGGCCGCTGATCGGTCCGTCCGTCATCAGCCACCTGCGCGCATTGCCTTCTGGGCGAAGTCCTCGACGAGCGACTCGAGCGTGTTTTCCTCGCCTTCGAAGACGACGGTTATCTCGGTCAGCGTTAGCGACGGACCGATACTGACCGTCTCGGACGAGAACGTGGCGGTCCAGTCCTCGCCCGCAACGGTTCGGTCGTCGACCTGCTCGCCGCCGAGATTCGTCAGGTACCGAATCACGAGCCGTTCGGAGATGCCGCGAAAGGACCGCTCGAGACGAGTCGTCATACGTCCCGTAGGATTGCTGTGTGTATATTCGTTCGGCACACTCTATTTTAGAGAACTGCCCGAAACGCCACGACGCCC
Source organism: Natronolimnobius baerhuensis (assembly GCF_002177135.1). Lineage (NCBI taxonomy): Archaea > Methanobacteriati > Methanobacteriota > Halobacteria > Halobacteriales > Natrialbaceae > Natronolimnobius > Natronolimnobius baerhuensis. The sequence continues at coordinate 548,871 of NZ_MWPH01000003.1, forward strand.
ACAACGCCCGCAATCAGCGCCAGCAGGATGTTTTCGGTGCGCCACATCACGAGCAGCACCAGTCCTGCAGCACCCCACTCGGCTGGCCCGCCGGCCGCGAGTTCTGGCCCGAGGACCGCGATCACGATTGCGCCGGGCAACACGGAGAGACCCGCCTCGAGGCGCTCGCTCAGGTCGACGCGGCGGACGAGCCAGATGCCGCCGACTTTCGTCAGGACGGTGACGGCGGCCATCGCGAGGATGACACCGACGATGAACGGGTCGAGCGAGAGCGCACTGGGGAGGTCAGGAGTCATAGCGGATCACCTCGACGGCGGCGGCGACGAGGCCACCGAGCAGGATGTACCAGCGCCCGGGGAGGTACTCGGCGGCGAGGACGGCCGTCCCGAGGGCGACGACCCACGGGACGAGCGAGGATTGGCCCTCCCAGAGTTCGGCGGCGAGCGCGACGAAGACGGCGGTGAGGATGAAATCGGCGCCGTACTGAGTGGGGTCGCCGACCACGCCACCCGCGAGCGCGCCGATGACCGTCGCGCCGACCCAGAAGACCCAGATGGCGATGCCGCTGCCGAGCAAGAACGCGCCGCGGCCGCTGCCGGACTTGAGATCGCGCATGGTCAGCGCCCAGTTCTCGTCAGCCATCATGTAGAGACTGCCGTAGATTTTCGCCGGCGAGAGGTGTCTGAACCACGGCTGGAGCGCTGCGCCCATCAGCGAGTACCGGAGGTTGATCGCGAACACGGTGGCGATGATCGCCCCCACCGGGAGCGGGTCCGCCCAGAGTTCAACGGCGACGATCTGGGCGGCACCGGCGAGTACGGTCGCGCTCATCAGTGCCGCTTCCGCGACGCTCAGCCCGGCCTGATCCGCGAGGACGCCGAAGGCGATGCCGTAGCCGCCGACGCCGAGTGCGACCGGGACACAGGTCAGAAAGCCAGTTCGGACGCCGTCCCAGGTGAACGTGACTGACTCCGCTGCTGGCTCGAGGTCGCCAGCTGTCTCGCTCCCGGTCGCCTCGGCCTCGAGCGGGCGCTGTTCGTCGCTCTCAGTGTCTGGCGATCCGGTTGCAGCGCTGCCGTCTGCGTCTCGATCTGATCCGGACGCGACGGGGCGCGTGTCTGCATCGGCATCCACACTCGTAGTGCGGTGTACCGGCGACTAAACGTTCTCGGGGGGACGCTAACACGTCTCGAGGTGGGGCTGAACCGTGTCTCGAGACTCACTCTCGCGCACTCGCTCCGCCTGCCACCGGCGGGAACACGGAGAGGACGTCGCCATCCTCGAGCGTCGTCTCGCTGTCGTCCATGTGGACCACGTCGCGGCCGTTTTTCAGGACGCTCAGGTGGTCTCTGATCGCGCCGTCAGCGAGCAGTTGGCCCTCGAGGCCGTCGTACTGGCTCTCGAGGTCGGCGAGTACGTCCCCGACGGTTGCGTCGTCGTCGAACGTGTGCGTTCGCTCTTTCTCGCCGACGGCGTCGCGAAAGGTGGCGAAAAAGCGTAGCTCGATGTCCATATCGGTGCGTCGTGAGCCACCAGTATAAACGTCGGTGTGGATGGGGAAACTCCGCGCTCGCCCGTCTTCCGGCGTGCGAGTGCTTGCAGTGACCGTATGGGCCTCGAGGACCCAGCGCAGGTATGTCCTCGAAACAGCATGAACGCAGCGTGACTCGCCGCCGTACGCTCGCACGTACCGGTGCAGCGATTTCTGCGGTGGCCCTGGCGGGCTGTGGCGGCCCCGGTGAGGAAGAACCCGACGCCGAAGAAGGAACTGGGAACGGACAGGAGATGGAGGATGACGATGACACTGACGACGAAACCGACGACGAAGACGAGTAGATAGCAGTCCACAGGACGGCCGCCAGCAGCGTCACTCTAACTTCTCGAGGCCGTCGACGAAATTCGCCTGCGGGCCGACCAGCGTGACGGGTTCGTCTGCAACCGTGACCGTCACGGTCGTCGGTGGCTCGAGGTGGCGGCGATCCCGGCCATCACTGATCGCGTAGGCCGTTTCCGCGTCGCTGACGGTGAGCGTAATTTCGGTGTCGGTGTCGACGACCAGCGGGCGCATGCCGTCGTCGGCCGCCATCTGCGTGAGGATCAGTGCGTCCGCGCCTGGGTGTACCAGCGGCCCGCCCTCGCTCAGGTTGTACGCCGTCGAGCCGGTCGGCGTCGCCACGAGCACGCCGTCGGCGTGCCCCGAGCCGTACTGCTGGCCGTTGACTGCAATCTCGAGTGTCGCCCCGCCGCCATGGCCGCGTCGCGGCCCGTGGACGACAACCTCGTTGAGCGCAGGCTCGAGCGTCCACTCCTCGTCGGCGCTTTGTGCCTGCAGCCGGTCGAGTTGTCGGCCCTCGAGCGAGCCAGTCGCCTCGAGGTGGTCGACGAGATCGATGACCTCCTCGCGGGCGTTTTCTGGTGCGACGGCGTTGAGAAAGCCAACTTCGCCGAGGTTGACGCCGAGAATCGGTGTGCCGCCGACTTCGCGAGCGACAAACAGGAGGGTGCCGTCGCCGCCAATACTGATGACGAGGTCGTAACCGCGCATCTCGGCGACGGGAACGCCCGCGCGCTCGATGGCCTCTGCGTGGCCGGTCGCCTCGTCGACGACGGCTGTGACACCCTCGTAGTCGCGCTCGAGGGTTTCGATGAGTGTTCGTGCAAGGTCGTGTGCACGGGTATTGTTCCGCTGGGCAACGATTCCGACGTCGACGTCCATCGTCGGCCGCTACCGGCCCCGTCATCAAAAAGGCACGCTTCGCATCCCGTCACGGCGGAACGAGTGTGGGGGCGATTCCGAACATCGGCACTATCATTAAGGCGGATGGGTTCGTTCGACACGAACAACAGTCCGCGACTCCCGTCGCAGTCTCTGGTATGGTCGTCTCTCTCGCTCTCGTGGGTGCTGGCCGCCGTCACCGCGAGCGTCTCGCTTATTCTCTGACCCATGGGGAGGTGCAGCCACGCACATGAGTGACGATTGGTTCGAACGCGCACTCGAGGATGAGGACGCCGATGAGAGTGGTGCGTCGGAGCCACGTGACGACAGTGAACACGGGGATGGCGCGGACTCGAGCGATGGTCCCGACGACGCCACGACTCGGAAGCCGACCGGGAACGCTGATGATCTCGATGCTGCATTCGACGCCAATCCGGATGCGGACGATTTCGATGCCGCATTTGACGCCGACCCCGACGCTGACGACCGCGAGGAGACAGCAGACACGACAGCCAGCGCCGAGTCGGATGATGATGCGGACTCGAGTGAGGGAGCCTTATTCGAGACGAGTTTCGGTGACGCGTTACAGAACGTCGACGTCCCAGGAATGGAGGGGAGCGGCGCGTCCGATGGAGCGCAGTCTGACAGCGAAGCCGATCCGTTCGCGGCTGAGTCAGTGGGTGTCGACGGGTCCGCCGGACCGGAGGGCTTCTCCGAAGTCGAGTACGGCCTCGAGAGTCCGGATCAGCCCGATTACGACGCCGATGTCGAGTCGGCGCTCTCACGAATCGACCTCGGAGTCGAGGGACTCGACCGGATGATTCAGGGTGGTGTCCCCGAGCGCTCGCTAATGGTGGCCATTGGCAGCGCCGGTACCGGGAAGACAACGTTCGGACTCCAATTTCTCAATCACGCTCTCGAGGACGGTGAGAGCGCGGTGTTCATCACGTTAGAGGAGAGTCGCCAGCGCCTCATCGATAGCGCGACCGAGAAGGGGTTTCCGTTCGACGAGTACGTCGCGGAAGACCGACTTGCCATCGTTGACCTCGATCCCGTCGAGATGACGAACAGTCTGGCCTCGATCCGCAACGAACTGCCGCGGCTGATCGAGAACTTTGGTGCCTCACGACTCGTTCTCGATTCCGTCTCGCTCCTCGAGATGATGTACGATGACCGCGCCAAGCGACGCAACGAGATTTATGACTTTACGGCGGCCCTCAAGGAGGCTGGCGTGACGACGCTGCTGACGAGTGAGGCAGCAGAGGACACGCCGTATGCCTCCCGTCACGGCATCGTCGAATACCTCACTGACGCCGTGTTCGTGATGCAGTACGTTCGGCCGGATGACTTTCGGGAGACTAGACTGGCAATCGAGATCCAGAAGATTCGGGATGCGAATCACTCTCGAGAGAAAAAGCCCTACGAACTCACGGACGACGGCATTTCGGTGTATCAACAGGCGAATCTGTTCTAGGGAGCTTTCCGTCTGAGCCAGTCGCACAGTCTCGAGTTCGAGCAGTAAGCCGCTGTTTCGCCCTGTTCGCGGTCCATACTTTTGCGGCCGGCCCCGTGTGTGCTGCGTATGGCAGAACGAACGACAAGTGACGAGACGATGTCACGGGCCGACCTCGCAGCGTATCTGCGACATCTGGCAACGGAGTTCGAGGACGAGACGGCAGCCGAGCAGCTCAACGTCGACGTCGGAAACAAGACCGTCTCCTTGCACCCGCCGGAGTCGGTCGATGTCTCGATTGACGTCGTCGAACGGTCGACGATGTTCCGTGGCAATCACGAGACGATTCAACTCGAGTTACACTGGAAACCGGAGTCGCCCGAGTGACCGCGGTTCGGTTCGGCGGTGTTCCCATCCGGAGAGAACGAGAACGAATCTATTTTCCCTCGAGCGAGCGAGGATTGACTCGATGTACGAGACGATCCTCTTTCCCACGGACGGGAGCGATCACGCGGCGACGGTGGCCGACCACGCAATCGATATCGCGACGACACGCGATGCAGCAGTCCACGTCATGTCGGTCGTCGACGACCGCGCGTTCCTCGTGCTCGATGATGAGCGCGTTGCCCAGGTTCGTGGCGATCTCGAGGAGAGTGCACAGGAAGCAACTGGCGATGCAGCACACCGAGCCCGTGAGCGAGGACTGTCGGTCGAGACGGCCGTCGATACTGGCCATCCGGCGGAGTGTATCGTCGAGTACGCCGACGCGAACGATATCGATCTGATCGTGATGGGAACGAGCGGCGACGACTACGAGAGCAACGTTGTGGGGAGTGTTTCCCAACGAGTTGTTCGCACTGCTCCTGTCCCCGTGTTGACGGTTGGGCCAGACGTCGACGCCTGATCGGTCGCTGCTGTGACTCGGGATTCGGGATTCAAGCAGATACTTTGATAGTGCGGTAGTTAGCAACACAGAGTCGATGCGTCGCTCGCTCGTCATTGCACTCGTCTTGCTCGCTGTCGCGTTTCTGTTCGTTGGTGGGCCATCGCTGTTGTTTTCGCCGTCTACCGACGACATTGCACCAGAAACCGACGCTGAAGCGACTCACCAGGAACCGGAACTCGTCGCCGTTGCGGATAGCGAGAGCCAGTTCTGGCCGTATCTCAACGCTCGAGAGGCCCACGAGAAGCGAAGCCCGCTCAACGTGATCGTCCGCGGCGACGCCGATGAGGTCGTCCAACTCCTCGCTGCGCACGGTGAGGGCGAGTGGGAGGAAGCCGACCACGATCACTTCGAGGCGACTGATCTCGTCGGCGTGACTGACAACGAGACTGCAGCCACACAGCACGACGAACATGGGGCCGACGACCACGAGAATACGACGGCCGATGCGCTGGCAGATGCCGTTCAACCGATCTCGCCGACCGATATTCCCTGGTCGAACGCCGACGGTGCGACGCGATACGCCTACGTCGATCCCGGCCCCGATGGAGACCGTTACTGGACGACCGAAACGATGCAACTCGAGGACGGCGAATACTACGGCTATCGCTACCACATCCGAGCCTACGAGAGTCCGAACCCGGACGATCAGTGGATCGTCATGCAGACACACTCGGAACATTTCGACTGGTTCACGCTGCGCCACCGTGTCGACGGCGTCGAGGAAGCCCAGACCCGCCTCGAGCGGGACCTGATGGCGATCCCAAGCGTCGATATGCAGGAGGATATTCAGCGGATTTACCTCGGCAACGAGGGGCCGTCGGATGCGAACGGCTGGGCGACGAAAGTCGAAGTCACCGCGATGGCGACGGTGCCGTTGGCGCTCGGATTGGCTGCTGGGCGGGTCAATAAGGGCACTCGCGAGCGAATCCTCGAGCGGGTCGACGACGCCGTCGGTGGTGCGATCACTGAGACGGATCGCGAGCGGATTCAGGCGGCATACGACCGCCTCGATGCGCGCCATCTCATTCTCGCGGGGACTATTATGAGCATCATTCTCGGCGTTCGAATCGGCGGGATCGCGGTAGATCGCACCGTCGATGGACTCTCGGTGCACATGATCGCCGCCATGTTCTATCCGTTCATCGCCGTCGGGATTCCAGTCGCGACGTACGTCATTGCAAGCGGCCTCGAGCGTCGACTCGACGCGGCGATGGCTGCATCGCTATCCCTTGCGGGCGCGATCTGGCTCGATTACGCACTGGTCGGTGTGGACGTGTTGCCAATCGATGTGATCGTCCAGCGAATGCTCGTCGTCATTGCGCTCGGGTTGATCGCCGCTGGCGCGACAGGGCGTGCGACACGCGAATCACGGTTCAACAGCCTCCTCCTCGTCGGTGTGGCGATGTGGCTGGTCGTACTCGTCGGGACGCTACTCGGATATCTCTAGATCGGCGTGTTTTGCGCTTTTCGCCCATTCCTATGTTATATAGTCACACGACCCACAAGGGATTTAACTGAGACTGGGCTACTCTCAGGTGTGATCGGCAACTCCGGTCAGGTTTGCCCGCGGCCGGATAGCGACGCTTCTCATTCAAGTTAGTAACCGTTAAATGCCTCCCGCCGCTACCTATCTGTAGTATCTCGAGACAGCCGCTTCTCTCCGAATAGCCCACACGCACACCACTCACCCAATACATGGTAGACGTAAGCCCACACGAACTCGTGCCGGAACACACTATCCTCGAGGAGGACACACTCGAGGAGGTACTTACCGAGTACGACATCGACCGTACAGACTTACCGAAAATTAAGCGCAATGACCCCGCGCTTCCCGACGATGCAGGGGTTGGAGATGTTATCAAAATCGTCCGAAATTCACGCACAACCGACCAGGCAGTTGTATATCGACTTGTGGTGGAATAAATGTCGGTAGAACTCAACCGAGACAAACGACGAGAAATTTCACGCGAGTACTTCTCACGAGAACGGCTTGCAGAACACCACTACCGCTCCTTTAACGCCTTCCTGAACCGGGGGATGCAACAGGTCGTCGACGAAAAGGAGACAATCGATACGGATATCGGCGACAAAGAAGGCGAGGAGCCAGTCCACGTCAAACTCGGCGACGTCCGCGTCGTCACACCTCGTGTTCGCGAAGCAGACGGCTCCGAGGAACTGCTGTACCCACAGGAGGCGCGCCTGCGAAACATCACGTATTCCGCGCCCGTCTTCATGGAAATGTCCATCGTCAAGGGCGAGGAAGGCGAGGAACGCGTCGTCGACTCCACCGAAACCAAAATCGGCCGCATGCCGATTATGGTCGGTTCCGATAAGTGTAACATCGCCGGCTTCTCCGATGAGGAACTGATCGAAATCGGTGAAGACCCTGCCGACCCCGGTGGCTACTTCATCGTCAACGGCTCCGAGCGCGTCCTGATGACCAGCGAGGACCTCGCACCGAACAAAATCCTCGCCGAGTACGACACCAAATACGGCGACGAGATTCAGGTCGCAAAGACCTTCTCCCAGCGCCGTGGCTACCGCGCACTCGTTCTCTGTGAACGAAACCGCGAGGGCCTGCTCGAGGTCTCGTTCCCATCCGTCTCGGGTTCGATCAACTTCGTCACGCTCGTGCGTGCACTCGGACTCGAGAGTGACGAGGAGATCGTCCACAAGGTCTCGAACGACCCTGAGGTCGTCAAGTACATGCTCGAGAATCTGGAGGAAGCCGACGTCCAGACCGAGGAAGAAGCAATCGAGACGCTCGGGAAACGCGTCGCCTCGGGCCAGGGCAAGAACTACCAGCTCAAACGCGCAAACTACGTCATCGACCGCTACCTCCTGCCGCATCTCCACGAGGAGGGCGTCGAGGAAGAAGACGTTCGGATCAACAAGGCCCACTACCTCTGTCGGATGGCCGAAGCCTGTTTCGAACTCGCGCTTGGCCGTCGTGATTCTGACGACAAGGACCACTACGCCAACAAGCGCCTCAAGGTCAGTGGCGACCTGATGAAAGACCTGTTCCGGACCGCACTCAACAAGCTCGCACGGGACGTGAAATACCAACTCGAGCGTGCGAACATGCGAAACCGAAATCTCTCGGTCTCGACCGTCGTTCGCTCTGACGTCCTGACCGAACGCCTCGAGCACCCGATTGCAACGGGGAACTGGGTCGGTGGCCGCTCCGGTGTGAGCCAACTGGTCGACCGGACGGACTTTATGGGGGTTCTGTCGCACCTGCGTCGTCTCCGCAGCCCGCTATCGCGCTCGCAGCCACACTTCGAGGCACGGGACCTGCACGCGACCCAGTGGGGTCGCATTTGTCCCTCCGAGACACCCGAGGGACCAAACTGTGGGCTGGTGAAGAACTTCGCCCAGGCGATGGAGCTTTCCCAGAACATCGAGGACGAGCAGGGACTCAAACGTGAACTCGCCTCGATGGGGGTCGAAGGCATTCCGGGTATCGACAGCATCGAACGATCCACGACAGCAGACGACTAACTCATGAGCAGCCAACAACGCGAAGCCAAAGTCTACGTGAACGGGTCGCTGGTGGGAACGCACCCCGATCCGCACGAGCTAGCCGAACAGATCCGTGAATCCCGACGTATCGGAGACGTCTCTGATATGGTCAACGTCTCCGTCCGCGACCGCACGCGAGAAGTCATCATCAACGCCGACGCCGGCCGCGCACGACGCCCACTGCTGGTCGTCGAAAACGGCGAGCCACGAATCACCGACGAGGAGATTCAGGCACTCAAAGACGGCGACCTCGAGTTCGAGGACTTAGTCGAGCACGGCTACATCGAGTTCATCGACGCCGAGGAAGAAGAGGACATCTACGTCGCCGTCGATGAGGACGACCTCAACGACGATCACACCCACCTCGAGATTGACCCGCAACTGATCTTCGGGATCGGTGCGGGGATGATTCCGTACCCAGAGCACAACGCCAGCCCGCGTATTACGATGGGTGCAGGGATGGTCAAGCAGTCGCTCGGGCTGCCGAGTGCGAACTACCGTATCCGGCCGGATACGCGCCAGCACTTGCTGCATTACCCGCAGCTGTCGATGGTCAAAACCCAGACGACCGAGCAGATCGGTTTCGACGACCGCCCGGCGGCACAGAACTTCGTCGTCGCCGTGATGAGCTACGAAGGGTTCAACATCGAGGACGCGCTGGTCATGAACAAAGCCAGCGTCGAGCGTGCACTCGCGCGCTCACACTTCTTCCGGACCTACGAGGGCGAGGAACGGCGCTACCCCGGTGGCCAGGAAGACCGCTTCGAGATCCCATCCCAGGACGTTCGTGGCGCTCGCGGCGAGGAAGCGTACAACCACCTCGACGAGGACGGCCTCGTCAACCCAGAGACGCGTGTTGACGAAAACTCCGTCCTGCTCGGCAAGACGAGTCCGCCACGATTCTTGGAGGAACCCGACGACATGGGTGGCCTCTCACCGCAGAAACGGCGCGAGACGTCAGTCACCATGCGCTCCGGCGAGAGCGGTGTCGTCGACACCGTCACGCTGATGGAAGGTGAGGACGGCTCGAAGCTCTCGAAGGTCTCCGTGCGTGACGAGCGAATCCCCGAACTCGGGGACAAGTTCGCATCCCGGCACGGCCAGAAGGGTGTCGTGGGCCACCTCGCGCCACAGGAGGACATGCCGTTCACTGAGGAGGGCGTCGTGCCTGACCTCGTGCTTAATCCACACGCCCTGCCATCCCGGATGACCGTCGGCCACATCCTCGAGATGATCGGCGGGAAACTCGGAGCGATGGAAGGCCGTCGTGTTGACGGGACGCCGTTCCTCGGCGAGGACGAAGATGAACTCCGCGACGGACTCGAGGATAACGGGTTCAACTCCGCGGGCAAGGAGACGATGTACTCCGGCGTAACTGGTGAGAAAATTGAGGCCGAGATTTTCGTCGGCATCATTTTCTACCAGAAACTCTACCACATGGTCTCGAACAAACTGCACGCCCGTTCGCGCGGGCCGGTGCAGGTGCTGACGCGCCAGCCAACTGAGGGTCGTGCCCGCGAGGGTGGACTCCGTATCGGTGAGATGGAACGGGACGTCTTCATTGGTCACGGCGCAGCGATGACCCTGAAAGAACGCCTGCTCGATGAATCCGACCGCGAGTATATCAATATTTGTGCACAGTGTGGGATGAGCGCGGTCGAGAACGTCGAACAACGCCGCGTCTACTGTCCGAACTGTGACGAGGAGACGGACATCCACGAAATCGAGATGAGCTACGCGTTCAAGCTCCTGTTAGACGAGATGAAGGCTCTGGGTATCGCGCCGCGACTGGAACTCGAAGACGCTGTCTAAACCACACATGCAAAACAGTACACCAAAAGAAATCGGATCAATCAACTTCGGGCTGATGGAGCCCGAAGAGTACCGGGAGATGAGCGCGACGAAGATCATCACCGCCGACACCTACGACGACGACGGCTTCCCCATCGACATGGGGCTGATGGATCCCCGCCTCGGCGTCATCGACCCCGGTCTCGAGTGTAAGACCTGTGGGAAACACTCCGGGTCGTGTAACGGTCACTTCGGCCACATCGAACTGGCTGCACCCGTTATTCACGTTGGCTTTACGAAGCTTATCCGCAGACTGCTTCGAGGGACCTGTCGGGAGTGTTCCCGACTTCTCCTGACGGAAGACGAGCGCGACGAGTTCCGCGACGACATTACGGAATCGCGCAAACTCGGTCGCGATCTGAACGACGTCACAAAATCGGCGATTCGGCAGGCCCGAAAGAAGGATCGCTGTCCGTTCTGTGGCGAGATTCAGTACGATATCGACCACGAGAAACCAACCACCTACTACGAGGTCCAGCAGGTGCTCACGAGCGAGTTCTCCCAGCGTATCGCCGGAGCGATGCAGGGCGACGAGGAGGAGGGCATCGAGCGGACTACGCCGGACGAACTCGCAGAAGACACCGAGATCGACCTTACTCGTGTCAACGAGATTCTCTCGGGGTCGTTCCGCCCGCGTGAAAATCAGCGCAAAGCCATCGAGAAGGCCCTCGATATCGACCTCACTGAGGAGGATACGAACAAACTGATGCCAAGCGACATCCGGGACTGGTTCGAAAATATCCCGGACGAAGATCTCGAGGTACTCGGCATCGATTCCGACCGCTCGAGGCCCGAGTGGATGATCCTCACTGTCCTGCCGGTGCCGCCGGTCACTGCGCGGCCGTCGATCACGCTCGATAACGGCCAGCGTTCCGAGGACGACCTCACGCACAAGCTGGTCGACATTATCCGTATCAACCAGCGGTTCATGGAGAACCGTGAGGCTGGTGCGCCACAGTTGATCATCGAGGACCTCTGGGAACTGCTGCAGTACCACGTCACCACCTTCATGGACAACGAGATTTCGGGCACGCCACCAGCGCGACACCGCTCTGGTCGCCCGCTCAAGACGCTCTCCCAGCGTCTCAAAGGGAAGGAAGGTCGCTTCCGTGGCTCGCTTTCGGGGAAGCGTGTCAACTTCTCCGCGCGTACCGTCATCTCGCCGGACCCGACACTCTCGCTGAACGAGGTCGGTGTGCCGGACCGCGTCGCAAAGGAGATGACCCAGACGATGAACGTCACCGAGCGCAATCTCGAGGATGCGCGGCGGTTCGTCTCGAACGGCCCAGAGGGCCATCCCGGTGCGAACTACGTTCGACGACCGGATGGTCGTCGTCTGAAGGTCACCGAGAAAAACTGCGAGGCGCTTGCAGAGAAAGTCAAGGCCGGTTGGGAAGTCAACCGCCATCTCATCGACGGCGACATCATCATCTTCAACCGCCAGCCGTCGCTGCACCGGATGTCGATCATGGCCCACGAGGTCGTGGTCATGCCGTACAAGACGTTCCGGCTGAACACCGTTGTCTGTCCGCCGTACAACGCTGACTTCGACGGTGACGAGATGAACATGCACGCCCTCCAGAACGAGGAGGCCCGTGCGGAAGCCCGCGTCCTCATGCGCGTCCAGGAGCAGATTCTCTCGCCACGCTTCGGTGAGAACATCATCGGCGCGATTCAGGACCACATCTCGGGGACCTACCTGCTGACTCACGACAACCCACGATTCAACGAAACGCAGGCACTCGACTTGCTTCGAGCGACCCGGATCGACGAACTGCCGGAACCAAGTGGAATCGACGACGAGGACGAACCGTTCTGGACCGGCCACGACGTCTTCTCCGAACTGCTGCCCGACGACCTCGACCTCGAGTTCACGGGCACCGTCGGCGACGATGTTGTCATCGAAGACGGCCAACTCCTCGAGGGCACCATCGCCGAGGACGAAGTCGGCGAATTCGGTGGCGAAATTGTCGATACGATCACGAAGGTCTACGGCAACACCCGCTCGCGCATCTTCATCAACGAGATTTCGACGCTTGCGATGCGTGCAATCATGCACTTCGGGTTCTCGATTGGAATCGACGACGAGACGATTCCCCCAGAGGCCCGCCAGCGCATCGACGAAACCATCGAAGACGCAAACGACCGCGTCGAAGAGCTGATCGAGGCCTACGAAGCAGGCGACCTCGAGTCCCTGCCAGGCCGAACCATCGACGAAACGCTCGAGATGAAGATCATGCAGACGCTCTCGCGTGCGCGTGACAACGCTGGTAACATCGCAGATGAAAACTTCACCGATGACAACCCGGCCGTCGTCATGGCCAGTTCAGGTGCACGTGGGTCGATGTTGAACCTGACCCAGATGGCCGGCTGTGTCGGCCAGCAGGCAGTTCGCGGTGAGCGAATTAATCGTGGCTACGAGAACCGGACGCTCAGCCACTATCAGGAGAACGACCTCTCGGCAGAGGCACACGGCTTCGTCGAGAACTCCTACACCTCCGGCCTGACCCCACGGGAGTTCTTCTTCCACGCGATGGGTGGCCGCGAGGGGCTTGTCGATACAGCAGTCCGTACCTCGAAGTCCGGGTACCTGCAGCGTCGGCTGATTAACGCGCTGTCGGAACTCGAGGCACAGTACGATGGAACGGTCCGAGACACCTCGGACACCATCGTTCAGTTCGAGTTCGGCGAGGACGGCACGTCGCCGGTCAAAGTGTCCTCAGGTGAGGAAAACACCATCGACGTCCCCAACATCGCAGATCGCGTCCTCGACGAGGAGTTCGACTCCGAGCGAGACCGCGAAGAGTTCCTCGGCCGGAAAGAACGGACGACAAACCTCTCCGAGCACGCGGATGATCGTCTGACCGTCGACAGCCCGGAGGTGACCTCCGATGACTAACGTCGAATACAACGTCACCGACGACATGATCGCCGTCGTCGAAGACACTGACCTCCCACGGCGACTCAAAGACAACGTCTACGAAGAACTCGAGGGCCGCGCCGACGCGACCGTCGAGGACGCAGACGACCTCGCAAAGGCCGTCGAACTTCGCTATCTCGATACGCGTGTCGATCCACTCGACCCCGTCGGTACCGTTTCGGCCCAGTCGATTGGTGAACCCGGAACGCAGCTGACGATGAACACGTTCCACTATGCGGGTGTCGCAGAGATCGACGTGACCCAGGGGCTTCCCCGGCTTATCGAGCTGGTCGACGCCCGAAAGACGCCCGACACGCCGATGATGACCGTCCATCTCGAGGACGAGTACGCCACGGAGCGAGAGATGGCCCACAAGGTCGTCTGGAACATCGAGGCAACGAAAATCCTCGCACTGGGTGACGTCTCGACGAACGTCGCCGACATGCGCGTCCAGATCTCGCTCAACCGCGACACACTCGAGGAGCGTATGATCACGCCCGAGGAAGTCGCAGAGATCATCGAGGACAACCTCTCGGTTAGTACGGTTCAGCAGGGTACCGAGATTCAGTTCGGTCCCGAGGAGCCGTCCTATCGCGACCTGCTCCAACTGGTCGAAGAACTGCGCGACATCACATTCAAGGGTATCGAGGAGGTTTCCCGCGTCGTTATCCGTCGCGAGGAAATGGACGAGGGACACGAGGAGTTCGTCCTCTACACTGAAGGGTCGGCCTTCGGCGATGTCCTCGAGATCGAGGGCGTCGACGCCTCCCGGACGACGTGTAACAACATCCACGAAATCCATCGTAACCTCGGTATCGAGGCTGCCCGTGAGGCCATCATCGAGGAGACCCACAACACGCTCGCCGAGCAGGGACTTGACGACGTCAACGTCCGACACCTGATGCTCGTCGCTGACATGATGACCAACCGCGGCGAGATCGAGTCGATTGGCCGCCATGGTATCTCCGGGTCGAAAGACTCCGTACTCGCTCGTGCTGCGTTCGAGGTGACAGTCAACCACCTGCTCAACGCCGCAATTCACGGCGAGATCGACACCCTGCAGGGCGTTACCGAGAACGTCATCGTTGGCAAGCCGATCAAACTCGGCACCGGCGACGTCGACCTGCGGATGGGCTCGACGACGCCCGGCGGCAGTCAGGCCGACTGATCGATGGGGGTTACCCTCGACGACGAGGCCCGACAGTATCTCGCTGCGTTCGAAGACGTGACGGGTGTGTCGGGTATCGACTGCATCGTCCAGTCCGCCACTGACGTCGACCTCGAGCCAGCCCACACCCAGGAGACAGCTGCTGGGGCTGCAACCGCTGGCGATCACACTGGCGCCGATGACGATGACGACCAACTAATCGTCGTCGTCTCGAGTGACGCAATGGGTGAAGCAATCGGTCCCGGCGGTCGAACGGTCAGGCGCTTCGAGGACGAACTCGGGATGTCGGTTCGGCTCGTTGCCGACGCAGACGACCCAGAGACGTTCGTCGCGAACACGCTCGCGCCCGCAGCGGTCTACAACGTCACGATCAGCGAAAACGACGATACCGTTGCCTACGTCGAAGTGGCAACCGAGGACCGTGGCGTCGCAATCGGGTCGAACGGACAGACAATCGAGGCCGCACGACGACTCGCGCAGCGCCATTTCGGCATCGACGACGTGCAGTTGGTCTAACTCGATTGCAATGCTGGCAGTTCCGCTCTCGACCGTCAGTCGCTTTGACGTTTATTTTAGCCAAGCAGTGATACCGCCAGACAAACGAGACTCGACGTTTTACCCTCTCTGTCGGTCGAAACGCTGTCCTGACTGGGATCCGGTCGTTTGCGACGAGGTGATGAGCATCGCGCTCGAGCGACGAAACGCCACGAGAATCCTTCGTTGACCCCCCTCGAGCGCTCTCGAGGCGTAACGCCGAATCGAAACGGGTCGCTTAAGTGCCTTCGACGGATAGCGACGCGCATGGCAAACGGCAAATACGCCGCGCGCAAGCTCAAGAAAGACCGCCAGGAGCAGCGGTGGTCCGACTCGGACTATGCGCGCCGTGCCCGTGGACTTCGCGAGAAGTCCGACCCACTCGAGGGAGCGCCCCAGGGTCGAGGTATCGTTCTCGAAAAGGTCGGCATCGAAGCAAAGCAGCCAAACTCGGCAATTCGAAAGTGTGTCCGAGTGCAGCTGATCAAAAACGGAAAGCAAGTCACCGCGTTCTGTCCCGGTGACGGTGCCATTTCGTTCATCGACGAGCACGACGAAGTTACCATCGCCGGTATCGGTGGGGCGAAGGGTCGTGCAATGGGTGACCTCTCCGGTGTCAACTACAAGGTTGACAAGGTCAACGGCGTCGCAATGAAAGAACTCGTTCGCGGAAACGCAGAGAAACCGGTGCGATAATCATGGCGGCAGAAGACCAACCAGACCCAGACGCCCCAGCCGGCGGCGCAGACGTGTCGGCACAGCTCTTTGGCGAGTGGGAACTCGGCGAACTCGAGTACGCCGACCCATCGACCGAGCGCTACATCACGGTGACGCCAGTCGCACATACCGCTGGTCGCCACGCCAGAAAGCAGTTCCAGAAGTCCCAGATCTCGATTGTCGAGCGCTTCATCAACCGTCTCATGCAGACGGAAGAGAACACGGGCAAGAAACAGCAGGCCCTCAGCGCTGTTCGTGACTCGTTCGAACTGATCCACGAGCGCACCGAGGAGAACCCAATTCAGGTTCTCGTCACCGCCGTCGAGAACTCGGCCCCACGAGAGGAGACCGTCCGCCTGAAATACGGTGGTATCTCGGTCCCGAAGGCCGTCGACGTCGCTCCACAGCGCCGTGTCGACCAGGCTCTGAAGTTCCTCGCAGACGGTGTCTACAACGACTCGTTCAAGACGCCAACGTCCGTCCCGGAGGCCATCGCCTCCCAGCTGATTGGCGCAGCGAACTACGACGTCCAGACGTACGCCGTCAGCCAGAAAGAAGAAAAAGAGCGCGTCGCGGCAGCCGCACGCTAACGCTCGAGTCGATTTTCTCTCGTTTCTTTCTTTTTCGCCCCGGTAGCGGTGGCTCTATCGCTCGGCTACACAATGACTTGTCCTGCTGTTCGCTACGCTGCAACCCGTTCGAGCGGCTGCTCTCGAATCTGTCTCGCGAGTTTCGACAGACAAATCGCACTACGGCGTCCATCTACCTACATTTAATACCCCGCGGTAACCGATACTAATAGAGACGTGGTGTTGGAATCGACACAGCGGATACTCGTTGTCCATCGCGAGCGGCCGCTCTCCGTCATCGACTCTGAGCGCCTCTCCGTTCCGATTGCTATCGATCAGGTGTCCTTCGATATCTCGATCCTCGAGCAACTCGAGAACTGCTATGACCTACTGGTCCTCGACTGGCACCTCGAGCAGCCGGACGCTCGCGGTGTCCTCGATGCCTTCCGCCAGACCGCGCCCGAGAGTTGGGTGCTCGCACTCGCCGCAGAAGTGCCCGACGATGATCCAGTTGACCGCGGCGTCGACGAAGTCCTCGTCGAACCAGTCGCTCCAACCGCCCTCGCTGGGACCCTCGAGCGCTTGCTTTTCCAGTGTGCCTACGAGCGAACGATGCACAACCTGTTCCGTCTCTCGACCGAACGCGCCGTCCTCGAGACCGAACTCGAGTCGGATGTGGCTGTCGGGGATCAGTATCAGTCCGTTGTACAGGAGCTACAGACCTGTCGTGAGCGTGCAGCGTCGATTCGTGCGGAACTGTCAGGAGACTCGTTCGACCAGACGCTTCGACAGCTGTTTAGTGAGTGATAAACGCAGTCGATAATCGATTCGTTCTTACAGGTGTACTGTGAGTCTCACTCGAGACTCGTTTTGCAGTAGCTACAGCGCTAGCTATTTTTCGTTATATATAATATTACCGCCAATATTTATGATATATTAAGATAGATTAATTTCTGATCGGCCACATTTTACAGTCGTACCATGCAAGACATGACAGAATACCTCGCGAAACACCCACGAATGATTGGCGTGCTGTTCACAATTATGATTTTGTTGTCACAATCAGGGACCGCAGCGGCGAGCGCTTCTGCCTATTACGGGCCGTGAATTACAGGATGTCCATTTCTATCGTATCACTCCAATATAGCTGATTTTCAAATAGAACTGGGAACCTGCCTATATCAAAAAACTCCCCTAGTTGTGATATATCGGTTGGGAACCAACCAGTCTGATCTGGAATAATGTAGTAATCTTCGATAGGGTCTATATCCGGAGTGAAGACTCCCCCATTTGATGATCTCACTTCGCCATATGCAATAATATTGGATTCATACCCATCTTCCCCCTGCCTGACTAAGCAAATATCTGGCATTGCCGTTTCTGATTGTGCGATTGTTGCCCTGCCATCGCCGACAATAAGATACTGTTGTCCGATAATATTCTCGATTCTTGCGACATCAAGTGCCGCGTATAGAGGAAATCCGCCATTTAGCAATTGGGCGATTACACTTCCCATCTTCACTGCACCACTATTGACAATATCTCCTAGTGTTACAATACCACCAATACTCCCCGCATCAATGAGATGGAGCCCTTGGTCGTGGGATTGACACGCATTCAGTAAAAACGCCTCTACCCCCACTGAGTCCATAGTTGACGCGTCAAATTTCCCATCTGAACACTGGAATCCTTCCCTATCGATGTGGCCAATATAGTGAAAAAAGTCGCTCTCGGTGGCGAGTGTGTTCTTGAGTTCGGCCGTTGTGAAATCGTAATGAATGGACACATTGAACGGCAGTCGGTTGTGTGTTCCGTAGAACCCATTTACCGACTCAAGTTCGTCCTGCATCTCTGCATCATTACAGACGACTTCTATTTCAATGGGGTCTGGTCGTGGCGTTCGACCAATTCGATTGTAGTATGCCGAAACTGGTGTCGTACTATTGATGTCTGTGCCGTGTATACTCTGCCAGACTTGCGTAATTGTTGTTTGTGGAGGGTGGTCGGCAGTATCTGAATCAGATATCGGTGTCTCTTGATTTCCACGGATTGGACTTGCACTCCGGACAAAATCAGCACGAGTAAATGAGTCAATTGCTTCAACTGTCTCTTTGGTTGGCTCTGGTGTCTCTGTCTTTTCATCAATACTAATTATCGCAAGTTCGTCCGCCAAAAATGGAAGGAAATCAATGGTTTCGGCCACTGCGTTGACCTGTGTCTCGAGTCTCCAATTAGGATAGTACTCGTCAATAGAGGCTGAATCAACCTCGAGATAGGCCTGAACCCGCTCATGGAGCGGACGGCTATACATCTCCTCGAGATCAAACTCGAGAAGTGGTTCAATTGCTTTTCGTCTGTACAACGGAAGTGGTGTTGGTCCTTCAGTTCGAACGACGCAATCGAGAACGAAGATATGTTTTAATACCCGTTTGACAGTGTTCTCGAATCCGTCCGGGCCACAGAGAGAGTACGTATACCCTGACTCAGTCATGATCTGTGGCTCGGAACCGGATCGAATGGTTGCACCCAGATAATATGAAAGTGGTGTGACGACGAATATGTCCTGTAATTTCGGAGGCACAACTATCTCGATACCTGTCTCTAATTCTGTAAGTGTATCTGGAATTTCAAGTTCGTCGCCGACCTCAAGCATCGGAGGATGGCCACGGAGCGTCGGGTATGATCGTTCTGCAGAGGTTGTCTTTAACGCAGAACTAAATATCGAGACAGCCTCCATCACATCCGTTGGCTTGGTCGTCGTCGTAATCGTGTCTGCTGGTCGTCGATGAAATGATCGTGCACCAATCAGGCACTGTGTCTCCCCATCGAAGGAAATATGCGTTTGTTCGTTATCTGAATAGATATATACGGAACTATTGATGTGTGCGTAGACTTTGAGTGACCCAGAAATGTCGAGATTGTAGGTTCCGTGAGGAAAATACGCGTGATCGTCTGATTGGACTTCTGCCTTCATCAACCCCTCTTTGTTGCGAACAAGAACGCGATTCATCGTTGGAAGTACGATTTCGTCCGTTACGATCTGTGCCGCCGTCCCGATTGGAAACGGAATGCCATGCTCTTCAACCGGTTCCGGCGACACCGCACGAGGCGTCTGCAGATGATAGCGCCGTCGCTCGATGGGGTCGATAATCTCGAGTCCGGTATCGGTGGCGTCGAATGTCGGTTTCATTAGACGGGGTCCATCGGTCTGGTCGACGAGATGGCGTCAGTTACGCTGAATCAGAACGCGACCAGTATGACTGTGTTGTCGCTGAGTCAGGAGCGTGAGATCCAGCCGGACTTTCGCCCCTCGTCCGTAAGTGACCAGCGCTCTTCGTAGCCGTCCGCCCGATCTTGTACTTCGAGGACGACATCGAATAGCGACGAAAGCACCGAGACGATGGTCGCATCGTGTTCGACCGGCAAATGGCAGTGAAACATGCCGTCGGCGGCTGTCGTTCGGCCGGTGATCAGATGCAGAAAGGTGAACACGGTTTCTCTGTCGGACGCCTCGAGGAGTGGCAACAGTGAGTCGATGCCGACGCGCAGTTCGGCGGGTTCGAGGCCGTCGGCGTCAGTGTCGAAGAATTCAATTGCACTCGAGATAGCGATGCCGACGTCTGCGAGGGAGTCAACGGTAACGCGTGCTGGGGCAACGGTCGAAGAGTTGGTCGTTGCTGTCGGCGCGGTGGCTGTCTCGGGGTGGGGGGGTGTGGATGGCGTGTCCGGGTCGGTCTCGTCTGCGGTCGGTGGTGACTGGTGGGCGGTGGTGCCGCGTGCGGGGGCGTCGTACGTGATGTGTCGGAACGTTGCGGGCGTTGAGTCTGCTCCGGGTGTGGGCCAGACCGCCTGACCGGTTGTCGAGACGGCGATGCGCCGTCGCAGAGTGTCAACACTGGATTCGTCTCCGAACAGTCGGCGACAGATGTCTCGACGGTGGTCTGGTTGAAGCGAGCCGACGACGAGGACGCTCGCGCCGTCGTGTTTTAGCTGACGCAGTTTCGTCGTGAACCCCCCGTCGGTCGACGTATCGCCGCTGACTGGACCCGAGAACATCAGTTGTATGATCAGAAAAGATGGCGTAATAAACATTAAACGTTCGGGTCTCTTGTCAGCGCCTGATACTGGTTCCCAGACAGCGCCGATCACGCTCGAGCGTTCTCACGAACCCCCGTTTGTGTCTCCTGTCTTGAGACGCGCTGTGGACTAGTCGGCGGCGACGCCACCGTTGCCGACGTACGACCGTGTTGCATCGACGAGCACCTGTCGGTAGCTACTCGAGTCGGGTTCGCGCGCGAGTTCCCGGAATCGGTGTTTGAACCCCTCGAAATCGACCTCCGGGGCGTCGAGTGTGGCCGTGTGTGCGAGGTCATACAGTCGGTGATCAGTCTCAACGAGGTCGTGGCGCTCGGCGAGTGCGAGCGCGAACGCGGCGTTCACTGCCGTAATATCTGGATCCGCGCTTGCAGAGAGTCGCTCGAGGCCCGGGCGGGAGGCTGGGTCTGGTCGGTCCGCGATGGCGGCTGCGAGACTGGACTCGAGATAGGAGAGCAGTTTTTCGCCGGGGCCGACGGCGAGCGTGATGTCGTCGGCGTAGATGTCTTTCATGTGGTTGGCGATCTGGTAGCAGTGTGAGAGTTTGCGCCGCTCGACGGACTTGCCTGCGAGTGCGAGGTAGAGGACTTCCTCAATCGACTGGGTGTGGGAGGGGTGGTTCTGTTCGTGGCGAGCCATGTGTGAGAACTCGTGGAGGGCGAGCTCGCGGGCCATCGCACTCGAGGCGGCCTGGTGGGAGATGTTCAGGACGTGGTGGTCGTCGTAGTGGGCGGCCCAGGTTCGTTCATCGGGGTTGTCGCGGAGATGGACGTAGACAGGCAGCGAGAGATCGTGTTCTGTTTCGAAGAGGTCCCGAGCGCCGAGAAATGGAGTTGTTGGGCCGGGCCCCTGTACGCGTATATCCATGGGTAGCTATACCAGGGGTTGGGGCTGTATGTCTTTTACGCCGGGTTGCACTTGCAGCGAGGGGTGGGTAGGTGGGTTGGTGGGTTCGGAGACAGCGCTGCTCGTTCTGTGCGTGGTGTTGTCTCACGCAAACTGGATATTCCAGCGTTCGAACCGGATTCTGTGTCATTTTCGGCGGCGACGAAACACTACCCTTTTGACCCCGCTACCGGTAACAGGGTATATATGGGCCGACGCAAGAAGATCGTCCAAGAGTGTGAACGGTTGATGGACGAACCGGAGAACATCCGGAACATCGCCATCGCCGCTCACGTTGACCACGGAAAAACAACGCTTTCTGACAACCTCCTCGCGGGTGCGGGCATGATCTCGGATGAGACTGCCGGCGAACAGCTCGCGATGGACACGGAAGAAGACGAGCAGGAACGTGGGATTACCATCGACGCGGCAAACGTTTCGATGACCCACGAGTACGAAGACACCAACCACCTGATCAACCTGATCGATACGCCGGGCCACGTCGACTTCGGTGGCGACGTGACGCGTGCGATGCGTGCAGTCGACGGTGCGCTCGTCGTCGTCGACGCTGTCGAGGGTGCCATGCCACAGACCGAAACGGTCCTGCGCCAGGCACTCCGCGAGGGCGTCAAGCCGACCCTGTTCATTAACAAGGTCGACCGCCTGATTTCGGAACTCCAGGAAGGACCAGAGGAGATGCAACAGCGTCTCGTCTCGGTCATCAACGACGTCAACGAACTCATCCGCGGCATGACCGAGGATATGGACGACGTCGAAGATTGGACCGTCTCCGTCGAAGGCGGTACCGTCGGCTTCGGTTCTGCACTCTACAAGTGGGGTGTCTCCATGCCATCGATGCAGCGAACCGGGATGGACTTCGCTGAGATCATGGAACTCGAGCGCTCCGATAAGCGCCAGGAACTTCACGAGAAGACGCCGCTGTCGGATGTCGTCCTCGACATGGTCTGTGAGCACTTCCCGAACCCAGTCGACGCACAGCCACGTCGTATCCCACGTGTCTGGCGTGGTGACGCTGACTCCGAACTCGCAGACACGATGCGTCTCGTCGACGAAGACGGCGAGGTCGTCTTCATGGTCACCGACATCGGGATGGACCCACACGCCGGTGAAATCGCCTCCGGTCGTGTCTTCTCGGGGTCCCTCGAGAAGGGTCAGGAGCTGTACGTCTCCGGGACCGCGGGCAAGAACCGCGTCCAGTCCGTCGGGATCTACATGGGTGGCGAGCGCGAGGAAGTTGAAGAGGTTCCCGCAGGGAACATCGCGGCCGTCACCGGCCTGCGCGATGCCATCGCCGGCTCGACTGTCTCCTCCGTCGAGATGACGCCGTTCGAGTCCATCGAGCACATCTCGGAGCCAGTCATTACGAAGTCCGTCGAGGCACAGAACATGGACGACCTGCCAAAGCTCATCGAGACGCTGCGCCAGGTCTCCAAGGAAGACCCAACGATCCAGATTACGATTAACGAGGACACTGGCGAGCACCTCATTTCGGGTCAGGGTGAGCTTCACCTCGAGGTCATCACGCAGCGTATCGAGAAGAACCAGGGGATTCCAGTCAACACTGGTGAGCCAATCGTTGTCTACCGCGAGCAGCCCCAGGAAGCAAGTCCAGAGGTCGAGGGTATCTCCCCGAACCGCCACAACCGCTTCTACATCTCTATCCAGCCGATGACGAAAGACCTCGTCGAGACCATCCAGCTCGGCGAAGCCTCGATGGACATGCCAGAGCAGGAACGCCGTGAAGCCCTGCAGGATGCTGGGATGGAGAAGGATACGTCCCAGAACGTCGAGCACATCCACGGGACCAACATCCTCATCGACGACACGAAGGGTATCCAGCACCTGAACGAGACGATGGAACTCGTCATCGAAGGGTTCGAGGATGCACTGGACAACGGCCCGCTCGCAAATGAGCCAGTCCAGGGGACGCTTATCCGCCTGCACGATGCCCGACTCCACGAGGACACCATCCACCGTGGCCCGGCACAGGTCATCCCCGCCACGCGTGAGGCACTTCACAACTCCCTGATCGAGGGTCGCATCAAGATGCTCGAGCCGATGCAGGACGTCCGTATCGACGTGCCAAACGACCACATGGGTGCCGCCTCCGGCGAGATCCAGGGTCGTCGTGGCCGCGTCGACGACATGTACCAGGAGGGTGACCTCATGGTTGTCGAGGGTATCGCACCCGTCGACGAACTGATTGGCTTCGCAAGCGACATCCGCTCTGCGACCGAGGGTCGTGCCTCCTGGAATACGGAGAACGCCGGCTTCGAGGTCATGTCCGACTCGCTCCAGCGCGAGAAGATCATGGAGATCCGCGAGCGCAAGGGCATGAAGCTCGAACTCCCAGAGCGCATCCAGTATATCTAAGCAGTCGCCGTCTCGAGCGGTATCGCGTTTTTTCTTTCGAAACACTTGACAGCGCCAGCGATATACGAAACAGAGACACGCCTGTGCGTAAGAAGTGAGTGTCAGTTCGACGCGTCGTCACTGCGCCGAAAATGGCTGGTGAATCACGCCAGCCATCGACGATACGTTCACGTGTATTGCAAGCCCCGGCGCGTGGCCTGCATGTTGATTGATTCCAGTGTGACACATAATGCTATTCGAAGGAAAGCCGACTCTCACTCAGTGAGCTATGTCTTCGACTTAGAACCCTCTGTCTTATCGAATACTCATCTACTCGAGAGTGTCTATCTCGAGTACTGCTCTCGTCGTCTTTGACGCACTCTGTACGTGCAACGCGACTCGTTCTCGAGAATAGATACGATACGAAAACTGCGGTGACTACTCGCGCTCGCCGGCACCGAGTGCTGCTTCGCCGACCTTCTCGTGGCCTTCGATGACTTCCTGATCGCCCATGTACGGTTGCAGGGCTTCGGGAATCGCGACGGTGCCGTCCTCGTTCTGGTAGTACTCGAGAATAGCAACCATCACGCGTGGAATTGCAAGCCCTGAGGCGTTCAGGGTGTGCAGATACTCAGCGGATTCGTGGCGCTCGGGTCGGTAGCGCAGGCCGGCACGACGAGCCTGGAAGTCCTCGAAGTTCGACGCCGAGGAAACCTCGAGCCAGCGGCCGCCCTGTTCTGGGCCGTCGTCCATGTCGTCGCCGGGTGCCCAGACCTCGATATCGTAAGTCTTCGCGCTCGCAAAGGTGAGATCGCCGGTACAGAGTTCGAGAATGCGGTAAGGAAGTCCGAGTTCCTGGAGGACGACTTCGGCTTCCTCGAGGAGGCCCTCGAGGCGGTCGTAGCTCTCGTCGGGTTCGACGAAGTTGACGAGTTCGACCTTGTTGAACTGGTGGACGCGGACGATGCCACGGGTTTCGGTGCCGTGCTCGCCGGCCTCGCGCCGGAAGTTTGGCGTGTAGGCCTGATGTTTGAGTGGGAGGTCGTCAGTGAGGAGAATGTCATCGGCGTACATGTTGGTGACGGGAACCTCTGCAGTCGGGCAGAGCCAGAGGTCTTCGTCGTCGTACTCCTCGTCGTTGCTGCCGCCGAGTCGGTAGGCATCGTCGACGAACTTGGGGAACTGGCCGGTGCCACGCATTGAGGCGCTCTTGACCGGAACGGGCGGGAAGACGTCGACGTAGTCTTGCTCGCGATGAATGTCCATCATGAACTGGACTAAGGCGTGCTCGAGTCGCGCGCCGTCGCCTTTGAGGAAGTAAAAGCCGGAGCCGGTCGTCTTGGCGGCGCGTTCCTCGTCGATGATGTCCATTTCCTCGCCGAGTTCGTAGTGGGGCGTCACGTCCTCGGGCACGTCACGCAGGTCGTCGAAGCCCCAGCGTCGATCTTCCTCGTTGTGGCGCTCGTCGACACCGAGTGGGACGCTCTCGTGAGGGATCTGTGGAACCTCGAGCATGCGCTCTTGGAGTTCGTCCTGCAGGTCGGCCGCTTCGTCTTCGACCTCCTCGATCTGGTCTTTGAGCTCCTGTGATTGCTCGATTGCTTCGTCTTTTTCCTCCCGTTTGCCCTCAGAAACGAGTGTGCCGATTTTCTTGGTGATCTCGTTGCGCTCGTGGCGCAGTTCATCGCCGCGGGCTTTCAACTCACGCCAGCGTTCGTCAATCTCGAGAAGTTCGTCAAGGTCGACGTCGGCACCCCGGTTGTCCAGTGCGTCGCGTACCTCGTCGGCATTCTCGCGTACGTAGGTCCGATCAAGCATTGCTCGAGGCTTCAGTACGGCCGTCCAAAACCGTATCGGAAGGTGACCGCGAGTGAGACCAGCGCGCGATGAGAGCCGGGACACGGGAAATGTTTTTTCGTGTCGGGGGAAGTGGGGTTCGTATGGACCCGCTCGAGGGCGAAGCACCGTCGGCACCGATCAGGTACGAGCCCGTCAACGTCAAAGACGTGCTCGTCGAGATGAAAGACACCGCAGAGCTGTTGATCGACCTGTCGTACTCTGCCGTCTTGCACTCGAGCGAGGAGATCGCCCGCGAGGTGCTTCGCCTCGAGGGGCGGATGGACGAACTCGAGATGCGCGCGCGGATGGGCTTGATGATGGCCGTTCGCAGCCCGGACGACGCCGAGCAACTCGCGCCCGTCCTTGGGATCGTCACGGCGGCTGATGACATCAGCGACGCCGCAGGCGACATTGCGAAGGTCGTTCTCGAGGATATCGGCTTGCCGGAGGCGATGCGTGCAGCGCTGCCGGAGGCCGTCGAAACGCTCGTTCGCGGGGTTGTCGTCGGCGACTCCGAGTACGTCGACCGACCGCTTGCAGAGATCGACCTCGAGTCAGAAACTGGCGTACGTGTCATCGCGCTTCGGCGCGGAGACGAGTGGTTGCTCAATCCCGGCCCGGAGACGGCAATTCGTGCGGACGACGTGGCACTGCTGCGCGGGCCGGACGTCTCGATTAGTGAGGTCTACGAGACGCTGACTGGTGACCCCTACGAAGCGCCATCCGTCGAGGCGCCGGATATCGAGGATCTCGAGCGCGCGGTCGACACGATTGTCCACATGAAGAACCTCTCGGAGTTGGCGGTCGACCTCGCCTACAGCGCCGTGTTGTTCGACAGCGAACCGCTGGCCGAGGAGGTTCGCAATCTCGAGGTCGAAGTCGACGCGCTGGAGTCGCGCTTCGAGGCGTGGACGCTGCGTGCGGCGGCTGACGCGCCTGACCCGGTTGTGCTTCGCGGGCTAATTCACCTGGGCAGTGCCACGGAGGTCATCAGCGACGCGGCAATCGACATTAGCGAGGGTGTCCTGCGCGAAATCGACGTCCATCCGGTCGTCCAGATGGCCGTCGAAGAGAGCGACGAAATCATTACGCGCGTTGCAATCGAATCGGGCAGCGATCTCGATGGCGCTGCGATTGTCGGCGGCGTTCCGGATACGGAGACGACGATGTCGGTGATCGCAATTCGCCGTCCCGAAGAGGGCTGGTTGTTAGTTGGCGATGCCGACGCCGAAATCCGAAGCGGGGATGTCCTCATTGCAAAAGGAACGCGAACGGCTGCAGGCGCGTTCGACGATCTCTCACAGCCCTGAGAGACGGTTCGATTCGGTGCGTGTTCTGACGCTCACTCGAGTGAGGCGAGTACCGTCCCAACGAGTTCGAGGTAGCCAACTGTCGCGAGGGCAACGATGATGAGCGCAAGCGAAAGCGGCACGAGCGTCCGCAAACGCCATCGAAGCCGTGATCCTGAGGGGAGGTGTTCTCGAGCGCCAACGCGGATGGTGTGACGAAGCTGAATCAGTGCCTGTGCCATCGAGATGGCGATAGTCAGTGTGCCAGTCATCGCTGTCCTTGCTGTGCCTGCAGTGGCTGGTGGTGGGAGCTGGTGGACGTGTTCGAAAGCCGGGTGCGTGCCATATCACGACGGCCACGTCGTGACACTTGAAACTCAGTCAGACGCTCGACAGACGTGGCGCTGACGCTCCAGAATGTGGCCTCGAGAAGTCCTGAATCCCTCTGCGTTAGAAGTTGAGGACGGCTGCCGAGACGCCGATGAAGATGACCATGCCAAAGACGTCGACAACGTTGGTGACGATTGGAATCGTTGTGTCGTCGGGATCGATCCCCAGCCGGTAGGAGCCGTAGGTCGCGGCGAAACTGAAGACGATGGCGATCACGGCGACGGACATGCCACTGACCAGCGAGATGAACAGCAGCGTAGAGAGGGCAATCGGCGTATCGAAGATGAGTACGCCGAGTGCGTACGCGCCGATCCCAAGTGCGGTAAAGATCGTCGCTGCTAACGCCAAGATTGCGATGACGTTTGCCCACAGCACCCGATCCGTCGGATCGAGTTTTGTCGTCCCCAGGTGGAATCGAGTCGAGAGTCGGGAGCTCAAAATCGCGCCCAGATTCCCGCCCATATCGACCATCGTCGGCACCATCACCGCAAGAATCGCGAACTCCCCTAACATCTCTTCGGCCTCCTCGAGCGTGATGCCGGCCCAGAGGACGATGATCGAGAGGACGATCAACAGTGGGAACATATTGCCGACGATTGATTTCCACTCCCACGTCCCGAGCGAGCCCTGTGGAACGACCATTAGACGAGCACCTCCACGAGGCCAATCGAGAACAGCATGAACAGCATGCCGAAGATGTCACCCAGCGTCGTCACAATGGGGCCGACGAGATTGTCGGGATCGTAGCCGTGCTTGTAGCCGGCGAAGATCAGCGTGAGCAGGCCGAAGATGAGGATCACTGACGTGAGAACGCCCGCGATCAGCATGATACCGACGAGTTCGTACAGTGCAGCGACCTCCCAGCCGATGACGAGCAGTGCAAGCCAGGTGAGCACGCCGATGACAATCGAGATTCCAATTCCGTTTATAAACGACGCCAGCACCGCGTTGATAAGCCGTTCGTCCCGTTCGAACGTCGGCTCGATCAGTCCCTGGTGAAGCCCACTCGAGATCCGACCGCCGAGTGCGCCGTAGACGTTACCCCGCGTTGCGAGAAAGACGGGCACCATCACGAGTAACCCGGGAAATCGTTCGACGCTCTCGAGAATGCTCTCGAGGACGAGTCCAGCGAACAATCCGCCCCCGAGTGCGATCACCAACACCGGGAGTGCTTCGCGATAGATCGACCACACGTCGCCCCGAACGCTCATATCAGTGAATCACTCAGTCGCCTGTTAAACGTATGGGTCGCGTCCATCGATATCGGCGGCGTCGTCTTTCGGTTTCGTTGGCACTCCCCACGACACTATCTCGCACGTTCGACCATACCATGGTAATTGAATTCGTTGTTAGTCCCAAAGGAGAAGTATTTTTAGACAGGACTAAACATCGGCTCGTGTATGCTGTATTCCAACCACAGCAGTTCACTTCGCATCGATACGACCAGCAATGACGCACGCGAGCGACTGCCGACGCTCGAGGAAGTAGTGCTCGATCTTCTCGAGGGCGAATTTGCCGGCGTGATCCGCTCACACATTCGAGGTGAGGTGTATGGGGGCTGCTAGCGACCCCGACCTCGAGTTTCACGCGGATCGTGTTGGCGAGGTGACTGACGACGAGTACGTTGCGGTCACGCAAGATACGTTCGTCGAGATGGCAATCGACGAGTTCCGTCGGTTCGAACCGCTCGACGATGAAACGACTGTTTACTACCTGTACGTCACCGACAACGCTGATCGCCTCGTCGGCGTCATGTCGCTTCGGGAGTTGCTCAACGCGCCGGAGGACGACGTCGTCGAGGAGCACATGATAACCGATCTCGTCACGATCAACGCGGACGCCGACCCCGAACTGGCGGCCGACGAAATGGCCGAGCGGGAGTTCCCGGCGCTGCCGGTCGTCGACGACGACGGCTACCTCGTCGGTGTGCTTCGAACCGACGACATGCTCGACGTTGTCGAGGAAGAGGCCACCGAAGACATCCTGAAAAGCGCCGGCTTCTCGTTCGCCGACGTCGAAGAATCCCGAAGTTCGGCGATCCTCGAGTCCTCGATTCCGCGGATTCTCAGACTCAGACTCCCGTGGCTGATCGTCGCACTCGCCGGCGGGTTACTCGCCGGTGGGGTCATCGACTTCCACGAGGAAACGCTCGAGGGCGTCGTTGCGCTCGCTTTTTTCGTGCCAGTGATCATGGACATGGGCGGTAACGTCGGAACCCAGGCGTCGACGATTTTCGTCCGCGGACTGGCGCTTGGCCAGATCGACGACCGAAACGCGATGAAGTACTTCGCACGGGAAGGACTCATCGGCTTGCTGATCGGCCTCATCATCGGCTCGATTGGTGCCAGTGCAGCCTACGTCTGGCAGCTGAACGAGCCGTTCGCGACCGAACTCGCAATCGTCGTCTTCGTCGGCCTCGTCGCCGTCTGTGTCGTCGCGTCGGTCGTCGGCTACGTCATCCCGTGGGTGATGAATAAGCTCGGCTTCGACCCTGCCGCGGCGTCTGACCCGCTGATAACGACCGTCAAAGACGTGACGGCGCTGTTGATCTACTTCGGACTCGCATCCGTGTTGCTGGGCGAGTTACTGTAGCAACAGGGCGCTGCGAACGCACTGGCCTTTTTTCACGCTCGAGAGGGCACTCGAGGTGGTTGATCCAGCACGGACGATTGTTTCGTACGCAGACGACCACGACTGTTCACAGATGGTGTTCGGCAGCCACGGCTGCGAAGGACTCGCGCGATTCCTGCTCGGTAGTGCCGCCGAAACTGTCGTCCGGCGCTCAGCCGTTCCAGTCACAATGGTCAGACCCGAGGCGTAATCAGCCGACAAGCGCGAGCAGTCCCCACGCGAGGGCAATCCCTCCGAGCGAGAGCCCCAAATTCCCGCCCGCGTTCACAACAGCGAGCCGCCGATCACCGCGCTCCCAGAGTTGTACCGTTTCGACGGAAAACGACGAGAACGTCGTAAACGCGCCACAGGCACCGATTCCAACCAACTGGATCGTCGACTCACCAGCGCCTGCGAAGATCGCGAGCGCGAAGACGAAACTGCCGATCACGTTCACCGCGAGCGTCGGCCACGGGAACCGCTCGCTCGAGAACTGCAGGTACACCAGATGGCGCAAGACTGCTCCAATCGCGCCGCCGAAGCCGACGAGATGAGCCGACTCGAGTTCGAGACCGATGGAGAGAGTTGCGACCGACTCGAGGGCACCACTCATGCAGTCTCACCGCCTGTCGGCTGTGACCCCGTGGTGAGCCATCGAACGAGTGCCCGACTTGCGAGGACGCCAGCGAAGCCAAGTCCGTAGTTGCTGGCGACAATGGCGACGAGCAACAGCGGTTCGGCGGGGCCAGCGTCGACTGCGGTCTGGACCGCAAACGTGCTGTAGGTCGTCAGCGAGGAGAGAAAGCCGGTCGTAAAGACGAGTCGCGACTTCCGCGAGAGGATGTCGACGTACTCGGCTTCGTACGCAAAGAGGCCGAGCGCGAAGCTTCCGAGCACGTTCACGAGCAAGACGGCCTGAATATCCGAGAGCGCGCCGAGTGCGAGAAAGCGCAGATTCGCCCCGACGAAGCCGCCGATAGCGATCAATGCGAGCGTCTCGAGTCGGACGAGTGGGTGGGATGGGGGTGCTGCCATGGGTTGAAGGCAGGGACCGTCAGCCACGCTCGAGGGGTGTCGGTCGCCGAGAGCGGCAGTTGGGTCAGGCGGGCCCCATCGCCCGAATACGTACTCGAGACTTCTCAGAGCGACCATATGAGAATTTCGAAAGCCGATAGTGTCGTGGCGGGCCACGAGACCGAGACACACACGACAGTCGGAGGGAAAGACCCAAGTTTAGACTCCATCTAAACCAGATATGGCCGACTCGGCGACCGGCAGACGCGGGTTTGTTCGCGCCTCGTGGGCGAATGTCCTCGGAAACGCGGTCAAAATCATCGTCGAGGGAGCGGTTGGATTGGCATTCGGCAGCATGGCCCTGCTCGCGGACGCGGCGCACTCGATTGCGGATCTGGTTGCAAGCGTCGTCGTCCTCGTCTGGGGGCGCAGTTCCTTCGACGAACCGGACGACACCCACCCGCACGGGCACGACCGGATCGAACCCCTTACTGCGCTGTTCGTCGGCAGCGTCATCGCTGTTCTCGGGTTGAACCTCCTCTATGAATCCGCTCACGGACTCGCCTACGGGATCGATGTCACGTTCAGCCCGTTGTTACTCGGCGCGCTCGCGTTCGCAATCGCCGATATGTACCTCGTCTATCGCTACACCGAGTACATCAACGCTGACCTCGGGTCGACCGCACTCGATGCGCTGGCAACGGACTGTTTGAACGATATATTCACCTCGTTTGCCGCCGTCGTCGGCGTCCTTGGCGTCCTCTTTGGCATCCCGATGTTAGATCCAATCGCTGGCGGTCTCGTCAGTATCCTCGTCATCTATCAAGGGATTTCGATTGGCCGCGAGAACGTCGACTATCTCATCGGGGCTGCACCCGAGTCGGAGAAACGACACGAAATCACCGAGACGCTCCGTCGCGATCCCGCTGTCGAGGGCGTCCACGATCTCACGGTCTTCTATGATGGCACCGTCCTCGAGGTCGAGGTCCACGTCGAAGTCGACGGCGATATGCCGTTTCGGCAGGCCCACGATATCGAATCCGACCTCGTCGATCAGTTACGGGACATCGAGGACGTCGGTGATGCACACGTCCATCTCGACCCGTCGGGTATCGGCGAGTGGAAAGACCAACGGGACGACTGACGGTTTCACGTCTACGTCTGCTCGAGCGTGCGCTGTTCGAGGGGTGGTGCTGTCGATGTGGTCGCTGATGCAGACTCACCGGACGCTCCGGGTTTTCTATCAGAATCGCTTGCATAGTCGTCCGTTCGGGTCGCCTCGTCATCCGCACTGCTCCGGCAACGCTGTGTCGACGCTCGAGGCAGTGTAATCGCGAAGACGCTCCCCTCAGGGCTCGTCTCGACGAGGTCGACTGTGCCGCCGTATCTGTGTACCAGAATGCGGACGAGATAGAGACCGAGGCCGTGGTTGCTCGATTTGCGGTCGAACAGCGTCTCGCGTTCGCTTTCGGGAATTCCGGGGCCGTCGTCGGCGATGGTGACAGTGACAGTTTCCGGTGTCGTCTCGACGCTGAGATCGACGTGGGGGCACTCGTTGTCGTTGTGTTCGATTGCGTTCTCGAGGACGTTTGTGAAAATTCGCTTGAGCCCGTCGTTGCCGTCGACAGTGATCGAGGCAGGAATGGTGGCGTTGATCTCAGCGTTGTAGTTGGTTTGCATCGCTGACACGGTCTCTGTGAGCAGCGTCGAGAGGTCGACAACTGTTGACTGGTCCGATCTGGCGTTCGCCTCGAGCATCACGCGAACGTCGTCGATCACCGCCTGCAGTGACTCGGTTTCGCGATTGATCGTCTCGAGGCGGGCCTGTCGCCGGGTAGTCGGTGGCTCCTCGAGCAACAGGGAGGCGTGGCCGCCGATGATTTGGGCGCTGTTTAAGACCTCGTGTCGCAGCAGGTCGTTTAGGTACGCAAGCACCTGCCGTTCTTCGTCGAGTTGGTCGGCACGCACCGCTGCGGCCGTCGCTTCGACTTCGCGCTGGACGGCGCGGGCTTCGACGTAGCCAACGGCAAAGCCCCCAACTGCACCTGCGGTGACGGCAAAGTGTGTCCATGCGAGGGCGACAACTGGGTCGTGCCAGGGGAAAATGAGCATCGTCGGCAGCGTCACAGCAAGCAGTCCGACTGCGCCGCCGAGACACCACGCAATCGGGCGAGCGTAGCGATCAGTGTCGATATCACTTTGCTCAAGGCGGTAGCCACCCCAGGCCAGTCCAAGCGTCGGCATGCCGACGGTTCCAAGCGTCAACAGGAGGGCGGGGACGTCAGCAGGTGAGAGAAAGCGGTACCACCAGCCAAGCAGTGCCAGCCCCGAGAGCAGGCTAAAGCCGATAACTAATCGGGGTGAACGGGCCTGTGACCGAAGCCGATGGCGTATCTTACGATTCATGCGAACATTGATCACACGGGGACTGTTCTAATCTACAACTACCCTGGGGGGCTAAAAATCTTCATACGTCAGTGGTTCCGGTCCAAGTATGCCGAGAAACTCCTTTTCGCGCCTTCTATTGCAGATATTACTGTCTAAGAGGTGTTTTTATCCGGCTTGCCGACACGGTAGCTGTATGGACACAGAGGTCGGATCCGTCCGCAACGTCACCACTGGCGACTGTTCGGACCTGTACTACGTCGACACTGGCATGTACGAGACGCCCGGCTACGGCGCGGCATACATTCTCGATGCCGACCAGCCAGCGATTGTCGAGACCGGTATCGGCACGAACCACGAGTTCCTTCTCGAGGCGCTTGCCGACCTCGAGATCGACCGCGAGGAGGTCGCCACAATCGCGGTGACACATATCCACCTGGATCACGCGGGCGGGGCTGGCTTCCTCGCGGAGGCCTGTCCCAACGCGTCGGTGTACGTGCCCGCAGCGGGTGCGAGTCTGCTGGCCGACCCCGGTCGCCTCGTCGCCGGAACGAAAGCCGCTGTCGGCGATCAGTGGGAGTTCTACGTCGAACCCGAGCCAATTGATGAGGACCGGATCGTCGAGATCGAAAACGGCGATACAATCGACCTTGGTGACCACAGCCTGTGCGTCCACGGCGCTCCCGGGCACGCGTTTCATCAGGTCGTCCTCGAGAACCCCGAAAACAACGCGGTCTTTACCGGCGACGCCGCCGGCATCTGGGTGCCCGACCGCGAGCGAATCGTCGAAACCTCCCCGCCCTCGGACTTCGATCTCGAGGGCTGTCTCGCTGACCTCGAGACGATTGCGGAAATCGACCCCGACGTCTTGCTCTACACGCATTTCGGCCCGCGAGACGTGAGCGACGATCTCGAGGACGCTCTCGAGACGTACGCGGACACCCTCACAGCGTGGGTCGAGGCAGTCGAGGACACACACGCAGCACTCGAGGACGACGAGGCCGTTGTCTCCCAGTTCGCCGAGTCAGTTGACGCCGAACTGGTTGACGTGTGGGGAGCGCGGAAGGCTCGCGCCGAAGCAGTAATGAACGCTCGAGGCGTTCTCGACGCGCTCGGGGAGTGAGACAACGCCGGGAGAGACGTTGCTGGACACTCCCGAATAAACATGGCCGGCGATGACTGTAGTTTCATCATGTTTTATCGTACGGGAGGTCGTCACATACCGTATGAACTGGTTGGACGCCGAACGCGAGTACGAGGACGAAGTAATCGGCGAGACGACCCTCGGACGCCTGTTCGAGGATGCCGCAGAGCGAAATGCCAACCGTCCGGCCCAGCAGTACAAAGGCGGCGTCGTGGATCGGTCACTGACCGAGTCGGTCATCCCCGCCGCAGCGCCGGGTGAGTTTCGCCCGCTCTCGTACGCCGAGATGCGCGATATCGTCCGCATGCTTGCGGCCGGCTTTCGCGACCTCGGCATCGAACGCGGCGACCGGGTTGGCCTCTTTGCCAACACCCGAATGGAGTGGGCCCAGTGTGACTTCGCACTGCTCAGTGCCGGCGCCGTCGTGACGACCGTCTATGCCGACTCCTCGCCGTCGAAGATCGAATACCTGCTCGACGACCCGAACGCCTCGGCCGTCATCGTCGAAGACCAGCAGCGACTTGAGCACGTCCTCGAGATCGAAGACAATCTTGACCTCGAGTTCATCGTCTCGATGGATCGACTCGAGGGCGAGGTCACGGAGCGCGAGGACGTGTTGACGCTTGCTGACGTCTATGAACGTGGCGAGGAGACGTTCGACCTCGAGACGTACCAGGCGTGGGTCGACGCACCGGCGATGGACGATCTGGCGAGTCTGATCTACACGAGCGGGACGACGGGCAAGCCAAAGGGCGTCCAGCTCACCCACCGTAACTTCCGGGCGAACGTCAACCAGATCCGCAAGCGATTCGGGCCGCGACCGGAGAGAAGCGACGACGTGCCGGTCCTCGACGAGAACTCGCTTGCGGTTTCGTACCTGCCGCTGGCACACGTTTTCGAGCGAACGGCGGGACACTTCGTGATGTTTTCGTCGGGTGCCTGTGTCGCCTACGCCGAGAGCCCGGATACCCTACAGGAGGATTTCAGCCTCGTCCAGCCGTCGACATCGACGAGTGTGCCACGCGTCTACGAGAAGATTTACGACCGGATTCGCGAGCAGGCAAGCGAGTCGGGAGCCAAACAGCGGATCTTCGAGTGGGCAACCGATGTCGGCGTGAAACACCACCAGGCCGACAACCCGGGTCCAATTCTGAACGCCAAGCGCGCGCTCGCGGACAAACTCGTCTTCTCGACCGTTCGGGAGGCGCTTGGCGGCGAGATCGAACTCCTGATCAGCGGCGGCGGCAGCCTCTCGGCCGAACTCTGTGCGCTCTATCACGCGATGGGGCTGCCGATCTACGAGGGTTACGGGCTGACTGAAACCGCTCCTGTGATTACCGTCAACCCACCCGAAGCGCCGAAAATCGGGACAATCGGACCGCCAGTTGTCGACGTCGATGTCGCAATCGACGAAACTGCCGCCGACCAGTCGGCGTTCGAGGACGACCCCGGCGAGGTCGGCGAACTTCTCGTGAAGGGGCCGAACGTCACTCGCGGCTACTGGAACAAACCCGGGGCGACGGAACGGGCGTTCACCGATGAGGTCCCAGGCGGCGGCTCAGACGCCGCTGCCGATTCCGACGCTGACGAGCCAACCGAACCCATGGGTGCTGACGGCGCCACTGCCGGCCAGTGGTTCCGAACCGGTGACATCGTCCACAAACGTCCCGACGGCTACCTCGAGTTCCGTGATCGGACGAAACAGATCCTCGTGCTCTCGACGGGTAAGAACGTCGCGCCCGCGCTAATCGAGGATCAGTTCGCGGCGAGCGAGATTATCGAGCAGGCGATGGTCGTCGGCGACAACGAGAAGTTCGTCGGTGCGTTGCTCGTGCCGAACACGGATCACATTCGCTCGTGGGCCGACACAAACGACATCGACCTGCCTGACGATCCACAGGCGATGTGTGATGACGACCGCGTCCGCGAGTACATCCGCGAGGACGTCGACCGCGCGAACGAGGAGTTCGAAGACTACGAGCAAATCAAACGCTTCGAACTCGTTCCCCAGGAGTTCACCGAGGAGAACGAGATGCTCACACCGACGATGAAGAAAAAGCGCCGCGTCATCATGGACCGCTTTGCGGACCGGATCGACCACATCTACGACGAGGACCGCTAAGGACTGCGCTACCGCGTTTCGTCGTCCGACTCGTCATCTCCCGGCGTCAGCGTCTCCGAAATCTCGAGTGGGCCTTCGATGATTCCCTCGACGAGGTCGTCAGCGCCGACAGTGTCTTCGACGAGCGATTCGACTGGGTCGTCATCGTCGGCCGGAGTGAGTCGGTCTGGGTCTGTCATCACCCATAGCTTTGGCTGCGACACGGTTGACTGTTGGGTTCACATAGTTTGGGTCTCGAGGCGAGTCGGTGTCTCCACAAAAGTTATACCACCATCAGCGAGTGCTCGGGCATGGTCCGCCACCGTTTTTCGTACGCCCGGACGACCGAAGCCGCCATCTTTCCTGGCACGACCGTCCGATACCACTACCGAACCGGCGACTCGCTCGCGACCGTCGTCGAGCGAACCGACCGATTCGTGACGTTCATCGGCCCCGACTGCGACGGTCGCTTCACCCACGATCAGATCGACCGCCTGATCGATGACGACCGCCTCGAGGTCGTCCTCGACGACGAGTATCACGTCCCTGACGACGAGCGGCCCGTCCTCGAGTGACCGCTCGAGGTCAGTGTTCGCCGGGCAGAATATCCCCAAGCGAGCCACCGATTGCCATCGCGGTGAAGATCACCGACACCTGACAGAGATCAACCCAGGGATCGGCCCACGTGACGCGCCCCCATAGCGTCATCATCCCTGCGGCGGTCACGAAGGCGATGGCGAGCACCCAGACGGGGCGGCGCGGAACCACGCCGAAGTAAGGGTCGGTCACCCGCACATCGCGAAAGTCCGCGACGTAGAGGATGCCGACGACCAGCGCGACCGCGAGCGCGATGTTCACACCGAAGTACGCTGGCGTCGCCGCGAGAAACTCGCCGATCTCGAGAACGCCATCTTCGACGAGTAGCGGCATCCCGATGACGACGCTGCCGACGAACGCCTCCGCTTTATCTTTGCCCGTAAACTCGGTGATCACTCGGCTGACAGTGCCGTTACTCGAGAGGCGGGCGGCGAGGCGCTTTGTTCGACGAACCTCTCGCTGCTCGTCTGCGTCGTCGACCGTCTCTTCTAAGGTCTCGAGTTGCTCGTACAGATCATCGATTGTTGCTCGCTCCTCGGACGAGTCGCCCGATTTCGTCATACGTCCCGTGGCTGGCAGACTGGCTTAAAGCCGGTTTTTTCGTTCGGTCCGAAGAATGTGGCGTCGGAACCAGACCGGTGAGTCATCGACGTGAGTGGTGTAACCGGTAGTTTTAGCGCTCTCCGTCTCACACTATCGACCATGAAACACGTCCGCGGACCGCTGTGTACGATTGACGTCGGTGATCGAACGACGGAGACGGACGCTATCGACGACATCCTCGAGTCCTCACTCGGTGGCCGCGCACTGGGTACGCGTCTCGCACACGACCGAATTCCGTTCGACGTCGACCCGCTCGGTCCCGAGAACCGACTCTACTTCGCGACGGGGCCGCTCCAGCATTCAAGAATGAGTTTTACCGGGCGGATGTCCGCAACTGGCGTCTCGCCGCAGACGGATGGCCTGCTCTCTTCGAACGCGGGTGGCTTCCTCTCGAGGAATTTCACCGGAACCGGCTACAGTGCTGTCGAGATCACCGGCGCGAGCGACGAGTTGGTGATCGTCCACGTCACCGACACCGGCGTCGAGTTCGAACCTGTCCCGGACCTCGAGGAAGCCACCGTCTCAGAGACCTGTGACTACATCGACGACGAACACGACCTCGGGGCAGAGCACACGGTCGTCGTCGGCCCCGCAGGCGAAAACCGGGTTCGCTACGCCTCGATGATGACCTCGCGCGAACGGGCGTTTGGCCGGGGTGGCCTCGGCGCGGTTCTGGGGTCGAAGAACGTCAAGGCGATCACGTTCGACGGGGACTCGACCCACGACGTCGAGATTCCGTCGCTACAGATGGAGGTCCACGGCGAGGCTGCCCAGTCCGACCACATTATGCGGGACCAGGGGACGACCTCGGTCGCCGAGTACGCGAATCAGGTCGAGGCGCTGCCCACACACTACTTCTCGGAACTCTCCTTCGAGGGGATCGACGGCGTCAGCGGCGACCGCGTCGAGGAGAAAAAGTATCAGAAAGGGACCTGCTCGGCCTGTGCCTTTGCGTGCAAACTGCCAACTCGAGACGAGGACTCCGGCCTCGAGACCGAAGGCCCTGAGTACGAGACGCTGATGGCCTTTGGCCCGAACTCGGGCGTCGACGACATCGTCGACGTGATGCACTCGAACAAACTCTGTGACGAACTCGGTCTCGATACCATTTCGGCAGGCGACTCCGTTGCGGCGTATCTCGCGAGTGAAGACGAGTTCGGCAACGCCGATCTGATTCATGAACTGGTCGAGAAAATCGCCTACCGCGAGGGGATCGGTGACCAGCTCGCGGAGGGCGTCGCCCGCTTCCACGACGACCTTGGCGTCGAAAACTGGTCAGTCAAGGGCATGGAGTTTTCCGCCCACGACGGCCGCACGCTCAACGGTCAGGGACTCGCCTTCGCCACGTCCAATCGCGGCGCAGACCACATGTACGCCGAGTTCTACCCCTACGAGTACCCACTCGTCGACGCCGACGACGCCTTCCAGAAGGAGGGTCTCGAGGGCAAACCACCCAAACTCGTCGAACTCGAGAACATCAATGTGATCAAAGACAGCGCCGTGTTGTGTAAGTTCTCGCGGGATTTCGTCACCCCTGATCGCCTCGAGACACTGCTCGATGCCGACTACGAGGACCTGCTCGCACTCGGCGGCGAAATCGTCTCGCTCGAGCGTCACTTCAACAATCAGCGCGGCTTCGACCGGAGCGACGATACGCTCCCCTACGAGGACCAGATTCCAGGCTTCGAGGATGGCCTCGATGCGTACTACGACGAACGCGGCTGGAACAGCGATGGCACCGTTCCCGAAGTCGCACTCGAGCAGGGCGAGGACGGTTCTGGGACGGCAACAGCCGAGTAATCAAGGGGACTTCCAGTCAGCGACGGTGTGTCGCGACGTGGTGTTTACTTTTCAATCGAGTGCGTGACGTCCGTCAATGCCTCGGGCTCGAGTGGTTTTTCCATGCAGGCGTCGACTTTCGCTTCGACATCGGTCAACTTGAGATCGGCCCCCTGTTGTGAGCCGGAGAGGACGATGACGGGAATGTCTTTGACGTCCCCGTTCATTGCGGCAAGCACTTCCTCACCGTCCATCTGCCGAAGGTGCAAATCGAGCAATATCAGATCTGGCCGCGGTGCATCAGCGTATTCGCCACGCTGGTGTACGAAGTCAAGTGCGTCAGCGCCGTCAGTAACGACGTGTAGCGTCGGCTCCATCTCGGCCTCCTTGAGGAGTTCTTTTGTGAGCCGAACATCACCCGGATTGTCTTCTACTAAAAGTATTTCGGCTACGTGCTTTGGAAGCCCCATTATCACTCCGGATGCGATTGACGGGTTTAAGGGTTCTGTCGCCCCAGAATCTAACTCATCACGTCTTGAGTGTTTGGTATTACCATGAATTATTCTTCCCAGTCATGCAATTCCTCGTCAGCATCGTCATCGGTCTCGCCTCGAGTCCTGTCGTCCTCGTCGGTTTGCGATGCCAGTCGCGTGTCATCGGCCCGTGAGGGGTGAATCTCGAAGACAGTCCCGCTCTCGTCTTCCTCGTCGCCACGATACGGGTCCTCGTCCGGATCGTAGAACAACTCGCTGCGCTCGAACAGGTAGATGAAAAAGCCAAACAGCGGGACAAGAAATGTAATCGCCGTCCACTTCATTCGCGGCTCGAGGCCCACTCGACCGGCGTCGTAGTAGGTAAACGCCGTCAGCGCGAGATGCCAGGCGAGCGGAATCCCGATGATAGCCGCCAGCAGGAGCCTGCTCATACAGGTACTATGGCTCGAGGCTACTAAACTGACGGCCTCTTTGCGGTTTCGCCCGTCCAACAGCCCGTTCAGTTGACGTTGAACTCAATCGCCGCTCCTTGACCAAAGCCGACACACAGCGTCGCCAGTCCGAGGCCGCCGCCGCGCTTTGTGAGTTCGTGAATCAGCGTCACAGGCAGGCGTGCGCCCGACGCTCCCAGCGGGTGCCCGATTGCGATTGCGCCGCCGTTGACGTTGAACGTCTCGGGATCGACACCGAGTTCGTCGCGCGAGTAGATCGCCTGACTCGCGAAGGCCTCGTTAAGTTCCACGAGGTCGTACTCCTCGATATCGCGGCCGTTGCGCTCGAGCAGGCCGCGCGTCGCCGGAACCGGGCCAATGCCCATGACAGTCGGATCGACGCCGGCGACGTTGTTCATCCCGACTTCGGCGAGAATCTCGAGGTCGTGTTCGTCGGCGAAGGCTTCGCTGGTGACGAGCAACGCGGATGCACCGTCGGAAATTTGAGAGGCGTTGCCGGGCGTGACGGTGCCGTCGGATTTGAAGACTGTGGGGAGGTCAGCAAGCTTTTCGGCCGTAGTGCCGGGGCGCAGGCCCTCGTCTTCGGAGACGGTACCGTCCTCAGTTTCGATTGGGACGATTTCGTCGTCGAACCGGCCCGATTCGGTGGCGTCGACGGCGCGCTGTTGGCTCCGTGCGGCGTACTCGTCCTGTTGCTCGCGCGTGATGTCGTATTCTTCGGCGACCTTCTCGGCGGTCATGCCCATCTGGAGTTCGCCGACGTTGTACAGGTCGGCCATTCCTGGATGGACGCTACCCATGTTATCGCCCATCTGGACGCGACTCATGTTC
This sequence comes from Natronolimnobius baerhuensis, assembly GCF_002177135.1. Lineage (NCBI taxonomy): Archaea > Methanobacteriati > Methanobacteriota > Halobacteria > Halobacteriales > Natrialbaceae > Natronolimnobius > Natronolimnobius baerhuensis. The sequence continues at coordinate 590,148 of NZ_MWPH01000003.1, forward strand.
TCGACGCCGCCGGCGATGATGGCGTCTCGGTTGCCGGCCGCGATAGCGTCTGCGGCGGACATGATGGACTGCATCGAGGACGCACACCAGCGGTTGATCGTCGTCGCGGGCACGTTCTCTCCGAGTTCCGAAAGGAGCGCAATGACGCGGGCGACATTGTTTCCCTGCTCGCTGCGTTGCTGCGCACAGCCCCACATCAGATCGTCGATTTCCTCGCCTGAGAGGCCTGTTTCTGCGAGAATCTCGTCAATCAGCGGCACCGACAGATCCTCGCTGCGGACGTCCGCAAACGCGCCGTCTTCTTTCCCCTGTGGCGTTCGCACTGCTTTCACGACGACTGGCGTCTGTGTCATACGCTATCAACGCCCCTCAGGAACTTAAAATCGGCAGAACTCGAGCGGATGCACGCGGAGTTTACGGATCGGGTCCGACAGGAGAACGACGCCCTCGAGAACAACCCTTATCTCGCGCGTGTTGGAATAGGCGGCCATGGACGAGGATGGACTGAACGCGGACCCCGCTCTCGAGGACGACCCAGCGCCGACGGACGACGCTGCTACCGCTGGCGATGACACGACGGACGAGGACGCTGCGACTGACGGGGCGATGCCCGGCGTGCCGGATCCTGAGCCCGAAGACTCCGACGTCCCCGAAGACGTCCAGAAATACGCGCGCTTCAAAAAGATGGACGGCGCGCAGTACGACCGCGTCAACGATTTCCTGCGTGACCGAACCTACGTGACCGCCCGCGAGTGGGCCATCGCCCGACTCTGTTCGGACTTCCGGACCGAAACCGGCGTCGAGATGACCAAAATCGGCGAGAATCTGCCCGAACTCGTGCCCTTCATGACCGACACCTACACGCCGCAGGCGGTCAATCAGGCCCGCTCGTCGTTCGAGGACAAAGTCCGAAAAGCCGGTGCAACCTTCCTCTACGGCGCGATGTGTGACTTCTTCACCGCCGAGGAACTCGATGACGTGATGTACGAATCGACCGAAGTTGCGAAATTCTTGCTGGAGGTCGAAGGCGTCGACCTCTCCGTTGAGGAAGAACTCGAGGCCGAAGAGCGAATCTCGAGCGTGATGCGTGAGGTGCGCGAAGCCAGCGAGGAGTTACGTGAGGCGGACGATCTCGGCGTCGATGACGACGGCGAGACAGCCGACGGGGACGAGTAGTCGGCGACTGTTGGTTGCAACGTGTGCGGTCGTTCGCTACGCTTCGCCCTTGCTGTCGCCTCTCCAGGCGCGAACGTCCGATTCCTCGAGAAACAGCGATGGATTGCCGTGTGAAAATGTGACCCACTCTTCGGCGTCGGGCGCGTCATCGGCCTCCGTTTCGGGTGTCTCGTCGGGTGCGCTGTCGGTCTCTGTTTCGGCTGCGCCATCGTCGCCCGCAGTCGACGGACGGGCGCTTACGTGAACCAGGAGTTCTTCCTCCTCGAGTGCGGTTTCGAACACTGATTGGGCGGCCGACAGCGAGTACGTCAGCGGCAGACAGATCGCCTGCTGGTTCGTCGTATCGCGTTCGACGACGAGCGCAAATCGCCTGTCTTCGCGTGGCTCTTCGACGTCCGTTGCGCGATAGTAGACCTCCGCTTCGTCGAAGGTGACGGTCTCGTCGGCCACGAGCGTCTCGAGCAGGCCATACTCGGTCTCTGAGACCTGGACGGCCAGCCCGAACCGTTCGCTTCGTTCGCTTGGAAAGACACTCAGCGGTTCGACGACGACGGTGTTCCAGTCGGTTTCGCGGTACTCGTCGGCGATTGCGCGAGCGTCTCCGAGGAGGTCAGTCCAGCGTGGGTCGGTGATCGGCGCATCGTCGGTGATCGACGACTCCGAGTCCGTTCGGCGCGTCATACCCCTCTCTGATGAGACCAAGCCCGAAAACAGTATGCCCGGCGGCAGCGCTCGACAGTTGCTCGTCACCGTGGCTCCGTTAGCGCTAATCCGCACGTAACGAGTCGACTGACACGATGTGTGTCTCACTCTCGTCTCCGATGAGCGCCGCCTCGAGTGTCTCTCTGAGATGGTCGTGGTCAACCTCAGCGTCACCGCTAGCGTCGGCGATGGTGCCGACAGTCGCCGGTCGAAATGGAACCTCGAGATCGGCGTACACTGACTCGAGCACCGTCGCGAGGACCTGGCGCGAGTCGACGAGGACGATGCCGGCGGTGATCGCGGCGTCGTTGCGCACGCGCTGGGCGATGCCGACGAGCTTTTGTTGCGAATCCGCGGCGTCGGTCGCTTTCGGCCGCGCCGACAGCGAGTGCGCGCCCGGACAGAACGACCCGTCGGGTTCGCCACGCTCGAGGTCGATACCCGCCTCCGAGAGCCCAGACACGACGGCTCTCGTTACTCGCTCGTAGCGCTCGTCCGTCCCGCGCCGAAAATCCGCGACGGGTTCGGCGCGGGCGAACGCGAGCGTCGTCTCGCCGTCGTAGGCGACTGCTCGGCCGCCGACATTGCGCTCGACGGGTGTAAACCCCGCCTCGAGTGCCCTCTTGCGAGCGCGTTCGTAGCCCGAACTGTGGCGATCTCGTCTCCCGAATGCGACCTGTCGGTGAGGGGTCCAGACGCGAATCGCGGGTTCGCCGGCCGCGGCGATCTCGAGCAGGCGCTCGCTCGCCGTCCGGTCGGCGTCGATTGTTCGCGCGCATCCGCGGACCACCCGAACCATGGGCTGTCTTCGGGTCGATGCGCCTAAACGCTCCCGCTGCCCATCCGCAAGCGAGGATCGAACCCGATGGATGCCATCACGCTGTCACAGGCTGTGCTCTCGCAGTACGCGCGTTTCTCGCTGTATAACTCGCCGTACCCTGCCCACGATGCGGGCTGTGCAATCGATCTGTATCCCGGCACGCTGCGTGACGGCCGAACGACGACCGCACCGAGCCCCATCTCTGGGGTCGTCCGCGAGACGAAAACGGTTCGTGCGCCGTCGAAACCCTACGCGCCCGACCACGACCATCTGATTCTGCTCGAGCCGACCGATCCTGCAGACGTCGCGGTCGCCGACTCGCTTGAGGAGCTAACCATCCGAATTCTTCATGTTGACCCAACCGTTGAGGCCGGCGACGCCGTTTCCCGCGGCGACTCGCTCGGACGACTCGTCCGCGCCGGCTTCTTCGCCCCGTGGGTTGACAACCACCTCCATGTCGGCATCCGCGGCCCCGACCAGAACCCCTACCGCGCGTCGGGGTCGCTCCCACTCGAGGTTGGGGTCGATCTCTACCCGCTCGAGTGGGACGGCACGGGAACAGTCGTCGAGACTGGTGAGACGTACGCGGTTCTCGACGCGCCCGAGAACTCGCAGCCCGACGGCACGTTCGTGGGAATTGCCAGCGACGCGGGCGGCGTTCTCGACGGCGGCGTGCCACACTACGACGGCGGCGGACTCCTTGGCGGTCCCGACGCCAGCACGGTCTCGCTCAACGGCGACCGTCTCGGCACTGGTGACGGCCGCACAATCGACTGGGACGACGTGACCGTGACGGCCAACGGCGAGCCGATCACCGGACTCTCGTTTTTCTGCGCTCGAGACGACAATTTCGGGGCGAAACTGATCTGTCCCGAGCGCTCGCTCGAGTGTGGCGAGGACGTCCGCGTTCGTGTTCGACCGACGGCAGAGTAATCGACGAATCAGTCGTCTTGGAGCGTCTCGCCGTCGACGACCCGACCCCAGAACAGCGGCGTCTCCGTGGGTTGGTCGCGAATGTAAAAGAGGAACGGCCGGTCGACGGTCATCTCGACGTGATCTGCGGGCGCGGACTCAGTCATGATGACGGCTGTCGCCGCTGCGGCTTCGGTGCCGTCCTCGTCGACCGCAACGAAGCTCTGGTGGACGATATCGTCAATAAACAGCCCGCCGCCGTCGCCCTCGAGCATGCCGCTGAAGTCCGCACCACTGCCGAAGGCGCGTTCCATTCCCAGTTCCTGCATCGTCTCGACGAGGCTCATCTTCGATTCTATCTCGAATTTCGGCAGTGCGAGGTCGACCTGCGGACGAGACGTCTCCTCGAGCAGTTGGCCGAGGTGGTCGGTCGAGACCGATTCTTCGAACGCCTCGAACTCGCCTGCGGCGGGGAGGATGACGACCATACTCGTCTCGCCGTTCGCGTAGGGGAGTTCGACGAGCTGGTGGTCGTCCACTTCGGCGTAGCGCAACTCGGTCGACTGGTGCATCATGTCGATCTCGGTCTCCTCGCCATCCAGTCCGATGAACGTCGCTGGCTCGGTGTTTTCGGGGTCGAAGTCGTGCTCCCAGGCCGCGAGGAAGTAGATCGCGTTCGTGAGCACGAGTCTGGTCGCGGCATCGACCGATCCCTCTGGCAGGAGGTCCTCGATTCGGTCGTTCGTCTGTGCTTCGACCCAGGCGTTGATCTCCTCGCGAGCGTCGTCTGGACTGCCCGAGAAGTCGACCAGTCGCTCGCCGGCCCCGTAATAGGCCGCGAGCAACTCGAGGAAGTCGCCGTTGAGTGCCAGTCCCTCGTCGGGCCAGACCGCGTTCGCACTCGAGAGTTCGAAGCCGAGGTCGTCCTCGCTCGCCTCGTCTGCCATCCAGTCGGGCGTCTCGACTGTCGCCCCATCTTCGTTGCGCCGCTCGAATTCGGCCTCGAGCGTGCCGAAGGCGGCGTGGAGGTCCTCACCCTCGAGTTCGTAGCGAAGGGCGTTGGCCATCTCGTCGGCTGTCTCACCGCGCGCGCCGGCGTAGGTCATCGCCAGCGCGACGGAGATGCTGTAGGGTGAGACGAAGAGATTCGACTCGGGGTCGGCTTCACGCAGGTGCTCGAGGAGGGCCAGCGAGAAGTCGATGTTGCCCCGCACTTGGGTAGCGAGTGCGGCGGTGTCGATATTCGGATCTGTGACGGGATCGACCTGCGGAAAGTCGAAGTCGGCGTCGCCGTCGAACGCGGACGATGGCTCGCCGTCGTCAGGTTGGTCCGAGTCGTCAGTGGGGGAGCCGTTACCATTCCCATCGCTCGACCCGTCGTCGCTCAGACAGCCGGCCGCCCCTGCCAGCAGGGCACCGGTCAGCGCGAGGACGGTTCGTCGGTCTGCAGTCATACCGGATAGTCCGTGAAGTGGTCATATACCGTTTCTGTAGGGTAAAATCGTTCTTTGACCGTGCGCTGCCGGGAAAACGGTCGTCAACTGACGAGCCGTGTACGAGGGATAAAGGGGCTTGCTGGTGGATGAACGGCCATGACAGACGATGCGGACGATGCAGATGCCACTGATCCCGCAGCCTACGACGATATCGCCGAATTCGTCCAGTACTTTATCGACGAACACCAGGAGTTCCTCTCGTGGATCGGCACGACAGTCGACGACGTCGACAACGGAACGATGACGCTCTCGGTGCCCTACGACGAGAAACTGACCAACACGCGACCAAACGCTGACGCAAATCAGCGCGCAGACATCCACGGCGGCATCGCCGCGACGCTCATCGACACCGCCGGCGGACTCGCCCTTCGGACGGAACTCGAGCAGCCACTCGCGGGCAGCATCGCGACGATCAATTTGAACGTCAACTACCTCCGGCCGGCGACGGGCGATCTCACGGCGACAGCAACCGTGATCCGCGCGGGCTCGAGCGTCGGCGTCAGCGAGGTCACGGTCACGAGTGAGTCACCCGACGGCGACATCCGCGAGGTTGCAACGGGACAGGGAGCGTATCGGATCTTCCGCGCCTAGCGTCCGTTCGGTGACGGTGTGTCTCCATCTGTCGATACTGCACCCGCAGTGTGCGTCACTGCCGTGACCCTCTGACGCACTCGAAATATATTATTTCTTATATAGAATCCTTCTCGAGATAGCATATAAAGGATCGGCCGAACTGGTTCTGGTGGGTTACTTCCAAATGGGAATATGAAGCGTTCCTATTAGGGTATCCTCCCAATTCGCATCTGTACCGAGCACCGAGGCGTTCGAACGGTGTGATACCAAACATATCGATCAAAGGACAATGACTGACACACACGACACTGCTGGGGGGAACTCGACACGCACCGCCGTCGAAGACGACCGCGACCCGCTATTTGCACGCATTCCGAGACGCGACTTCATGAAAGCCGGTGCGGCGGCCGGGGCGATAGGATCGCTAGCCGGGTGTACGAACTTACTTGACGAGGGTGAGACCACCGCGGCAGCGGACGTCGACGCGTCGGTCCCACCCGGCGAACTCGACGAGTACTACGCGTTCCTCTCTGGCGGCCACTCCGGCGATATCCGAGTGTACGGCGTCCCGTCGATGCGCCAGATTATGCGAATCCCCGTGTTCAACGTCGAGAGTGCACGCGGCTATGGCTTCGACGACGAAACACACGAAATGCTCCAGGAGGCAGGCGGCTACACCTGGGGAGATACGCACCACCCGCGCGTCAGCCAGACAGACAACCAGTACGACGGCGAGTGGCTCTTCGTCAACGACAAAGCGAACGGCCGGATGGCCCGCATCGACCTCGAGTACTTCGAGACGGACGCGATCATCGACCTGCCGAACCAGCAGGGAACCCACGGTGCCTGTGCGCTGATGCCCGACACCCGACTCATCTTCGGCGTCGGCGAACTACGTGTGCCGATTCCTAACGACGGGCGCGATCTCGAGGATCCGAGCGAGTACGGTTCGACGCTGTCGGCGATGTCGGCGGACCCGTTCGACCACGAGTGGGACGTTCGCGTCGACTGCAACCTCGACAACGGTGACTCCGGGAAGTACGGCGAGTGGTTCTTTACGACCAGCTACAACACCGAGGAGGCCGTCACCGAGTCGGAGATGACCGCGTCTGACACGGACTACGTGGTCGCGTTCAACATCCCGCGAATCGAGGACGCGGTCGATGCCGGCGAGTTCGAGGAAATCAACGGCGTCCCCGTCGTCGACGGCACTGAAGATAGCCCGCTGAACGACGGCGACGAGCCGCTCGTTCGATACATCGACGTGCCGACGAACCCCCACGGCGTGAGCGTCACGCCCGACGGCGAGTACGCGATTGCCTCCGGGAAACTCGATCCGACCTGTACGATCATCGAGGTCGATCAGCTCAACGAGGTCGACGACGCCAACGACGCAATCGCCGGCCGAGTCAACGTCGGCAACGGGCCGCTGCACACCGCCTACGACGGTCGCGGACACGGGTATACGACCCTCTTCGTCGACTCACAGGTCGTCAAGTGGGATATCGAGGCCGCCGTCGACGCCGAGATGGGCTCGGCTGACCCCGTCATCGAAAAGCACGACGTCCACTACAGCCCCGGCCACCTGATCGCCGCTGAATCCTACACTGGCGACCCGCAGGGCGACTGGCTGATCGTCCTCAACAAACTCTCGAAGGACCGATTCCTTCCGGTTGGGCCGGTCTTCCCCGAAAACGACCAGCTGTTCTACATCGGCGACGACGACGCCGGGATGGAACTCGTCAAGGACACGCCCGCCTACCCCGAACCGCACGACGCCTCTATCGTCCGCGCCGACCGACTCGATCCCGCGTCGGTGTACGACCCCGACGACCTCGCACTCGAGTTCATTTCGCCGGACGACGAGGACAACTTCATCGAGCGAGACGGCGACCGGGTCCACGTCGAGATGTACAACGCGCGAAACACCTTCGGACTCGAGGACATCGTGGTCCAGGAGGGCGACGAAGTGACCATCCGCTCGACGAACATCGAGCAAGAAGAGGACATCCTCCACTCCGTTGCCATCCCACAGCACAACGTCAACATCAAGCTGGCACCGCAGGAAACCCGTGAGGTGACGTTTACGGCCGACGAGCCCGGCGTCTACTGGATCTACTGTGCGTACTTCTGTAGCGCACTCCACCTCGAGATGCGCTCGCGGCTGCTGGTCGAACCGGCTGACTAACACCCGCGTTCCCACCTTGTTCCGCCATGTCACAACTCACCAAACTCGCTGAACTCCGTCGCGCGCTCCCGCTCGCAGCGGCGGCGCTGCTACTCGTCGCAATCGCGCTCCCGATGTGGCGGATCACGCTCGAGGCACCCCAGTACCCCGACGGCCTGTTCGTCGAACTGTACGCCTATCCACGCCTCGAGGGCGACGTCGCCGAAACGCAGGGACTCAACCGGTACGTCGGGTTCTACTATCCGGATCCGGTTTTCCTCGAGCCGAACTACGACGTCCATCCGAACGCAATCGAGGTGCCCGAGTGGTCCGTCGGCCCGCTCGCGTTCGTCGCCGTCGCAGCCGCTGGCGTGTTCGTTGCGCTTGCACCGACCGTCCGAAAGCTGAAGCTCGGACTGACCTGCCAACTCGCCGGTACGCTTGCCGTGTTCGTCACGATGTTCGCGGCCATCCAGTACCGGCTCTACCAGGCCGGCCATACGCTCGATCCCGACGCGCCGATGCGCGGAATCGACGGCTTCACGCCGCCGCTACTGGGCACCTACGAAATCGCGAACATCAGCGGCCTCGCCTGGTTCGGCCCCGGCGGCTACCTCACGCTCGTTGCGCTTGCGCTGCTCGTAGTCGCGTTCCTGTCTCGCGATTCGGAGGCCACCCTCGGGGACGTCCCGGCGCTCGTCCGCGAGCGACTGGATCGCCTCACGGGCGACGCACACGAAGAGCCTGTCAGCAGCACCGACCCGCCATCCTCGTCGCGGCCCGACCAGACGCCGTCGCCGACAGATTCCGAGGTGAGCCGCGATGACTGACCGCGAATCCTGGCTCCTCGTCGCCGCCGTCGCGGTCCTCCTTGTCGCACTCGGTGCAGCCGTCGTCGCGGCCGACGGCCCTGCAAGCGGTACCGCGGACGCGACTATCGAGGGCTGGACACCCGACGTGGACGACCCGCGCGACGTGACGGCACCTGACGAATCGGGCGTCGCAACGCTCGAGGACCAAGCGTACGACTCCGTACAGGCTGCCGTCGACGACGCCGAACCCGGCGATACGATCACGCTCGAGGGCCGGTTCGACGAGCACGTAACGGTCGAGACGTCGGATCTCACGCTCGAGGCGGCCGACAGCGCCGTCGGGAGCGAGACCGGCACCGAGGCCGCGCTGCTCGACGGGAGCGGTGAGGGCACCGTCCTCGAGATAACGGCAGCGAACGTCACCGTCGACGGGCTCTGGGTCCGCGAGTCCGGCCCTGACCGAAGCACCGAGGACGCTGGCATCTACGTCAACGGCTCCGACGCGACGCTGTCTGACGTGCGGATCACCGAGTCGACGTTCGGTATCTGGATCACCGAAGCGACGAACGTCACCGTCGAGGACGCCGCCATCGCAGGGCGCGAAGAGATCGGCGAGTCCCAGCGGGGCAACGGAATCCATCTCGACCGTGCCGACGGCGCGCAACTGCTGGACAACGAGATTACGACCGTCCGCGACGGGATTTACTTCTCGTGGTCCGAGGACGTTCGCGCCGACGGCAACCACCTGTGGGACCTCCGCTACGGCGTCCACTACATGTACTCCGATCACAACCATCTCGAGGGCAACGTCGCCTTCGACAACGACGTCGGCTTCGCGTTGATGGTCTCACAGGACCTGACGATTGTCGACAACGTCGTCGTGAACAACGACGGGCCGAGCGGGCAGGGGATCCTCGTCAAGGACGTCGACAACTCCGAAATTCGAGACAACGCCGTCGTCGCCAACCGCAACGGGCTCTACGTCTACAACGCCCACGGGAACGAGATCATCGACAACCTCGTCCTCGAGAACGGCGTCGGAATCCACTTTACGGCCGGCAGCACCGACGAGCGCGTCGTCGGCAACAGCGTCATCGAGAACGGCGAGCAGGCCTACGCCTCGACGACCTCGCAACTGGCCTGGAACGACACCGACGGCGGCAACTACTGGTCGGACGCCCGCGCGAGCGACCTC